>NZ_JAOWFV010000037.1:126444-475769 GCF_030333505.1 Citrobacter sp. CK189 | reverse complement strand
GCATTATAGGGAGTTATTCCGGCCTGACAAGGGGAAATTTAAAATTATTTTCCGACTGCTTTCTTTTTAAGCAAAACCACTATTAACATGCCATAAAATAAGCAATTTGCCGTTTTTACAACCTTAATCACACTTCCTGATGGCATACTAATGAATAAGAAAAGAGAAAGGACAAACATTTATGCCTTTAAGCGCACAACAGTTAGCTGCACAGAAAAATCTTTCCTACGTTCTGGCTGAGAAGCTGGCGCAGCGAATCTTAAAGGGTGAATACGCGCCCGGCACCATTCTTCCCGGAGAAATCGAACTGGGCGAGCAATTTGGCGTGAGTCGCACGGCGGTACGTGAGGCAGTGAAGACGCTAACAGCAAAAGGCATGGTGTTGCCCCGTCCTCGTATTGGTACGCGTGTTATGCCGCAGGCAAACTGGAACTTCCTCGATCAGGAACTGCTCACCTGGTGGATGACAGAAGAAAACTTCCATCAGGTTATTAATCATTTTCTGGTGATGCGTATCAGTCTCGAACCGCAGGCATGTTCACTGGCAGCGACGATCGGATCAGCGGAACAGAAAGCGCATCTGAATACCTTAATGGAAGAGATGGTGGCGTTGAAGAAGAACTTCAGACGCGAACGCTGGATTGAAGTCGATATGGCGTGGCATGAGCATATTTATGAAATGAGCGCGAATCCGTTCTTAATCTCTTTTGCCTCGCTGTTCCATTCGGTCTATCACACCTACTTCACCTCTATTACCTATAACGATGTGGTGAAGCTGGATTTACACCAGGCTATTGTAGATGCCATAGCCGACAGTGATGGCGATCGCGCCTTTAAAGCGTGCCAGGCATTGTTGATAGCGCCGAACGAACAACCGGACAAGTAACGGGATACCGAATGTCAGAGAAAAAAGCGCGCAGTATGGCCGGGTTGCCGTGGATAGCGGCCATGGCTTTTTTTATGCAGGCGCTGGATGCCACCATTCTTAATACCGCTCTACCCGCTATCGCGCACAGCCTCAACCGTTCTCCTCTTGCCATGCAGTCCGCTATTATCAGTTATACCCTGACGGTCGCGATGCTGATTCCGGTAAGCGGATGGCTGGCCGATCGCTTTGGCACCCGTCGCGTCTTTATTATTGCCGTCAGTCTGTTTACGCTCGGCTCGCTGGCATGCGCGCTTTCTGGCTCATTAGCTGAATTGGTTGTCTTCCGCGTGGTGCAGGGGATCGGCGGCGCAATGATGATGCCGGTCGCCCGTCTGGCATTATTACGCGCTTACCCCCGAAGTGAACTGCTTCCGGTTCTGAATTTCGTGACGATGCCAGGCCTGGTCGGCCCTATCCTCGGCCCGGTATTGGGGGGCATACTGGTGACATGGGCAAGCTGGCACTGGATCTTCCTGATTAATATTCCCATTGGCATTGTCGGTATCCTGTATGCCCGTAAGTACATGCCAAACTTCACCACGCCGCGACGCCGTTTCGACATGACCGGCTTCTTCCTCTTTGGTTTGAGTCTGGTGCTGTTCTCCAGCGGAATGGAGCTTTTCGGCGAGAAGATCGTCGCAACCTGGATAGCATTAACCATTATTCTGAGCAGTATCGTGCTGCTGCTGGCCTATATTCGCCATGCGCGTCGACACCCAACGCCGTTGATTTCACTTTCGCTGTTCAGAACGCGCACGTTCTCCGTTGGGATAGCAGGAAACCTCGCCACGCGTCTGGGAACGGGATGCGTTCCCTTCCTGATGCCGCTGATGATACAGGTAGGATTTGGATACCCGGCGCTGATAGCCGGCTGCATGATGGCCCCGACGGCGCTGGGTTCTATTCTGGCGAAATCAGCGGTCACTCAGGTGCTGCGCAAACTGGGGTACAAGACGACGCTGGTCGGCATTACGGTATTTATTGGCCTGATGATTGCGCAGTTCTCTTTGCAATCCCCCGCCATGCCGGTATGGATGTTGATTCTGCCGCTGTTTGTTCTGGGGATGGCGATGTCCACGCAGTTTACCGCCATGAACACCATCACCCTTGCGGACCTAACCGATGATAACGCCAGCAGCGGCAACAGTCTGCTGGCCGTCACGCAGCAGCTTTCCATCAGTTTAGGGGTAGCGATCAGCGCTGCCGTATTGCGTCTCTATGAAGGGATTGAGGGAACCAATACGGTTGAACAGTTCCACTATACCTTTATTACGATGGGCGCTATTACGGTGGTATCCGCGCTGATGTTCATGTTGCTGAAAGCCAAAGATGGCCGCAATCTGATCAAAGAACGGCACAAACCTAAACCGACCCCCGCGCCATCAGAACAGGAGTAAGTTGCAGACGCTGCTGTTGTAACGTGGGTTGTGCCATACGGTGAATCAACACGTCAATGGCCAACTCACCCAGTTCATCTTTCGGTTGATGAATCGTCGTCAGCGGCGGCGTCATGTAGCGCGCCAGTTCAATATCATCATAGCCAATCACCGCCATATCCTGAGGGATGCGCAACCCTGCCTGATAAAGCGCCTGATACGCACCGACGGCCATTGCATCATTGCCGGCAAATACCGCCTGTGGGCGTTGTTTATGGGACAGCAGCATTTGCATGGTTTCAAATCCGCCGCCAAACTCGAAATCTCCTGTGATCTCATACCCTTCAGGAATTTCCAGCCCCGCGCGTTTCATGGCTTCCCGATACCCTTCCAGCCGCAAACGCGCGGGCGTTTTGTCCAGCGGGCCGGTAATGCAGGCTATTCGGGTAAAACCTTTATCAATCAGGTATTGCGTCGCTAAATCGCCGCCCAGAAGGGAGTTGTCCTGGATCAGATCGCAATCCCCTTCGTCATCAAAGGGCGACCAGTCCATCATCACGGTAGGAATAGAGGGATAACGCTGCATGATCTCCCGGGAGGGTTGATGCGTCTCCGTACAGAGCAGCAATAGGCCATCGACCCGCTTTTGCATCAGCGTTTCCAGATTGCGGTTCATTCGCTGCTCATCGCCTTCGGTATTACACAATACCAGGCTGTAGCCCCGCTCAAAGCAGCTACGTTCAACGCCGCGCACCAGTTCTGAATAAAAAGGATTGGTACTGGCAGTGATCAGCATGCCGATTGTGCGGGTCTGATTTAATTTCAGGCTACGCGCCAACGCTGAAGGCGCGTAGTTTAACTCTTTAATCGCCGCTTCCACTTTCCCGGTGATAGCTTCACTGACAAAGCGATCTTTATTAATAACGTGCGAAACAGTTGAAGTGGAAACGCCCGCCAGACGGGCAACATCCTTCATTGTAGCCAAACGTTACCTCTGCTGACCTAAAAACGCCTCTATCTCTTCACGCCACGGAACAGAAGGTTGCGCACCTTTGCGTGTCACCGCAATCGCAGCAGCGGCATGGGCAAAGCGAATGGCCTCCGGCAGCGGCGTCTCTTCCAGTAAGGCGGTAACTAACGCACCATTAAAAGTATCCCCGGCGGCTATCGTATCAACGGCGTTCACTTTAAACCCCGGCACACGACGGCCTTCGCCCTTCACGCTGGCCCACACGCCGCGGCTGCCTAACGTAATCAGTACGGTATGAATGCCTTTATCATGCAGCACCTGCGCTGCTTTAGCGGCATCTTCATCACTTTCGACGCGAATTCCCGTGAGCTTTTCCGCTTCGGTTTCATTTGGCGTAATGATGTCCACCAGCGCCAGCAGCTCATCAGACAGTTCACGCGCCGGAGCCGGGTTAAGCGCAACGGTAGTGTTGTTCTGATGCGCAATTTTTGCCGCCGCCAGCACGCTTTCAATCGGCGACTCGAGCTGCATCAATAGCGCAGAAGCCCCGGCGATACGCTCGCGTTGCGCTTCCACCAGCGCTGGCGACAATGCGGCATTGGCGCCAGCATGAATGCCGATGACATTTTCCCCTTCGCCATTAACAAAAATCAGCGCGACTCCGGTAGATTCCCCGTTAATCACGCTGACCGGAGCAATATCAATGTTATCGCTGGCTAACTGTTTACGCACGCTCTCGCCAATATCGTCATCGCCAGTACAGGCAATAAACGCGATATTTGCGCCGCTGCGCCCTGCGGCCACCGCCTGATTCGCGCCTTTACCGCCGAATGCCACCTGATATTGGGTGCCCGTTACGGTTTCGCCTGGCGCAGGAAAAGATTCGAGGTTGAGGATGTGATCGGCATTAATACTGCCAAGGACGACAAGGTTGCCTGCGGTTTTCATGTTCGGGATGTCCAGTAAAGTGCGCCACCGGGTTAGGGTGGCGCGTGCCCTGCTTTTCTTTTTACGCTTTCATCTTCAAACAACTCTCTGAGGATGGCGTATTTATGTCGCCATCAGACCGCGAACGGCCTGAGCCGTTATTACTGCTTGATGACAAGTTTCAGGTCAACCGGATATTTGGCCTGAACTTTCTCGCCTTTCAGTACTTTATCAGCGGTTTCAACGCCTTTAGCGCCAATCTGATCCGGCAACTGAGCGATAGTCGCAGCCAGTTTGCCATCATTTACCGCCTTCTCGCCATCCGGCGTACCATCAAATCCAACCACCATCACATCAGATTTACCTGCGGTTTGCAGAGCGCGCAGCGCACCCAGCGCCATTTCGTCGTTCTGTGCGAATACCGCCTGCACATCAGGATGCGCAGTCAGCAGGTTCTGCATGACGTTCAGACCTTTGGTGCGGTCAAAGTCAGCAGGCTGGCTGGCCAGTACATTAAATTTGTGTGCTGCAACGGCCTGCTGGAAGCCTTCGCCACGCTCACGCGCTGCGGATGTTCCGGCGATGCCTTGCAGTTCAATCACTTTCGCGCCTTCACCTGCTTTCTTCGCGATGTAATCACCGGCGATTTTGCCGCCCAGCACGTTATCGGAAGCAATATGGCTGACAACGTCGCCTTTGGTTGCCTGGCGATCAAGGGTGATAACCGGAATCTTCGCCTGGTTAGCCATCTTAACCGCGTTGCCTACCGCGTCGGAATCGGTTGGGTTGATCAGCAGAATTTTAGTGCCGCGAACGGTTAAATCCTGAACGTTAGCCAGCTCTTTCGCCGGGTTGTTCTGGGAGTCCAGCACGACCAGGTTATAGCCCAGTTTATCCGCTTCTTTCTGCGCCCCCTCTTTCAGGGTGACAAAGAACGGGTTGTTGAGCGTGGAGATCACCAGAGCAATGGTGTCTTTCGCCATCGCATTCGCGCTCACGGTGGCGCTCAGCGCAACAGCAGAAACCAGGGTAGCCAGTTTTTTCATGTTCATATTTAAGATGTCCTGTAGTCGTTGTTACTGCTTTTTGTTGTCTACCAGTACCGCCAGCAAAATCACCACCGCTTTGACGATCATCTGGTAATAGGAGGAAACACCTAACAAATTCAAACCATTATTAAGGAAACCGAGAATCAATGCGCCGATCAATGTCCCAACAATGCGCCCTTTACCGCCCGCCAGGCTGGTGCCGCCTAACACAACCGCTGCGATGGCATCCAGCTCATAACCCGTACCCGCCGTTGGCTGCGCGGAGGAGAGACGAGCCACTTCGATGATGCCCGCCAGCGAGGCCAGCAGACCACAAAGCGAATAGACGATGATTTTGACTTTACTGACGCTGATACCCGACAGACGCGTTGCCGCTTCGTTGCCGCCCAGCGCATAGATATAGCGACCCAGGCGAGTATGATGCAGCATGTACCACGCCGCCAGGAAGACGATGCCCATAATCCAGACCGGCGTCGGAACGCCCAGCGGGCGGCCAATCCCGAACCAGCCGAAGAGATCGGCGTTATCCGTAAAGCCGGTATTCACCGGGCTTCCGTTGGTGTACACCATCGTGACGCCGCGCAGCAGAAGCATCATCACCAGCGTGGCGATAAACGCCTGCACGCGACCTTTTGCCACGATCACGCCGGTCACCGCGCCAATGGCGGCGCCTAACGCCAGCGCCGCCGCAACGGCCACCAGCGCATTCACTTCAATCCCTACAATTGAAGCGGCAACCGCGCCGGTAAGCGCCAGCAGGGAACCAACGGAAAGATCGATGCCTGACGTCAGGATAACCAGCGTCATCCCGACGGCCATGATAGCGTTGACGGACGTTTGCTGGAGAATGTTAAACAGGTTATTAACGGTAAAAAAGTTGGGACTCATGGTAGAAACAATCGCGATCAGCACCAGCAGAGCGATGAGCGATTTCTGCTCCATCAGCCACGCTTTAGTGAAATAACGGCGACCAGAAACAGCCTGGATAGTCATCTTTTTTACTCCTGATTCACGCGATTAAGCTTGCCCACAGCGGCAGCCATTAACACTTCCTGGGTGGCCTGCTCGCGAGTGAATTCACCGCCGAGATGCCCTTCATGCATGACGATAATGCGATCGCTCATACCCAATACTTCTGGCATCTCAGATGAGACCAGAATGATGCTCAGGCCATCGGCCTTAAACTGGTTGATAAGCTGATAAATTTCTTTCTTCGCGCCAACGTCCACGCCGCGGGTTGGCTCATCGAGGATCAGCACTTTGGGGCGGGTCATCAGTCCACGCGCAATGGCGACTTTCTGCTGATTGCCGCCAGAGAGCAACCCGATAGCCTGCTCCATCGACGGCGTTTTCACATTGAACAGACGGATAAAGTCACTCACCGCCTGCTGTTCATCTTTATGTTTCAGGTTGCCGCCAGCGCGGCTGAAATAACGCAGCGCGGTGAGCGACATATTCTCTTTTACCGACATGCCGAGCACTAAGCCGTCGCGTTTACGGTCTTCAGAGATATAAACAATACCGTTAGCCAGGCCATCCTGCGGTGAACGGGTAATCACTTCATGCCCGTCGAGCGTGACGTAACCGCTGGTGCGCGGCAGCGCGCCGTACAGCACTTTCATCAGTTCCGTACGCCCGGCGCCCATCAAACCGGAGATCCCCAGAATTTCCCCTTTGCGCAGAGTAAAGGAGACATTATTAACGCCGGGGCCGCACAGGTTATCGACTTTCAGGCGTACCTCGCCTGGCGCTTTATCCAGACGCGGGTACTGATCTTCAAGCTTACGTCCGACCATCATTTCAATCAGCGAATCTTCGGTCAGCGATGCCACTTCACGCTCGGCAATAAACTGCCCGTCGCGGAAAACCGTCACGTCATCGCAAATCTCGAAGATCTCTTTCATGCGGTGGGAGATATAGACAATGCCGCGTCCCTGCGATTTCAACTCGCGGATGACGCGGAACAGCGATTCCGTTTCGGTATCAGTGAGCGCATCCGTGGGTTCATCCATAATGATGACTCGGGATTCGAAGCTCAGTACCTTGGCGATTTCGACCATCTGCTGATCGCCGATAGAGAGTTCGCCCACCAGCCTGTCGCTTTTGAAGCGCAGATTGAGTCTGGCAAGCAGAACATCCGCTTCGGCATACATCTTTTTCCAGTCGATTTTGCCAAAGCGATTTACAAACTCACGCCCCAGAAAGATATTCTCGGCAATCGTGAGCTGCGGGATCAGGTTCAGTTCCTGGTGAATGATGCCAATCCCGGCTTCCTGCGAGGATTTTGGGCCATTGAAGGTCGTTTCTTTACCCAGCCACAATAACGATCCCGCATCACGGGTATAGATACCGGTCAGGACTTTCATCATGGTGGATTTGCCCGCGCCATTTTCGCCCACCAGCGCCATTACGCGGCCTGGATAGACATTTAACGCGGCGCCAGATAGCGCTTTCACGCCCGGGAACGCTTTATCGATCCCTTTGAGTTGCAGTAATGCGTCCATGATGGCCTCAGAACGTGACGCCGGCACAGAGAATAATATTCGCATACGGGGAGCACTCCCCGCTGCGAATCACCGCCTGACTGTCTGCGGTTAGTTTTTTAAAATGTTCATGCGTGGTGTAACGAATTTCTATGGTGTTTCCCTGGTGTTGTTGCAGTTGCTCAATATGGCTGAGCAACGTTTCGTGGAGTTGCGGATTATGTTCTTTGATTTCCGTCGCGAGAATAGCCGCCTCAACCTGCATTTCACGGGTCACGACATCCAGTACCTGCATAAAAGAAGGTACGCCCTGGGTTAACGCCATATCGATACGCGTTGTACTGGATGGAACAGGTAAACCTGCGTCACACACTACCAGCGTATCAGTATGCCCCAGACGGGAGATGACCGATGAAATATCAGAATTAAGTACCGCGCCTTTCTTCATTTTCTTTCCCCACTAGCGAAACGTTTCGCTGGTAATAAGTTTACTCCCGGAAGTGAGCAGAAAACCATCATGACGTAACGGAATTGTGATCGGGGTCGAAACGTTTCGCTAAGTGAAATGCGACGGGGATAATTGCTCGGCGGCGCAGCGCCGCCCGGCATTTTAAAAGGCTTAAATCTCGACCTGCGTTCCCAGTTCGATAACCCGGTTCGGCGGGATTTCAAACTGATCCGGCGCACGCAGCGCATTACGCTGCAACAGCAGATAGAGCTTGCCGCGCAAACGCAAATACCACGGGCGTTTGCCGAGGATCAGCGATTCATGCGACATAAAGAAAGAGGTTTCCATCATCCGGCAGCTCAGCCCTTCCAGCCCGCAGCGGTGGAACACTTCCTCAACGTTCGGCGTTTCGCGCCAACCGTAGCTGGCCACCACGCGCCAGAAGGTTGGCGACAGTTGCTCAATCTGCACCCGGCGAACATTGTGTACGTATGGCGCGTCTTCCGTGCGTAGCGTCAGCAGAATCACGCGTTCATGCAGCACCTTGTTGTGCTTGAGGTTATGCAGCAACGCAAACGGAATGACGTTCAGCGCGCGGGACATATACACCGCCGTACCGGGGACGCGTACCGGAGGCGATTTCTCCAGCGAGGCGATCAGGGCTTCCAGGGAGTTACCGTGCTCATGCATACGACGCAGCAGACGGAAACGCTCGCTCTTCCAGGTCGTCATAATGATGAACATCACGATCCCCAGCGTCAGCGGCAACCAGCCGCCCGACAGCAGCTTGTCGAGGTTTGCCGAGAACAGCGGAACATCAACGCACAAGAACGCCACCAGAATCAGCGCGACAAAATACTTATTCCAGTGCCAGTTTTTACGCGCCACGGTGGTAGAAAGAATCGAGGTCAGCACCATCGTACCGGTAACGGCAATACCGTATGCCGCCGCCAGGTTGCTGGAACGCTCAAAGCTGACAATAACAATAACCACCGCAAAATAGAGCATCCAGTTCACGAACGGAATATAGATCTGCCCGGACTCCATTTCGGAGGTGTGGATAATGCGCATGGGCGACAAATATCCCAGCCGCACCGCCTGGCGCGTCAGCGAGAAGACACCGGAAATCACCGCCTGAGAGGCGATAACCGTCGCCAGCGCGGCAAGAATCAGCAGCGGGATCAGCGCCCACTCTGGCGCCAACAGGAAGAACGGGTTCTTAATCGCTTCCGGGTGTTTGAGCAGCAATGCGCCCTGACCAAAGTAGTTTAACGTTAATGAAGGAAGAACAACCGAGAACCAGGCCAGACGAATCGGCAGTTTGCCGAAATGCCCCATATCCGCATACAGCGCCTCAACCCCGGTAATCGAAAGCACCACAGCACCCAGCGCAATAAACGACACCGTTTTGTACTCAAGGAAGAACTTCGCCGCCCACATGGGATTGAGGGCATGAAGCACATCCGGGTTAGCGATGATACTGCGCAGGCCGAGTCCGGCCAGAATCAAAAACCACGTCAGCATAATCGGCGCAAACAGCTTACCGACCATCCCCGTTCCGTGTTTCTGAATCATAAACAGCAGAGTAAGCACAATAATAGAAAGCGGGACGACCCAGGTATCCAGTTCCGGCGCCACAATTTCCAGACCTTCAATGGCCGACATGACTGAGATCGCGGGTGTAATCACCACTTCGCCGTAGAAGAAGCTACCGCCAATTAACCCCATAATGACCAGCGTGGACGTCATTCTCGCCGACGTATTACGCCCGGCTAGCGACATTAAGGTCAGAATCCCGCCCTCACCGGCGTTATCTGCGCGCATGACAAAAGTCAGATACTTGATGGAAACAACAAAGATCAGCAGCCAGAAAATCAGCGACAGAAAGCCAAATACGGCATCACGTTCAACACCAAAACCAAACTGACCGGACAAGCATTCACGAAGTGTATAAAGTGGGCTGGTACCAATATCACCATAGACAACCCCAATCGCTGCGAGAGTGATCGCAGACAATGATTGTTTATTATCAGTGCTCATAGACTCGTCTTTCGTTTATACATGGCATCTTTCAAACGACAAGGCTCCCGGGGATCCACTCCTTTGCCACCTTGATGCAGTTTGAATGATTTAGTGTATATATATGAAATGTGTGCGTAGTCCCTTGGCCCACAAAAAAGGCGCACAGTATGCACGATTAATCGCAAAATCGTACCCCTAATCGACGTCAGATTAACCTGGCGCAAAGAAAAAGAAACGATGCTTCAGTCTATTATTGCTTCGTGGCGAAACGTCTATACTCGCTGTTAACATGATACATCTGGCGGAAGGACGCCACCTTATTATGGCTCACCCACATTTATTAGCGGAAAGAATTTCCCGTCTGAGCAGCGCCCTGGAAAAGGGACTTTATGAACGTAGCCACGCCATTCGCCTTTGCCTGCTGGCAGCGTTGAGCGGTGAGAGCGTCTTTTTACTTGGCCCGCCAGGCATTGCCAAAAGCCTGATAGCCCGTCGTCTGAAGTTCGCCTTTCAGCACGCCCGCGCCTTTGAGTATCTGATGACGCGTTTCTCCACGCCCGAGGAGGTTTTTGGTCCTCTCTCCATTCAGGCGCTAAAAGATGAAGGTCGCTATGAGCGTCTGACCACGGGTTATCTTCCTGAAGCGGAAATCGTCTTTCTGGATGAGATCTGGAAAGCGGGCCCGGCAATCCTGAACACTCTGCTGACCGCCATTAACGAACGCCATTTCCGTAACGGCGCGCACGAAGAAAAAATTCCGATGCGCCTGCTGGTGGCGGCCTCAAACGAGCTTCCCGAAGCAGACAGCAGTCTGGAGGCGTTATACGACCGTATGCTCATTCGTCTGTGGCTGGATAAAGTACAGGATAAAGCGAATTTCCGCTCCATGCTGGTAAGCCAGCAGGACGAAAGCGACAACCCGGTGCCGGCCTCATTACAGGTGACTGATGAAGAGTATTATCAGTGGCAAAAGGATATTTCCGCCATTACGCTGCCCGATCATGTATTTGAACTGATTTTCACGCTGCGCCAGCAGCTTGATGCGCTACCGGACGCCCCCTATGTCTCCGACCGTCGCTGGAAAAAAGCCATTCGTCTGTTACAGGCCAGCGCGTTCTTTAGCGGACGCGACGCCGTAGCGCCAATCGATCTTATCCTGCTGAAAGATTGCCTGTGGTATGACGCGCAAAGCCTGAATCTGATGCAGCAACAGCTCGAAATATTGATGACCGGGCACGCCTGGCAGCAACAGGCAATGCTGACGCGCCTCGGCGGCATTGTGCAACGTCGCCTTCAGTTGCAACAGCAGCAAAGCGATAAAACAGCCTTTACCGTTGTTCGTCAGGGAGGAATGTTCAGCCGCCGTCCCCATTACGATCTGCCGCCAGAGGCGAGCGCGCCAGTGCTAACCTTGCTTTTGCAACAACCGCTTAAACTGCATGATATGGAAGTTATTCATATCGCTTTTGAACGCAGCGCCCTTGAGCAGTGGCTGGCAAAAGGCGGAGAGATCCGCGGCAAACTCAACGGGATCGGTTTTGCCCAGACGCTGAATATGGAAGTTGATAGCGCTCAGCATCTGGTGGTGCGCGACGTCAGCCTACAGGGCAGCCGTCTGGCGCTACCGGGCAGTTCAGAAGAGGGAATGCCCGGCGAAATCAAACAGCAGCTTGAGGCGCTGGACAGCGAATGGCACCAGCAGCACAGCCGGTTCAGCGAACAGCAAAAATGTCTGTTTATCCATAGCGACTGGTTAGGTCGTATTGAAGCCAGCCTACAGGATGTTGGTGCGCAGATCCGCCAGGCGCAGCAATGCTGACACTGGACACGCTGAATGTCATGCTGGCGGTCAGTGAAGAGGGGATTATCGAAGAGATTATCCTCACTTTGCTGGCCTCCCCGCAGCTGGCTATCTTCTTCGAGAAATTCCCCCGATTAAAGAGGGCCATTTCCGACGATCTTCCCCGCTGGCGCGAAGCGCTGCGCAGCCGTCTTAAAGACGCGCGCGTGCCGCCGGAACTCACGGAAGAGGTGATGTGCTATCAACAAAGCCAGCTTCTCGGAACAACGCAGTTTATTGTGCAATTGCCGCAGATATTAGCGTTGCTGCACCGGCTACATTCGCCCTATGCCGGGCAAGCCCAGCAACTGGTGGACAGTAACGCCACTTTTACGCCAGCGCTGCACACGCTTTTTCTGCAACGCTGGCGTTTAAGCCTGATCGTGCAAACCACGGCCTTAAATCACCAGTTGCTGGAAGAGGAGCGCGAGCAATTGCTGAGTGAAGTGCAGGAACGCATGACGCTCAGCGGGCAACTGGAGCCGGTCCTGGCGGAAAATGACCATGCAGCCGGCCGCCTGTGGGACATGAGCGCAGGGCAACTCAAACGCGGCGATTATCAGCTGATCGTAAAATATGGCGACTTCCTGGCAGAACAACCCGAACTGAAACGCCTGGCGGAACAGTTAGGCCGCTCCAGGGAAGCCAAATCGGTGCCGCGCAAAGATGCGCCGATGGAGACATTTCGTACGCTGGTGCGCGAACCGGCGACCGTTCCAGAACAGGTTGACGGCATTCAGCAAAGCGACGACATTCTGCGCCTGTTGCCGCCTGAGCTGGCAACGCTCGGCATTACCGAACTGGAATATGAATTCTACCGACGGCTGGTGGAAAAACAGCTGCTCACGTACCGTCTGCACGGCGAAGCGTGGCGTGAGAAAGTGACTGAGCGCCCGGTCGTTCATCAGGATTTTGACGAACAGCCGCGCGGGCCATTCATTGTTTGCGTGGACACCTCCGGCTCAATGGGCGGATTTAACGAGCAGTGCGCGAAAGCCTTTTGCCTGGCGCTGATGCGCGTCGCGCTGGCGGATAACCGTCGCTGCTTCATCATGCTGTTTTCCACAGAAGTCGTGCGCTATGAACTGTCTGGCCCAGAAGGCATCGAGCAGGCCATCCGCTTTTTGAGCCAGCGCTTTCGCGGCGGCACGGATATCGCCAGCTGTTTTCGCGCCATCATTGAGCGGATGCAGGGGCGAGAGTGGTTTGATGCGGATGCGGTAGTCATTTCAGATTTTATCGCCCAGCGCTTACCTGACGATGTTGTGAATAAAGTAGGGGAGTTACAGCGGGTACACCAGCACCGTTTTCATGCAGTGGCGATGTCGGCACATGGCAAACCCGGCATCATGCGCATTTTCGACCATATCTGGCGCTTTGATACCGGGATGCGAAGCCGCCTGCTACGACGCTGGCGGCGTTAGAGAATTACAGCAGGGAAGCGACGCTTTCACGAACCTGCGCAGGCCACACGCCGCACTGAACCTGACCAATGTGCGGCAGTTGCAGCAGCAGCATCGTCAGGCGAGACTGACCAATACCGCCGCCGATCGTTTGCGGCATCTCGCCGCGCAGCAGCGCCTGGTGCCACTCCAGACTCAGGCGATCTTCATCTCCGGTCAGAGCAAGCTGGCGTTTCAGCGCATCGGCGTCGACACGGATCCCCATTGAGGAAAGCTCAAACGCATCTTCCAGTACCGGGTTCCAGACCAGGATATCGCCGTTCAGACCAGCATGGCCCAGATCAGAAGCAGAACTCCAGTCATCATAATCCGGCGCACGCACGTCGTGGCGTTTACCGTCACTCAGTTTCCCGCCGATACCGACCAGGAAAACGGCGCCAAGCTCTTTCGCGATAGCGCGTTCGCGCCCTTTCGCATCCAGATCCGGGTAACGTGCCAGCAGCTCCTGGCTGTGAACAAAGTGGATCTGCTCCGGCAAGAACGGCGCCAGACCAAATTCTTTGCTTACCGCAGCTTCGGTTGCCTTAATGCCTTCCCAGATAGCCTCTACCGTGCTTTTCAGGGTGGCGAATTGACGCTCACCGTCGCCCATAACGCGTTCCCAGTCCCACTGGTCGACATAGACGGAGTGGAGCGGGGAGAGGCGGTCTTCGTCAGGGCGAAGGGCTTTCATGTGCGTGTACAGCCCTTCACCCGCGCTGAAGTCGTGTTGTCCCAGCGTCTGGCGTTTCCACTTTGCCAGTGAATGCACCACTTCAAACTGGGCATCCGGCAACGCTTTCACTTTTACCTGTACCGCTTTTTCACAGCCCGACAAGTTATCCTGCGTGCCATCTCCTACGCGGCTAAGGATCGGCGCCTGAACTTCAATCAGACCCAGACGCTCCTCCAGTTGACGGGAGAAGTGAGATTTCACGAAGCTAATTTGACGTTGTTTGGCGATGTAAGCGGTTTTCATTTTGTATACTCCTGCGTCCTGTTGCCTATGATTAAGCAACAGATTGAGGGTGATATTCAATAATCCACAAACAAAAAGCCGACTTCACTTTTGATTCGATAAAATAAGACGCTAAAATAGAGTGAATCACTAATCTACATAAGAAAAACCTATGGAAAATTATCAGATCGACAATCTGGATCGCGGCATCCTGGAAGCGTTAATGGCAAATGCGCGTACGGCATACGCTGAACTGGCCAAACAATTTAGCGTCAGCCCGGGGACGATTCACGTTCGCGTAGAAAAAATGAAGCAGGCGGGGATCATTACCGGCGCGCGGATTGACGTCAGTCCAAAACAGCTCGGATACGACGTCTGCTGTTTTATCGGCATTATTTTAAAAAGCGCGAAAGACTACCCATCCGCGCTGGCGAAGCTCGAAAGCCTGGACGAAGTGACCGAAGCGTATTACACCACCGGCCACTACAGCATCTTTATTAAGGTTATGTGTCGATCCATCGACGCCCTGCAACAGGTACTTATCAACAAGATCCAAACAATTGATGAAATTCAGTCCACCGAGACATTGATCTCCCTGCAAAACCCGATCATGCGTACTATCCGGCCGTGATCGGCTTTTTTAATCCCACATTTTTCCACAGGTAGATCCCAGCTCGCTCACAGCGTACAATAGCCCCTCTTTATAAGGATGGGCTCGTATGGCAGACATTACTCTTATCAGCGGCAGCACCCTTGGCGGTGCCGAATATGTTGCAGAACATCTGGCTGAAAAGCTGGAAGATGCAGGTTTTTCAACCGAAACCTTGCACGGTCCGCTATTAGAGGATCTGTCAGCGTCAGGAACCTGGCTGGTTATCAGCTCCACGCATGGCGCGGGCGATATCCCGGATAACCTTGCTCCTTTCTATGAAGCGCTTCAGTCGCAGAACCCCGATCTTTCTCAGGTTCGTTTCGGCGCCATCGGCATCGGAAGTCGTGAATATGACACATTCTGCGGCGCCATCGATAAAATAGAGGCCGCGCTCAAGACATCAGGCGCAAAACCGATCGGGGAACCCCTCAAGATCAACATCCTTGAACACGATATTCCTGAAGATCCGGCAGAGGTTTGGCTGGGATCCTGGATTAATTTACTCAAAATAGTGTAAAGATCGTGCGATCGAGTGTGGATAACTCTGGTAAGAAGCTTGGATCAACCAGTAGTTATCCAAAGAACAACCGGTGTTCAGTTTTTGAGTTGTGCATAACCCTTCATTCTGATCCCAGCTTATACGGGCCAGGATCACCGATCATTCACAGCTAATGATCCTCAACAACTTGTTGATCTTATTCAGCGGATCCTGGTTATCCACAGACAATCGCGATCCTAATAAGAGATCACAATAAAACAGATCTCTAAATAAAAAGATCTTCTTTTTAATACCCAGGATCCCGGGACTTTCTCCAGCGGCTAAAGTTGAGTAGAATCCACGACCCGGGCTTCAATCCACTTTCACACCGCCGTATGCGAGGCAATTACCATGTTTTATCCGGATCCTTTTGACGTCATCATCATTGGCGGGGGTCATGCAGGCACTGAGGCCGCAATGGCCGCAGCGCGTATGGGGCAACAGACCCTGCTTTTGACACACAATATCGACACGCTGGGGCAAATGAGCTGCAACCCGGCCATTGGCGGTATTGGGAAGGGACACCTGGTAAAAGAAGTGGATGCGCTCGGTGGGCTGATGGCGAAAGCGATCGACAAGGCGGGTATCCAGTTTAGGATACTAAACGCAAGCAAAGGTCCGGCCGTTCGTGCAACTCGCGCACAGGCGGATCGCGTGCTATATCGCCAGGCGGTGCGTACTGCGCTGGAGAATCAGCCGAACCTGATGATCTTCCAGCAGGCGGTCGAAGATCTGATTGTTGAAAACGATCGCGTCGTGGGCGCAGTTACCCAGATGGGCCTGAAATTCCGGGCTAAAGCGGTGGTTCTCACCGTCGGGACTTTCCTTGACGGCAAAATTCATATTGGTCTGGATAACTACAGCGGCGGCCGTGCTGGCGATCCGCCATCCATTCCACTGTCTCGTCGCCTGCGTGAACTTCCGCTGCGCGTCAGTCGTCTGAAAACCGGTACGCCGCCGCGTATTGATGCGCGCACCATTGATTTCAGCGTACTGGCGCAGCAGCACGGCGATAACCCGATGCCTGTGTTCTCGTTCATGGGCAACGCGTCCCAGCATCCGCAGCAGGTGCCGTGCTACATCACGCATACCAACGAAAAAACCCATGATGTGATCCGCAACAACCTCGATCGCAGCCCAATGTATGCCGGTGTGATCGAAGGGATCGGCCCGCGTTACTGCCCGTCGATCGAAGATAAAGTCATGCGCTTTGCCGATCGCAACCAACATCAGATCTTCCTGGAACCGGAAGGACTGACCTCTAACGAAATTTACCCGAACGGTATCTCCACCAGCCTGCCGTTCGATGTGCAGATGCAGATCGTCCGCTCAATGCAGGGGATGGAAAACGCGAAAATTGTGCGTCCAGGTTATGCCATTGAGTACGATTTCTTCGATCCGCGCGACCTGAAACCAACGCTGGAGAGCAAATTTATCCAGGGATTGTTCTTCGCCGGGCAAATCAACGGGACGACAGGTTACGAAGAAGCGGCCGCGCAAGGTTTGCTCGCCGGTCTGAACGCCGCCCGTCTGTCTGCGGACAAAGAAGGCTGGGCGCCTGCGCGTTTTCAGGCTTACCTCGGCGTGCTGGTGGACGATCTTTGCACGCTGGGCACCAAAGAACCGTACCGCATGTTTACCTCCCGCGCGGAATACCGCCTGATGTTGCGTGAAGATAACGCCGACCTGCGTCTGACGGAAATGGGCCGCGAGCTGGGCCTGGTGGATGATGAGCGCTGGGCGCGCTTCAACGAGAAGCTGGAGAATATCGAACGCGAACGTCAGCGTCTGAAATCCACCTGGGTAACGCCGTCGGCGGAATCGGCCGGCGAAGTGAACGCTCACCTGACTGCGCCGCTGTCGCGTGAAGCCAGCGGCGAAGATCTGCTGCGTCGCCCGGAAATGACCTACGCGCAGCTGACTTCGCTGACGCCGTTCGCTCCGGGTCTTGATGATGCGCAGGCCGCTGAGCAGGTTGAGATTCAGGTAAAATACGAAGGCTATATCGCCCGTCAGCAGGATGAGATCGAAAAACAGCAGCGTAACGAGAACACATTGCTGCCTGCAACGCTGGATTATCGCCAGGTTTCTGGTCTGTCGAATGAAGTTATCGCCAAGCTGAACGATCACAAACCGGTCTCTATCGGTCAGGCGTCGCGCATTTCCGGCGTTACGCCCGCGGCGATTTCAATTTTGCTGGTGTGGCTGAAGAAACAGGGAATGCTGCGTCGCAGCGCTTGATAACACTAATTTGGCGGGGGCGCTTCGCTTGCCCGCCCTACAAATTTGTAGGCCCGATAAGCGAAAGCGCATCGGGCATTTGATTATTAACAGGTAACGACCGTGCTTAACAAACTCTCCCGTCTGCTGGATGAAGCAGGCATTTCGCTTACCGATCACCAGAAAAATCAGCTGATTGCGTATGTCGATATGCTGCACAAATGGAACAAAGCCTACAACCTGACGTCAGTGCGGGATCCTAACGAGATGCTGGTACGCCATATTCTGGACAGCATCGTTGTAGCGCCGCACCTGCAAGGGGAGCGTTTTATTGACGTCGGTACGGGACCGGGGCTGCCGGGGATCCCGCTCTCCATTGTCCGTCCTGAATCGCATTTCACGCTGCTGGATAGCCTGGGCAAGCGGGTACGCTTTCTGCGCCAGGTTCAGCACGAACTCAAGCTGGAAAATATTACGCCAGTGCAGAGCCGCGTCGAGGAGTTCCCTTCTGAGCCGCCGTTTGATGGCGTGATCAGCCGTGCATTCGCCTCTCTCGATGACATGTTGAGCTGGTGTCGCCACCTGCCGGGGGAAAATGGCCGCTTTTATGCGTTAAAGGGTCAGTTGCCGGAAGAGGAAATCGCCTCACTGCCTGCGGCGTTCAGCGTCGAGTCCGTGGTTAAACTGCGTGTCCCGCAGCTGGAAGGCGAACGTCATTTGGTGGTCATTAAGCCAAACAAAATTTAATTTTTATCAAAAAAAATAGAAAAAAAACGGGCGCTCGCGTGTTAACAATCGCGAGGTAACGAATAGTTATACCTTGTTACTGTTAACCATGAGTTCACCGTTTTGTATCATTGCTACAACGTAGCTCTTTTTATTAAAAAATGAATTAATCAACATTGAAAATATCAGGTTGCTAAAAATTGAACCTAAGAATCACTCAGGTATGTTGAATTTTTATTATAAATGTCAATGAATGGTTTTTGGCTTGTAACCGGGTGTTTTTTAAATAGTGAGTGATTTTAGGCTTAAATATCAGAAAGATGAAAAGGCATCATTTGCCAAGTAAATAAATACTGCCGGGGCGAATATGCTCAATATGTGATCCGAAGCACGCTTTATCACCAGTATTTACGCGCCATTTGCAGTTTTGCATGATCGTTCACAGTTTGATGAAAAGTGATAAATGTGCACCAGGGAAAAATATTTAAACATTTATTCACCTTTTAGCTACTTATTGTTTGAAATCACGAGGGCGCACCGTATAATTTGACCGCTTTTTGATGCTTGACTCTAAGCCTTAAAGAACGTTTTATACGACACGCGGCATACCTCGAAGGGAGCAGGAGTAAAAACGTGATGTCTGTGTCGCTCTTGAGTCGAAACGTTGCTCGTAAGCTTCTGTTCATTCAGCTTCTGGCGGTAATAGCAAGTGGATTGCTGTTTAGCCTCAAAGACCCCTTCTGGGGCGCTTCCGCCTTATGCGGAGGCCTGGCAGTGTTGCTGCCTAACATGTTGTTTATGATATTTGCCTGGCGTCACCAGGCGCATACACCTGCGAAAGGCCGCGTGGCCTGGTCATTCGCCTTCGGCGAAGCCTTCAAGGTGTTAGCGATGCTGGTTCTACTGGTGGTGGCGTTGGCGGTTTTTAAGGCGGTATTTTTGCCGCTGATCGTTACGTGGGTTTTGGTGCTGGTGGTTCAGATACTGGCGCCGGCTGTAATTAACAACAAAGGGTAAAAGGCATCATGGCTTCAGAAAATATGACGCCGCAGGATTACATAGGACACCATCTGAACAACCTTCAGCTGGACCTGCGTACATTCTCGCTGGTGGATCCGCATAACCCCCCAGCCACCTTCTGGACGCTCAATATTGACTCCATGTTCTTCTCGGTGGTGCTGGGTCTGTTGTTCCTGCTTATGTTCCGCAGCGTAGCCAAAAAGGCGACCAGCGGCGTACCAGGTAAATTTCAGACCGCGATTGAGCTGGTCATCGGCTTTGTGCATGGTAGCGTGAAAGACATGTACCATGGCAAAAGCAAGCTGATTGCGCCGCTGGCCCTGACGATCTTCGTCTGGGTATTCCTGATGAACCTGATGGACTTACTGCCTATCGATCTGCTGCCGTATATCGGCGAGCATATCTTCGGTCTGCCGGCACTGCGTGTCGTTCCGTCCGCTGACGTGAACATCACCCTGTCGATGGCGCTGGGCGTATTTATCCTCATTCTGTTCTACAGCATCAAAATGAAAGGCATCGGCGGCTTCACGAAAGAGTTGACGCTACAGCCGTTCAATCACTGGGCGTTCATCCCTGTCAACTTAATCCTTGAAGGGGTAAGTCTGCTGTCCAAACCGGTATCACTCGGTCTGCGACTGTTCGGCAACATGTATGCCGGTGAGCTGATTTTCATTCTGATTGCTGGTCTGTTGCCGTGGTGGTCACAGTGGATTCTGAATGTGCCGTGGGCCATTTTCCACATCCTGATCATTACGCTGCAAGCCTTCATCTTCATGGTTCTGACGATTGTCTATCTGTCGATGGCGTCTGAAGAGCATTAATTTTACCAACACTACTACGTTTTAACTGAAACAAACTGGAGACTGTCATGGAAAACCTGAATATGGATCTGCTGTACATGGCTGCCGCTGTGATGATGGGTCTGGCGGCAATCGGTGCTGCGATCGGTATCGGCATCCTCGGGGGTAAATTCCTGGAAGGCGCAGCGCGTCAACCTGATCTGATTCCTCTGCTGCGTACTCAGTTCTTTATCGTTATGGGTCTGGTGGATGCTATCCCGATGATCGCTGTAGGTCTGGGTCTGTACGTGATGTTCGCTGTCGCGTAGTAAGCGTTGCTTGAATTAAGAGCAATATCAGAACGTTAACTAGATAGAGGCATTGTGCTGTGAATCTTAACGCAACAATCCTCGGCCAGGCCATCGCGTTTGTCCTGTTCGTTCTGTTCTGCATGAAGTACGTATGGCCGCCGTTAATGGCTGCCATCGAAAAACGTCAAAAAGAAATTGCTGACGGTCTTGCTTCCGCAGAACGAGCACATAAGGACCTTGACCTTGCAAAGGCCAGCGCGACCGACCAGCTGAAAAAAGCGAAGGCGGAAGCTCAGGTAATCATTGAGCAGGCGAACAAACGTCGCGCTCAGATCCTGGATGAAGCCAAAACTGAAGCAGAGCAGGAACGTACTAAAATCGTGGCCCAGGCGCAGGCGGAAATTGACGCCGAGCGTAAACGTGCCCGTGAAGAGCTGCGTAAGCAAGTTGCTATCCTGGCTGTTGCTGGCGCCGAGAAGATCATCGAACGTTCCGTGGATGAAGCTGCTAACAGCGACATCGTGGACAAACTTGTCGCTGAACTGTAAGGAGGGAGGGGCTGATGTCTGAATTTGTTACGGTAGCTCGCCCCTACGCCAAAGCAGCTTTTGACTTTGCCGTCGAACACCAAAGTGTAGAACGCTGGCAGGACATGCTGGCGTTTGCCGCCGAGGTAACCAAGAACGAACAAATGGCAGAGCTTCTCTCTGGCGCGCTGGCGCCGGAAACGCTCGCTGAGTCGTTTATCGCAGTCTGCGGTGAGCAGCTGGACGAAAACGGTCAGAACCTGATTCGGGTGATGGCTGAAAATAATCGTCTGAACGCGCTCCCGGATGTTCTGGAGCAGTTTATTCACCTGCGCGCCGCGAGTGAGTCCACCTCTGAAGTTGAGGTAACTTCCGCCACCGCATTGAGTGAAGAACAGCTTGCGAAAATTAGCGCTGCGATGGAAAAACGTCTGTCACGCAAAGTTAAGCTGAATTGCAAAATCGATAAGTCTGTAATGGCAGGCGTTATCATCCGAGCGGGTGATATGGTCATTGATGGCAGCGTACGCGGCCGTCTTGAACGCCTTGCAGACGTCTTGCAGTCTTAAGGGGACTGGAGCATGCAACTGAATTCCACCGAAATCAGCGAACTGATCAAGCAGCGCATTGCTCAGTTCAATGTTGTGAGTGAAGCTCACAACGAAGGTACTATTGTTTCTGTAAGTGACGGTGTTATCCGCATTCACGGCCTGGCCGATTGTATGCAGGGTGAAATGATCTCCCTGCCGGGTAACCGTTACGCTATCGCACTGAACCTGGAGCGCGACTCTGTAGGTGCGGTTGTGATGGGTCCGTACGCTGACCTTGCCGAAGGCATGAAGGTTAAATGTACTGGCCGTATCCTGGAAGTTCCGGTTGGCCGTGGCCTGCTGGGCCGTGTGGTTAACACCCTGGGCGCGCCAATCGACGGTAAAGGTCCGGTTGAGCACGACGGCTTCTCTGCTGTTGAAGCTATCGCGCCGGGCGTAATCGAACGTCAGTCCGTTGATCAGCCAGTTCAGACGGGTTATAAAGCCGTTGACTCCATGATCCCAATCGGTCGTGGTCAGCGTGAATTGATCATCGGTGACCGTCAGACCGGTAAAACCGCTCTGGCAATCGACGCCATCATCAACCAGCGTGATTCCGGCATCAAGTGCGTCTACGTGGCTATCGGCCAGAAAGCGTCCACCATCTCTAACGTGGTTCGTAAGCTGGAAGAACACGGCGCGCTGCAAAATACCATCGTTGTGGTTGCAACCGCATCTGAATCTGCCGCACTGCAATACCTGGCGCCGTATGCCGGTTGCGCAATGGGCGAATACTTCCGCGATCGCGGCGAAGATGCGCTGATCATCTACGATGACCTGTCCAAACAGGCTGTTGCTTATCGTCAGATCTCCCTGCTGCTCCGTCGTCCGCCAGGACGTGAAGCATTCCCGGGCGACGTATTCTACCTCCACTCTCGTCTGCTGGAGCGTGCTGCGCGTGTTAACGTTGAATACGTTGAAGCCTTCACGAAAGGTGAAGTGAAAGGGAAAACCGGTTCTCTGACTGCGCTGCCGATTATCGAAACCCAGGCGGGTGACGTTTCTGCGTTCGTTCCGACCAACGTAATTTCTATTACCGATGGTCAGATCTTCCTGGAAACCAACCTGTTTAACTCTGGTATTCGTCCTGCGGTTAACCCGGGTATCTCCGTATCCCGTGTTGGTGGTGCAGCGCAGACCAAGATCATGAAGAAACTGTCCGGTGGTATCCGTACCGCGCTGGCACAGTATCGTGAACTGGCGGCGTTCTCCCAGTTTGCATCTGACCTTGACGATGCAACCCGTAAACAGCTTGACCACGGTCAGAAAGTGACTGAACTGCTGAAACAGAAACAGTATGCGCCGATGTCCGTTGCGCAGCAGTCTCTGGTTCTGTTCGCGGCAGAACGTGGTTATCTGGCGGATGTAGAACTGGCGAAAATCGGTAGCTTCGAAGCCGCTCTGCTGGCTTACGTCGACCGTGATCACGCTCCGTTGATGCAAGAGATCAACCAGTCCGGTGGCTATAACGACGAAATCGAAGGCAAGCTGAAAGGCATCCTCGATTCCTTCAAAGCAACCCAGTCCTGGTAACGTCTGGTGGCCTGCCTTAAGGCAGGCCGCAAGGCATTGAGGAGAAGCTCATGGCCGGCGCAAAAGAGATACGTAGTAAGATCGCAAGCGTCCAGAACACGCAAAAGATCACTAAAGCGATGGAGATGGTCGCCGCTTCCAAAATGCGTAAATCGCAGGATCGCATGGCGGCCAGCCGTCCTTATGCAGATACCATGCGCAAAGTGATTGGTCACCTTGCGAACGGTAATCTGGAATATAAGCACCCCTATCTGGAAGAACGCGACGTTAAGCGCGTGGGCTACCTGGTGGTGTCGACCGACCGTGGTCTGTGCGGTGGCTTGAACATTAACCTGTTCAAGAAACTGCTGGCGGATATGAAAGCATGGTCCGATAAAGGCGTTCAGTGCGACCTCGCAATGATCGGCTCTAAAGGCGTGTCTTTCTTTAGTTCCGTAGGTGGCAATGTTGTCGCCCAGGTGACGGGTATGGGGGATAACCCATCCCTGTCCGAACTGATCGGCCCGGTAAAAGTGATGTTGCAGGCCTATGATGAAGGCCGTCTGGACAAGCTTTACATTGTCAGCAACAAATTTATTAACACCATGTCTCAGGTTCCGACTATCACTCAGCTGCTGCCGTTACCGGCTTCAGAAGATGATGAACTGAAACGTAAAACCTGGGATTACCTGTACGAACCCGATCCGAAAGCGCTGCTGGATACCCTCCTGCGTCGCTATGTGGAATCTCAGGTTTATCAGGGCGTGGTAGAAAACCTGGCCAGCGAGCAGGCCGCACGTATGGTGGCGATGAAAGCCGCGACCGACAATGGCGGTAGCCTGATTAAAGAGTTGCAGTTGGTATACAACAAAGCTCGTCAGGCCAGCATTACTCAGGAACTCACCGAAATCGTCGGTGGTGCATCCGCGGTATAACCAGGTTAATTCGTAGAGGATTCAAGATGGCTACTGGAAAAATTGTCCAGGTAATCGGCGCCGTAGTTGACGTCGAGTTCCCTCAGGATGCCGTACCGCGCGTGTACGACGCCCTTGAGGTGCAGAATGGTAATGAACATCTGGTGCTGGAAGTTCAGCAGCAGCTCGGTGGCGGTATCGTACGTACCATCGCCATGGGTTCTTCCGACGGCCTGCGTCGTGGTCTGGATGTGAAAGACCTTGAGCACCCGATCGAAGTCCCGGTAGGTAAAGCAACGCTGGGTCGTATCATGAACGTACTGGGCGAACCAGTAGATATGAAAGGCGAGATCGGTGAAGAAGAGCGTTGGGCTATCCACCGTGCGGCACCGTCCTACGAAGAGTTGTCAAACTCTCAGGAACTGCTGGAAACCGGTATCAAAGTTATCGACCTGATGTGTCCGTTCGCGAAGGGCGGTAAAGTGGGTCTGTTCGGTGGTGCGGGTGTAGGTAAAACCGTAAACATGATGGAGCTGATCCGTAACATCGCGATCGAACATTCCGGTTACTCCGTGTTTGCGGGCGTAGGTGAACGTACTCGTGAGGGTAACGACTTCTACCACGAAATGACCGACTCCAACGTTATCGACAAAGTATCCCTGGTTTACGGCCAGATGAACGAGCCGCCGGGAAACCGTCTGCGCGTTGCGCTGACCGGCCTGACCATGGCGGAGAAATTCCGTGACGAAGGTCGTGACGTTCTGCTGTTCGTCGACAACATCTACCGTTACACCCTGGCCGGTACGGAAGTATCCGCACTGCTGGGTCGTATGCCTTCAGCGGTAGGCTACCAGCCGACCCTGGCGGAAGAGATGGGTGTTCTGCAAGAACGTATCACCTCCACCAAAACCGGTTCTATCACTTCCGTACAGGCGGTATACGTACCTGCGGATGACCTGACTGACCCGTCTCCAGCCACCACCTTTGCGCACCTTGACGCAACCGTGGTACTGAGCCGTCAGATTGCGTCTCTGGGTATCTACCCGGCCGTTGACCCGCTGGATTCCACCAGCCGTCAGCTGGACCCGCTGGTTGTTGGTCAGGAGCACTACGACACCGCGCGTGGCGTACAGTCTATCCTGCAACGTTACCAGGAACTGAAAGACATCATCGCCATCCTGGGTATGGATGAACTGTCTGAAGAAGACAAACTGGTGGTAGCTCGCGCACGTAAGATCCAGCGCTTCCTGTCCCAGCCGTTCTTCGTGGCAGAAGTATTTACCGGTTCTCCGGGTAAATACGTCTCCCTGAAAGACACCATCCGTGGCTTTAAAGGCATCATGGAAGGCGAATACGATCACCTGCCGGAGCAGGCGTTCTACATGGTCGGTTCCATCGACGAAGCCGTGGAAAAAGCCAAAAAACTTTAACGCCTTAATCGGAGGGTGATATGGCAATGACTTACCACCTGGACGTCGTCAGCGCAGAGCAACAAATGTTCTCTGGTCTGGTCGAAAAAATCCAGGTAACGGGTAGTGAAGGTGAACTGGGTATTTACCCGGGCCACGCGCCGCTGCTCACCGCCATTAAGCCTGGTATGATCCGCATCGTTAAACAGTTCGGTCATGAAGAGTTTATCTACCTGTCTGGCGGCATTCTTGAAGTGCAGCCTGGCAGTGTGACCGTACTGGCTGATACCGCGATTCGCGGCCAGGATCTCGACGAAGCGCGAGCTCTGGAAGCGAAACGTAAGGCTGAAGAGCGCATTAAGAGCTCTCATGGTGACGTGGATTACGCTCAGGCATCTGCGGAACTGGCCAAAGCGATCGCCAAACTGCGCGTTATCGAGTTGACCAAAAAAGCGATGTAACACCGGCTTGAAAGCATAAAAACCAGTCTGAAATCAGGCTGGTTTTTTTTTGCCTGAATGTTATTCCGTGCTGTCTCATCTTTATTCATGGGTCAAAAAAATAGCAAAAACATTAACCTAAGCCTTTAATGAAAGGTAAGTCTGACTTTTCTGAAGACAAAAGGCAGGGTGATGAACGAAAATATCCCATTAACAAGCGGTGAAAACCCCGCGTTGAGCGTTTTCTCTTCTACCCATTTCACGATGAAAAAAATGTAGTATTTTCAATGTGAAACGGTATAAATTCGTTCTCAAATTACAGTCAGGACGCGTATGTTGAATAGTGCTATGAGCGTAGTGATCCTTGCCGCAGGCAAAGGCACGCGTATGTATTCCGATCTTCCTAAAGTGCTGCATACCCTTGCGGGAAAAGCGATGGTTCAGCATGTCATTGATGCCGCTAATGAATTAGGCGCATCTCAGGTGCATCTGGTCTATGGTCACGGCGGCGATCTGCTTAAAAACACCCTTAAAAATGACAACCTGAACTGGGTTTTGCAGGCAGAGCAACTGGGGACGGGTCATGCGATGCAGCAGGCGGCGCCGTTCTTTAGCGATGACGAAGACATTTTAATGCTCTATGGCGATGTGCCGCTGATCTCTGTGGAAACCTTACAGCGTCTGCGTGACGCCAAACCGCAGGGCGGCATTGGTTTGTTAACCGTGAAGCTGGATGATCCGAGCGGTTACGGTCGTATTACGCGTGAGAACGGTAAAGTGACCGGCATCGTTGAGCATAAAGATGCCACCGACGAACAGCGTCAGATCCAGGAAATTAATACCGGTATCCTGATCGCTAATGGTGCGGACATGAAGCGCTGGCTGGCGAAACTGACCAACAATAATGCTCAGGGTGAATATTACATTACCGACATCATTGCGCTGGCGTATCAGGAAGGCCGCGAAATCGCTGCTGTACACCCGGATCGTTTAAGCGAAGTGGAAGGCGTAAACAACCGTCTGCAACTCTCTCGTCTGGAACGCGTTTATCAGTCCGAGCAGGCTGAAAAGCTGCTGCTGGCCGGTGTGATGCTGCGCGATCCCGCGCGTTTTGACCTGCGCGGCGCTCTCACCCACGGGCGCGATGTTGAAATTGATACTAACGTTATCATCGAAGGCAACGTCACGCTGGGTCACCGCGTGAAGATTGGCGCGGGTTGCGTTATTAAAAACAGCGTAATTGGCGATGACTGTGACATCAGCCCGTACAGCGTGGTGGAAGATGCGCACCTGGAAGCGGCCTGTACTATTGGTCCGTTTGCCCGTCTGCGCCCTGGCGCGGAACTGCGGGAAGGCGCTCATGTCGGCAACTTCGTTGAAATGAAAAAAGCGCGTCTGGGGAAAGGTTCGAAAGCGGGCCACCTGAGCTATCTGGGTGATGCGGAAATTGGCGACAACGTGAATATCGGCGCGGGCACCATTACCTGCAACTACGATGGCGCAAATAAATTCAAAACGATTATTGGCGATGATGTGTTTGTCGGTTCTGATACTCAACTGGTGGCACCAGTTACCGTGGGTAAAGGTGCGACCATCGCCGCCGGCACAACCGTTACCCGCAATGTCGCGGATAACGAACTGGTGTTAAGCCGCGTGCCGCAGGTGCATAAGCAGGGCTGGCAGCGTCCGGTGAAGAAGAAGTAAGTCTTTTTGCCGGATGGCGGCTTTGCCTTATCCAGCCTACGTTCGATGATGTTCTGTAGGCCGGATAAGCATAAGCGCCATCCGGCAGATGAGGGATGAGGCGATAAAGATATATCGCTCGCCCAAAAGCAGTACCTATAAAAATAGCCCCACTCTCTACAAGGCTCGGGGCGCCCGGAATACGGGTATTAACAGGTCAGCGACAACGACAGGCTTAATGCCAAAATCGGAATTAAATACTATGTGTGGAATTGTTGGCGCTATCGCGCAACGTGATGTAGCTGAAATCCTTCTCGAAGGTTTACGTCGTCTGGAATACCGTGGTTATGACTCTGCCGGTCTGGCTGTGGTTGATGCGGAAGGTCACATGACCCGTCTGCGTCGCCTTGGTAAAGTACAGATGCTGGCTCAGGCAGCGGAAGACCATCCTCTGTCTGGCGGCACTGGTATTGCTCACACCCGCTGGGCGACCCACGGCGAACCTTCGGAAGCAAACGCGCATCCGCATGTTTCTGACCACATTGTGGTGGTGCATAACGGCATCATCGAAAACCATGAACCACTGCGTGAAGAACTAAAAGCGCGTGGTTATACCTTCGTTTCTGAGACCGACACCGAAGTGATTGCTCACTTAGTGCACTGGGAGCTGGAACAGGGCGGGACGCTGCGTGAAGCGGTTATGCGTGCGATTCCGCAACTGCGCGGTGCGTACGGCACGGTAATCATGGATACCCGTCACCCGGATACGCTGCTGGCGGCGCGCTCTGGCAGTCCGCTGGTTATCGGTCTGGGTATGGGCGAAAACTTTATCGCTTCCGACCAGCTGGCACTGCTGCCGGTAACCCGTCGCTTCATCTTCCTGGAAGAAGGCGATATTGCGGAAGTGACCCGTCGTTCGGTCTCCATTTTCGATAAATCCGGCGCGGAAGTGAAACGTCAGGATATCGAATCCAGTCTGCAATATGATGCGGGCGATAAAGGTATTTACCGTCACTACATGCAGAAAGAGATCTACGAACAGCCGAATGCGATTAAAAATACGCTGACCGGGCGTATCAGCCACGGTGAAGTGGATTTAAGCGAGCTGGGGCCAAAAGCGAACGAACTGCTGTCTCAGGTTGAACATATTCAGATTATCGCCTGCGGCACGTCGTATAACTCCGGTATGGTCTCTCGCTACTGGTTTGAATCGCTGGCCGGTATTCCGTGCGACGTCGAAATCGCCTCTGAATTCCGCTATCGCAAATCTGCCGTACGTCGTAACAGCCTGATGATCACCCTGTCTCAGTCTGGCGAAACGGCGGATACCCTTGCCGGTCTGCGCCTGTCGAAAGAGCTGGGCTATCTGGGTTCTCTCGCCATCTGTAACGTTCCGGGTTCTTCCCTGGTGCGTGAATCCGATCTGGCGATGATGACCAACGCCGGGACTGAAATCGGCGTGGCCTCCACCAAAGCGTTTACCACTCAGCTGACCGTTCTGCTGATGCTGGTGGCGAAGCTGGCGCGTCTGAAAGGTCTGGATGCGTCTATCGAGCACGATATTGTTCACGGTTTGCAGGCGCTGCCGAGCCGTATCGAACAGATGCTGTCTCAGGACAAGCGTATCGAAGCGCTGGCGGAAGATTTCTCTGACAAACACCATGCCCTGTTCCTGGGCCGTGGCGATCAGTATCCGATCGCGCTGGAAGGCGCGCTGAAGCTGAAAGAGATCTCTTATATTCACGCAGAAGCGTATGCGGCAGGTGAGCTGAAACATGGCCCGCTGGCGCTGATCGACGCAGATATGCCGGTTATCGTGGTGGCGCCGAACAACGAACTGCTGGAAAAACTGAAATCCAACATCGAAGAAGTCCGCGCCCGTGGCGGCCAGTTGTACGTCTTCGCCGACCAGGATGCCGGTTTTGTCAGCAGCGACAACATGCACATCATTGAGATGCCGCATGTGGAAGAGGTGATTGCACCGATCTTCTACACCGTTCCGCTGCAACTGCTGGCGTATCACGTTGCGCTGATCAAAGGCACCGATGTGGACCAGCCGCGTAACCTGGCGAAATCGGTTACCGTTGAGTAATCGTGATGATGCCCTGCGAAAGCGGGGCATTTTTTTCTGCGCTGTTCTGTTTTTAATCAATTCTCCCGTCGTTTTAATGTGACAAACCGTCATCTTCAGCTACTGTTTTCAGTGTCATAAAAAGAAAATTTTCATGAAATCGCATTGTCATGAAGTGAATTAACTGATTGTTTATAAATTATTTTTTCTGTGATTTATTTCATCAGTTTTCGTTGTCATAAAACTGTCATATTTCGTACATTTAACTGTCACCTGTTTGTCCTATTTTGCTCATCGTAGCCACTTAACAATGATTTACGAAAATCTTGCAGGAGACATTATGAAAGTCATGCGTACCACTGTCGCAACTGTTGTCGCCGCGACCTTATCCATGAGCGCGTTCTCTGCTTTCGCAGCAGCGAGCCTGACAGGTGCAGGTGCAACTTTCCCTGCGCCGGTGTATGCCAAATGGGCTGATACCTATCAGAAAGAGACCGGTAGCAAAGTAAACTACCAGGGTATCGGCTCCTCCGGTGGTGTAAAACAAATTACGGCTAACACCGTTGATTTCGGTGCATCCGACGCTCCGCTGTCTGACGAAAAACTGGAGCAGGAAGGTCTGTTCCAGTTCCCGACCGTCATTGGCGGCGTAGTGCTGGCGGTGAATATCCCGGGTCTGAAGTCTGGCGAACTGGTGCTGGATGGGAAAACCCTGGGTGACATCTACCTGGGTAAAATTAAGAAGTGGGATGATGAAGCCATCACCAAACTGAACCCGGGTCTGAAACTGCCTTCTCAGAACATCGCCGTTGTGCGTCGTGCAGATGGTTCCGGCACCTCCTTCGTTTTCACCAGCTACCTGGCGAAAGTGAACGAAGAGTGGAAATCTAAAGTCGGCGCTGGCTCTACCGTTAACTGGCCGACCGGTCTGGGCGGTAAAGGTAACGACGGTATCGCCGCATTCGTACAGCGTCTGCCGGGCTCTATCGGCTATGTTGAATACGCTTATGCGAAGCAAAATAACCTGGCTTACACCAAACTGATTTCAGCGGATGGTAAACCCGTAAGCCCGACCGAAGAGAGCTTTGCTAACGCCGCGAAAGGCGCTGACTGGAGCACCTCTTTCGCTCAGGATCTGACGAACCAGCAAGGTGACGATGCGTGGCCAATCACTTCCACCACCTTCATCCTGGTCCACAAAGAGCAGAAGAAACCTGAGCAGGGCGCTGAAGTGCTGAAGTTCTTCGACTGGGCATACAAAAATGGCGGCAAACAGGCGAATGACCTGGATTACGCCAGCCTGCCGGACAGCGTTGTTGAGCAGGTTCGTGCAGCATGGAAGACCAATGTGAAGGACAGCAGCGGTAAAGCGCTGTACTAATAGAATATCTTTAACGAACTGGCGGATGGCGCTACGCTTATCCGCCCTACAGTTCCGACTGTAGGCCCGATTTGTAGGCCGGATAAGCGTAGCGCCATCCGGCATGGGCAACTTCGTAAACGCGTTTAATGGAAAGAGTAATTTATGGCTGCAACCAAGCCTGCTTTTAACCCGCCGGGTAAAAAGGGTGACATGATATTCAGCGCGCTGGTAAAACTGGCTGCGCTGATTGTGCTATTGATGTTGGGTGGCATTATTGTCTCGCTGATTATCTCCTCCTGGCCAAGCATTGAGAAGTTTGGCTTCTCGTTCCTGTGGACTAAAGAGTGGGACGCGCCAAACGATATCTACGGCGCGCTGGTTCCCATTTATGGCACGCTGGTTACCTCGTTTATCGCTCTGCTGATCGCTGTTCCGGTGAGCTTCGGTATTGCCCTGTTTCTGACGGAACTGGCGCCGGGCTGGCTGCGTCGCCCGCTGGGCATCGCCATCGAACTGCTGGCGGCTATCCCCAGTATCGTCTACGGCATGTGGGGCCTGTTTATCTTCGCGCCGCTGTTTGCCACCTGGTTCCAGGAACCGGTCGGGAATATTCTTTCCAACATTCCGTTTGTTGGCGCACTGTTCTCCGGCCCGGCATTTGGTATCGGTATTCTGGCGGCGGGCGTTATTCTCGCCATTATGATTATTCCTTACATCGCGGCCGTTATGCGCGATGTCTTCGAACAAACCCCGGTGATGATGAAAGAGTCGGCCTATGGCATCGGCTGCACCACCTGGGAAGTTATCTGGCGTATCGTCCTTCCGTTCACCAAAAATGGGGTGATTGGCGGCGTTATGCTGGGACTGGGTCGTGCGCTGGGAGAAACCATGGCGGTGACCTTTATCATCGGTAACACCTACCAGCTCGACAGCGTTTCGCTGTACATGCCGGGCAACAGTATCACCTCTGCGCTGGCGAACGAATTTGCCGAAGCGGAGTCTGGTCTGCACGTTGCCGCGTTGATGGAACTGGGTCTGATTCTGTTTGTGATTACCTTCATTGTGCTGGCGATTTCTAAGCTGATGATTATGCGTCTGGCGAAGAATGAGGGGGCACGCTAATGGCTACGCTTGAAATGCAAACGACCGCAGAACTGGCGGAATCCCGCCGTAAAATGCAGGCTAAGCGCCGCACGAGAAACCGCATCGCATTGACGCTCTCAATGGCGACGATGGCGTTTGGGCTGTTCTGGCTCATCTGGATCCTGATGTCCACCATTACGCGTGGTTTCGACGGCATGTCGCTGGCGCTGTTTACTGAAATGACGCCGCCGCCGAATACCGCTGGCGGTGGTCTGGCGAACGCCCTGGCGGGGAGCGGACTGTTAATTTTGTGGGCGACGGTATTTGGTACGCCGCTTGGCATCATGGCGGGGATCTACCTGGCGGAATATGGCCGTAAATCCTGGCTTGCGGAAGTGATCCGTTTCATTAACGACATCCTGCTTTCCGCGCCGTCTATCGTGGTCGGTCTGTTTGTTTACACCATCGTGGTGGCGCAGATGGAGCACTTCTCCGGTTGGGCGGGCGTGATTGCGCTGGCGCTGCTACAGGTGCCTATCGTCATTCGTACCACAGAGAACATGCTGAAACTGGTGCCGGATAGCCTGCGTGAAGCGGCTTATGCGCTGGGGACGCCGAAATGGAAAATGATCTCGGCGATTACCCTGAAAGCCTCGATTTCCGGGATTATCACCGGCGTACTGCTGGCGGTTGCCCGTATTGCGGGTGAAACCGCGCCGCTGCTCTTTACTGCGCTTTCCAACCAGTTCTGGAGCACCGACATGATGCAGCCTATCGCTAACCTGCCGGTCACTATCTTTAAATTTGCGATGAGTCCGTTTGCGGAGTGGCAGCAACTGGCCTGGGCTGGGGTGTTGATCATTACCCTGTGCGTATTGTTGCTGAATATTCTGGCGCGCATCATTTTTGCGAAGAGTAAACACGGTTGATTTCAGGTGCCGGATGGCGGCGTAAACGTCTTATCTGGCCTACAGATGTGAACAGCGGTTAATTTTTTACGGCGCGGCCAACGGCGACGCCGAATGAGGAAGAGATTGAAATGAGTATGGTTGATACTGCTCCGGGTAAGATTCAGGTTCGTGATTTGAACTTCTACTACGGCAAATTCCATGCCCTGAAGGATATCAACCTGGATATCGCGAAGAACCAGGTCACGGCGTTTATTGGGCCGTCTGGCTGTGGTAAATCCACACTGCTGCGTACCTTTAACAAAATGTATTCGTTGTATCCAGAGCAGCGCGCGGAAGGCGAGATCCTGTTGGATGGCGATAATATCCTCACCAACACCCAGGATATCGCTCTACTGCGTGCCAAAGTGGGGATGGTGTTCCAGAAGCCGACGCCGTTCCCGATGTCTATCTATGACAACATCGCTTTTGGCGTGCGCCTGTTTGAGAAACTGTCTCGCGCCGATATGGACGAACGCGTTCAGTGGGCGTTGACCAAAGCCGCATTATGGAACGAAACCAAAGATAAATTGCACCAGAGCGGGTACTCTCTCTCGGGTGGTCAGCAGCAGCGTCTGTGCATTGCGCGTGGTATCGCCATTCGCCCGGAAGTTCTGCTGCTGGATGAGCCGTGTTCAGCGCTGGACCCGATTTCCACCGGGCGTATTGAAGAGCTGATCACTGAGCTGAAGCAGGACTACACCGTGGTGATCGTGACGCACAACATGCAGCAGGCTGCGCGTTGTTCCGACCACACGGCGTTTATGTATCTGGGCGAGTTGATTGAGTTCAGCAACACGGACGATCTGTTCACTAAGCCCGCGAAGAAACAAACCGAAGATTATATTACTGGCCGCTACGGTTGATTTGGAGCTAACCATGGACAACCTAAACCTTAACAAACATATTTCCGGCCAGTTCAACGCAGAACTGGAAAGCATCCGCACCCAGGTGATGACTATGGGCGGCATGGTGGAGCAACAGCTTTCTGATGCGATCACCGCGATGCATAATCAGGATAGCGAACTGGCGAAGCGCGTTATTGACGGCGATAAGCACGTCAACATGATGGAAGTGGCGATCGATGAAGCGTGCGTGCGCATCATTGCCAAACGCCAGCCGACAGCGAGCGACCTGCGCCTGGTGATGGCGATCATCAAAACCATCGCTGAACTGGAGCGCATTGGCGACGTGGCGGACAAAATTTGTCGTACCGCGCTGGAGAAATTCTCCCACCAGCATCAGCCGCTGCTGGTGAGCCTGGAGTCGCTGGGGCGTCACACCGTACAGATGCTGCATGACGTGCTGGACGCGTTCGCGCGAATGGATATTGACGAAGCGGTGCGTATCTACCGTGAAGATAAGAAAGTTGACCAGGAATACGAAGGTATCGTGCGTCAGCTGATGACCTACATGATGGAAGATTCGCGCACCATTCCAAGCGTGCTGACCGCGCTGTTCTGCGCACGCTCCATTGAGCGTATCGGTGATCGCTGCCAGAATATCTGCGAATACATCTTCTACTTCGTGAAGGGGCAAGACTTCCGTCACGTCGGCGGTGATGAACTGGATAAGCTGCTGGCGGGGAAAGATCCGAAGGAATAAGCGGCTTGTTGCGTTCGCCGGGATCCCCCGGCGTCGCTATTGTAGGCCGGATAAGGCGTTACGCCGCATCCGGCATTCTGCGCCATTCGCCTGATGGCGCTTTGCTTATCAGGCCTACGGTTTAATCGACGATATTCCAACCCCGCGCTTTCCACAATCCCGGCAACTGTGCCAGATCGGTAAACGTCGTTACTTTTGGATGATCGATCGGTTTGTTGTGCGGATCGGCGCAGAAGTAGAACACCTCCATTCCCGCATCGATTCCCGACCGGGCGCCGGCACTGGAGTCATCCACCAGAATGCAATTCTCCACGTTAACGTTCATGGCTTTTGCCGCGTGGAACATCAGAGCCGGATCGGGCTTCCAGCGTTGAATGTCATAGCCGCTGAACAATTTTTCTGGAAAATGATGCAACATGCCCAGCTTGCCCAGTGAATGCTGCATTTTGCTGACCGGGCCGTTAGAGACGACGCACATCGGCACCGTCATACTGTCCAGCAGCGCATTCGCCCCTGCGATTACCTCCAGTTCTGAGTCGAACAGGCGTGCGACCTCGGCGCGGTAAACGGGTTCTAAATCCGTTTTTGCTAACGACACACCCTGCTCCTCGTTAATGATATCGATGATTTCGTAGAGTTTTACGCCTTTAAAGCGTTTGAACACCTCTTCGAGATCGAGCGTGATGCCGAATTCCTGGAACATCGCGACATACGCGCGGGAGCAAATGACTTCACTGTCGACCAGCGTACCGTCGCAGTCGAAAAATACCGCTTGAATCTGGGACATGCTTTCTTTTCTCGCTAGTTTAACGTTTTCGTAATGCCTTATTGTGCGACGCAATCGTTGCCGTATAAGCAAATTCAATGAAAAAAGTGTCTCACAACTGCCCTTATTGTCGCATTTTGGTATAGGATAGCGACGAATTTTCCCTCCTTGTTCGGAAATAGATAATGAGTCAACAACACACCACCCAGACTTCTGGTCAGGGTATGCTGGAACGCGTGTTTAAACTGCGCGAACATGGCACGACGGCACGAACCGAAGTGATCGCCGGTTTTACCACCTTCCTGACGATGGTTTACATCGTTTTTGTTAACCCGCAGATTCTTGGCGTTGCTGGCATGGACACCAGCGCCGTCTTCGTTACTACCTGTCTTATCGCGGCGTTCGGCAGCATTCTGATGGGGCTGTTTGCTAATTTACCGGTCGCGCTGGCGCCGGCTATGGGTCTGAACGCGTTTTTCGCCTTCGTGGTTGTTGGCGCGATGGGGCTGTCCTGGCAGGTTGGTATGGGCGCAATCTTCTGGGGAGCGATCGGCCTGCTGCTGCTGACCATCTTCCGCGTGCGTTACTGGATGATTGCTAACATTCCGGTCAGTCTGCGCGTGGGCATCACCAGCGGTATCGGCCTGTTTATCGGCATGATGGGGCTGAAAAACGCAGGCGTTATCGTCGCGAACCCGGAAACCCTGGTGAGCATCGGTAATCTGACCTCTCACAGCGTACTGCTCGGCGTGCTGGGCTTCTTCATCATCGCTATTCTGGCATCACGTAACATTCATGCCGCCGTGCTGGTCTCTATTATTGTAACGACGCTGCTCGGCTGGATGATGGGTGATGTGCATTACAACGGCATTGTCTCTGCGCCGCCAAGCGTTAGCTCTGTGATCGGGCATGTGGATCTGGCGGGCTCGTTTAACATTGGTCTGGCTGGCGTGATTTTCTCCTTCATGCTGGTGAACCTGTTCGACTCCTCCGGTACGCTGATTGGCGTTACCGACAAAGCCGGTCTGGCTGATGAGAAAGGTAAATTCCCGCGGATGAAGCAGGCGCTGTTTGTCGATAGCGTCTCTTCTGTGACCGGGGCGTTTATCGGAACCTCGTCGGTTACCGCCTATATCGAGTCCTCATCCGGCGTATCCGTCGGCGGGCGCACGGGCCTGACCGCCGTTGTTGTCGGTTTGCTGTTCCTGCTGGTTATCTTCCTGTCGCCGCTGGCGGGAATGGTGCCGGGTTATGCCGCTGCCGGGGCGCTGATCTATGTTGGCGTACTGATGACTTCCAGTCTGGCGCGCGTGAAATGGCAAGACCTTACCGAGTCTGTTCCGGCGTTTATTACTGCCGTGATGATGCCGTTCAGCTTCTCGATTACCGAAGGTATCGCGCTGGGCTTTATCTCTTACTGTGTGATGAAAATCGGCACCGGACGTCTGCGTGAGCTGAGCCCTTGCGTGGTGGTTGTGGCGTTGTTGTTTGTGCTGAAGATTGTGTTTATCGACGCGCACTAATTGCCGCTGATACGGCGCTGCGCGAGGTGTCCTGGCCTGATAAGCGTAGCGCCATCAGGCAAATTTGATAGCCGGATGGCGGCCAAACGCCTTATCCGGCCTGCGGCCCTACGCGCGCGCTGTTATCACGCTTTAACGCGCTGAATGTAATCGCCAAACGCGGTTAGCTGGCCGGTAAGATGATCAATCGTGCTTTGATCAACCACTTCCCCGGTTTGCGGGTCAACTTTGTTCTGAATCACGCCGCCCATAAACTCCGGTTTGTTCATTACCATCGCATCAAGGAATACCAGAATCTGGCGCAGATGATACTGACAGCGAGCGCCGCCGATTGCCCCCATTGAGCTGGTCTGGATCAGCACCGGTTTCCCGGCTAACGGCTGTTCTGGCAGGCGGGACAGCCAGTCGATCGCGTTTTTCAGTCCGCCAGGCACCGAGTAGTTGTATTCCGGTGTGACGATGACGACGCCGTCCGCTTTACGGATTTGCTCCGCCAGCGCTTCAACGCTCGCCGGGAACCCCTCTTCCTGCTGCACATCAGCGTCATACAGCGGAATATCGCCAATCGAAGGTAATGCGCTGACCTCCATGCCTGCCGGGGCAATTTTCGGCAGCGTGCGGGCGACCATACCGTTAAATGAACCTTTGCGCAGGCTCCCCAGTAACGTAACAACATTCAACGTTTCGGACATGATTACTCCTTTTCATCATGGCGGCCGGGACAGGGCCGAATCAGCTAAGTGTATAAGATGACTTTGCTGTGGATAATTGAGCGAATCGCATCAGGCGACCAGTGGGTTCATTCGCCCGGGTCTGGATATCGGCCAGGCTTTTCCATCCTTGCTTACTATCAAACTCCCAAACATTCAGTTTTTCAATGGCTGGCGTAACCGCCACCGACCAGACCAGAATATCTTCCGCGTCGCATATTGCCTCCACCTGCGTAACGTGGGCGCATTTCAGGCGGCCTGCGCCGGGAAGGAGTTGGAGTTCACGCGGATCGTCATTCAGTACGTCACCGGTTAGCTTTAGCACGCTCTGGCGTAAGGTGATCAGTTGCGCGCGCGCTTCGTTGGGATCGCTCTGATTGTTGATCCACAGATTTTCGTTGCTGGAGAACGCCGGGCTCTCGGCTGAAAGTGGGCTATGGAATCCTCGTATGGCTCGCTGTAATTCCATATCCAGGCCGCATTCCCCCTCCGTTGTCAGCACCACGCCTACCATATTCCCGGCATATGAGATGGAGAACGCAGGCAGATTTTTATCGCGAAAGACAGGCTTCCCTTTGGCCTGAATAGCAATTTCCGGCAGCTCGCTGGTTCCGTAGAGCATAAACATCAGTTCAGCGAGTAAGCCGCGTGAAGCCAAAAAACGTGTCCGGCGGTGAGCGGGAAGGTTTCTGGCTTCGATGTGGCATGGAGAAGGCAGACGGACTGAAATCAGGTGTCCCTCCGTAAGAATCCCTCTGGCAAAATGTGTCGCCATTTTTCGCTCCGTGATTAATGGTCCGTGATTATTACGAGAGTAACATTTACGTAGATTATGGACAGGTTTTACTGGTCAAAAGTTCGACAAAAACAGCGGCGCTTACGCGACTTTTACATTTCTGACGCGGTCGTGGTTAATTTACCGTCAGGAGAGGTGGCTATAGAGCGTTTTGATGGTCTCTTTTAACCAGATAATTTTAGGGTTATGGCTGTTACGTTTATGCCAAAGGAGGGTAAAAGGCACCATCAGCTTTTCTCGCTGGGCGGCGTCAAAAGGGAGAGGACGCGCGGCCAACGGGAGCTGGTGGAGCTGGTTATAACGCTGGCAGTAGAGAGGCGCGGTCGCCAGCAGCGAGTGGTTCGGCTGGGCGGCCATAAACAGCGATTGTTCAAACCCCGGTAAACTTAAGGCGATGTTGCGTTTACGGCCCATCTCCTGCAATACATCATCCAGCGCCCAGGTGTCGCTTTGCTCCCAGCAAATGCTGATATGCGGATAGCGTAAAAATGTTTCCAGATTCCACTCTTCTTGTAGCGCCGGGTGATCTTCCCGCAGCCAGACCCAGGGGAGATCGCTGAACAGGACTTCAAAATCGATAGACAGCGGCAGCAGGCTGAGAAGCTCCCGCGAACGGGGATGGCTCTCCCTTCCGGTAAAGCCGAGATCCACCTCGCCGCGTGTGATGGCATCCAGCGAGTCGTAATCCCAGTTACGCACCTTGATTGTGGCCTGCGGATAGCGCTGATAAATCTGCTGCGACAGAGAATTGAACATGATCATTACCAGCGGCGACTCTGCCGCCAGTTCAAATTTCAGGCCGCGTGGCGATTCGTGATGTGGTTTATCAAGCAGCTGATTGCTCATCTGCATCCAGTCCGCCAGGCTTTGCTCCATATTGACCATCAGCGGCGTTGGCGTCAGCCCCAGCGGCGTGTTCACAAACAGCGGGTCATCAAACCATGTTCGCAGCTTTGACAGCGATTTACTCACCGCCGAGGGCGTGACGTTCATCCGCTTCGCCGCTTTGGTGACGCTGCGCTCCTGCATCAGAAGCTGCAAACATAACAACAGATTAAGATCGAGACTGGTGATGGATTTTTTCATAGTGCGCTGCGGGCTGTATGGTCATCAGTAACAGGATACAGACCATGCTACAGCCAATCAGAATCCCGATCAGCATATTCAGGGCGTTAAAGCCAATGACTGCCGCCAGCCATATCCACAGCGATGACCCGCAGACCTGTGCAATGCCGAGTACAGAGCTTGCGACGCCAGCACGCAGTGAGAATGGGCCTAATGCCTGGCTCATCGCCACGCCAAAGCCAACCGAAAAACCCGCGCAGATGAGCGTCAGGCCAAAGAGCGTGACGGCGTGAGAGGATGAGAGGCTGAGTACGATGCCCGCAGCCAGAAACAGCCCTTGCGACGTGAGCATCAGCGTGCGCGGTTTAAATACGCTCAGCGCAAAGGGCGTTGAGAACGACACCGCCATGCTGATGCCTGCCGTCAGCGCCATTGTGGTGGCGTATTCACCGCGATCAAAGCCCATCATTTCCATGAGCAACACCGGCGAGGTGTTTACAAATGTGAGGATCACCGACACGCTCAACGTGGTGATCGCCAGACGGCTGAGGAAAAAGCGGTTGAGCAGCGACTCTGCATTTTGCTGAGGGCGCGAGATCGATGAGCATGTTGCCGGGCGCGTTTCTTTCAGGATAAACACCGAGAGCAGGCATACCGCGATACCCATCGCTATCATCGTGTAAAACAGACTTTGCCACGGGAATTTAAGCATAATCAAATGCCCTAACACTGGCGCTAATACCGGTACAATGCAGGTAATTCCGTTTAATAGCGATAACACTTTCGCCCGGCGGCGATCGTCCAGCGTGTCGCGCAAAATCGCAAACGCCACCACATAACAGCACCCCGCCCCGATGCCCTGAATAAAGCGCCCGGTCAGGAACAGCGACCCGTCCGTTGCTCGTGAGCAAAGCATGGAGGCGATGATGAATATCACCGCGCCCGCTATCGCCACCGGTTTGCGCCCTGACTGGTCTGCAACTTTACCCGCAAACAGCATTGCGGTAGCCATCCCGGCCAGGTATACCGAAAACGCGATGTGCAGCTGCGCCTCGCTGGCGTTCAGATCGGCGGCAATACGGGGTAAACCGACCAGATACATGTCGATACCGGCTGGGTAGAGTAAAACAAGGGCAAAACTACAGATTAGAAAGCGGGTCATAGCGTCCTCACAATAAGCGTGGCGCTAAGAATACGGGGAGCTTTTCAGTGACGCGAGTTGCCATTTGGACAACGGTGATTTCCTGTGAGGAAATTTATTATTGCCGGATGGCGGCTTTGCCTTATCCGGCCTACAGATTTAGTCGGCCCGGTAAGCGTAGCGCCACCGGGCAAAACAACATCACTTGCCAATACAGAAGCTGGAGAAAATACGGCCCAGCAGATCGTCGGAGGTAAACTCGCCGGTGATCTCACTCAGCGCCTGCTGCGCCAGACGCAGCTCCTCCGCCAGCAGTTCGCCAGCCCAGGCGCCAAGCAGCTGTGATTTGCCCTGCTGGAGATGTTCTGCGGCTTCTGCCAGCGCCTGAAGATGGCGACGGCGGGCAAGGAAGCCGCCTTCCATATTGGTGTCAAAGCCCATGCTTTGTTTGAGATGGTTACGCAACACATCCACGCCTTCGCCGGTACGGGCGGAAAGACGGACAAGTGAGTGACCATTCACCTCGCTGATACCCAGCGTCTCGCCAGTGATGTCAGCTTTGTTGCGCACAACGGTGATCGGCAGTTTCGCCGGTAAACGGGCGATAAAGTCCGGCCAGATTTCCGCCGGATCAACGGCATCGGTGGTTGTGCCATCCACCATAAACAGCACGCGGTCGGCCTGTTCTATCTCCTGCCAGGCGCGCTCAATCCCAATACGTTCCACTTCATCGCTGGCATCGCGCAGACCGGCGGTATCGATGATGTGCAGCGGCATTCCGTCGATGTGAATATGCTCGCGCAGCACGTCGCGGGTGGTGCCAGCGATATCGGTGACAATGGCGGCCTCACGGCCCGCCAGGGCGTTCAGCAGGCTCGATTTCCCGGCGTTAGGGCGTCCGGCAATGACCACCTTCATCCCTTCACGCAGCAGGCTGCCCTGACGCGCTTCGGCGCGTACCGCATCGAGATCGGCGATCACGCCGTTGAGCTGGGCTTCAATTTTGCCGTCGGAGAGGAAGTCGATCTCCTCGTCCGGGAAGTCAATGGCCGCTTCCACATAGATGCGCAGGTGAGTGAGTGCTTCCACAAGATGATTCACACGCGCGGAAAATGCCCCCTGTAGCGAGTTCAGCGCCGAGCGTGCCGCCTGCTCGGAACTGGCGTCGATCAGGTCGGCAATCGCTTCTGCCTGGGCTAAGTCGAGCTTGTCATTGAGGAACGCGCGCTCGGAGAACTCGCCCGGTCTGGCAATGCGCAGGCCGGGGAGCGTCAGAATACGTTTTAACAGCAGGTCGAGAATGACCGGGCCGCCATGCCCTTGCAGTTCCAGTACGTCTTCACCAGTGAACGAGTTCGGGCCAGGAAACCACAGCGCGATCCCCTGATCCAGCGCCGTGCCATCGGCATCTTTAAACGGCAGGTAATCGGCGTAACGCGGTTTTGGTAGCTTGCCCAATACGGCTTCGGCCACCTCGCGCGCCTTGAGGCCGGAAATGCGCAGGATACCGACGCCACCGCGTCCCGGTGGGGTAGCCTGGGCGACGATAGTGTCGTTATGGCTCATGATCTTCTCTTTTTTGCTAATAAAAAAGGCGGTCAATTGACCGCCCTGTCATCGCTGTTCTGATTGCCGGGTGGCGCTACGCTTACCCGGCCTACATGGAATCAGGAGCTTTTCTTCTCGCGGCTATGCAGGCCACGTTTCTCCAGACCACGGTAAATCAGCTGCTGCTGGATGATGGTTACCAGGTTGCTGACGATATAGTACAGCACCAGACCTGACGGGAACCACAGGAAGAATACCGTGAAGATGACCGGCATAAAGGTCATGATCTTCTGCTGCATCGGGTCGGTCACGGTGGTCGGAGACATCTTCTGGATGAAGAACATCGTCACGCCCATCAGGATCGGCAGGATGTAGTACGGGTCCTGTGCGGACAAGTCATGGATCCACAGTGCGAACGGCGCATGACGCAGTTCAATGGAGCCCATCAGCATGTAGTACAACGCCAGGAAGATAGGCATCTGGATGATCAGCGGGAAGCAGCCGCCCAGCGGGTTAACCTTCTCAGCTTTGTACAGGGCCATCATTTCCTGGCTCTGACGCTGTTTGTCATCGCCCAGACGCTCGCGCATAGCCTGAATCTTCGGCTGTAGCATACGCATCTTCGCCATGGAGGTGTACTGCGCTTTCGTCAGCGGGTACATGATGCCACGAACGATAAAGGTGATAACGATGATGGAGAAGCCCCAGTTACCCAGGAAGCTATGAATCCATTTCAGCAGTTTGAACAGCGGCTGAGAGATGAACCACAGCCAACCGTAATCAACGGTCAGATCCAGGTGCGGTGCAACGGCCGCCATTTTATCCTGAATTTCCGGGCCAACCCACAGGGTGCTGGTCATTGCGCCAGTCTGACCCGGCTGTACCAGAACCGGCTGAGATTTATAGCCGATAGCGGCAATGCCGTTACCCAGATTAGCGGTATAGAAGTTATTGGTGCCGTCGTTACGCGGAATCCATGCCGTTGCGAAGTACTGCTGCAACATGGCGACCCAACCGCCGTTGGAGCTGACGTTCAGGTTTTCGTTATCGGCAATAGTGTCGAATTTGTATTTTTCGTACTTCTCATCCGGCGTGGAGTACGCCGCGCCACGGAAGGTATGCAGTGCAAAGTTGCTGCTACCGGTGTCGCGATGAGACGGCAGATTGATGGATTGCTTCAACTGACCAAAGGTGGAGATCTCCAGCGGTTTCTCACCGGCGTTCTGCACGCTGTAGTTGACGTTGACCGCATATTCACCGCGTTTGAGGACAAACGTTTTGGTGAAGGTGTTGCCAGCGGCGTCAGTCCAGGTCATCGGAACATGCAGTTCGTTCTGGCCATCCGCGAGGACAAACGTGTCGTTATCGACGCTGTACAGCGGACGCGGGCCGTTAGCCGGGTTATCCGGGCCGTCACGACCGGTCAGGCCGCTCTGCGCCTGGTAGATAAACTGCGGAGTCGTTTCCAGCAACTGGAACGGTTCTTTAGAACCCAACTCTTTCGGGTAAGTTGGCAGCAAGGCCTGCTCAACATCACCGCCACGGGTGTTGATGGTCAGATCAAGCACGTCGGTCTTAACCGTAATCAGTTTCCCCTGGCCACTGGCCGGTACGCCCTGGTCGGCGGCGCTACCCGCTGCGGTGGTCGTTGTCTGCGTGGTCTGTTGGGTCTGAGGCTGCGGATTTTTATCCTGCTCCCAGGCTTGCCAGATCATGAAAGACACGAACAGCAAAGCGATGACTAAAAGATTGCGTTGCGAATCCATCGTTAGTGTTCTCTGGTATCAAATGGTCCGGGCGGGACGGGATCGTCACCACCAGGGTGTAAAGGGTGGCATTTTAATACGCGTTTCACCGTCAACCAACTGCCTTTTATCACTCCAAACCTGCGCAATGCCTCAATTCCGTAGCTTGAGCAGGTTGGCGTGAAACGGCAATGCGGCCCAAGCAGCGGACTGATCAGGCGTTGATAGACCCGTATAAGGGCTATCAGGACCCGCGAGCCAGGCGACAGTGGCGGCGCCATAATTTTTCCAACGCTTCCGAGAGAGCACGGTTATCGAGGTCGGCAACCCCTTTTTTCGCCACCACCACGAAATCCATTGCAGGGAGTTCATGTTGACGCAGACGGAAGCTTTCACGCGTCAGACGTTTAATCCGATTGCGTTCATGCGCGCGTCGAACGTTTTTCTTGGCGACGGTTAGACCGATGCGGGGATGCCCCAGCGAATTCAGGCGGCCGAGAATGGTGATTTGCGGCGTGCCAGCCCGTTGTGGCTGCTGGAAGACAAATGTGAAATGACTGGGAGTTAACAAACGTAACTCCCTGGGAAATGCGAGCTTAACCACTCAGGGGTTAGCTTTTATTACTTGGAAACGGTCAGACGAGCGCGGCCTTTAGCACGACGACGTGCCAGAACCTGACGACCATTTTTAGTAGCCATACGAGCACGGAAGCCGTGAGAACGGTTGCGCTTCAGTACAGACGGTTGAAAAGTGCGTTTCATGGCGATTTCTACCTAAACTTGAATAAATTCACTGACTTTTGCGTATACCCGAACGATTATCGAACGACTTACGCCTCAGCGTGGGTGATTAAAGAGGCCGGATTGTAATAATTGTACACTCCAGAGTCAATTCTCTTTCCTTAAAACCCTGCGTTTTTCCGCACCTTTTCGCGCGAAAAACAAGCAGCGCTAACGCCGTACGATGGGCATTGTACAACGGGTGGAGGATTATACGGACTGCCGGGCAAAGCGCAAGGATCGCACGGGATCTTTATTAGATCGTTTATGCAGTATAGCGTCTTTACTCATTAATTTTTTCAATATGCGCGCGAAATCGTGCAGCACTTCGCCTGGATCGTTTACACTTACCCGGTTCTGGATCATCCTGTGGATAAATCGGGAAGAATCTGTGAGAAACAGAAGATCTCTTGCTCAGTTTAGGCTATGATCCGCGGTCCTGATCGTTTCAACGGATCCTGATCGGGTAAAATTGCAGATAGCAATTCGCACGTCACCCTTTTATGCACAGGGTCTTTTCGACGTGCGTCAACAATCATGAATGTTTCAGCCTTTGTCATTTATCGACTTTTGTTCGAGTGGAGTCCGCCGTGTCACTTTCGCTTTGGCAGCAGTGTCTTGCCCGATTGCAGGATGAGTTACCAGCCACAGAATTCAGTATGTGGATACGCCCGTTGCAGGCGGAACTGAGCGATAACACGCTGGCTTTGTATGCGCCAAACCGTTTTGTGCTCGATTGGGTAAGAGACAAGTACCTCAATAATATCAATGGACTGCTGAATAATTTCTGCGGAGCGGATGCCCCACAACTGCGTTTTGAGGTCGGGACGAAACCCGTCACTCAAACGCTCAAAACGCCGGTCAACAATGTTGTTGCACCTGCGCAGGTCGCTCAGGCGCAGCCACAGCGTGCGGTGCCAGCCGCGGCGCGCCCGGGCTGGGATAACGTGCCGGCTCCGGCAGAACCGACCTACCGCTCTAACGTCAACGTGAAACACACGTTTGATAACTTCGTCGAAGGTAAATCCAACCAACTGGCGCGCGCGGCGGCGCGTCAGGTGGCGGACAACCCTGGCGGCGCCTACAATCCCTTGTTCCTCTACGGCGGCACCGGTCTGGGTAAAACTCACCTGTTGCATGCGGTGGGCAACGGCATTATGGCGCGCAAACCGAATGCGAAAGTGGTGTATATGCACTCCGAGCGCTTTGTGCAGGACATGGTTAAAGCCTTGCAAAACAACGCGATCGAAGAGTTTAAACGCTACTACCGTTCCGTTGACGCACTGCTTATTGATGACATTCAATTCTTCGCCAATAAAGAACGATCCCAGGAAGAGTTTTTCCACACCTTTAACGCCCTGTTAGAAGGTAATCAGCAGATCATTTTGACGTCGGATCGTTATCCAAAAGAGATCAACGGCGTCGAAGATCGTCTGAAATCCCGCTTCGGTTGGGGGTTGACGGTGGCGATCGAACCGCCTGAGCTGGAAACCCGCGTGGCGATCCTGATGAAAAAAGCGGACGAAAATGATATTCGTTTGCCTGGCGAGGTGGCGTTCTTTATTGCCAAGCGACTACGCTCTAACGTGCGTGAGCTGGAAGGGGCGCTGAACCGCGTGATCGCTAACGCTAACTTTACCGGACGCGCTATCACTATCGACTTTGTGCGTGAAGCGCTGCGCGATCTGCTGGCGTTGCAGGAAAAGCTGGTCACCATCGACAATATCCAGAAGACGGTGGCGGAGTATTACAAAATTAAAATCGCGGATCTGCTTTCCAAGCGTCGATCTCGCTCGGTAGCGCGCCCGCGTCAGATGGCTATGGCGCTGGCAAAGGAGCTCACCAACCACAGTCTGCCGGAAATTGGCGACGCGTTTGGTGGACGTGACCACACTACCGTACTTCATGCCTGCCGTAAGATTGAGCAGTTGCGTGAAGAAAGCCATGATATTAAAGAAGATTTCTCAAACTTAATCAGAACATTATCTTCGTGACGCTATGAAATTTACCGTTGAACGTGAACATTTATTAAAACCGCTTCAGCAGGTCAGTGGCCCGCTGGGCGGTCGTCCTACGCTGCCCATTCTCGGTAACCTGCTGTTGCAGGTAGCTGACGGTACGCTGTCGCTGACGGGCACCGATCTTGAAATGGAAATGGTGGCGCGCGTTGCGTTGATTCAGCCTCATGAACCAGGCGCAACTACCGTCCCGGCGCGGAAATTCTTTGATATCTGCCGTGGCTTGCCGGAAGGGGCTGAAATCGCCGTCCAGCTGGAAGGCGATCGGATGCTGGTGCGCTCCGGGCGTAGCCGTTTCTCGCTTTCCACGCTGCCTGCCGCCGATTTCCCTAATCTGGATGACTGGCAGAGCGAAGTCGAATTCACCCTGCCGCAGGCAACGATGAAGCGCCTGATTGAAGCCACCCAGTTCTCAATGGCGCATCAGGACGTGCGTTACTACTTAAACGGCATGCTGTTTGAGACTGAAGGTGAAGAGTTGCGTACCGTCGCGACCGACGGTCACCGTCTGGCGGTCTGCTCTATGCCGGTCGGGCAATCTCTGCCTAACCATTCGGTGATTGTGCCGCGTAAAGGCGTGATTGAGCTGATGCGTATGCTCGACGGCGGCGAAACCCCGCTGCGCGTACAGATCGGCAGTAACAACATCCGTGCCCACGTCGGTGATTTTATCTTTACGTCCAAGCTGGTTGATGGTCGTTTCCCGGATTATCGCCGCGTATTGCCGAAGAACCCGGACAAAACGCTGGAAGCGGGTTGCGATATTCTCAAGCAGGCGTTTGCCCGCGCGGCGATTCTCTCCAACGAGAAATTCCGTGGCGTACGCCTGTATGTGAGCGAAAACCAACTCAAAATCACCGCCAACAACCCGGAACAGGAAGAAGCGGAAGAGATTCTGGACGTCACCTACGGCGGTACTGAGATGGAGATCGGCTTTAACGTCAGCTACGTGCTTGATGTGCTGAACGCGCTGAAATGTGAAACCGTGCGTATTCTGCTGACAGACTCCGTTTCCAGCGTACAGATTGAAGATGCGGCGTCTCAAAGTGCTGCGTATGTTGTGATGCCAATGAGACTGTAATGTCGCTCACCCGCCTGTTGATCCGCGACTTTCGCAATATTGAAAATGCGGATCTCGCTTTATCCCCCGGCTTTAACTTCCTGGTTGGCGCAAACGGTAGCGGCAAAACCAGCGTGCTGGAGGCCATCTATACGCTCGGCCACGGCCGGGCGTTTCGCAGTTTGCAGATTGGCCGTGTCATTCGTCACGAGCAGGAGTCGTTTGTCCTCCACGGACGTTTGCAAGGGGAAGAGCGCGAAACCGCCATCGGCCTGACGAAAGACAAGCTGGGCGACAGCAAAGTGCGTATCGACGGCACCGACGGTCACAAAGTGGCGGAGCTGGCGCACCTGATGCCGATGCAGTTGATTACCCCTGAGGGGTTTACTTTACTCAACGGCGGCCCCAAATACAGAAGAGCGTTCCTTGACTGGGGATGCTTTCACAACGAAGTCGGTTTTTTTACCGCCTGGAGCAACCTGAAGCGGTTGCTCAAGCAGCGCAACGCGGCGCTGCGCCAGGTAAGCCGTTATGAACAATTGCGTCCGTGGGATAAGGAGTTGATTCCTCTCGCGGAACAAATCAGTACCTGGCGTGCTGAGTACAGTGCTGGTATTGCGCAGGATATGGCGGATACCTGCCAGCAATTTCTACCGGAGTTCTCCCTCACCTTCTCTTTTCAGCGCGGTTGGGAAAAAGAGACGGATTATGCCGAGGTGCTGGAGCGGAGCTTCGAACGCGATCGCATGTTGACCTACACTGCGCATGGCCCGCACAAAGCGGATTTCCGCATTCGTGCTGACGGTGCGCCGGTGGAAGATACCTTATCGCGTGGGCAGCTTAAACTGCTGATGTGCGCTTTACGACTGGCGCAAGGGGAGTTCCTCACCCGTGAAAGCGGGCGGCGGTGTCTCTACCTGATAGATGATTTTGCCTCTGAACTTGATGATGCGCGTCGCGGGCTGCTGGCCAGCCGCTTGAAAGCGACGCAATCACAGGTCTTTGTCAGCGCAATCAGCGCTGAACACGTTCTGGACATGTCGGACAAAAATTCGAAGATGTTCACCGTGGAAAAGGGTAAAATAACGGATTAACCCAAGATAAATTGAGCGAGAAACGTTGATGTCGAATTCTTATGACTCCTCCAGTATCAAAGTCCTGAAAGGGCTGGATGCGGTGCGTAAGCGCCCGGGTATGTATATCGGCGACACGGATGACGGCACCGGTCTGCACCACATGGTATTCGAGGTGGTAGATAACGCTATCGACGAAGCGCTCGCGGGTCACTGTAAAGACATTATCGTCACCATTCATGCCGATAACTCCGTATCCGTGCAGGATGACGGGCGTGGCATCCCGACCGGTATTCACCCGGAAGAGGGCGTTTCTGCTGCGGAAGTGATCATGACCGTGCTGCACGCGGGCGGTAAATTCGACGATAACTCCTATAAAGTGTCCGGCGGTCTGCACGGCGTGGGTGTTTCCGTGGTTAACGCCCTGTCCCAGAAACTGGAACTGGTTATCCAGCGCGATAACAAAATCCACCGTCAGATCTATGAGCATGGCGTACCGCAGGCGCCGCTGGCGGTGACTGGCGAAACTGATAAAACCGGTACGATGGTGCGTTTCTGGCCGAGCCTGGAAACCTTCACCAACGTCACCGAATTTGAATACGAAATTCTGGCTAAGCGTCTGCGTGAGCTGTCCTTCCTGAACTCCGGCGTCTCTATTCGTCTGAAAGACAAGCGCGACGGTAAAGAAGACCATTTCCACTACGAAGGCGGCATCAAAGCGTTTGTTGAGTACCTCAACAAGAACAAAACGCCGATCCACCCGAATATCTTCTACTTCTCCACCGAAAAAGACGGTATCGGCGTGGAAGTGGCATTGCAGTGGAACGACGGTTTCCAGGAAAACATCTACTGCTTTACCAACAACATTCCGCAGCGTGACGGCGGTACGCACCTTGCAGGCTTCCGTGCGGCGATGACCCGTACCCTGAACGCCTATATGGATAAAGAAGGCTACAGCAAGAAAGCCAAAGTCAGCGCCACCGGCGACGATGCGCGTGAAGGCCTGATTGCCGTGGTTTCCGTGAAGGTGCCGGACCCGAAATTCTCCTCCCAGACCAAAGATAAACTGGTCTCTTCCGAGGTGAAATCGGCGGTGGAACAGCAGATGAACGAGCTGCTGAGCGAATACCTGCTGGAAAACCCGTCCGACGCTAAAATCGTGGTCGGCAAAATTATCGATGCGGCGCGTGCGCGTGAAGCCGCGCGTCGTGCGCGTGAAATGACGCGTCGTAAAGGCGCGCTGGATCTGGCGGGTCTGCCGGGTAAACTGGCGGATTGTCAGGAACGCGACCCGGCGCTGTCTGAACTGTACCTTGTGGAAGGGGACTCCGCGGGCGGCTCTGCTAAACAGGGTCGTAACCGCAAGAACCAGGCGATTCTGCCGCTGAAGGGTAAAATCCTCAACGTGGAGAAAGCGCGCTTCGACAAGATGCTCTCTTCCCAGGAAGTGGCGACGCTGATCACCGCGCTGGGCTGCGGCATCGGTCGTGACGAGTACAACCCGGATAAACTGCGCTATCACAGCATCATCATCATGACCGATGCGGACGTCGATGGCTCGCACATCCGTACGCTGCTGTTGACCTTCTTCTATCGTCAGATGCCGGAAATCGTCGAGCGCGGTCACGTCTACATTGCGCAGCCGCCGCTGTACAAAGTGAAGAAAGGCAAGCAGGAACAGTACATTAAAGACGATGAGGCGATGGATCAGTACCAGATCTCCATCGCTCTGGATGGCGCAACGCTGCACACCAATGCCAGCGCACCGGCACTGGCGGGCGAAGCGTTAGAAAAACTGGTTTCTGATTACAACGCGACGCAGAAAATGATTGGCCGCATGGAGCGTCGCTTCCCGAAAGCGCTGCTGAAAGAGCTGGTTTATCAGCCGACGCTGACGGAAGCCGATCTTAGCAACGAACAGGCTGTCACCCGTTGGGTGAACGCGCTGATTACCGAGCTGAACGAGAAAGAGCAGCACGGCAGCCAGTGGAAGTTTGACGTTCGCGAGAACGCCGAACAGCAGCAGTTCGAACCGATTGTTCGCGTGCGTACTCACGGCGTGGATACCGACTATCCGCTGGATCACGAGTTTGTTACCGGCGGCGAATACCGTCGCATCTGCACGCTCGGCGAGAAGCTGCGCGGTCTGATCGAAGACGATGCGTTCATTGAACGCGGCGAGCGCCGTCAGCCGGTTGCGAGCTTCGAGCAGGCGCTGGAGTGGCTGGTGAAAGAGTCCCGTCGTGGCCTGGCGATTCAGCGCTATAAAGGTCTGGGCGAGATGAACCCGGATCAGCTGTGGGAAACCACGATGGACCCGGAAAGCCGTCGTATGCTGCGCGTCACCGTGAAAGATGCGATTGCCGCCGACCAACTGTTCACTACGCTGATGGGCGATGCCGTTGAACCGCGTCGCGCCTTTATCGAAGAGAACGCCCTGAAAGCGGCAAACATCGATATCTAATCAGCTTGTAGGCCTGATAAGCGAAGCGCCATCAGGCAGTTCATCAGCCTAAGCTGCCGGATGGTGGCTTAGGCCTTATCCGGCCTACAACCGATCTGCAAAAGGGGAATCCCGGTTCTCCTTTCTATCCCCCTTTTCGTTGCTGTTTTTTGAGCGGAATCGCGTTAGCATGAGGACGGACTCATTTAATCCGGGGAACTCATGGCTATCAAACTCATTGCTATCGATATGGATGGCACCCTTTTGCTGCCCGATCACACCATTTCACCTGCGGTAAAAACGGCGATTGCCGCCGCGCGCGCCCGTGGCGTTAACGTGGTGCTGACCACTGGCCGTCCGTATGCGGGTGTCCATAGCTATCTGAAAGAGCTTCACATGGAACAACCCGGCGACTACTGCATCACCTACAATGGCGCGCTGGTGCAGAAAGCGGGCGACGGCAGTACCGTTGCGCAAACGGCGCTGAGCTATGACGATTACCGCTTTCTGGAGAAGTTGTCCCGCGAAGTCGGCTCACACTTCCACGCGCTGGATCGCAACACGCTGTACACCGCAAACCGTGATATCAGCTACTACACCGTACATGAATCCTATGTCGCCACCATTCCGCTGGTGTTCTGTGAAGCGGAGAAAATGGACCCGGCAACGCAGTTCCTGAAAGTGATGATGATTGATGAACCCGTCATCCTTGATCAGGCCATTGCGCGTATTCCGGCGGAAGTAAAAGAGAAATATACCGTGCTAAAAAGTGCGCCGTACTTCCTCGAAATCCTGGATAAACGCGTCAATAAAGGCACTGGCGTGAAGTCGCTGGCCGATACGCTGGGGATCAAGCCGGAAGAAATCATGGCGATTGGCGATCAGGAAAACGACATCGCGATGATCGAATATGCAGGCATGGGTGTGGCGATGGACAACGCGATTCCGTCGGTGAAAGAGGTGGCCAATTTTGTCACTAAATCCAACCTGGAAGACGGAGTGGCATACGCAATTGAGAAATTTGTGCTGAATTAAGTGGCTGGCCTGGATTAATCCGGCAAAACAGACGTTCCGTAACCCGCCTCTGCTGCGGGTTTTTTTACGCCCTCATTTTCCCTTCATAACATTCCCATTACCGATTGTCGTTTTTGTGATCTAAATTGTAGTACAACACATTTGTGTTGTACTACATTATCAACACAGCAACGATGAATGACATCACGTTAGTACTACAAAGTTGAGGCGAATTTCAGCGGTAACGGTAAAGTAGAGCGGTACATACAGAGCACAAGGACTCTCCATGACCCTCAATAAAACCGATCGCATCGTCATCACGCTGGGAAAACAGATTGTCAGCGGCAAGTACGTACCGGGTTCGGCACTGCCTGCGGAAGCGGATCTGTGTGAGGAGTTTGAAACCTCGCGCAACATCATTCGCGAAGTGTTCCGTTCGCTGATGGCGAAGCGGCTCATTGAAATGAAGCGTTATCGCGGAGCGTTTGTCGCACCACGAAACCAGTGGAACTACCTCGATACCGACGTGCTGCAATGGGTGCTGGAAAACGATTATGACCCGCGGCTGATCAGCGCGATGAGTGAAGTCCGTAACCTGGTGGAACCGGCTATTGCACGCTGGGCGGCGGAACGCGCGACGTCGAGCGATCTGGCCGAAATTGAGTCGGCGCTCAATGACATGATCGCCAACAACCAGAACCGGGATGCCTTCAACGAAGCGGATATTCGCTATCACGAGGCGGTATTGCAGTCGGTACATAACCCGGTTTTACAACAGCTTAGTGTGGCGATCAGTTCGCTACAGCGAGCGGTGTTTGAACGAACCTGGATGGGTGATGAGGCCAACATGCCAAAAACGCTCCAGGAACATAAGGCGCTATTCGATGCGATACGGCATCAGGATGGCGATGCGGCAGAGCAGGCGGCCTTAACGATGATCGCCAGCTCGACACGAAGGCTCAAGGAAATCACATGACAGCTCGCTACATCGCAATTGACTGGGGATCGACCAATTTGCGCGCCTGGCTTTACCAGGGCGACAAATGCCTGGAGAGCAGGCAATCAGAAGCAGGCGTAACGCGTCTGAAGGGTAAATCTCCTGAAGCGGTGTTAGCAGAAGTGACGCAAAACTGGCGCGACAGCGCCACTCCCGTGGTTATGGCGGGAATGGTCGGCAGCAATGTAGGCTGGAAAATCGCCCCCTATCTGCCGGTTCCTGCCCATTTCTCTTCCATAGGCGAGCAGTTAACCTCCGTTGGCGACAAGATCTGGATTATTCCCGGACTCTGTGTCTCACGCGACGATAACCACAATGTGATGCGCGGCGAAGAGACACAGTTGCTTGGCGCCCGCACGCTTTCTCCTTCTTCTGTCTATGTGATGCCCGGTACGCACTGTAAATGGGTACGGGCTGATAACGCGCAAATTCACGATTTTCGCACCGTGATGACGGGTGAATTACACCATCTGTTGCTGCGTTATTCACTGGTTGGCGCAGGGTTGCCTGAACAGGAAACCTCGCCTGTCGCCTTTACTGCCGGGCTGGAGCGTGGTCTCGCTACCCCCGCCATCCTGCCGCAACTTTTTGAGGTTCGCGCCTCGCACGTCCTGGGAACACTCCCGCGCGCGCAGGTGAGTGAATTTTTATCCGGTCTGTTGATTGGCGCTGAAGTCGCCACCCTTAGCGAAAGCTTTGACGCCCGGCAGATCACCATTGTTGCCGGAGACGCGCTGGCGGAACGCTACCAGCAGGCGTTCAGCGCCATTGGCCGTCATGCAACCGTCGTTTCCGGTGAGAAGGCATTTCAGGCAGGAATAAGGAGCATCGCTCATGCAGTGGCAAACTGATCTTCCGCTTATTGCGATATTACGTGGCGTGACGCCCGATGAAGCGCTGGCGCATGTTGGCGCGGTCATCGAGGCTGGCTTTGATGCGGTGGAAATCCCGCTTAACTCCCCGCAGTGGGAAAAAAGTATCCCGGCGATAGTGGATGCGTATGGCGATAAGGCGTTGATCGGCGCGGGCACCGTACTTCAGCCCGATCAGGTAGACCTGTTAGCGCAAATGGGCTGCAAGCTGATCGTCACGCCAAATATTCAGCCCGAGGTGATTCGTCGCGCGGTGAGTTATGGCATGACCGTATGCCCTGGATGCGCGACCGCCAGCGAGGCCTTTACCGCGCTGGATGCGGGTGCGCAGGCGCTGAAAATATTCCCCTCATCGGCATTTGGCCCGGACTACATCAAAGCGTTGAAAGCGGTGCTTCCGGCTGATGTCCCGGTGTTTGCCGTGGGGGGCGTGACGCCGGAAAACCTGGCGCAATGGATTAGCGCGGGTTGCGCAGGCGCCGGGCTGGGCAGCGATCTCTATTGCGCCGGGCAGTCCGTTGAGCGTACCGCGCAGCAGGCGACGGCATTTGTTAAAGCGTATCGAGAGGCAGTGAAATGAAAATAACCAAAATCACCACGTACCGTTTACCCCCGCGCTGGATGTTCCTGAAAATCGAAACGGATGAAGGCGTGGTTGGCTGGGGCGAACCGGTTATAGAAGGGCGCGCGCGTACCGTCGAAGCGGCGGTTCATGAGTTTGGCGACTATCTGATCGGTCAGGACCCGGCGCGTATCAACGATCTGTGGCAGGTGATGTACCGCGCCGGTTTTTATCGCGGCGGCCCAATAATGATGAGCGCCATCGCCGGTATCGACCAGGCGCTGTGGGATATCAAAGGCAAAGTGCTGAACGCGCCGGTATGGCAACTGATGGGCGGTCTGGTTCGCGACAAAATTAAAGCCTACAGCTGGGTGGGTGGCGACCGTCCGGCGGAAGTGATCGACGGCATCAGGAAACTGCGCGCTATTGGCTTCGACACCTTCAAACTGAACGGTTGTGAAGAGATGGGCGTGATTGATAATTCACGCTCGGTGGATGCGGCAGTCAATACCGTAGCGCAAATCCGTGAGGCTTTTGGTAACGAAATTGAATTTGGTCTCGACTTCCACGGTCGTGTCAGCGCCCCGATGGCGAAGGTATTAATTAAAGAGCTGGAACAATATCGTCCGCTGTTTATTGAGGAGCCGGTGCTGGCGGAGCAGGCGGAATATTATCCGAAGCTGGCGGCGCAGACGCATATTCCGATTGCCGCAGGCGAGCGCATGTTCTCACGCTTTGAGTTTAAACGCGTGCTGGAAGCGGGCGGGCTGGCGATTCTGCAACCGGATCTGTCGCACGCTGGCGGTATCACCGAATGCTACAAAATCGCCGGGATGGCGGAAGCCTACGACGTGGCGCTGGCGCCGCACTGTCCGCTGGGGCCGATTGCGCTGGCAGCCTGTCTGCACATCGACTTCGTATCGCGCAATGCGGTATTCCAGGAGCAGAGCATGGGCATTCACTACAACAAAGGCGCGGAGCTGCTCGACTTCGTGAAAAACAAGGACGATTTCAGTATGGAAGGCGGCTTCTTTAAACCGTTAACTAAACCGGGCCTTGGCGTGGACATTGACGAAGCTAAAGTCATTGAACTGAGTAAAAACGCGCCGGACTGGCGCAACCCGTTGTGGCGTCATGAAGATGGCAGCGTAGCGGAATGGTAATCGCCATCCCGTAGACCCGGTAAGCCACCGGGCAAAAACCTTACATACAAAAATATAACCCTCTGTAAATTACAGGGTATGGTGAGCGGTCTCGCTATGCCCAAAATCTGGAGACAGATTGCGATGGATATTTCAGTTACAGCTGCAAAACCCGGGCGTCGTCGTTATCTGACGCTGATTATGATCTTTATTACCGTGGTTATTTGTTATGTTGACCGCGCGAACCTCGCCGTGGCGTCGGCGCATATTCAGGAAGAATTCGGCATCACCAAAGCGGAAATGGGCTACGTCTTTTCGGCTTTTGCGTGGCTTTATACGCTATGCCAGATTCCTGGCGGCTGGTTCCTTGACCGTGTGGGATCGCGACTGACCTACTTTATCGCTATTTTGGGCTGGTCTGTTGCAACGCTATTTCAGGGGTTCGCCACCGGATTAATGTCGCTGATTGGTCTTCGCGCCATCACCGGGATTTTTGAGGCGCCCGCATTTCCGACCAATAACCGGATGGTTACCAGCTGGTTCCCGGAACATGAGCGCGCCTCCGCCGTCGGTTTCTACACCTCCGGGCAGTTTGTCGGCCTGGCGTTTCTGACGCCGCTGCTGATTTGGATTCAGGAGATGCTGAGCTGGCACTGGGTGTTCATCGTTACCGGGGGAATCGGGATTATCTGGTCGCTAATCTGGTTCAAGGTTTATCAGCCGCCGCGCCTGACCAAAAGCATCAGCCAGGCTGAGCTGGACTATATTCGCGATGGCGGCGGTCTGGTGGACGGCGATGCGCCAGTCAAAAAAGAGGCGCGTCAGCCACTGACCAAAGCTGACTGGAAACTGGTGTTTCACCGCAAACTTGTCGGGGTCTACCTGGGGCAATTTGCGGTTACTTCTACGCTGTGGTTCTTCCTGACCTGGTTCCCGAACTATTTAACCCAGGAGAAAGGGATCACCGCCCTGAAGGCGGGTTTTATGACGACCGTACCGTTCCTTGCCGCTTTCTTTGGGGTGCTGCTCTCCGGCTGGCTGGCGGATAAGCTGGTGAAAAAAGGGTTCTCGTTGGGTGTTGCGCGTAAAACGCCTATTATCTGCGGGCTGCTGATTTCTACCTGCATCATGGGGGCGAACTACACTAACGATCCCGTATGGATTATGACTCTGATGGCGCTGGCGTTCTTCGGCAATGGTTTTGCGTCTATCACCTGGTCACTGGTCTCTTCACTCGCACCGATGCGTCTGATTGGCCTGACCGGCGGCGTGTTTAACTTTGTTGGTGGACTGGGCGGCATCACCGTGCCGCTGGTGATTGGCTACCTTGCGCAGGATTATGGCTTTGGCCCGGCGCTGGTCTATATCTCCGCTGTTGCTCTGATTGGCGCGCTCTCTTATATCCTGCTGGTCGGCGACGTTAAACGGGTAGGCTAATTTCTTCCAATGCTATACCCTGATGCGAAAACCGCGCATCAGGGTATCTCCATGAAACAAATCACTTTCGCTTCGCGTCATCATCAGCTTACGAATACTAACACCTGGACGGCGGACAGCCAGTGGCTGGTTTTTGATGTGCGTCCGTCAGGCGCCTCGTTTACCGGTGAGACGATTGAGCGCGTCAACGTACGGACTGGCGAGGTTGAGGTCATTTATCGCGCTACGCAGGGCGCGCACGTTGGCGTGGTGACCGTTCATCCACAAGACGATCGCTATGTGTTCATTCATGGCCCGGAGAACCCGGACGAGACGTGGCATTATGATTTCCACCATCGTCGCGGCGTGATAGCGGCGCAAAACCGCGTGACGAATCTGGATGCAATGGACATCACCGTGCCGTATACGCCCGGCGCGCTGCGCGGCGGCAGCCATGTGCATGTGTTCAGTCCGAACGGCGAGCGTGTCAGCTTCACCTATAACGACCATGTACTGCGTGAGCGCGATCCGGCGCTGGACTTGCGCAATGTCGGCGTTGCGGTGCCGTATGGCCCGGTTACGGTGGCGGTTCAGCATCCTCGGGAGTACAGCGGCAGCCACTGGTGCGTGTTGGTGAGCCAGACCACGCCGGCGCCACGGCCGGGCAGCGATGACATTAACCGCGCCTACGAAGAGGGGTGGGTGGGCGATCATGCGCTGGCGTTTATTGGCGATACCTTGTCGGCGAAGGGTGAAAAAGTGCCGGAGCTGTTTCTGGTGGCGTTGCCGCAGGATGAAAAAGGCTGGAAACAGGCAGGCGATATGCCGCTGACCGGAACAGAATCAACGCTGCCTGCGCCGCCTGCGGGCGTTGTTCAGCGCCGTCTGACCTTTACGCACGATCGCGCTTTCCCTGGGCTGGTAAACGTTCCGCGCCATTGGGTGCGGAGTAACCCGCAAGCCACGGACATTGCGTTTTTGATGCGCGATGATCGCGGTATTGTTCAGCTCTGGCTGATCCCGGTGCAGGGGGGAGAGCCGCGCCAGCTTACGCATAACGCGACCGATATTCAGTCAGCGTTCAACTGGCACCCGTCAGGCCAGTGGTTGGGGTTTGTGCTGGAAAACCGCATTGCCTGCTGCGACGCGCAGAGCGGGGCAATCGCCTTTTTAACGGAGAGTCATGACAGCCCGCCTTCAGCGGACGCCGTTGTTTTTTCGCCGGATGGAGCGTTAATCGCGTGGATGGAAGAGGTTGACGGTTTCCGCCAGCTTTGGGTGACGGAAACCAAACGATAAATCAGTGAGCGGGCATTTTTGCCGGGGGGATAACAGCGTTGGTCATCTTTGTTTTCTCCTCGCTCTTTTCCACTCGCGACTTCACTGAGCTGTCTGTGCGGAAGAAGTCCCACGGCAAGAGTATCGTATCCATGACGGCGGTAAAGGGCATATCCAGGATTGCCAGCGATTTGGTGCCCCAGTTTGTATCACTGCTGCCGATCATTTCGGCGCTGGCGCGTGTGCCGGGGTAGGTCCCCTCTTTGCCGCCGGTATGTGACATTACGCTGGAGCAGCCACCCAGTAAAACCAATCCACTGCACATCATCAGCGTTAACAACACATTTTTTATCATGATTTATTCATCTGTTGATTATCGATGTTTGCATGATGAGTTATAGCGATCCGTCGCGAAAAATAACATCACCATCACGTCGCACTGTGGCGCTTATCGCACTTTAACAATGTGTGCTGTTCACCCAGTCTATGCGATAGACAACAAACTGCAAAAAAAGTCCCCTGCAAGCGCTTGAAAAGTTCATTTCCAGACCCATTTTTAGGGTGTAGGCAAATAAAGAGCACGCCTGATGGGTGTTCTGGCTACCTGACCTGTCCATGATGGAAGGTCCACTATTCTCGCTGATTTCAGGAGCTATTCATTATGCGTAACTTTGACTTATCCCCGCTGTACCGTTCTGCCATTGGTTTTGATCGTCTGTTTAACCTCTTAGAAAACAACCAGAGCCAGAGTAATGGCGGTTATCCTCCGTATAACGTCGAACTGGTGGATGAAAACCATTACCGCATTGCGATTGCCGTTGCAGGCTTTGCGGAAAGCGAACTGGAAATTACCGCTCAGGATAATCTGCTGGTGGTAAAAGGCGCTCATGCGGATGAGCAAAAAGAACGTACCTATCTCTACCAGGGCATCGCAGAGCGTAACTTTGAACGCAAATTCCAGTTAGCAGAGAACATTCATGTTCGCGGCGCTAACCTGGTGAACGGTCTGCTGTATATCGACCTGGAGCGCGTGATTCCAGAAGCGAACAAACCGCGCCGTATCGAAATTAACTGATTCAGTCAGGTCGCCGTCGGCGGCCTGTTATCCCCGTGCTCGCCGTCAGGGAGCATATGCGAATCTGAGGATTCGCTGGGTATTACTCGCTTCTTAGAAGGAGATTATTATCATGCGTAATTACGATTTATCCCCACTGCTGCGTCAATGGATCGGTTTTGACAAACTGGCCAACGCCCTGCAAAACACCGGTGAAAGCCAGAGCTTCCCGCCCTATAACATTGAAAAAAGCGATGACAACCACTACCGCATTACCCTCGCGTTAGCCGGTTTCCGTCAGGAAGATCTGGATATTCAACTGGAAGGCACGCGCCTGACCGTAAAAGGCACGCCAGCGCAGCCGGAAAAAGAAACCAAATGGTTGCATCAGGGGCTGGTGACACAGCCATTCAGTCTGAGTTTTACTCTGGCAGAAAATATGGAGGTCAGCGGCGCGACCTTCACCAATGGGTTATTGCACATTGATTTAACCCGCAACGAGCCGGAAACCATCGCTCCGCAGCGTATCGCTATTAGCGAACATCCCGCGTTAAATAGCTAATCCAGGACTACCTGTAGGCCGGATAAGGCGTAGCCGCCATCCGGCAAATCGCCCGGTGCGCTATGCTTACCGGGCCTACAAAGCGACGCAGAACCTGTAGGTCCGGCATCATGCTTTTCAACAAACCGCCCCGCCAGCAATGACGGGGCATTTTTGTGCTTTACCACCCATACATACCGCTTGTACTCTGCGAGAATCCATTTAATTAATAATGTTATTCACAGGGAAAAGAAGATGAGTGATATAGCATTGACGGTCAGCGTTCTGGCGTTGGTGGCGGTTGTCGGGTTGTGGATCGGCAATATCAAGGTGCGGGGTGTCGGTTTTGGCATTGGCGGCGTACTGTTCGGCGGGATTATCGTCGGCCACTTTGTCGATCAGGCCGGGATGACGCTGAGCAGTGACATGCTGCACTTTATCCAGGAATTCGGCCTGATACTCTTCGTTTACACCATTGGTATTCAGGTGGGCCCGGGGTTCTTTGCCTCTCTGCGCGTCTCAGGGTTGCGCCTTAATCTCTTTGCCATCCTGATTGTCATTATCGGTGGGCTGGTTACCGCCATTCTGCATAAAATCTTCGCTATCCCGCTACCGGTGGTGCTGGGGATTTTCTCCGGCGCGGTCACCAATACGCCAGCGCTGGGGGCCGGGCAGCAAATTCTGCGCGATCTGGGAACGCCAATGGAAGCGGTGGATCAGATGGGGATGAGCTATGCGATGGCCTATCCTTTCGGGATTTGCGGTATTTTGCTCACCATGTGGCTGATGCGGATGATTTTTCGCGTCAACGTGGAGGCGGAAGCGAAGCAGCATGAAGACACGCTTAGCAATGGACACTCGTTAATTCAGACCATGAATATCCGTGTTGAGAACCCGAATCTCAACAATATGGCGATCCAGGATGTGCCCATCCTGAACAGCGATAAAATCATCTGTTCGCGTCTGAAACGCGACGAGACGCTGATGGTGCCTTCACCGGGAACGATCATCCAGTCGGGCGACCTGTTGCATCTGGTGGGACAGCCCGCCGATCTGCATAACGCGCAGCTGGTCATTGGTCAGGAGGTGGACACCTCGCTCTCAACGCGAGGGACGGATTTGCGCGTTGAACGCGTCGTGGTCACTAACGAAAAGGTGCTCGGTAAACGCATTCGCGACCTCCATTTTAAAGAGCGCTATGACGTGGTGATCTCCCGTCTGAACCGTGCGGGCGTAGAGCTGGTAGCCAGTAGCGACGCCAGCCTGCAATTCGGTGACATCCTCAATCTGGTTGGCCGTCCCTCTTCAATTGATGCGGTGGCCAATGTTGTGGGTAACGCCCAGCAAAAGCTGCAACAGGTGCAGATGTTACCGGTGTTTATCGGTATTGGTCTGGGCGTGCTGTTGGGGTCGATTCCGTTGTTTGTCCCTGGATTCCCGGTAGCGTTAAAGCTGGGACTGGCGGGCGGGCCGCTGATCATGGCGCTGATTCTGGGACGTATCGGCAGCATCGGCAAGCTGTACTGGTTTATGCCGCCAAGCGCCAACCTGGCGCTGCGTGAGCTGGGGATCGTGCTGTTTCTTGCGGTGGTCGGGCTGAAATCTGGCGGTGACTTTATTGATACGTTGACTCAGGGTGATGGTCTGAGCTGGATTGGTTACGGCATCTTTATTACTGCCATTCCGCTGATTACCGTCGGTCTTCTGGCGCGTATCTTTGCCAAAATGAACTACCTGACGCTATGCGGGATGCTGGCGGGGTCAATGACCGATCCGCCTGCACTGGCGTTCGCTAACAACCTGCATGCCACCAGCGGCGCGGCGGCGCTATCTTACGCCACTGTTTATCCACTGGTAATGTTCCTGCGGATTATCACCCCGCAACTGCTGGCGGTGCTTTTCTGGGGGTTAGGCTAGGTCAGGTTTGCATCCGGGTGGACGCGCCGTAAATGGTAGTCCACCTGGTATTCGCTGGCATTTCTGAACATGACCGAATAATTCAAAAACTCCCCGCTGTCGCTGTAAGAAAGCGATGTGATCCGCAGTAGCGGCGTTTGCTCGGGGACATTCATTTGCGCGGAGAGCTGTTTATCGGCCAGTACGGGCGTCAGGCTTTCATAGTTGCCACTGATGGTGATGCCGCACTCTTTCTCAATATAATCAAATTTCGACCCTTCCAGGTGGATCAGCGAGAGGTTACGGAACAGCCTGACGGGCATATAGCTGTCCTCCAGCATCAGCGGTTTGCCATCCACATAGCGCACGCGGCGGGAAAAGTAGATACGTTCGTTGATCTGAATCCGCAACTGGCTGGCAATGGCGGGGGGCGCAGGCATCACTTCAAACACCAGCACCTGGCTGGTGACCTCTTTTCCCTGACGCCGCAGCACTTCCGCCAGTCCGGTCAGGTTGGTGGTTTCATGATGAACGTCTTTACGCGCCACGTATGTGCCGCTCCCGTGCCGCCGCACCACCAGTCCCCACCCCACCAGCATATCGACGGCTTTGCGGATGGTCATTCGTGACACAGCAAACTCTTCCGCCAGCTTTTTTTCACCAGGCAACGGGCTACCGATGTTGTAATCAGATGAGTTGAGCCGGATTCTTAGTCGTTCCGCTATTGATTTATAGATCACTACCAGACCTCTTTTTCCCTTTAATTTCCGCGCTACGAACCTTTTGATGTCTAACTTTTATGTAAAAAGTAGACATCATTGACTGAATTAAAACCATGAATGCGATCACGAATCGAAGCGGCGCGTCATGTTCTCAGAATCGCAACTACCTATTCTCGTATCAGGCCAGCAATCACTACAAAAAAGGCCTCTCCCTACTGGTTGTTATATGAGGATGTAAAAATGCTCAGTCAAATACAACGCTTTGGCGGCGCTATGTTTACCCCGGTACTGCTGTTCCCGTTCGCCGGTATCGTCGTGGGTATCGCCATCATGCTGCGCAACCCGCTTTTTGTTGGCGAAGCGCTGACCGATCCCAACAGTTTATTCGCGCAAATCGTTCATATTATTGAAGAGGGCGGCTGGACGGTTTTCCGTAATATGCCGCTGATTTTTGCCGTCGGCTTGCCGATTGGCCTGGCTAAACAGGCGCAAGGCCGAGCTTGTCTGGCGGTGCTGGTCAGCTTCCTGACATGGAACTATTTCATTAATGCCATGGGCATGACCTGGGGGCATTTCTTCGGCGTGGACTTCAGCGTAGACCCGACGGCAGGCAGCGGTCTGACGATGATGGCCGGAATAAAAACGCTCGATACCAGCATTATCGGCGCCATTATGATTTCGGGCATCGTCACCGCGCTGCACAACCGCTATTTCGATAAGCCGTTGCCCGTGTTCCTCGGTATTTTTCAGGGCACGTCGTTTGTGGTGATTATTGCGTTCCTGGTGATGATTCCCTGCGCCTGGCTGACGCTGCTCGGCTGGCCAAAAGTGCAGATGGGCATTGAATCCCTACAGGCTTTCCTGCGTTCAGCGGGCGCGCTGGGCGTGTGGGTCTACACCTTCCTCGAACGTATTCTGATCCCGACAGGGCTGCACCACTTCGTCTATGGCCCCTTCATTTTTGGCCCTGCGGCGGTAGAAGGTGGCATTCAGGTTTACTGGGCGCAACATATGCAGGCGTTCAGCCAGAGCACGGAATCGCTGAAGACGTTATTCCCGGAAGGCGGTTTTGCCCTGCACGGTAACTCAAAAATCTTTGGCTCCGTCGGGATTGCGCTGGCGCTCTATTACACCGCATCGCCAGAAAACCGGGTGAAGGTCGCTGGTTTACTGATCCCCGCCACGTTAACCGCTGTACTGGTGGGCATCACGGAACCGCTGGAATTCACTTTCCTGTTTATCTCTCCGCTGCTGTTTGCCGTACACGCGGTGCTGGCGGCCTCAATGGCGACGGTGATGTATATCTGCGGCGTGGTAGGAAATATGGGCGGCGGACTGCTGGATCAGTTCTTACCGCAAAACTGGATCCCGATGTTCCACAACCATGCCGGAATGATGTTTACCCAGATAGGCATTGGGCTGGCATTCACCGCCCTCTATTTTGTGGTTTTCCGCACCCTGATCCTGCGCTTCAATCTGAAAACGCCGGGTCGTGAAGAGAGTGAAATCAGACTCTACAGCAAAGCGGATTACAAGGCCGCGCGTGGACAGACAACGGCGCCCGCGCCGGACGCAAAACTTGGGCAGGCAGCCGGATTCCTCCAGGCGCTGGGCGGCGCGGGCAATATCGAAAGCATTAATAACTGCGCCACGCGCTTACGTATCGCGCTCCACGATATGGCGCAGACCCAGAGTGATGACGTCTTTAAAGCGCTGGGCGCGCACGGCGTGGTTCGCCGTGGCAATGGCATCCAGGTGATTGTCGGCCTGCATGTGCCCCAGGTGCGTGACCAGCTTGAAACGCTAATGAAATCCCCCTTATCGACCGAACAAATCCCCATGACGGAGGCAGTATCATGAAAAAATTCTCAGTGGTTATCGCAGGCGGCGGCAGCACATTTACGCCGGGCATCGTATTGATGTTGCTGGCAAACCAGGACCGTTTTCCGCTTCGCGCGCTGAAATTCTATGACAACGACGGCGCTCGCCAGGAAGTGATTGCCGAAGCGTGCAAAATCATCCTTAAAGAGCAGGCGCCGGAGATTGAGTTTAGTTACACCACCGATCCCGAAGCAGCGTTTACCGATGTTGATTTCGTGATGGCGCATATCCGCGTGGGCAAATACCCGATGCGGGAAAAAGACGAAAAAATCCCGCTGCGCCACGGCGTATTAGGCCAGGAAACCTGTGGTCCGGGCGGGATTGCGTATGGGATGCGTTCTATTGGCGGCGTGCTGGAGCTGGTGGATTACATGGAGAAATACTCCCCGAACGCGTGGATGCTGAACTACTCCAACCCGGCGGCGATAGTGGCTGAGGCGACGCGACGTCTGCGCCCGAACGCCAAAATCCTCAATATCTGTGATATGCCGATCGGCATTGAAGGGCGGATGGCGCAGATTGTCGGCCTGCAAGATCGTAAGCAAATGCGCGTGCGTTATTACGGGCTGAACCACTTTGGCTGGTGGACGTCGATTGAGGACTTGCAGGGTAACGACCTGATGCCGAAACTGCGGGAATATGTCGCGAAACACGGTTATGTTCCGCCATCTAACGATCCGCATACTGAAGCGAGCTGGAATGATACGTTCGCCAAAGCGAAGGATGTGCAGGCGCTGGACCCGGACACCATGCCGAATACCTATCTGAAATACTATCTGTTCCCGGACTATGTGGTGCAGCACTCGAACCCGGCGCGCACGCGTGCTAATGAGGTGATGGATCACCGTGAAAAACAGGTATTTGGCTCCTGCCGCGCCATTATTGAAGCGGGCCACTCCTCCGCTGGCGAGCTGGAAATTGATGAACACGCGTCTTATATCGTCGATCTGGCAACGGCAATCGCCTTTAATACGCAGGAACGGATGCTGCTGATTGTGCCAAACAACGGGGCGATTCATAACTTTGATGATGAAGCGATGGTGGAGATCCCTTGCCTGGTGGGGCATAACGGGCCGGAACCTCTGACGGTTGGCGATATTCCGCAGTTCCAGAAAGGGCTGATGAGCCAGCAGGTGGCCGTCGAGAAACTGGTGGTCGATGCCTGGGAGCATCGCTCCTATCAGCGTCTGTGGCAGGCGATTACGCTCTCCAAAACCGTGCCGAGCGCGTCTGTCGCCAAAGCGATTCTTGATGATCTGATTGAAGCCAACAAAGAATACTGGCCTGAACTGCACTAATCTTGTTGACCGGCATCCAGCGGGTGCCGGTCAGGATGTTTCAACACCGCCGACGGCGCGTAGCCAAATTTATGCTTAAATGCTTTGCTGAAATGAAATGAGTCAAAGAAGTTGAGCATATCCGCTACCTGACCCACCGAATTCCCTTCCTGTTTTAACAGCGATAATGCCAGTTCCAGTCGGGCGTCCAGATAATATTCTTTCGGTGTTTTCCCGGTATAGCGTAAAAACAGACGACGCAGCCAGGCTTCGCTACAGGGGATCGTGGCCGCCATATCCGCCACGCTCCAGCGGCGTTGCAGGCTGGCATGTAACGCTGCAATTAACTTTTCAACCTGTATGCGTTGTGGGTCTTTTTTCCCGTTTGAGTCAATAAGACAAATCCACTGATAAATAATTTTCGTGAGAAACGCGACGGCGAGATTATTTTTAATCGGTTCCGGGCTGGTAATTAATTGTGAAACTTCGGCCAGTTCCTGATTATAAACGTCACCATTATAAATAACGCTTTGTTGTCGGATAGGAATATCCATAATACTGGTTGGGGTAAACTCCATCCAGTATTGCTCCCACAATAAACCTTCGCAATGGTAAGACTGTATATCGGTGGGTTTTAAAAAGATAATGCAGTTGCCGTTTAATGTAATTTGCTCGCCGTCTTTCAGCAGGATTTTCCCGCACCCCTGTACGGTATAGACCGCGACCCACGAATTGGCAATTAGCGGCTTTTTCTTATCTCGCGGCCATATAACACGGTAATTTTCGTCAGCGTAGGTATGCCACAGCGAGATCAATGAAATTCCGCTGGAGATCACATTTTCATTAATCAGCAGGGGAATATTGTACGTAGTTTCGTTTTTTACATGCGAACTTAGCAAGTTTCCATTCATTTTATTTTCTCGCCGGAGAATGATGCCCACAACCTGAACATAACAGAAAGTGAATGCTTCAGGGAGGCGATGTTTGTAATTAAGAAATCTGACTGCCTGACCCGGCACGCTTTACCTCGTGTTGACCCTACCGCTGCCGGGACATAATGAAAAACAAGGGCTATGAGATGAATACGCTACAAATTTTGAGCTTTGTTGGTTTTACGCTACTGGTGGCGGTTATCACCTGGTGGAAGTTACGAAAAGCGGATACCGGTTCGCAGCAGGGATATTTTCTGGCGGGACGTTCGTTAAAAGCGCCGGTTATTGCCGCCTCACTGATGTTAACTAACCTCTCAACGGAACAACTGGTGGGATTAACCGGCCAGGCTTACCGCAGCGGTATGTCGGTAATGGCATGGGAAGTCATCTCCGCAATTCCGCTTATTTTTCTGGCGCTGATCTTTCTGCCACGCTATCTGCAACGCGGCATTGCAACGATCCCGGATTTTATTGAAGAACGCTATGACAAAACTACCCGCATCATTATTGATTGCTGTTTTTTGATTGCGACGGGAATCTGTTTTTTACCCATCATTCTGTATTCCGGCGCGCTTGCCTTTAACAGCATGTTTCATGTCACTGAAACCTTTGGTATTTCACAACATACGGCGATCTGGCTGATGGCTGTCGTGCTGGGGATTAGCGGCATCCTGTATGCTGTCGTCGGCGGGATGCGGGCGATTGCCATTGCCGATGTGATTAACGGTATCGGCCTGGTGATTGGCGGCCTGATGGTGCCGCTGTTTGGTCTGATGGCGATGGGGAAAGGCAGTCTGAGCGAAGGTATTACGCGCTTAACCCAGGATCACAGCCTGATGCTGAACTCGATTGGCGGCAGCAACGACCCGGTGCCGATTGGCGCGGCGTTGACCGGGCTTATCCTGGTCAATACGTTCTACTGGTGCACCAACCAGGGGATCGTTCAGCGTACGCTGGCATCAAAAAGTTTATCGGAAGGGCAAAAAGGGGCGCTGCTTACGGCGGTGTTGAAGATGCTGGATCCGCTGATTCTGGTGCTGCCGGGCGTTATCGCTTTTCATCTCTTTCAGGATCTACCAAAAGCAGACATGGCCTACCCGGCGCTGGTGAACAAAGTGATGCCGCTGCCGCTGATTGGCTTTTTTAGCGCGGTGCTGTTTGGCGCGATTATCAGCGCATTCTGCGGTTTTTTGAACAGTGCTTCGACCCTGTTTAGCCTCGGTATCTATCGCCGACTGATTAATGAACAGGCCAGCCCCGATAAACTGGTCACTGTTGGTCGTCGCTTTGGCTTTATTGTGGCCGTGATCTCCGTGCTGGTGGCGCCGTGGATCGCCTATGCGCCGCAAGGGCTCTACAGTTGGATGAAACAGCTCAACGGGATTTATAACGTGCCGTTGGTGACCATTGTTATTATGGGCTTCTTCTTCCCACGTATTCCGGCGCTGGCCGCGAAGGTCGCAATGGGACTCGGTATTGTCAGTTACATCACCATCAACTACCTGGTGAAATTTGATTTTCATTTCCTCTATGTGCTGGCCTGCACCTTCTGTATCAACGTCGTGGTGATGCTGCTCATTGGCGTGATTAAGCCGCGTGCAACGCCGTTTAAATTTCATGATGCGTTTGCGGTTGACATGAAACCGTGGAAAAACGTGAAGATCGCCGCTGTTGGCGTCCTGTTCGCGATGATTGGCGTCTATTCTGGTCTGGCGCAGTTCGGTGGCTATCAGACCCGGTGGCTGACCATTCTCAGCTACGCCATCACCGCTGCGGTGGTTGTTTACCTGATTTACAGCTCATGGCAGACGCGCCATTCCGCGCCTGTGGTTTATGTTTCTGACGCTAAGGATAAAGCATGACCCGTCCGAATTTTCTGTTCATTATGACCGATACACAGGCGACCAATATGGTGGGCTGCTATAGCGGTAAGCCGCTGAACACGCAGCATATTGACAGTCTGGCCGCTGAAGGGATTCGCTTTAACTCCGCGTATACCTGCTCGCCGGTGTGTACGCCAGCCCGCGCGGGGCTTTTTACCGGTATTTATGCCAATCAGTCCGGCCCGTGGACGAACAACGTCGCGCCGGGGAAGAACATCTCCACGATGGGGCGTTATTTTAAAGATGCAGGCTATCACACCTGTTATATCGGCAAATGGCACCTCGACGGGCACGATTACTTTGGCACCGGCGAGTGCCCGCCTGAGTGGGATGCCGACTACTGGTATGACGGCGCGAACTACCTTTCTGAACTGACGGAGAATGAAATCAGCCTGTGGCGTAACGGACTGAACAGTATTGAGGATTTGCAGACCAATAATATTGATGAGACCTTTACCTGGGCGTATCGCATCAGCAACCGGGCGGTTGATTTTCTCCATCAGCCAGCGAGAGATGACGAACCGTTCCTGATGGTGGTCTCTTATGATGAGCCGCATCATCCGTTTACCTGTCCGGTTGAGTATCTGGAGAAGTATCAGGATTTTTATTATGACCTGGGCGCGAAGGCGCAGGATTCGCTGAGCAATAAACCTGAGCACCATCGGCTATGGGCGCAGGCGATGCCGTCCCCGGTGGGCGATGATGGCTGTTATCATCATCCGCTCTACTTTGCCTGCAATGACTTTGTTGACGATCAGATTGGGCGGGTGATCAATGCGTTAACCCCGGAACAACGTGAGAATACCTGGGTGATTTATACCTCCGATCACGGTGAAATGATGGGGGCGCACAAACTCATCAGCAAAGGGGCGGCAATGTATGATGACATTACCCGCATCCCGCTGATTATGCGCCCGCCGCAGGGAGCGCCGCAGCAGATCGATACGCCGGTCAGCCATATTGACCTGCTGCCTACGATGATGGCGCTGGCGGGGATTGATAAGCCCGATATTCTTCCGGGTGAAAACATCCTGGCCGTTGAAGCGCCGCGCGGGGTGATGGTGGAGTTCAACCGCTATGAGATCGAGCATGACAGCTTTGGCGGCTTTATTCCGGTGCGCTGCTGGGTGACGGATAACTGGAAGCTGGTGCTGAACCTGTTTACCAGCGATGAGCTGTACGACAGGCGTAATGACCCGGATGAACTGCATAATCTGATTGCTGCGCCGGAATTTGCCGGTGTTCGCAGTCAGATGCACGACGCGCTGCTGGATTACATGGATAAAATCCGCGACCCGTTCCGTACGTATCAGTGGAGCCTGCGTCCGTGGCGTAAAGATGCCCGGCCGCGCTGGATGGGGGCATTCCGCCCACGCCCGCAAGACGGTTATTCTCCGGTGGTACGTGATTACGATACCGGTTTGCCCACGCAAGGCGTGAAAGTAGAAGAGAAAAAGCAGAAGTTTTGATGCGTTATGCCCGGTGGCGCTACAAAAACGCAACACCGTAGGCCGGATAAGGCGTTTACGCCTCCATCCGGCAATAATGATGCCCGGTGGCGCTGCGCTTACCGGGCCTACAAAAGCGTAATACCGTAGGCCGGATAAGGCATTTACGCCGCCATCCGGCAATAATAATGCCCGGTGGCGCTGCGCTTACCGGGCCTACAAAAGCGCAACACCGTAGGCCGGATAAGGCGTTTACGCCGCCATCCGGCAATAATAATGCCTGGTGGCGCTGCGCTTACCGGGCCTACAAAAGCGCAATACCGTGGGCCGGATAAGGCGTTTACGCCGCCATCCGGCAATAATTTAAAGGAGCCGTCATGAAGATTTCCCGCCTCGGAGAAGCGCCGGATTACCGCTTCTCGCTGGCAAATGAGCGTACCTTTCTGGCGTGGATTCGCACCGCGCTGGGGTTTCTGGCGTCGGGCGTCGGGCTTGATCAACTCGCACCGGACTTCGCCACGCCGGTGATTCGCGAACTGCTGGCGCTGCTGCTGTGTCTCTTTGCGGGCGGCCTGGCGATTTATGGCTATCTGCGCTGGCTACGCAACGAAAAAGCGATGCGTCTGAAAGAAGACCTGCCGTACACCCATAGCCTGATGATAATCAGCCTGATGCTGATGATTGTTGCGGTGATTGTCATGGCGCTGGTGCTGTATGCCGGATAGCCGCAAAGCCCGCCGTCAGGTTGATCCCGGTCTACAGCCGGAGCGCACGTCGCTGGCCTGGTTTCGTACCCTGTTAGGCTATGGCGCATTGATGGCGCTGGCGCTGAAACATAACTGGCATCAGGCGGGGTTTCTGTTCTGGGTTTCTATTGGCGTGCTGGCGATTGTCGCGCTCATCCTCTGGCGCTATACCCGCAGCCGTAACCTGATGGATGTGGCGCACAGTGATTTTTCCGAATCTCGCGCCGTGCGTGACAAATTTTTGATCTCTCTCGCGGTGTTGTCCCTCGCAATACTGTTTGCTGTAACGCATATTCGTCAACTTATCGTCTTTATTAGGGATGTTGCATGACAGGATGTCAGGTCATGGCTAAACCGGCCAGCTCACGTTGTAACCTTGATTGCCATTACTGTTTTTATATCGATAAACCCTCTCAACCCGTTATGGATAACGCGACCTTAGAGGCTTTTATTTGCCAGCATATTGCCGCGCAGCCGGTTGATGATGTGCTGTTTGCCTGGCAGGGCGGAGAGCCGACGCTGTGTGGACTCGATTTTTTTCACCGCGTGGTCGCGTTGCAAAAACGCTATGGAGAGGGGAAACGCATCCAGAATACCTTCCAGACCAACGGCATTTTACTCAGTGACGAGTGGTGCCGATTCTTACGCGATAACGGCTGGCTGGTCGGTATCTCACTGGATGGCCCCGCCGATTTACATGATGCTTATCGCGTTAGCCGTCGTGGAAAACCAACGCATCATAAGGTGGTGGAAGCGATAACAAGGCTGGTTGCCCATCGCGTGGACTTCAACCTGCTGGTGGTGGTGAATCGGCTGAACAGCCAGCAGCCTGCGCGTATGTATCGCTATCTTCGCCAGCTTGGCACGCCTTTTCTTCAGTTCATTCCGTTGGTTGAACGTGACGATAGCGGCAAACTGACCGCTGATTCCGTGACGTCGGAAGACTGGGGGCATTTTCTCAACGATGTGTTTGATCTCTGGGTTCGGGAAGATATTGGGCGTGTTTTTGTACAACTGTTTGATTCGATGCTGGGCGTGTGGAGCGGGCATCCGGCACAAATGTGCGCGCTTAGCGAAACCTGCGGTCACGCGTTCGCCCTGGAAGCAAACGGCGATCTCTATCAGTGCGATCACTATGTCTACCCGGCGTTCCGGCTGGGTAATATCCATCAAACGCCGCTACATATGCTAAACGCCAGCCCGCAGGCGAGTGAATTTGGACAGCAGAAAAAATCAACGCTGGGGGCGGATTGCCTGGACTGCGCCTTATTGCGATTCTGCAACGGTGATTGTCCAAAGCATCGGGATTTAAGCGGGAAAAGCGTGCTGTGCGGCGGGTATAAAGCGTTTATTAACCACACGTCTCCGCATATGCGCGTCATGCGGGATCTGATTAAACAGCATCGCTCACCGATGGAGCTGATGGCGATGCTGCGTTAAGGTCAGTGACGTTTAGCGCCCTTTCGCCAGGTACTGCGCCATCTCTTCTTCCGGCACCATACCGCCGCCGGTCGCCCACACCAGATGCGTGGCGTGATTAAGCTGCTCAGCGCTGAAGGCGTGCATCTGCTGGTAATCCGTCGAACGGCAAACACGCTGCGGCCCGGCCATTCCCGCCAGTGCGGACGGCTCCAGGCGAATACCTTCTTCCTGCGCCAGCCAACCCAGCATGTCGTACATCGTCCGATCGTCGAGGGTGTACAGCCCGTCCAGCAGACGTTCCATTGCCCGCCCTACAAACCCGGATGCGCGCCCCACCGCCAGGCCGTCTGCCGCCGTCAGGTTATCGACGCCAATCTCCTGGACGGAAATGGCATCATGCAGACCGGTATACACGCCCAGTAACATGCACGGAGAATGGGTTGGTTCGGCGAAGAAGCAGTGGACGTTGTCGCCAAATGCCAGTTTCAGACCAAAAGCCACGCCGCCAGGGCCGCCGCCAACGCCGCACGGCAGGTAGACAAACAGCGGATGGTCGGCATCCACCACGCGCCCCTGCTGCGCAAACTGAGCCTTCAGGCGTTGCCCGGCCACCGCATAGCCCAAAAACAGCGTGCGGGAGTTTTCATCGTCAATGAAGAAACAGTTTGGATCGGACTGTGCCGCTTTACGTCCTTGCTCAACCGCTACGCCGTAATCCTCTTCGTATTCCACTACCGTTACGCCGTGGCTGCGCAGTTTGGCTTTCTTCCAGGCGCGGGCGTCGGCGGACATATGCACCGTCACCTTAAAGCCGATACAGGCGCTCATAATGCCAATCGACAGCCCCAGGTTACCGGTTGAACCCACGGCAATGCTGTACTGGCTGAAGAACTGCCTGAACTCCGGTGAAAGCATTACGCTGTAGTCATCTTCGGTCGTCAGCAGACCCGCCTCCAGCGCCAGTTTTTCCGCGTGGGCCAGCACTTCATAAATCCCGCCACGGGCTTTTATCGAGCCGGAAATCGGTAAGTGACTGTCTTTTTTCAGCAGAAGTTCGCCGCTGATTTTCTGTCCGTACTCTTTTTCCAGCCGCTGCTGCATTGCGGGGATGATCGCCAGTTCAGACTCAATAATCCCGCCGGTTGCGGCGGTTTCCGGGAAGGCTTTTGCCAGATACGGCGCGAAACGGGCCAGGCGGGCATGCGCATCCTGTACATCCTGCGCTGTCAGACCAACATAGGGTAAACCTTCCGCAAGAGAGGTGGTGCCTGGGTTAAACCAGGTCGTTTCTTTGAGGGCGATCAGATCCTCTACCAGAGGATACTGAGCGATGAGTGAAGTCATTTTAGCGTTTTCCATAATACGTCTCTTTGCGCTTAGATGATAAAGGAAAGCAGGAATGTGCCCGCCAGAGCAACAACCGACGCGATAAATGTCGCGGTTGTATAGTACTTAAATGTTTCATTCAGGGTGGCGCCGCAGTATTGCTTCACCAGCCAGAAGAGGGAGTCGGTCACGATCGTGCAGCCAATCGCGCCGGAACCGATGGCAATGGCGATGATCTCCGGGCTGACGTTGGGGTAGAGCGGCAGCATCGGCGCGACAATCGCCGTCGCGCCCATCATCGCGACCGTTGCGGAACCCACTGCGGCGTGCAGAATCAGCGCCACCAGCCAGGCCAGCAGAATCGGGTGCATGTGCATATTGGAGAGGATCACCGCCAGCGTATCCGCCAGACCGCTGCTTTTGAGGATAGCGTTGAACGCGCCGCCTGCACCGATAATCAGCAGGATGTTAGCAATCGAGCCGAAGCCGTTTTCGGTATGGGTCAGCAACGTACCCATACCGATATGCTGACGCAGGCCGAGAATGTAATAGGCCACGAAAACGGCGATAAACATTGCGGTGATCGGGTTGCCGATAAACTCCAGCAGCGTATACAGCGTGCCGCCCTGCGTCATATTCAGTTCGGCAACGGTTTTTACCAGCATCAGGCCAATCGGCAGCAGGACGGTAAACAGCGTCGCGCGTAAAGAAGGCAGCGTATTTTCATCGCGCACTTCGAGATCCGCAAACTCCGTCGGCACCGGCTTAAACGGCAGGCGGTTGCCGAGGAACTTCAGGAATAGCGGCCCGCCGACCAGCGACGCCACCAGCCCAACCAGCAAACCGTAGACGATAACGGAACCGATATCCGCGCCCAGCTTATTCGCCACAAACAGCGCAGCCGGATGCGGCGGCACCACGCAATGCACCGCCATTAGCGCGGTACACAGCGGAATAGCCAGCTTCAGCAGCGACGTGTTGGTTTTCTTCGCTATCGAAAATGCCAGTGGGATGAGCAGCACCACACCCACTTCCACAAACAGCGTGATGCCGCAAATCAGCCCCACCAGCACCATGATCACGTCAGCGGAAAGCCAGCGGCAACGCTGGAGCGTCAGGCCGATCCGTTCTGCCGCGCCGGACACTTCCATCATTTTGCCGAGAATGGTTCCGAGACCGATGACGGCGGCGAGGAAGCCTAACGTGCCGCCAATACCGCTTTCAATCGCATTGACCATCTCCAGCGGTCCCATGCCCATCATCGCGCCCACAAAGAAACTGGCCAGCAGCAGTGCCAGAAACGGGTGGAATCTGAATTTCACGATGGTCAGCACGATTAGCACGATGCTTACCAGCAGCGTGCTCACAACCCAAATTTGAGAGTGCATATCTCACCTTACCCTGTGATTAACATAGGCGTATTGGACGAAAAAACGGCACTTGCTGACAAACGATATAAATTGCCCTTCGCATGAACCAGATTGAATCAAAAGGGTGATTTGCATCCAATAATGGTCTGTTTATGCGATATGGTTCACTTTGATTCATCTTTGCGCTGATTTTCCAGGCGCATTTTTTTACACTGCAAAGCCAAAAAGAGGTCACAGAGGCGGCGATGGAACCCTTACGCGACGGCAGAAACCGTTTACTCAACGGCTGGCAATTATCAAAGCTGTACACCTTTGAAGTGGCGGCCAGGCATCAGTCTTTTGCGCTGGCGGCGGATGAGCTGTCGCTAAGTCCCAGCGCGGTCAGCCATCGAATCAATCAACTGGAAGAGGAGCTGGGGATTCAGCTCTTTGTCCGTTCGCACCGCAAAGTGGAACTCACCCATGAGGGCAAGCGGGTATTCTGGGCGTTGAAATCGTCGCTGGATACGCTGAATCAGGAAATCCTCGATATTAAAAATCAGGAGTTGTCAGGGACGCTGACCGTCTATTCGCGGCCTTCGATTGCTCAGTGCTGGCTGGTGCCTGCGCTGGGAGATTTTACTCGCCGCTATCCGTCCATCTCGCTGACCATGTTGACCGGTAATGACAACGTGAATCTCCAGCGGGCAGGGATTGATTTAGCGATCTATTTTGATGATGCGCCTTCGGCGCAGCTGACGCATCACTTCCTGATGGATGAGGCCATTCTGCCGGTGTGCAGCCCCGAATATGCCCGTCATCATGACTTAACGAATGCGCGGGTTAACCTGCGCCACTGTACGCTCCTGCATGACCGACAGGCATGGAGCAACGATTCCGGCACCGATGAATGGCACAGTTGGGCGCAGCATTTTGGCGTGAATCTGCCGACATCGTCGGGTATTGGCTTCGATCGTTCCGATTTAGCCGTTATTGCGGCAATGAACCATATCGGCGTGGCGATGGGGCGTAAACGGCTGGTGCAAAAGCGTCTTGATAGCGGCGAACTGATTGCGCCTTTCGGCGAGATGACGTTGAAATGCCACCAGCACTATTATGTAACCACGCTGCCTGGCAGACAGTGGCCGAAAATCGAGGCGTTTATCGGCTGGTTGCAGGAGCAGGCGACGTAGCGTTTGCCACGCGAAGATTTATTGCATGTAAAGCCAGAAAGCGTGCTAAATACGTGATATGACTCCTGATGATTTGCTTAAGGACAATCGTGTTAAAGCCGCTTGCTTCTCTCTTCCTGCTCGTCAGCGCCACGGTGTGCGCGGCTCAGCCGCCGTTGACCGCTTCGCGCTATGCGCAGCAGCTTGGTGTGGGGATGGACGTTGACTGGGCGCGCACCGAACGGGGTATCCGGGAGTTTGATCCTCTGGTGGTGCGTGATTTTCAGGCTAAGGGATTTAAGCATGTGCGCATACGCGTCGCGGGAGAGCCGACGGAAGCGCGACTCATCCACCTGCGAAAACTGGTAGAGGCGTGTGAGCAGTATGGCGTGATTCCGATCATTGCTTATCAGGCCGATGAGTATAAAAACGACCCCAGTCCCGGCAATGAACAAGAGGTGATCAACTGGTGGGTAGCCGTCGCGCACTATTTTGCGCAACGTTCGCCGCTGCTGGGGTTTGACCTGATTTATGAACCGGCGGAGAAACTCAACCACAGCCAGGCTTCCCTGAACCGGGTATATGACAAAACCATCCGCACCCTTCACGCGATTGACCCCCAACGCATGATTTTTGTCGCGCCTCGTCTGCGCGCCGCGCCGGAAGCGTTGTCGGCCCTAAAACTGCCCCCGCAAAGCCAGAATTATGTGCTGGCGGAGTGGCATATCTTTCCGTGGGGGCCATTGAAAAATAACGGTAAATACCCGTGGACGTCGGGCACGGCGGCGGAGAAAGCGGCGATTCGCGCGCGAATTAACGCCGCCGCGCGCTGGCAGCAAAAAACCGGCCATGTCAGTTGGGTTGGCGGCTGGGCGCCGGGCGAATCAATCAAAAATAGCCCTTCCGCTTCGCAGCTCGCGTTTGCCCGATTTATGGCGTGCGAGTTGCAAAGGGTGAATATTCCGTATGCGATTAACGCGGATACGCAGTTTTATGACGGGGAAGAAGGGGCGTGGCGCCCGGCGCTGGAGCCGCTCCTGACCACGATGATCTCGCCGGTATGTGAAAAGCCCGGCGGGAAACCGGGCCATCATTCGATTAAATCGTCTGCCCCTGATGCGGCACACGCGACGCCAGCGGCAGCCAGCACAGTAAAATCAGCAGCCCCATAAGCGTCATCAAAAAGCCGAGGCTACCCTGCCCGGTTTGCGGCAGCATTGCGGAGAGCCACGCCAGCACGCCGGAGCCGATGTTTTGCAGGCCGCCCACCAGCGCGCCAGCCGTTCCGGCGAGGAACGGGAAAGGTTCCATCGCGCCGCTGGTCGCCAGTGGGAACAGCATTCCGGCGCCGAAGAAGAACAGCGCGGCGGGGATCAGCAGTGTCCAGACGTTCATCACGCCAAACAGACCTGGGACCCACATCATGACGCCCGCCAACAGGCAACTGAATACCGACTGCCACATCAGCGTTGCGAAGCGCTTATTCGGGCGACCCGCAAACCACGCGCCGAAAAACGCCGCCGGAATTGGCAAAATAAACAGGATGCTCACCACCATGCTGCTCAGACCCAGCACCGCTCCCATCAGCACGCCGGAGCAGGCTTCAAAGACGGCGATTCCCGCCAGTCCGCCAATCAGCATCAGCAGATAACAGGTAAATGCGCCGTTGCCGAATAATGTTTTATAGCTGGCGATCAGGCGGGTACGTGGTGCGCCTGTGGGGCGCGTCTCCGGCATCCAGCGTGCCATACTGAAGGTGACGCCTGCGCAGAGAACCAGCAGGAAAACGTAACAGGCGCGCCAGTTCCAGACGGTATCCAGCAGTCCGCCAATCAGCGGCGCCAGCAACGGACTCACCAGAATCCCCATATTCAGCAGGCTGTTAGCGTGGCGTAACTGCGTACCTTCATACAGATCGCGCGGTAGCGTACGCGCCATCACGCCGCCGACGCCGGTGCCCATGCCCTGCAACGCGCTGGCGGCAATCAATACCGTCAGGCTGTGGGTGGTAATCGCGACCAGCGTAGCCAGCATAAAAATGGACATCCCGACGAGGATCACCGGGCGGCGCCCTACCCGATCGGAAAGCGGGCCGTAAAACAGTTGTGATACGCCGTAGGTGAGCAGGTAAGCGGCCATGACGCTCTGTACTGCCCCTTCACGAACGTTCAGTTCACGCGCCATATCGGCAATGGCGGGGATATAAATGGTTTGCGCCATCTGCCCGACGGCCACCAGTAATACCAACATCAACAACAAATTGACGCTTCTCTGCCTTTTCATTTCGCTGATTACTTTTAAAAAAAGAAAAAAATAAGAATAAGGTGCTACGCATTCCCATAAATGCGAGTGGAATCTACCACACTAAAAAAAGAAGGCCATATTCACGGCGGGAATAGCGCGGGAGCCGAACGGCAGGATATGTAAACAAAAAGCGGCAACAATTGTTGCCGAGAGATTATTTTACCGCAGTTTGATGGTGCCCGGCGGCTCCCGTAGGCCGGATAAGGCGTAGCCGCCATCCGGCAATCAGGATAAACGCAGCAATATCGCCCCGGCGGCAATCCCGCCAGCCGCGACCAACCGTAGCCCGGCGACTTTCTCATTGAGCAGCAGCCAGGCAATCAGCGCGCCGAACAGAATGGATGTTTCACGCAGTGCGGCCACCACGGCCAGCGGCGCCTGAGTCATCGCCCACAGCGCCAGCCCATAGGAACCCATCGTGCCGATACCGCCAAAAATGCCTTTCTTCCAGTGCTGCGCCAGATAGCGCGAGGCTTCCCGCCGCCGGGCAATCATCGCCCAGCCAAGCAGACAGGTACCGTTCAACAAGAAGGTCCACAGCGTATAACCCAGCGCGGTTTCTGACACCCGCACGCCCGTACCGTCCACCAGCGTATAGCCAGCGATAAAACAGGCGTTGATCAGCGCCAGCGTGATACCCCGCCGGGAGCGGGCACGACCGTTACAGGCCATGCCGAGAATCGCCAGGCAAATTACCGCGATACCGAGCCAGGCCATTGTGGAAAGGCTATCGCCAAGAAACAGGACGCTAATTATCGCCACCAGCAGCGGTGCGGTGCCGCGCATCAGGGGATAGGTCTGGCTCATATCCGAAACCTGATAGGTTTTGGCGACCAGCACGGTATAAACCACCTGTAAGGCGGTGGAGGCGGCTAAAAAAGGGATGCTGGCGGCGGGAAGGGGCGGGGCGAAGGGCAGACACGCCAGCGCCATCAACGCTGCGGAACCACTGACGCTGATTGCGGAGTAAAGTTTGTCATTTCCCGCCTTCACGATGGCGTTCCAGCTGGCATGCAGCAGCGCGGCGAACAGTAAAATGCAGAAAATGGAAAGGGTCATGGTTCAGGTATCGTCAGTGGTTGTCATAAAAACGTAACATATCGACGATGGACAAGCACCAGGCAGATGATGAAAGGGGAGCGGTTGCCCGCTCCCCTTCGGTGCGGCTTGAATCTGAATTACCGGAGGTATTTCAGAACGGCATCAAGCAGTTGCAGTGCAGCAACAATGAGTTTCAGGATAAGAATAGCGATATCCACGAGGCTCATACGCTCTCCTTCTGGTAAAAGGAGCACGGTGCTGACGTACCTCTCCGCCGCCTGTTGTCAGCACCTTTTGTTGACATAACACAGTGTGCTCACACGGGGGTTAAGGCGCTGACGGCACCACCCGTTTCAGCCAGGACTTTGTTGCGCCGGTTACGATGCGGCCCCCTATAACACATTGCGTACAGTGATATTATAGATAAATACTGTATGAATGAACAGTATTTTGTGGACGGATCGCGACTTCTGATCCATACTCAAATGCGTCAAAATTCGTGCCGAAATTGCGTGTTCTTCGCGGAACGCGTATACTTCTGATGTTGATATAACACAGTGTGCTTTGCGGCAACCAACCGCATAACGCTGATAAAAACCTCGCTCCGGCGGGGTTTTTTGTTTTGCAGGCCAGCGTCGGCATCTGGCAAAGCGTGATCGTCGACGCATTTTTGTGCAGATGAAAAATTTTCCGTTGTCATGCCTGAAAAGCTGTGCTTGTATAAAACCTGTTAATCCATAAACAGACAAGGTCCCTAATGAACCCTTCCATGCTGACTGCGACCCTACTAAAAACTGCGCAACCTGCCGCAGTGGTCGTCGTGCGTGTGGTGGTGGTCGTCGGCAATGCGCCGTAGGGACTGGAACAACACACGATTCCAAAACCCCGCCGGCGCAAACCGGGCGGGGTTTTTCGTTTAAGGCACCTTCCCGGCAAGTCGGCCCAGAATAAAAGGACTGGAGCATGGCAAGTTCGGGCACAACATCAACATCCCCGCGTACGCGCTTTACGGGCGCAGAGTTTATCGTTCATTTTCTGGAACGTCAGGGCATTAACATCGTCACTGGCATTCCGGGCGGTTCGATTCTCCCCGTTTACGACGCCTTAAGCCAAAGTACGCAAATTCGCCACATCCTGGCGCGCCATGAACAGGGGGCGGGGTTTATCGCTCAGGGGATGGCGCGAACCGACGGTAAACCCGCGGTATGTATGGCCTGTAGCGGGCCGGGCGCGACTAACCTGGTCACCGCCATTGCCGACGCGCGTCTCGACTCCATTCCGTTGGTATGCATCACCGGTCAGGTTCCGGCCTCGATGATCGGCACCGATGCGTTTCAGGAAGTCGACACCTACGGCATCTCTATCCCCATCACAAAACATAACTATCTGGTCAGAGATATCAATGAGTTGCCACAGGTAATGTGCGATGCGTTTCGTCTTGCCCAGTCCGGGCGCCCTGGGCCGGTGTGGATAGACATTCCTAAGGATATACAGACGGCGGTGTTTGACATTGAAGCGTTGCCTGCTCCGGCTGAAAAAATGGCGACGCCGGAATTCAGCGCTGAGAGCATTCGTGATGCGGCGGCGATGATCAACGCCGCGAAGCGCCCGGTGCTGTATCTTGGCGGCGGCGTGATTAACGCGCCTGCGCGCGTGCGTGAACTGGCGGAAAAAGCCAGACTGCCCACCACTATGACCCTGATGGCGCTGGGCATACTGCCGAAGGCGCATCCGCTTTCTCTGGGGATGCTGGGCATGCATGGCGCGCGCAGCACAAACTATATTCTGCAAGAGGCGGATCTGCTGGTGGTTCTGGGGGCGCGTTTTGATGACCGGGCGATTGGCAAAACCGAACAGTTCTGCCCGAATGCCAAAATCATCCATGTGGATATCGATCGCGCGGAGCTGGGTAAAATTAAACAACCGCACGTTGCCATTCAGGCTGATGTTGATGACGTTCTGGCGCAGTTGATTCCGCACATTGAGGCTCAGCCACGCGAAGAGTGGCATCAACTGGTGGCGGATTTGCAGCGCGAGTTCCCGTGCGCGATCCCTGAAGCCAGCGATCCGCTCAGCCATTACGGGCTGATTAATGCCGTTGCTGCCTGCGTAGATGACAGCGCGATTATCACGACCGACGTAGGCCAGCACCAGATGTGGGCCGCACAGGCTTATCCGCTCAACCGTCCGCGTCAGTGGCTGACTTCCGGCGGGCTGGGGACGATGGGTTTTGGCTTGCCTGCGGCGATTGGCGCGGCGCTGGCGAACCCGGACAAGAAAGTGTTGTGCTTCTCCGGCGACGGCAGCCTGATGATGAATATTCAGGAGATGGCGACCGCCAGCGAAAACCAACTGGATGTAAAAATTATCCTGATGAATAACGAAGCGTTGGGGCTGGTGCATCAGCAACAAAGCCTGTTCTACAAGCAGGGCGTGTTTGCTGCCACCTATCCGGGGATGATCAACTTTATGCAGATTGCTGCGGGTTTTGGTCTGGAAACCTGTGATTTAAATAATGAAGCCGATCCGCAAGCGGCGCTGCGGGAAATCATCAGCCGCCCAGGACCGGCGCTGATCCATGTACGTATTGATGCAGACGAAAAAGTTTATCCGATGGTGCCGCCGGGTGCGGCCAATACTGAGATGGTGGGGGAATAAACCATGCAGAAACAATCACATGAGAACGTTATCCTGGAACTCACCGTCCGTAACCATCCTGGCGTCATGACGCACGTTTGTGGGCTGTTCGCCCGTCGCGCTTTCAACGTGGAAGGGATTCTTTGTCTACCCATCCAGAGCAGCGACCAGAGCCGCATCTGGCTACTGGTCAACGACGATCAGCGTCTGGAGCAGATGATTAGTCAGATCGATAAACTGGAAGATGTGGTGAAAGTGGCGCGCAATCAGTCCGATCCGTCAATGTTTAATAAAATCTCGGTTTTCTTTGAGTAATAATGGCTATCTGAACAAGGGGAAACCCTTGTTCAGGTTAATTATTTGAGAGTGTTATATAACTATAAGTAATATTTTCGGACGTGACGTGTCTTTATTATCCGGTTTATGAACTGTCTTATTTGCAGTATAGAAAGTATCTTTTCGGACAAAGTGACCAATACTCGCCTGAGCGTCCGGGACGCTTCTTTACGATGTCATATTGCAATGATATTATGCGCCGGGTTGCTGTGATTCAGAGCGAATAACTAATGGAAATCGTTGAGCATCTTTTTATTGTTTGCTCCCCGCTTCAGCTCAGAATTGTTTCTAAGATTAAAGCGAGGTATAAACACGCACGTTTTCATATCATCTACCTTAAAACAAAGGTAGAGTTAAAATCCTATATATATGAAACGGTTAATAATGAATTCTCTTCTGGCTTAGTCGCCAGTATGGATTATGGCTTTATTAACATGCTGAAAATCAATCGCTTTCTTTCTCATAAAACAATCCATTATGTCTATATGGCGAATATCAGCCATCTTTCAGTGCAATACATTCTAAAAATGTTGTCTGATGACGTTAAGATTAGAACGTTTGATGATGGCATTCTGAGTATCAACTCCGCAGGCTATCTTGATAAACAAATAAAACTACGAAAAGGCCCCGGTCGTAAGTTGACGCGGATGTGGCTTGGTCAGCATTATAATATCAGGGATATCGCGAAAAGAAGTGAACTGCATTTCTCTATCGTAAAGCATAAAAGCAAAAGTAGAAATGTAGACTGCGATATTGTTTATATTGATGTTCTCTCAGAGGAGAAACAGCGCTTGCATACTGAGCGCAGTGCGCCTGTCTATGCCGGGGAGATCAATGTTTTTGTGGGCTCGAAATTTAAAGATATCCTTGATGTGAAAAATGATTCCAACCTTATTGCGTTGATTCATAAGATAGAGACGCTCGCAGCGCACTATCCTTCACTCCAGTACCTCAGGCACCCAAGAGAGTACAGCCAGCAGGTGTTTGGCATGACGGAAATTACGCTGAACGCCATTTCTGAAGATTATATTTGCCAGTTATCCTCGGCTTACCAGCGAGTGAATGTCTTTGGTTTTGCAAGCACTTGCCAGCTTAATGTGATGAAATTAGAGAATGTCTACATCACACTGCTAAAAACCACCCTGATCCGGCCCGATATTCGGGATTCCTTTGCGCTTTTTTCTGATAGCGACAAAGTGCGTATCTGCGACCTGGACAGTATGGAACCGTAACGGAGTCGTACGCCCGCCAGACGCATTGAATGCTGCTCACGGCTTGAACAGCCATGCGCTTATCGTTAAGGTAAGCGCTTTGTTGGATGGCCGGCCTACAACGGCTCCCGCCCGTAGGCCTGATAAGCGCAGCGCCATCAGGCACTTTCAAGTACCAGGACAGAACCATGATCACCATCGCCCTTATTGACGATCACCTTATCGTCCGCTCCGGCTTTGCGCAGCTGCTGGGGCTGGAACCTGATTTACAGGTTGTGGCCGAGTTTGGCTCGGGGCAGGAGGCGCTGGCGGGATTACCGGGGCGCGGCGTGCAGGTCTGCATCTGCGATATTTCCATGCCGGATATCTCCGGGCTGGAGTTATTAAGTCAGCTTCCTAAAGGGATGGCGACGATAATGCTGTCGGTACATGACAGTCCGGCGCTGGTGGAACAGGCGCTGAACGCCGGTGCGCGCGGCTTCCTTTCCAAGCGCTGTAGCCCTGACGAGCTGATTGCCGCGGTACACACGGTGGCGACGGGCGGCTGTTACCTGACGCCGGATATCGCCGTTAAACTGGCGGCCGGACGGCAGGACCCGCTGACCAGACGTGAACGCCAGGTGGCGGAAAAGCTGGCGCAGGGAATGGCGGTGAAAGAGATCGCCGCCGAGCTGGGGCTGTCGCCAAAAACGGTACACGTACATCGCGCCAATCTTCTGGAAAAGCTGGGCGTCAGCAACGACGTTGAACTGGCGCGCCGCATGTTTGATGGCTGGTGATGAAAACCATCCTTTCCCGGTTAATTACCGTTATTGCCTGCTTTTTTATCTTCTCCGCCGCGTGGTTTTGCCTGTGGAGCATCAGCCTGCACCTGGTTGAGCGCCCGGAGCTGGCGGTACTGCTGTTCCCGTTCGGTTTACGCCTGGGGCTGATGTTGCAGTGTCCGCGCAGCTACTGGCCGGTATTGCTGGGCGCGGAATGGCTGCTGGTCTGGTGGCTGGCGCAGGAAGTGGCGCTGGCGCATCTACCGCTTTTGATGATCGGAAGCCTGTTGACGCTGCTGCCTGTGGCATTAATCTCCCGCTATCGCCATCAGCGCGACTGGCGCACCCTGCTGTTACAGGGCGCGGCCTTGACGGCGGCGGCATTGTTACAGTCTCTGCCCTGGTTAGGCCAGGGGGAAGAGACGTTAAACGCGCTGCTGCTGACGCTTACCGGCGGGTTGACGCTGGCGCCCATCTGCCTGGTGTTCTGGCATTACCTGACCAGCACCACCTGGTTACCGCTCGGCCCGGCGCTGGTCTCGCAGCCGGTGAACTGGCGCGGGCGGCATCTGGTCTGGTATCTGCTGCTGTTCACCGTCAGCCTGTGGCTACAGCTGGGTCTACCGGCTGAGCTGTCACGCTTTACGCCGTTCTGCCTTGCGCTGCCGATTATTGCGCTCGCCTGGCATTATGGCTGGCAAGGGGCGCTGATCGCGACGTTGATGAACGCCATCGCGCTGATTGCCAGCCAGACCTGGCACGATCATCCCGTTGATTTACTGCTTTCTCTGCTGGCGCAAAGCCTGACCGGGCTGCTGCTTGGCGCGGGGATTCAGCGCCTGCGCGAACTCAACCAGTCGCTGCAAAATGAGCTGGCGCGCAACCATCGTCTGGCGGAACGCCTGCTGGAAACTGAAGAGAGCGTGCGGCGCGATGTGGCGCGGGAACTGCACGACGACATCGGTCAGACCATCACCGCCATTCGCACTCAGGCGGGAATTGTACAGCGACTGGCGGCGGATAATGGCGGCGTAAAACAGAGCGGGGCGCACATTGAGCAACTGTCGCTGGGCGTGTATGACTCGGTGCGTCGCCTGCTGGGGCGCTTGCGTCCACGCCAGTTGGATGATCTGACGCTGGAACAGGCTATCCGTTCGCTGATGCGGGAAATGGAGCTGGAAAGTCGCGGCATTATCAGCCATCTCGACTGGCGAATAGATGAGTCTGCGCTCAGCGAAAGCCAGCGGGTAACGCTGTTTCGCGTTTGTCAGGAAGGGCTGAACAACATTGTGAAACACGCTAATGCTAGCGCGGTTACGCTACAGGGCTGGCAGCAGGATGAGCGGCTGATGCTGGTGATTGAAGACGATGGCAGCGGCCTGCCGCCGGATTCCGGCCAGCAAGGCTTTGGTCTGACCGGGATGCGCGAGCGCGTGACGGCGCTTGGCGGCGTGCTGGCCATCTCCTGTACGCACGGCACGCGCGTTAGCGTGTCGTTGCCTCTGCGTTACGTTTAAGGAGCGGCGATGCTGACGTTTCTGAAAGCTCCGGCAAATGCGCCGTTGATAACCGATAAACACGAAGTCGATGCGCGTTACCGCTACTGGCGGCGACAGATCTTACTTACCATCTGGCTTGGCTACGCGCTGTTCTATTTCACCCGTAAAAGTTTTAATGCCGCCGTGCCGGAGATCCTCATCAGCGGCGTGCTGACCCGCAGTGATATCGGCCTGCTGGCGACGCTGTTTTACATCACTTATGGCCTGTCGAAGTTTGTCTCCGGCATCGTCAGCGACCGTTCCAACGCCCGTTATTTTATGGGCATTGGGCTGATCGCCACCGGCGTGGTGAATATCCTGTTCGGTTTCTCCACGTCGCTGTGGGCCTTTGCATTACTGTGGGCGTTGAATGCCTTCTTCCAGGGCTGGGGAGCGCCGGTGTGCGCCCGTCTGCTGACGTCCTGGTACTCGCGTAATGAGCGTGGCGGGTGGTGGGCCATCTGGAATACCGCGCATAACGTCGGTGGGGCGCTGATTCCGATCGTCATGGCTGCTGCCGCTCTGCATTACGGCTGGCGCGCCGGGATGATGATTGCCGGAACGCTGGCGATTATCGTCGGCATTTTTCTCTGCTGGCGGCTGCGCGACAGGCCACAGGCTATCGGTTTGCCAGCGGTCGGGGACTGGCGGCATGATGAGCTGGAAATCGCTCAGCAGCAGGAGGGCGCGGGGTTGACCCGCAAAGAGATCCTGACCAAATACGTGCTGTTGAATCCCTATATCTGGCTGCTCTCGCTGTGCTATGTGTTGGTGTACGTGGTACGCGCGGCGATCAACGACTGGGGCAACCTGTATATGTCGGAGACGCTGGGTGTCGATCTGGTCACCGCCAACACGGCGGTCACGATGTTCGAGCTGGGCGGGTTTATCGGCGCGCTGGTGGCGGGCTGGGGCTCAGATAAACTGTTCAACGGCAACCGTGGGCCAATGAACCTGATTTTCGCTGCCGGAATACTGCTCTCTGTCGGTTCGTTATGGCTGATGCCGTTCGCCAGTTACGTGATGCAGGCGGCGTGCTTCTTCACCACCGGCTTTTTTGTCTTTGGCCCACAGATGCTGATCGGCATGGCGGCTGCGGAATGTTCGCACAAAGAGGCGGCGGGGGCGGCAACCGGTTTTGTCGGTCTGTTTGCCTATCTTGGCGCATCGCTCTCCGGCTGGCCGCTGGCGCAGGTGATGGAAACCTGGCACTGGACCGGGTTCTTTGTGGTGATTGCCATTGCGGCGGGCATTTCCGCCTTGCTGCTGCTGCCGTTTTTGAACGCGCAGGCGCCGCGCGAGGCCAGCATTACGTGACGGACTTCACCTTTTTACCCCGAGTGGGGCAAAACTAAGAAATTTTCCCGGTTTCGCCTGGACGCTGTCTCAGGCTGGTTGGGCGACTGATTTTTACAATGCCTGCAATAAAGCAGGCTTAAAAAATCAGGAGATACCCGTCCCATGCTGAACTTCTTAAACCAGGTGCGTAAGCCGACCCTGGATCTGCCGCTCGATGTACGGCGCAAAATGTGGTTCAAACCGTTCATGCAGTCCTATCTGGTGGTCTTTATCGGCTACCTGACCATGTACCTGATCCGCAAAAACTTCAACATCGCCCAGAACGACATGATCTCCACCTACGGGCTGAGCATGACGCAACTGGGGATGATTGGTCTGGGCTTCTCGATCACCTATGGCGTAGGCAAAACGCTGGTTTCCTACTATGCCGACGGCAAAAACACCAAGCAGTTCCTGCCGTTTATGCTGATTCTTTCCGCTATCTGTATGCTGGGCTTCAGCGCCAGCATGGGGAGTGGTTCCGTTAGCCTGTTCCTGATGATCGCCTTCTACGCGCTGAGCGGTTTCTTCCAGAGTACCGGCGGGTCGTGCAGTTACTCCACCATCACCAAATGGACGCCCCGTCGTAAGCGCGGCACCTTCCTCGGCTTCTGGAATATCTCCCACAACCTCGGCGGCGCTGGCGCGGCAGGCGTGGCGCTGTTCGGCGCGAACTACCTGTTCGACGGCCATGTGATCGGCATGTTTATCTTCCCGTCGATCATCGCGCTGATTGTGGGCTTCATCGGCCTGCGCTTTGGCAGCGACTCCCCGGAATCTTATGGTCTTGGTAAGGCGGAAGAGTTGTTCGGCGAAGAGATCAGCGAAGAGGACAAAGAGACCGAAGAAAATGAGATGACCAAGTGGCAGATCTTTGTGGAATACGTCCTGAAAAACAAAGTGATCTGGCTGCTGTGCTTCTCCAACATCTTCCTGTACGTGGTGCGTATTGGTATCGACCAGTGGTCTACCGTTTACGCATTCCAGGAACTGAAACTTTCTAAAGAAGTGGCGATTCAGGGCTTTACCCTGTTTGAAGTGGGCGCGCTGGTCGGCACGCTGCTGTGGGGCTGGCTGTCGGATCTGGCGAACGGTCGTCGTGCGCTGGTGGCCTGCGTTGCGCTGGCGCTGATTATCGCCACCCTCGGCGTTTACCAGCATGCCAGCAACCAGTACGTCTACCTGGCGTCCCTGTTCGCGCTCGGTTTCCTGGTGTTTGGCCCGCAGTTGCTGATCGGCGTAGCGGCAGTCGGCTTCGTCCCGAAAAAAGCGATCGGCGCGGCGGACGGCATTAAAGGCACCTTCGCTTACCTGATCGGCGACAGCTTCGCCAAGCTGGGGCTGGGGATGATTGCCGACGGTACGCCAGTCTTTGGTCTGACCGGCTGGGCGGGCACCTTCGCCGCGCTGGATGCCGCTGCCATTAGCTGCATCTGCCTGATGGCGATGGTCGCGGTGCTGGAAGAACGTAAAATTCGCCGTGAGAAAAAAATACAGCAACTGAAAGTCGCTTAAGTGTGTATTGGTAACGTTTTGCCCGGCCTGGCGCCGGGCTTTTTTATTGCTGCTTACAGGCGTTCCACGCCTCGATAAAGGCCTGGGCATTTTTTGCCGTCTGGTTTACGGTTTGTCCGGCGCGGTACAGATCGCTGCCTAATCCTGCGCCAATGCATCCTGCATTCAGATAGTCAGCCAGATTGTCGGGACGGATGCCACCGACGGCATAGAGTGGAATATGCGTCGGTAGAACGGCTTTTAATGCGCGGATGTATCCTGGCCCCAGTTCGCCTGCCGGGAAAATTTTTAATGCGCTGGCGCCGTGATGGATCGCGACAAACGCTTCGCTGGCGGTATGACAGCCGATACAGGTCGTCATTCCGGCATCTCGTGCCGCGTCAATAACTGACGGGTCGGTATTCGGCGTCAAAATAAACGAGCACTTGAATGCGGATAACAGGTTAACTTCGCTAACGGCGGTCACGGTTCCTGCGCCGATATGTATCGTCTGACCATAGTGTGCAACGGCTATGGCGATACTGGTTTGCCAGTCGGGGGAATTCAGCGGAATTTCTACGGTGGTAAAACCTGCTGTTGCGAGTACATCAATATGCGCCAGAACTTCATCGGGCGTTATACCTCGTAGTATTGCGACCAAAGGATTACGGATGTTCATGTAAAACACTCCTGATGCCGTTAATGAATGCTGTTTCACCGTTGAGGAGGCGACAGCGCTGGCCAAAAAGCTGGAATACGGTCTGGTAGCGGACGAGCAGCTCGTCGCTGCCGACCAGTACAATTTCTTCGTGTGCAGGGATTGCGTAATGTTGCAGCATTTGTGCGATTTCATGGCCGATCAGCAGACCGGATAAGGCATCAAAAAGCGCGTCCTGAGGAAGGATATGACTTAGTGTTCGTGCTCTGAGATCAAAGACGCCGCGAGAAAGGCAGTTTTCATGTTGACCACGTTTTGCGCCCGCTAAAAAAGCATCGACATTGTGCTGTTGTACCGTTGCGTGTTTTCCCACGATGGAGTGTCGGGTCAGCAGGTGGAAAAATTCGCCGGTCATGATGGTTTGAAAATCACGGACCGTATCGTTCTCCATGCGTACCCATTTACTGTGGGTGCCAGGGAAGGCATACCAGCTATTTTCTGATAACGCGCCAAGAAGCTGTGTTTCTTCACCGCGCATCACGTTACAGGTTTCAGATCCCGCTAACTGCAAACCAGGAATGATGAATACAGGGAGATGGCCCGCGTCATGAACTTGAGTGAGATGCTGCGACAGTGTTTGCAGGGAGACCGGACAGAGTAAATAGTGACTGTCTACCCAGCCAATATTGCTGCCAATCATGCCGCTCATGATAACCGTCGTATTATCTGCCAGAGTGTGTGGGCACTGTTCGAGCAATGTCAGCCAAATATCTTTGAACTGCCCTGCATGGTGATTGATCACCCCATCATGACTGGCGTGACGCCAGACACAGCTCCCCTTCTGGTAAACCCACAGGCGTAGGTTGCTGGAGCCCCAGTCGACGGCAATAAAGTTCTCTGAATTGAACATACTTCGTTCCTGATGCCATAAAAAATGGCCCGCGAGCGGGCCGGAGACGGGTAATTACTTTTCAGCAATATCCATTTTTTTATCGAAGTTAATGAGCAGCGAGCAGATGAGGTAACCCACTGCGGCCAGCGCAAAGAACATCATCGCGGCATAGTAATTACCGGTAGATTGCACCAGGAAGCCGATAAAAATAGGCAAAATGGCAGCGAACAGGTTACTGGTAAAGTTCATGGTGCCACAGATAGTCCCTGCTACCGATTGTGCTCCCAGCAGACCCGGTATTGACCAGTAGACACTGGCCCAACGTAACGGGAAGAGCGCGATTGTCAGCAACGTAATCGCAATGGCTGGTGTTGAACTTTGGGCGCACAGAAAAATCCCTACCCCTGCGGTAGTGGCGGAAATTGCCAACATGGTATGCATAACGCGGCTGGTTTTTGCGCCTTTACTGCGCCATTTATCCATGATGTAACCGCCTGTGAGCTGACCAATAAAGCACAGCAGGAAGATCAGCGCCATCGCGCCACCCATCGACTTAATATCAAAGCCATAAGTGGCCTGGAAATAGAGTGGCAGCCAGGTCATCAGGCCATAGAACACAAAGCTGTAGCATACCCATCCGCCGATCAACGCAAGCACATTGCGCTGCTTGAGGTAAGGTTTGATATCAGCGAGACGGTATTTTTTACTGTTGGTGGCTGGGCCGTTTGCCGCGGTGATATGGTCCAGTTCCGCCTGGTTAATACGTGGGTGTTCTGACGGATAAGTACGGATATACCACCATGCCAGTAAACCGACGAGCATCGTGCCAACCCCCGCGACAACAAATGCCATACGCCACGAGTCGAAAAAGGCAATCAACCCGGCGATGATGACCGCACCCAGCGCGGTTCCTAATGGCGCGCCGCCATCGAGCAACATTGAGCCGCGCCCACGCTCAGTTGGCGTTAACCATGTCCCCATTAATTTTGCGCCTGCGGGCATGATAGGGGATTCTGTGACGCCCAGACCAAGACGGGAAAGCGAAAGCGTGAAAATGGAGTGACATAAGGCGGCAACGGCCTGGAATGCTCCCCATAAGATGGTAGCCAGTGCGATAATATTTCTGGCTTTGAACTTATCTGCAATCACGCCGCTGGGAATTTGCATCAGTGCATAAGCCCAGAAGAAAGCGCTATGGATAACACCGACAACCCGGGTATCAGTAATGCCAAATTCATCGGTAATATAGGGCATGGCAATAGAAAGCGATGTGCGATCAATATAATTAATCGCACCCAACAAAAGCATAATAATAAATATTCGCCATCTTACTGTTGTAGCCTTTAATTTTTCTTCTTCAGTATTTACGTTAACAATAGACATAGGAACTCCTTGCCATGCTCATAGTGAGCATGGCGGTACGAGGTATTGTTATATTGTGGAGCGTTACATTATGGAGCCAATTGTCCAGGGGACAAATTCCTGACTACCATAGCCAAATTCTTCACTTTTTGTTTTTTTGCCGGATGCCATATCAAGGATCATTTGATAAATACGTTCACCGACTTCTGCGATCGTCTCTTCACCTTCGACAATGGTGCCGCAGTTAATGTCCATATCTTCCTGTTGGCGCAGCCAGAGCGCGTTGTTGGTAGCCAGTTTCAGGCTGGGCGTTGGTTTGGATCCAAATGCCGAACCCCGGCCAGTGGTGAAGCAAAGCAGATTCGCGCCGCCTGCGATTTGCCCGGTAACGGCAATAGGGTCATAGCCGGGGGTATCCATAAAGACGAACCCTTTTGCTGTAACTGGTTCTGCGTATTCATAAACCTCTGTCAGATTAGTGGTTCCGGCTTTGGCAATACCGCCGAGGGATTTCTCCAGAATCGTGGTAAGTCCGCCAACCTTATTACCTGCTGAAGGGTTGTTATTCATTTCGCTTCCGCTGCGACGACAGTAGTCTTCCCACCAGTGAATCCGCGCAATCAGTTTTTCGCCAACCTCGCGCGAGACAGCGCGGCGGGTCAATAAATGTTCTGCGCCATAAATTTCTGATGTTTCAGACAGAATGGCCGTGCCACCCTGCTGTACCAGCTTATCCACCGCATAGCCGAGCGCTGGATTGGCGGAAATACCGGAATAGCTGTCAGAGCCACCGCATTCCAGCGCCAGAATAATTTCCGAGGCGGGAATGGGTTCGCGGATGACCCGGTTCGCGAGGGGAAGCATTTGATTTACCAGATCAATCCCTTTCTGAATGGCATGCCGTGTTCCGCCAACGTCCTGGATAGTATAGCTGTGCATCATTGGACCATCTTCCAACCCATGGGCATTCATCATGTCTTTGATTTGGCTGGACTCACAACCCAGCCCAATAATAATGACGCCAGCAAAGTTGGCGTGTGTGGCGTAACCTGCCATCGTGCGCCGCATGACCGCCATGGACTCACTTTTAGAGCCAATCGCGCAACCAAAACTTTGTGGAAGCGACACCACGCCATCGACATTTGGGTAATCGGCCAGACCGTGTAGACGAAAATGATCCTCAATCGCTCTGACGACCGTCGCGCTACAGTTAACCGAACTTAAAATGCCAATATAGTTACGCGTGGCGGCACGCCCGTCAGCGCGACGAATTCCCTGAAATATATCCTGATGTTCGGCGGGTGTGGGGGAATGCCGATCCACGCCCCAGGCGTAATCACGCTCAAAATCGCCCATGCCCAGGTTGTGCATATGTATATGCTCGCCGGCTTGAATAGGTTGGGTAGCGAAACCGATAATCTGCCCATACCGTTTCACTGCCTCCCCGATGTTTAGTGAGCGTAGGGCAATTTTATGTCCTGCGGGAATGTCGCTGATAACTGTAATTTGTTCTTCTTCAAGCCAGGTGCCAGCGGGAACACACTGTCTTGCGATAACCACATCATCTTTTGGATTGAGTTTTAGTACAGGGTTGATGTTCATTATCATTGCTCTCATGCTGATTTACAGAGTAATACGGGCCAGAATATTTCGAACAAGGGCTGTTTTTTCCTCATTGAGTGGTAAGGCTGGTGGAACTACGGCAGTTGAAATATCCACTCCAGTTAATTTGATAGCTGTCTTGATAACGCCAAAAAAAGGCTGTTCTAATGCATACAGAGGAGAAAGCGTTGCCAGTTGCTGCTGTAGTGCTTTAGCCGTAGTGAGGTCTTCACGAATAAATGCCTGATATATGCCTCTGGTAATGTGTGGGGCAAAGTTAAATGTTGCAGGGATTCCACCGTGACCGCCCAACAATAGCGTATCAAGCAAATATTCGTCATAACCGCTAAAGACAATAAACTCCGGGCGGAATGGGTGGACGCGATTAATAATTTCCCGGGTGTGGCTGATGTTATCAATGGTGTCTTTAATTCCTACAATATTAGGCACTTCACGGGCGAGTCGGGTGATCACGTCCAGACCGATATCCTGGCCAGTTAACTCAGGGAAGTTATACAAAAAGACAGGTATACTGAGTGCTTCGGCAATGCGTTTGTAATGCGTAAAACGCGCGTCATCACTGAGTTTCGCATAGTAAGGATTCACCACCAGTACGCCCGTAGCGCCTGCGTTTTGTGCGTGTTCACCTAACTGGATGGTTTCTGCGGTGCTGGCGCAGGCAATACCAATTAACACCGGTACTCTTCCTGCAACATATTGCAGACTGAATTCGGCGATCTGTTTTCTCTGCTCAGTGGAAAAATGTGAAAACTCACCGCCGCTGCCCAGAATCAGCATTCCGTCAGCCCTGTTGTTAATGACATGGTCAATCATGGTGGCCATTCCGGCGCGATCTAATTCGCCATGATTGTCAACAATGGTTGGGACTGGCGGAAAGATACCTTTAAATACGTTCGACATTGCTACCTCTTGTTCAGTATATGGAACTAATGTTCTGTATATTGAAATTAGTACAGCAAATATCCAAATCATTCGTCAATGATTTTTGCAGAACAAATGAACAATTGTGATAGCGATCTGATTTAGGCGGTTAACATTTCAGGAATTGCCTGTGCTTCCTCTATGCGCAAAAAAGCCGCATTCCTGAGGAAAGTGATTGCGGTATACTGAGAGGAGTCTATGAATAGAAAAGATTAATTTCGTATGAGCCAGGATATTACGACCTCTGTTCCCGCACTGGATAAGACGGTAAAAATCTGTAATTACCTCTTCAATACACCAGGGGCGACGTTCAGCCAGATCCAACAAGATTTAGCATTACCTAAAAGCAGCACGTCATCATTGTTAAACGCATTGGTCGAACATCACCTTTTGCGTCTGGAAAAGGGGCGCTTTTTCCTGGGCCTGAAATTGTACGAATGGGGTAATCGTTCGCTGGAGCAATTTGATATCCGCAACGTTGCTCTGCCTGTTCTGGAGAAATTGCGTGAGCAAACTGATCTGACCTGCCATCTGGGTATCCTGGATGAAGTCGCGCCCATTTACCTGATGAAGCTTGAGAACACTCAGCCAATCGGTATTCGTACCTGGGTCGGTAAAAAGCTGCCGATGCACAGTTCCGGCGTGGGGAAAGCGCTTTGTGCCTGGTTACCGCAGGACAAAATGGACGAACTTTTGCCGGATGAGCAGTTACCGCAATACACTGAGACCACCATCACCAGTAAGAAAGCCTTGCTAAAGGAGTTTGCCAGAATCCGTGAGCAAGGATGGGTCTTTGATAACGCGGAAGATTCCCCAGGTATTTATTGTATCGCTGCGCCGGTGTTTAATCGTAATCATGAGGTGATTGCTGCGATCAGTATCAGCGGTGTTGAATTGCAAATGCCAAAAGAGTGCATTCCACAATATTCTCAGTGGGTTCGTGAAGCCTGTCAGGCGCTTTCTGCAAAGTTGGTTTAACAGGGCAGGTTATGATTTGGATTATGCTGGCCACGCTGGTCGTGGTGTTTATTGTTGGCTTCAGGGTGCTCACCTCGGGGGCCCGGCGTGCGATTCGTCGGTTAAGCGAGCGTCTGGGCATCAGCGTGGTGCCGGTGGAATCAATGATCGACCAGATGGGTAAAGCGCCTGGAGAGGCGTTTTTACAGTACCTGCATCGTCCTGATGAATCACATCTGCAAAATGCCGCCCAGATATTGCTGATCTGGCAGATCGTGATTGTGGATGGCAGCGATCAGAACCTGCAACAGTGGTATCGTCAGCTGCAAAAAACGCGTCTGGCCGCGCCAATTACTGACGCGCAGGTACGCCTGGCGCTGGGGTTTCTGCGCGAAATAGAACCGGATATGCAAGAGATTAACGCCTTCCAGATACGCTACAACGCCCTTTTTCAACCTGAAGATGGCGTGCACTGGTTGCATTGAGAACGGTATGTGCCATTTTGCATATAACGAATGGTGTTAATTGCTTATCAGCGAGACTCATCAGGCCAGCACTTTTAGTCCGTGCTTTTGCACAATGGTAAGAAGCTTCAATGCTATACCGCCGGGGCGCTTTGCGCCGCTCTCCCATTTTTGCACTGTAGAAACGCTGGTATTCAGATAGCGCGCGAAAACGGGCTGGCTGACGTTCAGCTTCTCGCGTAGTGCTTTGATTTCAAGCGGCTGAAGATCCTCCACGCTACTGAGGCATGCTTTGTCAAAGTTGCGCATCGTTTCCTGGGGAATGGCATCAACGCTGAATAATCCAGAAGCTGCGCTGTGAATAGCTTCAAAAGCAGGGCTTTTGAATTTATTTTTTGCAGTCATGGCAAATCTCCACCAATTCTTTACTTTTAATCAATGCCGTCATTTTATCTTCAGCGAGACCAGCATAATGCTTTGCTAACTCGCGGAACCCGGCTAATTCACCGTTGTCGATGTTTGCCATATCCTGTTTGGCATATAAAAATGTATAAAACCAATGTATACCGCCTTTTGCGAGGATGATCGCGCGATCGCGATTCTGATTGAGGCGTTTTTTGTAAACCCCACCACCGAGATCCTCCACTTTTCCCTGCATTGCTGCTGCAATAACCTTACATAACTCTTCGTCTTTGATTGCATGGGACTTTGCTTCCCTGACAAACCATTTGGTTTTAAATACACGCATCGGGTTGACATCCTGTAACCGTAAGTATAGCACTTAGTGCTATACTATGTCCTTTTCTTCCCACTGTGAATGCGAAGGCGCGCGAATATCATGGCGCATTTTTCATCATGCGATCGGGTAAGCATATTTCCCTGCAACAAAGGAAAGTTGCTAAAACGTTAAATACGTCACACTTTAGATGTTACACTGCACGGCTTTTCTGGCAGAGAAAGACGCAGGTAACGAAATGAGTGCAAGAATCGAAGAACAATCCCATGCTGAGACGATTATCCGGCCAAACTGGTCGGCTGTTTTCGCTGTGGCGTTCTGTGTTGCCTGCCTGATCACCGTTGAGTTTTTGCCCGTCAGCCTGCTGACGCCGATGGCGCAGGACCTCGGAATCTCTGAAGGCGTCGCCGGGCAGTCGGTAACGGTAACGGCGTTTGTCGCCATGTTTGCCAGCCTGTTTATCACCCAAATTATTCAGGCGACCGATCGTCGCTATGTGGTGATCCTGTTTGCCGTTTTATTAACGCTTTCCTGTCTGCTGGTCTCGTTTGCAACTTCCTTCACGCTGCTGTTGGCCGGGCGTGCCTGCCTGGGGCTGGCGTTGGGGGGATTCTGGGCGATGTCGGCTTCGTTGACGATGCGTCTGGTGCCGCCGCGTACCGTGCCTAAAGCGTTGTCGGTTATTTTTGGCGCGGTCTCCATCGCGCTGGTGATCGCCGCGCCGCTGGGCAGTTTTTTAGGTGGGATTATTGGCTGGCGTCATGTTTTTAACGCGGCGGCGGTGATGGGCGTACTGTGTGTTATTTGGGTAGTGAAATCGTTACCTTCGCTGCCTGGCGAACCGTCTCACCAAAAGCAAAATATCTTCAGTCTGTTGCAACGTCCCGGCGTAATGGCGGGGATGATCGCCATCTTTATGTCCTTTGCCGGACAGTTCGCGTTCTTTACCTACATCCGCCCGGTGTATATGAATCTGGCGGGCTTTGATGTCGATGGCCTGACGCTGGTGCTGCTGAGCTTTGGCATCGCCAGTTTTGTGGGAACGTCGCTCTCCTCTTTTATTCTTAAACGCTCGGTCAAACTGGCGCTGGCAGGCGCGCCGTTGGTTCTGGCCGTCAGCGCGCTGGTGCTGACGTTGTGGGGAAGCGAAAAAGTGGTGGCGGCAGGGATCGCGATTGTCTGGGGGCTGTCGTTTGCGCTGGTGCCGGTAGGGTGGTCAACGTGGATCACCCGTACGCTTGCCGATCAGGCGGAAAAAGCCGGGTCCGTTCAGGTTGCAGTGATCCAGCTTGCCAATACCTGCGGTGCGGCTGTTGGCGGCTATGCGCTTGATAACCTTGGTCTGCTGTCGCCGCTGGCGCTCTCCGGCAGCCTGATGTTGCTGACGGCGCTGCTGGTGACGGTAAAAGTTCGCATACAAACGACGCGATAATACATCAAAAGGGGTGACGATTCGGTCACCCATGATGTTTTACATATCCGGGCATTCGACTTTGCCGAGCGCTTCCCAGTAGTTATTCTGGTTGTTCCTTTCTATCGCCACAATGGCCTCGCGGATGTGCTGTTGATTACTCTCATTCGACATGATCATCTTTTCCCATGCCTCATCCGACAGCGATGCCTGCGGCGTACACATTTTGCGTAGCTCTTTCAGGACGGTGCTTTTTTCGTTAGCGGTCTGAAGCGAGCTATAAGGCGAGTTAGCCAACGCAATGCCTGGCAGCGCGAGAAGGGCGGTAAAGAGCAGCAGAGCGGTTTGTTTCATCGTCATCATCCAGTATTCAAAGTTTAAGCATAAGTATAGACAGAACACGACTCTCTCAGCGGTCCGCATTACTTCGAAAAACCGTCTCGTCTGTAAGTTGTAGGCGGATTCTCCCCGCTCTCTCACTTTCTTGCGCAGCAGAATAGTGTATGTTCTGAACAATCATTTATTTCTTAAGCGGTAAAGAGATGAGACGGATTGAGGTAATACTGGGGGAACTCGAACGGCTGACGCGCGGGCTGAATCTTGCCGATCTGGCGCAGGAGACGGCATTTACGGCGGAAGCCATTGGCTTTAACCTCGGGCTGGCGCGCAACTCGGTCAGTAAAGATCTCAATCAACTCTGCAATGATGGTCTGGCGATTAAAAGCCGGGGCCGCCCGGTGTTTTTCCTGCACCGTCAGGCGCTGGAAACGCTGCTGGGGCGTAAGCTGGATGACGCCGAACGTGAAGTACGTACGATTGCCGATCTGTTGCCGCGTCAGGAAGGGCACACAATCGACGATCCCTTTACCGGTCTGATTGGCTACGATCGCAGCCTGCGCGATGCAGTAGAAAAAGGCCGCGCCGCAGTGCTTTACCCCCACGGGTTGCATGTGTTGCTGACCGGACCTTCCGGCGTTGGTAAAACCTTCTTTGCTGAACTGATGCACCGTTTTGCCTGCGAGCACGCCGCAGGCTCCCTGCCGCCGCTGGTCTATTTTAACTGTGCGGAATATGCCCATAACCCGGAACTGCTCTCTTCGCACCTGTTTGGTCATCGACAGGGGGCGTTTACCGGAGCGAGCGAGAATAAACCTGGCCTGGTGGAGCAGGCGGACGGCGGCTATCTGTTGCTGGATGAGGTACACCGTCTGCCATATGAAGGGCAGGAAAAGCTGTTCTCTATTCTCGATAAAGGTGAATACCGTCCGCTGGGGGCAAGCAGCAAGGCGCGTTCGATATCGGTACGCCTGATTTGCGCGACGACAGAACCGGTAAGTTCGGCGTTGTTGCGTACTTTTCAGCGGCGTATTCAGGTCTGTATCGATCTGCCGGGCATTCGCCAGCGTTCAATCGAAGAACAGGTGGAGCTGATTGTCGGCTTTTTGCAACGTGAAAGTCGCAAAATTGAGCGCACGGTGAGTATCGACAAGACGCTGCTGCTCTGGCTGCTGAATAAGCCGCTGGAAGGCAACATCGGCCAGCTCAAGAGTGATATCCAGTTCCTCTGCGCTCAGGCGTGGGCGTCGGGGATGACGGAGCATAACGATACGCTGCAACTGGATAAACGGCTGGCGGAAATGCCGTTTAACGCCACGCCGGAGCAACGTCTGCTGGTGGACACGCTGTTTGATGGCAAAGAGCGCTTGAACGTTGACGCGCGCACGTTGCCCGCCTTGAAAACGTCGCTGGCGACGGGCGCCGAGATTGAAGAGAGCGATCTCTTTTACAGCTTCCTGACCCGCGAATACGTCAATCTGCGCAACAGTAACGTGCCTCCGGCGGAAACGCTGGCGATCCTGAAAAATAAGCTCAGCTCGATTTTTGAATATGGCCTCTACAGTCGCGACAATATTGCGCATCCGCCGCGTTATGGCGACCAGATTGAGGAACGCGTGACGCTGCTTATTGGCTGCGTGGAGCAGGTGCTTACGTTTACGCTGCCGGAGAACCTGGTAAATCCGCTGCGTAAACATTTTCTGGCGCTGATTGGCTACGTTCAGCGCGGCCTGATCCCGCAGCTTTATTCTTCCAGCCTGATCCTCGATCGTTGCAAAGATGAGTACGATAACGCCACATTATTGTGCCGAAAAATCAATGAATTGCTGCATATTCAGTGTCCGGCGACGGAAGTGGTCTGGCTGTGTCTGTTCCTCAAAGAGTGTCGTCATTATCGTCAGCGTATCGACGCCAGCCCGGACTGCGGGGTGATCCTGATTGCTCACGGCGCAACAACGGCCACAAGCATGGCACAGTATGTGAATCGGGTGCTGGAGCGCGAGTTGTTCAGTGCTATCGATATGCCGTTTGAGCAGTCGGTGCATGACACGCTGGAAACTCTGACCCAGATGATTCAGACCCGACGTTATCAGCGGCTGATCCTGATGGTGGACATCGGCTCGCTGGTACATTTTGGCAGTACGATCAGCAAATTATTCCAGATTGACGTTCTGCTGATGCCAAATATAACCCTGACCAGCCTGCTGGAGGTGGGGCTGGATTTAAGCTATGAAACCAGCGACCTGCCGCAGCTGGCGGCGTTAATGCAGGGTAAAAGCATCCCCTGCCAGCTTTGTACGCCACAGCAGGAAAACGGCGGCAAAGTGCTGGTTATCTCCTGTATTACCGGCATGGGCACGGCGGAAAAAATCAAAAAGGTGCTGGAGGAGAGTTTTGGCGAGCTGATGTCGCAGGACACGCGGATGGTGATCCTCGATTACAACGATGTTCGCAGCCTGGAGCGCGTCCAGCAGTCGCTGCATGCCAGTGAACGACTGGCGGGTATTGTTGGCACTTTCCAGCCGGGGCTGCCGGATATTCCATTCATTTCGCTGGAGGAATTGTTCTCTGAGCAGGGGCCGGAACTGGTGTTGAGCCTGTTAACGCCGGACCTCACCAGCGCTGAACGCCGTCTGGAAATGGAACGCAGCGCAATGCGCTTTATCAGCGCGCTGACGATGGAGAGCATCATCAACCATATTTCAGTGCTTAACCCGCAGCGCATTCTGAAAGAAATGGAAGGGGTGCTTAACCATCTGACCACCACGCTTTCGCTGAAACCAAGCCGCCAGGTGACACTGCGCTTCCTGATCCACTGCTGCTGCATGGTCGAGCGTATCGTGATTAACCGAAAACCGTTACAGATGGCGCTGGAAAACAAACCGGATCTGGATGCCCGCGCGTTTAGTGTCATCAAATCGGCTTTCCTGCCGATTGAAGAGGCTTATGCCATCCGTTTATCGGACGCGGAATATTTTTATATCTACGAATTACTCTATAGCTGATCCCTTATCTGGCGAGGCGCAGCGCCTCGCCAGACCTCTCTTCTCCCCCGTGTGACACAAATCCTGGCACAGCCTTTGCTCTTCCTCTGATGAGTTTTGCCGGATGGCGTTTGCTATTCGTAGGCCCGGTTCGTAGGCCCGGTAAGCATAGCGCCACCGGGCAATGTGTGCCGGATGGCGCTATCGGGCATTGTCAGTCTCATGTAATCGAGCCAGGAGGCCATTTTGACTACCACTGAATCCTTGCCCCAGATCCTGCTGCTGACGCATGGCGGCTGGGGACAACAGCTCTGCAACAGCCTTCGCATGGTGATGGGGGAAATTAAAGGCGTAACAGAAATTGCGCTCATGCCCGTGGATACGCTGGGCGAGTTTTATCAACGTGTCGAAGCCGTGGTGAAAACCATGCCGGAAGGCTCACTTATTCTGACCGATTTTGTTGGCGGCACGACCTCCAACGTGGCGGCACGACTGAGTGCGGATTATCCGGTGGCGGTGGTTTCCGGGCTGAACGCCTCGCTGCTGCTGGAGGCGCTGGATCGGCGCGAACACGGCCCGCTTACCGCCTGCGTGAGCGGTCTGGTGGAAGCCGGGCGCAGCAGTTGTCTGGATGTCGTCGCCCATGTTCGTCAATTACAACAATCACAATAAGGAAAATCATTATGGCAAACATCGTGTTATGTCGCATCGACAGCCGTCTGATTCATGGGCAGGTCGTGACGAAGTGGGTCGGACAATCCCAGGCGAACCGGATTGCCGTGGTCAGTGACGAACTGGACGCCGATCCGTTTATGAAAAATATCTACCTGATGGCCGCGCCGCCAAACATCAAAGTGGATTGCTACAGCAACCAGAGCTTTGCGGCATCGTGGAAAGAAAACCAACTCGGTGACGGCAATGTGCTGGTGTTGTTCCCGTCTCTGGCGGCCATTCAACAGGCCGTGCAGCAGGGATTTGATGTCACCACCATTCAGGTTGGGGGCTTAGGCGGCGGGCCAAACCGCAAAGCGGTTTTCCAGAACATTACGCTCGATGAAAAAGACGTTGGCATTCTTAACGACCTGAAAAGTCGTGGGATTCAGGTGTTCTTCCAGACTATCCCGGAAGATAAACCACAGTCGCTGGACGATATCCTGAAAAAATTCTAACCCTCTGATAATGGGATAACACTATGGATACTTTAGTCTTTGCAAGCCTGATGGGGTTGTATTACTGGTTTGCCCGATTACGCCTTGGCTACACCTTCTCCGCCATGCTGCTTCAGCCGGTGGTTGTCGCGGTCTTTGTGGGGCTGCTGCTCGGGAATATGCAGACGGCGATGATCATCGGGGCGGGTATGCAGCTCGTCTATCTGGGCGTGACCTCGACGCCGGGCGGCAACGTGCCGTCAGATCCGGCGCTGGCGGCCTGTATCTCGATCCCCATTGCGGTTAAAGCCGGAATGGACCCCAACCTGGCGATTGCGCTGGCGATTCCGTTTGGCGTGATCGGCGTATTCCTCGACCAGCTACGCCGTACGCTGAACGCCGCCTGGGTACATATGGCCGACAAACACGCGGAAACGGCAAACATGGCGGGCATTATGCGCTGCGCTTTCCTTTACCCGGCGTTACTCGGTCTGGCGCTGCGTTTCCCGGTGGTGTTCGCCGCCAACTATTTCGGCCAGAACGTAGTAGAAAGCTTCCTCAAGCTGATGCCGCACTGGCTGACCCACTCCTTTGAAATCATGGGCGGGATCCTCCCGGCGCTGGGCTTCGCCATCACCATTATGGTGATCGGCAAAAAGAGTCTGCTGCCGTGGTTTATCGGTGGATTCTTCGCGGTGCTGTACCTCAAGGTCGACATCATGGCGATGGCAATCTTCGGCACCTGTGTGGCCTTCCTGATTAAAGGCCTGGCGAAAAATGAAGGAGCAGCATGATGAGCAGCGACGTAATGCAACATGAACTGGTTGAGCGTGCGCGGGAAACCGGAGCGCTGACCAAAGCGGACATCACCAGGGCGTGGTTTATCTACTGGCTGGGCGCGGAGGTTTCTAACTCCTATGAACGTTTACAGAGCCTGATTTTCTGCGCCTCGATGACACCGATCATCAAAAAACTCTACCCGCAAAAAGAGGAACAGGTGGAAGCGCTGAAGCGCCATCTGAACTTCTTTAACTCAGAACAGACCTTTGGCGCGGTGATCCAGGGCATCTCCATCGCTATGGAAGAGCAGAAAACGCGTGGCGAACCGATCAGCGACGCCTCCATTACCGGGATTAAAACCGGCCTGATGGGGCCGCTGGCCGGGATGGGCGATTCCATCGTCTGGGCGGCGGTGATGCCGCTGTTGATTGCGATTTTTATTCCGTTCGCCGCCAATGGCAGCGCATTCGGGGGTATTGCGCCGCTGATTCTCTATCCGGCCATTACGCTGGCGATCAGCTACGGCCTGATTCACAAAGGCTATACGCTGGGGCGTGATTCCATCGTCGGGCTGTTGCAAGGGGGGCGAATCAAGGAACTGATCTACGGCGCTAACGTGCTGGGGCTGATCATGATGGGGGCGCTGTCGGCGAGCTACGTCAAGATCACCACCCCGCTGAAAATCAGCGCCCTGAAAGGTTCTGAAGTGGTGGTTCAGCAGATCCTCGATTCGATTGCGCCTGGCCTGCTGCCGCTGGCGGCAGTATTTGCCATCTATATCTTTCTGGTGAAGAAAGGGCCGCGTTATACCACCATTCTGCTGTCGATTGTGGCGCTTAGCGTGGTCTGCTCGCTGCTGGGAGTGTTGTAAGCCATGACACAGAATATCTATCAACAACTGGGGCTGAAGCAGGTGATTAACGCCTGCGGCAAGATGACGATTCTTGGCGTCTCCAGCGTCGCGCCGGAGGTGATGCACGCCACGGCGCGTGCGGCCTCCGCTTTTGTTGAGATCGACAAGCTGGTGGAAAAAACCGGTGAGCGCGTCTCCCGCTATACCGGCGCTGAAGACAGTTATGTCACCTCATGCGCCTCGGCGGGAATTGCGATTGCCGTTGCCGCCGCCATTACCCGTGGCGACCCGTTCAGGGTGACACTAATGCCGGACAGTACCGGTATGGCCAATGAAGTGGTGATGCTGCGTGGGCATAATGTGGATTACGGCGCGCCGATCACCAGCGCGATCCGTCTGGGAGGCGGACGCGTAGTGGAAGTAGGGTCGAGCAACCTGGCCGCGCGCTGGCAACTGGAGAGTGCGATTACCGATGACACCGCCGCCCTGCTGTATGTGAAATCACATCACTGCGTGCAGAAGGGGATGTTGGGCATTGAAGACTTCGTCCAGGTGGCGCAGATTCACAACCTGCCGTTAATTGTTGATGCCGCTGCCGAGGAGGATTTGCACGTCTGGGTGGCGAGCGGCGCGGATATGGTTGTCTACAGCGGCGCGAAAGCCTTCAATGCGCCAACCTCTGGATTTATCACCGGCAAGAGAACGTGGATCGCCGCCTGCAAAGCGCAGCATCACGGCATCGCCAGAGCGATGAAGATCGGTAAGGAGAATATGGTCGGGCTGGTGTATGCGCTGGAGAATTATCACCAGGGGCAGACGGTAGTCACCGCCGAACAGCTTCAGCCGGTAGCCGACGCCATTTCAGCGATTCGTGGGTTGAGTGCGGATATCGAGCAGGATGAGGCCGGGCGCGCGATCTGGCGTATTCGTATTCGGGTGAATGCCCGTGAACTGGGGCTGGATGCCCGCGAAGTCGAAGCTCAGCTGCGCGGCGGCGATATCGCCATTTATGCCCGCCGCTATAACCTCCACCAGGGCGTTTTCAGCCTCGACCCGCGAACGGTCGCAGAAGGGGAAATGGCGTTAATCGTGGCGCGACTGAAGGAGATTGCCGACCATGCAGCAGATTAATTTTTATCGTAATCGTGTGGCGATTAACGTACTGGCGAAAGATATCGCCAATGCCAGGGAAATCTATGATGCTGCCGAAGGCCATGCGGCGATCGGCGTCCTCTCCGCACAGTTTGCCTCAGTGGAGGACGGTGTTCAGGAGGTAAAACGCTGGATGGCGGAGGTGCCGTGCATCTCCGTAGGGCTGGGAGCGGGCGATCCGGCGCAATACTATAAGGCGGCGATGATTGCTGCAAAGGTACACCCGGCGCACGTCAACCAGACCTTTACCGGATGTGGTTTTGCCGCTGGCGCGCTGGCGGCAACGGGCGGCGAAAAAACGCATATCAACGCGCTGGTCAGCCCAACGGGCACGCCGGGCGAGGTGCTTATCTCTACTGGCGTTCGCAGCAGCCAGGGGACGCCGGCCCGCGTTTCCTGCGATGCAGCGGTACGCTTGATGCAGGATATGGGGGCGCAGGCGGCGAAGTTTTTTCCGATGGGCGGTGAGACGTCGTTACCGGAGCTGTATGTGCTGGCAACCAGCGCAGCCCGCAACGGGATGACGCTGATCGAACCGACCGGCGGCATTTCCCTGGAAAATTTCGGCGTTATTTTGCAAACCTGCCTGGAGGCGGGCGTGCCGCGCGTGATGCCGCATGTTTACAGCTCGATTATCGATCCGCAAACCGGAAACACCCGGCCTGAAGATATCGTCAGGTTAATGGAGATCGTGAAAGCGCTGGTTTGATGGCGTAGTTTACGTAGGCCCGGCAAGCGTTCGCGCCACCGGGCTTTTTGTATATGCCTTTTTCTTCTTGCTGATGCCTTTTCGTTTTTTAAACCGCAGCGGCCTTCCCGCTATAGTCATTTCATTACCCATCAGATGGTTATTTAATAAGGATAAAAACGTGAAATTGACGATACCTCATTTACGGGCAGGGGCGGCGGTACTGTTGGCGGGCATATTGCTGGCGGGGTGCGATCAGCAAAGCAGCGACGCGAAACACATCAAAGTCGGCGTGATTAACGGCGCCGAGCAGGATGTGGCGGAAGTCGCGAAGAAAGTCGCCAAAGAGAAGTACGGTCTTGATGTGGAACTGGTAGGATTCAGCGGTTCATTGCTGCCTAACGATGCGACCAATCACGGCGAACTGGACGCCAACGTGTTCCAGCATCGACCGTTCCTCGAACAAGATAACAAAGCCCATAACTACACGCTGGTAGCGGTAGGCAACACCTTTGTTTTCCCGATGGCGGGCTACTCGAAAAAAATTAAAACGGTTGATCAACTGAAAGACGGGGCGACGATCGCCATTCCTAACGATCCGACCAACCTCGGGCGTGCGCTCCTGCTGCTGCAAAAAGAGAAGTTGATTACCCTGAAAGAGGGGAAGGGTCTGTTACCAACGGCGCTGGATATCACCGACAACCCACGTCATCTGAATATTATGGAGCTGGAAGGCGCACAGCTGCCGCGCGTCCTGGACGATGCGAAAGTGGATGTGGCGATCATTAGCACCACCTACATCCAGCAAACCGGACTTTCGCCGGTGCATGACAGCGTCTTTATCGAAGATAAAAACTCGCCGTATGTGAACATACTGGTGGCGCGGGAAGACAACAAAGATGCTGAAAATGTGAAAGCGTTTTTGCAGTCTTATCAATCGCCGGAAGTTGCGAAAGCCGCAGAGACTATCTTTAACGGTGGCGCGGTGCCGGGGTGGTGATCGGTAACGCTTTAAGTTAAATGAACTTTATCGCCAGAGACTCTTTTCTGGCGATAACATGCAGCATGGTATTTCCCGCTTAACGACAATAGCGAAATTTCTCTTCTTTTTTCCCCGTTCGGAGTTTTCAACAAACTTTCCCCTTCCATTCTTTTTTGTGCTCAAAAAAGCCGATTCTAATAGTGGATTGTCCTTTTTTGTAAGGTTGTGGTAAGCAATCTTTAGATTTTTATACTGAGAAATAGTAGGTGATTAAAAGAAAAGATCGTTCCGGTAAAATTCCTGGAAATGGTATGTATTGTAACCTTAGCTTAACAATAGTTACGTTTAGAATCTAAATAGGATTATTCTTGCAAAAAATTAAAAAAATGATTTGTTTGTAATAACTCATTAATTATTAATAAATTATATAAAATACTTTAGTCGTATTGTCAGGATTATTCTCGTAATTCTAAAAGTGGTGTTTTCTGGCTAATAATGCAGCAATAAATGTGATCGTTTTGTTTTTGTTTGTTTGATATTTGGTTTTTATTGTGTTTTTTATATGTTTAAATTTCGACTGTTTTGGGTTGTGCAGTGATCTGGATCAATTTATTTGATTTATAAAATTTTATCTTTTTTTAACTGATACTGTCTTATAAAAACCTGGTTATCGATATATTTTGCATGGTGAATAGCGCAGATATTATGCGGTACTTTATTTTCCTGTAAGCATTTGGATTTGATTTCTTTTGGTTGAAAAATCCTAATATTGCGGATGAAAGTTTTGCGTATATTATGTCAATGGAACCGGAAGGTGTTATTCAGTACTCATTTTTGATAATGGGGTGAGGTTTGTTTTGCCTTAATAACACATTCAATACGTCGTTCATTTATATCAACAACACCAGGGGAATTTATTATGCGTAAATATAATTATGCGTTATCCGCGTTAGCAATGGTTATCACTTCAGCATTTACTGCTTCAGCATTTGCGGTGGATGGAACTATTACAATTAACGGACAAATTACTGATACAACTTGTACTATTTCTGTCGACGGTGGCAGTAATGATGCAACGGTAACGCTGCCAACCGTTTCGGCTACTACGCTCGGCGCAGCAGGCGCAACGGCAGGTGCTACGCCGTTCACTATCTCGCTGAGTAACTGCTCAGGAACATCTTTAAATACCGCCAGCACCTACTTCGAACCTGGCGCTTATGTTGATAGCACAACCGGTCGTCTGAACATTGATTCAGCAGCGGCAGATGCAGCGACTAACGTGCAGGTTCAATTATTAAACGCCGATCGTGACGCCATTGTTGCAGGGGCTTCAGTAGCGAATGGCCAGAATGATATCCCTGTCGATATCTCTTCTGGAAACGGTACGCTGAATTACTTTGCGCAATATTATGCTACTGGCGCATCTACTGCGGGTTCTGTAACGACTCAGGTCGATTACACCATGGTTTACGAGTAATAAAGACAGGAGTAAAGGCGGCGTCCTTTACTCCTGATTATGAGGTGATGAGATGTTAAAGATATTATCTTCCGGGCTGGTATTGTTATTTTCGGCGTTCTCACTGAATGCTATGGCTGACGTTGTGATTAACGGAACACGCATTGTATTTAATGCAAAAGACAAGGAATCAACGGTACAGTTAAAAAACCGGGGGAATAATCCTTATCTTTTACAAATATGGATGGATGATGGTAACCCAAATGCAAAGCCTGGGGAGATCACGGTTCCGTTCCTCATTGCTCCTCCCGTTGTTCGTATTGATCCGGCGAAGGGGCAAGCTGTGCGAATCATGGCGACGAACCCGTCATTGCCGCAGGACAGGGAGTCCTTGTTTTGGTTCAACATGCTGGAAATTCCGCCAAAAGCACAGGATTCAACGTCGGGCAAAACGCATATGCAACTGGCATTTCGTACCCGAATAAAATTATTCTACCGCCCGGATAATCTGCAACCAACACCATTACAGTCTTATAAAGAATTAAAAATATTCCAACAAGGGAACAACATAAAAGTAGTAAACGACTCTCCCTATTACATCACTTTCAGCAAGGTTGAGATTCGTCGAACAACAGGGTCAGCTGTATTAGCTGCTGTAGAAAACTTCCCCCAACGTATGGTGAAGCCGAAAAGCGAAATAGTATTCCCGCTCGCTAATAAAAAATCGACGCAATTGAGCGGTGCTTCAGTTTTTTACAGTGTAATAAATGATTATGGTGGAGAAACAACAAATGAGCAAAAATTACAAAGTAGCCCATAACGTTATTTCTTGTCCTCTGAGATTAACCCGCATTGCTCAATTCGTTGTTTTATCTTTTATTTCTGTTCAGGTTGCCTTCGCTGAAAATGATGAAGTGCAATTTAATAGCGATTTTTTACGCTCAGCGATTGATGTTAGCAACTATTCTCAGGGAAACCCGGTTCCGCAGGGACAATATAATGTCGATCTGTATGTGAACGACAAATGGCGAGGACGTGGTGAAGTTAAGTTCGAAAATGATAAAAGCAATGCCGTGGTAGCCAAACCGTGTTTTACGCTGAAGCTGATATCAACGCTGGGAATCGATATTGATAAAATTGATCCAATGCTGCGCCAGTCGTTAAAGAATAATGAAAGTTGTGTGCGTATTGGTGATATATCTTCTGATTTAACAGCTTATTACGATGTGACGACACAGCGCATCAATGTGCAGGCGCCTCAGATATGGCTGCTTCGCCAGGTTCGCGGCTATGTTAATCCTGAATTATGGGATAACGGTATTCCTGCTGCGACGTTGCAATATGATTACAACGCATGGCATGCAGAGATGTCTGGAACGGACTCTATGTCATCTCAGTATCTGAGCCTGATGGGAGGGCTTAATTGGGATGCCTGGCGCTTACGCTATCGCGGTGTTTTCAACTGGAACAACGATCAGGGTTGGCATTATGACTCAACCAGCACTTATCTTGAGCGCGGCATTATTCCGCTGCGCAGCAAACTGGTGATGGGTGATTCCACTACGGATGGCCAGGTCTTCGACAGCGTTGGTTTTCGGGGCGTAATGCTGACTTCTGACGATCGTATGTATGAGGATTCCCAGCGAGGCTATGCGCCAGTCATTACCGGTGTTGCAAACACCAACGCACTCGTCAGCGTGAGTCAGCGTGGCGCGCGTATCTATCAAACGACGGTTCCGCCTGGCGCGTTCCGTATTGATGACCTGTATCCCAATGGCACCGGCGGCGATCTGCTGGTAACGATTAAAGAGGCAGATGGGAGTGAGCACAGTTTTACCGTGACCTATGCTTCCATCGCTGAACTGCTCCGCCCGGGAACCAGTCGCTATTCGCTGATGGCGGGGCGCTATCGGAATACCTCCGTGAATGAGAAACCACAGATTGCGATGGGGACATTCCGTCATGGTTTTACTAACTTACTGACCACTTACACCGGTGCGATGGGCGGGGAGGATTATCAATCGGTCGCAGGTGGCATCGCGCTCAATACGCTCATTGGCGCGCTTTCTGCTGACATAACGCATGCGCGAACGACGCTTGCGGATAACAGTAAGCGTGAAGGCCAGAGCATCCGCTTTTCATTTGCCAGGATTCTGCCCGTCGTTGATACCAATATCACCCTGGCGAGCTATCGCTATTCCAGCTCCGGTTATTACGATATTGACGATGCGATGTTGATGCGTGATTTAGAGCGGACAAATAAAGGGGCTTATTCCAGCAGCATTAACCGCAAGAATCGTCTGCAACTCAGCGCAACGCAAACTATTTCCGAGACGCTTGGGAGCATTAATCTCAGTGCCAGCACTCAGGATTACTGGAACAAAAGCGGGCGTGATACCGAGTATCAGTTGGGTTACACCAATGCGTTCAAGTGGTTCAATTTTAACCTCAACGCCAGCCGTACTCGCGATTTAGTGAAAGACAAATGGGATAACAAAATCGCGATAGGGATTTCCCTGCCGTTAGGGAACAGCGCGCGCTCGGCTTATCTCAGTACCACCTATGTTCAGGAAAGCGGGCATCGGGGGCTGCAAAACTCAATCGCCGGCACCTCCGGGGAGAACCGTCAGTATAACTGGGGCGCGTTCGTCAATCAGGATGACTACGACCATAGCAGCAATAAAACTACGGGCGGCGTCAGTGGTAACTGGACTTCGCCGTGGACCAGCATGGGCGGCAGTTTCTCAGCAGGCCAGGGCTACCAGCAATACGGTATGAACCTCTCTGGCGGTGTTGTCGCCTGGCAAAATGGCGTTGTGCTGACGCCGATCATGGGGGACACCATGGCGGTCATTGAAGCGGAACATGCGGGAGGCGCAAAGGTGGCAAACAACAGCAGCCTTAGCCTTAACCGCAATGGTAATGCCGCAGTGCCTTACCTCTCACCCTATCGCCAGAACACGATTGAGCTCGACCCTCGGGGGCTATCGAATGACATCTCCCTGGACGTCACCAGCCAGAACAGCGCCCCTACCGCAGGCGCCGTGGTGTTGATGAAATACGCCACGGATACAGGGTATTCCGTGCTTTTCACTCTCCGCCATGCCGGTGATGTGCTGCCTTTTGGCGCCGATGTGGTCGATGAGAGCGGCAATACTGTCGGTTACATCGCCCAGGGTGGGCAAAGTTTTGCGCGCGTTAAGAATCTGGCGGGCAAATTGCGCGTGAAATGGGGAAGTGGATCGGGTCAGGAGTGCCAGTTCAGTTACCGCTTATCAGAGCAGAAAAGCGCAGATGTCGCCGACTTACGTCGGGCTGATGCGGTATGCCAGTAATTAAGGAGTGAAAGATGAAAACTATCGTAACGGGCATTGCCCTCTCTTTTCTGGCACTGGCGGCGATGTGCGGCGTGGCGCGAGCGGACGGGACGTGGGTGAACTGTGAGCGTACCAATGGCTACTACCAGTACTTTGACTCTACGACCGTACAGGTGGGTAAAGATGCTGCCGTCGGTGATTTGCTGGGGACCTGGGCGACCTCTTACAACCCGACGGCATGGACCTGCTCTCATCGTACCAATTATCAAAGCTACGCCATCCCGATGGCGGTACAGGGGTATCCCCCCTACACCGTTTGGGGAACTACCCAGGTCGATGGGCAAACGTATACTGTCTATAACACGACGGTAAAAACCGGGCTGGGGTATATCGCTCGCTGGCGCTATACGGTAAAAGGGCAAACCAGCGACTGGTATCCTCTTACCATTGCGACCGGAGGGCAGCAGACGCCTTCGCAGTTATTTACGGTGACAGGCGATGGAAGTTCATGGAATCTCGGCGTGGATGTCCAAATCCGTTTTGTAAAAACCTCGACATCGTTAACCGCAGGCAGCACTTCCGTCTTTGACCCGATGTATATGCGACACTACCAGACATACGGGGGCAGTACGTCTGTTGGCAGCGGCACCTATATGATCGCTGATTTTCTGGCGGGAGGGCTGATCATATCCACCACCGGGGGAACCTGTACGACGTCGGATGTCACGGTTAATTTACCGGCTGTTAGCCGAACTGATTTTAGTGGCATAGGTTATACCGCCGCGCGTACTGATTTTAATCTGAACTTTACAAAATGCCCGGCAGGGTTATCGAGCATCAGCTATTTGTTTACGCCGACCACGGCCATTATTGATAACGCCAACGGTGTTTTTGCGCTGGCGAGCACCTCAACGGCGAGTGGCGTGGGTATTCAGTTGTTGGACGATCAGAATATCCCTCTGTCGTTTAATACGGCATATCTCCTGACGGATTATGATCCGGCTCAGGACAATGCGAATTATACCGTGCCACTACGTGCCGGTTTATATCAGACTGCGGCAAATGTCTCTTCTGGCGATGTCAGAGGTGCAGTGACATTCACCCTTGTCTATAAATAGAGGAGGGGGCATGGCGAAACGGCTAAAATATGTTCTGAACCACTTCCTGATTTTACTTTTATTGCCGTCATCGGCTATGTCGGCAACGTATATTAATTACACGCGAGTGATAATTAATGAAAAGGCGCGCGAAACATCATTTACTATTTACAATGAAGGGCTGAAACCCGTTTTATTGCAGTTGTGGACTGAAAAAGACAATATTTTTGATCGTCCCGAGGAGATTAAAACACCGTTTATCATTTTACCTCCGATTTTTCGGCTTGAAGGAAAAACATCCCGGGCGGTGCGGGTGCAGTTTACTGGCGACCAGCATACATTACCTGCTGACAGAGAATCTTTATTCTGGCTGAACACGCTGGAAGTCCCTCCTGTGGCTGATAGTAAAGCGGAGAAGGGCGCGCTACAGGTCGCTTTTCGTACTCGGGTGAAGTTATTCTGGCGGCCCACTGCACTGGCAGCAATCACCCTTGAGGAAAGTATAAAAGAATTACACATCTCTTTATCTGATTGTGGAGGAAAACGCTGCCTGTTAGTAAAGAATAACTCACCTTTGTACGTAACATTAATGGATCTTACGTTGAATGACGGTACAGAAATAAAGCAATTACCTGATGATGGTCTTTGGGCGCCATTGTCAACTAAAACGGTTGTTTTACCCAAAAACACAAAAGGGGAGGGCACAGTCAAAACACTCTCATGGATTGATGATTATGGCGTGGTCAATACCTATAACTACTAATGCGAAGGATAACGTTATGCTTAATTTTAACCCTTCATCCTTACGTTTTAAATTTATTTACCTGACGAAAAATATTTATGATGGTATTGCCATTCATACACTTTTTGAAGATGCCCTGCATGAATCAGGATTGAAAATGGGGCTTAATGAAGATATACCCTTTCACCTGATCGATAAGTACAGTAATTTTATTCCGTTTTCATTGCGGTTTGATGCGACGTATAAACAACGCAGTCGCACGCTCGAACACGATATTACCCTCTCGGCAAAAGGGGAAGAGATAAAGCGAATGCGTTTTAATCATATACTCTTTTTTGTCGATATGTATAACCCTGACCATACCTCTTTTCTTTCGGTCGCCGGACTGCATGGCCTTACGGCGGTCAGGGAGCGCATGGATGCTTTCATGGTGCATTGTAATGCGGTGATTAATGGCAATAGAAAATGCCGTTCAAGTAGTTTCTTGTTCACGCTGCGTGAGCAGCAAATTGTGTTTCATCTCTTACAAGGCATGTCGGTTAAAGAAATCGCACTGGAATTAAATGTGAGCGATAAACTGGTTTATCGGGAGCGCTGGGCGCTGACGCGTAAGCTTATCGACCAGAAAAATTGCAGATTATACAAAAGGCTAATAAACATTAACGCGACATTATAAGCGATAAAAGAGTGGACCAGATTATTGGAGTCCACTCTTTTGCCTTATGCCGCCCGGGCGCGACGGCGGGAATCCATTGAAATCAGCACCACCGACGAGAGGATCAGCAATGTACCAAGCCAGTCCGGCAGGGTGAAGCTGATGCCCAGCAACAGCAGCGATAACAACGCGCTGCTTAGCGGTTCCGCGCAGCTCAGAATGCTCGCTTTCGGCCCGCCAATAATTTGCGCCCCTTTCAGATACAGGCTGAAAGTCAGCGATGTGCCGATGACCACCAGATAGAAAAACGCCAGAATCAGGCTGCCGCTGACCACAAAATCTGTTCCCTGCCCGGCATAGAAGGGCAGCAATATCACGCCGCCGATCAACATGCTCCAGCCAACGACAGGAAGCGTGCCGTAACGCGCGATCAGCGTAGAGGGCCAGGTCGTATAAAACGCTGCGGCAAACGCGGAGGCAATCCCCCAGAATAGCGCGGCAGGCGAGATAGACAGCGATGTCGGATTACCGTGTGTTACCAGCAAAAAGGTGCCAATAAGAGAGGTGAGAATGGCCGTCAGCACCAGAATGCCGGGGCGCGCTTTCCGTACCAGCGAGAACCACGCCACGATAATCGTCGGCGATAAAAATTGCAGCACCGTTGCGGTGGCGGCATTGGATTTCTCAATGGTGAGCAGGAAGGTGAGCTGTACGGTAAGCGCCCCCATGATGGAAAAGAACAGCAGGCTTAGGGCGTCCTGGCGGTTTTTGAAAATGGAGAATACTTTGTCGCCGTGAACAAACGAGAGCATCAGCAGAATCAACCCGGCGAATATCAGACGCGTCATGGTCAGAAACTGCGACGACATCTGGCTTTGTTCCATAATGTACTGCGCGCAAACTCCTGAACTTCCCCATAATACGGCGGCAATCAGGACGTTCAGCATCCCTCTTCTGGTGGACCCCATTTTTTCCTCAACATGGTGTTTTGTCTTTTTTATGTGCAGGCATCATAGCAGAGATGGCGGCACAAACGAGACGGGCGTTAGCATCGCCCACTTTTACGACAGTCGGGTAAGCTGTGTTTCACCGTCCTCCATCGCCAGTTGATACAGCGAAAACGCGGCATGTTTCTCGATCAGATTGGCCAGTTCAGGCGAATGACTGGTGAGCCAGATTTGCGAATGGCGGCTGGCTTCGGCGATCAGTTGGGCGAGGGCGGGCAACATCTGCGGATGCAGGCTGTTTTCCGGTTCGTTGAGCGCGATAAAAGCTGGCGGTCGCGGGCTTAACAGCGCTACGGCCAGGCACAGGAAACGTAGCGTGCCATCCGAGAACTCCGCAGGTTCCAGCGGACGGGTCAACCCTTCACGTTTCATCATCAGGCGAAAGCGGCCGCCGCTGTTATCGCTGTAGAATACGCAACCGGGAAATGCCCGATCGAGAATCCGCATCAGCAGCAGTTCATCGCCAATCTCGACGATTGTCTGGAACGCTGCCGCCAGGTTTGCTCCGTCGCTGGCCAGAACCGGTGAGCGGAATCCCACCTGCGGAACACGAATCGCAGAACCAGACGAGACTGAAAACTCATGATAAAAGCGCCAGTTGCGCAGCATTTCTCGCATCTGCGACACCTCCGGGTAGAGGTGTGGCTCTCCCAACTGGCCGAATACCGACTCGTTCTCATACAGCGTGCCGCTGTGGGTGACTTTCTCGTGATGGATATTATTGAGGAATACGACCTGGTTTTTACGTTTCATCAACTGTGAGGAGGGGCGGCGAGCGTGTCCGCTCAACCAGACAGACTCCTCTTTGATGACCGGGTCGAGATCGAACTGCGATGGGTAGGGGAGCTTCTCGACAAACCCTACCTGTAACTCGTATTCATAGGTTTCTGTTTCTACCGCCAGAGTCATGCGCCGCAACTGGTCGCTGCGCGTTTTCCCGGCCCAGAATACCTTCAGAATGCCGCCTTCGTTCGCCAGCGCCTGTGAGAACTGCCCCTGCGCCGCACTGTGCATCAGGTGAATCGCCTTATAGATATTCGACTTTCCGGTGCCGTTAGGGCCGAAGACGATATTGAGCTGTTCCAGTTCCAGAGACTGATGGCGAATCGAGCGGTAGTTTTCGATGTGCAGCGTTTTGATCATGGGCGTTAGCGGTAGAGGGGCGATGCGGCAAGCATAGCGATTTCGTCCCGGAAGAGACAACCCGTTCATATAGTTTTACGCGGCGTATAAAAAAGCAGGGGCGACTTTCTCGCCCCTGGGGGGCTTATCAGAAGCCTTCCAGCACAATCTTGCCGACGGAGCGGCCCGTTTCAAGCTGTGCGTGCGCTTTCTGAATATTCGCCGCGTTGATGGCTCCGTAATGCTCGCCCAGCGTGGTGTGAATCACCTTAGCATCAATAAGCTGCGCCACGCGGGTCAGTAGCTGATGCTGGGCGATCATGTCGTCGGTTTCAAACATTGAGCGGGTAAACATAAACTCCCAGTGCAGCGAAATACTCTTTGTTTTCAGCGGTCGTGCGTCGAGCGTTACCGGATCGTCTATCAGCGCCAGCTTACCCTGCGGCGCCAGGGCTTCGATGAGCTGCGGGTAATGCTTATCAGTGTGGGTCAGGCTGGCGACGTGCGTCACCGCGTTGATGCCGATTCGCGCCAGCTCTTCCGTCAGCGGTTTGCTATGGTCGATGACATGATGCGCACCGGCTTCGCGTACCCATTTCTGGCTTTCCGGGCGCGACGCGGTGCCGATCACCGTCAGTCGGGTGAGTTTGCGGGCCAGCTGCGTCAGGATGGAGCCCACGCCGCCTGCGGCGCCGACAATCAGCAACGTATCCCCTTCGTTGCCGCCTTCTTCAACGCCGAGGCGGTCAAACAACATTTCCCATGCGGTGATCGAGGTCAGCGGCAGCGCTGCGGCGGCGGCATTATCCAGCGTTTTGGGTTTCAACGCGACGATGCGTTCATCAACAAGCTGGAACTCGTTGTTGCTTCCCGGACGGCCCAACGCGCCGGCATACCAGACTTCATCCCCCGGTGCGAACAATGTCACCGCCTCGCCGACTGATTTCACTACGCCTGTGGCATCCCAGCCCAGCACGCGCGGGGTCTCTGCGTTAAAACCCGCGCGTACTTTGGTATCGACCGGGTTAACGGAGATGGCTTTCACCTCAACCAGCAGGTCATGTCCGGCGGCGACCGGAACAGGGAGGTCAATGTCCTGTAAAAACTCAATATTGCTGCCTTCTGGCGCGGTGCGGGTAATTGCGATGGCTTTCATAACGTCTCCGGTGTGGGAACAGGTTTATCGTTTGTATAATTCGATGGTAAACCGCCAGCAGAACGGGAAAAATAGCCTCACGACGACAGGACTTATATTCGGGGAGTGAAAATGTTCCGGCTTGAAGATCTCACGTTGTTTGTTCGCGCGGCGGCGCTAAACAGTTTTAGCGATGCGGCGCGGGAAGCCGGGGTACAGCCTGCCCAGGTCAGTTCCGCCATCAAACGGCTGGAATCTACGTTAAACATTCGCCTGTTCGCACGCTCGACCCGCAGCTTACGGCTGACGCCGGAAGGCGAGGTCTGGTTGCCTTACGCCAGGCAGATGCTTGAGGTGATGCACGCCGGGCTGCAAAAAATTCAGACGCCGGAAGATGAGATCTCCGGTACGCTGCAAATCGCCGTACCCTCCGATCTTGGGCGCAATTTACTGCTCCCGGTATTCCAGTCGTTTCGCCATCGCCACCCTGCGTTGCGCCTGCGGGTGTTTTTCTCCGATCAGGTCGCCGATGTATTTAAAGATCCGGTTGATGTCGCGTTCCGTTACGGTAATACGGAAGATGCTTCTTACATCGCGCTGCCCGTCTCCCCCGATAACCGGCGTGTGCTGGTGGCTTCGCCGGACTGGGTCGCGCAACACGGCGATCCGCGTCATCCCGATGAGTTAGCGAATCTGAATGCGTTAACGTTCGTGTTGCGCGGACGCCTGCATGACCGCTGGACGTTCATCCGCAACGGTGACGTCAGCAGCGTACAGGTCAACGGCACCATGATGAGCGACGATGCTGAAGTTATCCGGCGGCTGGCTATCGCCGGAGAGGGGATGGCGTATAAATCCTGGCTTGATGTCTCTGAAGATGTGCGTGACGGGCGATTGCAGCGCCTGATGCCAGATTATCAGGGAGAGAAAGTCCCGCTGAACATGATCTGCCCGCACCGCAAACAGCTTTCGACGGCAGTTCGCCTGCTGCACGAAGCGGTAAAAGCGCGCTGCGAAAGACTGGAACTCCCCCCGATGTGAGGCGATACGCGTTGCCGTTTGTAGGCCGGATAAGCGTAAGCGCCATCCGGCGCACAATATAACGAGGGGAATCAGCGCGTCTTTAATCTCTTTCAGTTTCTGTTGTGTTACGGGCTTATCTACAGACTATGCAGCGTTACTTTTTGGTCTCTTTTTTCCACTGTAGCAAACTGGCAATGTCCCTTTCTCCTTCAGTTTCTTTTAAGCGCCGTCGCTGTTCTGCAAACTGGATATATTCCGCCTGTGCTTTTTCCTCTGCCGTTTTCTTACTGATCTTTCCTGCGCCTTGCAGAACCTCCCGGTCATTAAATTGCAGGAACTGATCCAGCTTATCCTGCCAGTCACGCAGAAACACCTGTTGACGGCGCCGGGCCTGATCTTCGGCAAAATCCAGCCACATGTTGACCACACGGTTGAGTTCGCTGACTTCATCCTGGTTGAGGTAATTTTTTGCCACTGTTACATCGCATTTACGCACCTCTTCGCCTTTATAGCTGGTTAGCCCCATATGGGGTTTCCTGGCGTCAGCACGTTCACAAATAAGTTCAGCTGCCGTATGGCCGGTACAGGCGAAATGCAATTTGTTCTGGATGGTTTGGAAAAACTGCGTTGTCTCTTTAAGCGAGGGCTGATAGTCGGCGGCCAACGCAAAGATCTCTCTAACTCGCAAATAAACCCGACGTTCGCTGGCGCGAATATCGCGGATGCGTTCGAGCATCTCATCGAAATAATCAGGAACGGCCGATGTTCCTACGGGCGGGTTTTTCAGCCGCTCATCGTCCATCACAAAACCTTTGATCAGGTATTCCTGAAGCGTCTGGGTTGCCCACTGGCGAAATTGCGTACCTCGGGGGGAGCGGACACGAAAGCCGATGGCAAGAATGACGGGTAGGCTGTAATGAAGCATATTGCGGCTTACCTGACGATTCCCTTCCTGTTTAACTTGTAAGTAAGACTTACAGGTTGCGTTTTGTTCAAGTTCGCCTTCTTCGTAGATTGCTTTGATGTGCTGCGTTATAGCCTGGGGAGTGATTTGATAAAGGTTTGCAATGGTTGCCTGAGGTAGCCACAGTGTCTCTTGCTCAAAGCGGCATTCAACACGCACTTCACCGTCATCACTGGCAAACATAATAAATTCGCCTGCCGGGGATTGGGTCAAGTGTTTATCCGTCATGCCGCCTCCGCTTTAATCTGACTCACCGTGCCGTAATCCGCTTAGTATGCCAGAGATCCATATTGAAGCTCATTACATCCAGGTCGTTTATTTTGCGAGTCATATTCCGGGATAACGATTTTCTCCCTTCGGGAAAGTGTGTAGGCCGGATAAGCGTAATATAACGAGGGGAATCAGTGAGCCGCTGCCAGCGCGCCCTTAATCCTTTTTAACTGCGGTTGTGCTTCTTTTAGTTCACCTGGTAATGTTTTCTCCCGTTCGCTCCAGGCCGTCAGGACGATACAGCCATAATCGATTTCTTGATAGTGGGTGAGGGCGTTTAAAGATCAGGTCGCAATGAAGGAATGAATTTGGGGAATTGGCTTAAGACCCAGGGGAAGAGTGAGGAACTTTGGCGGAAGATCACAGGAGTCGAACCTGCCCGGGACCGCTGGCGGCCCCAACTGGATTTGAAGTCCAGCCGCCTCACCGGAGACGACGATCTTCCGCGCCCACATTGCTACATGGAGGCGGGGCGCATTATAGCTACTTTCTCAAGGTTTCCACATCCCCCCACTCACTTTTTTCATCAGCCTTTCGCCTTACCATGATCGGTTTCATATAAATCTTCACAAAATCCATGAGTTACCTGTTTTCATATCTTTTGGGAATTATGAGTACACATAGCGTCCATGCGACGTTTCGTGAGAAAACCTGTCACAGGCCCGGTACGCGTAGCGCCACCGGGCAAAACACATTATTGCGCAGGCTGTGGTTGCGTGACTTCCGCTCCTGACACAACGCCTGCCCGCATTGTTTGCGTCACCTGCTGTTTATCGGCGTTTACCGCGTGCAACTGGCCGTTTACCGTTGGCTTCAGTGGGGCGTCCGCCTGGATATTACCGCTGGCGGTAAGCTGGATGTTGCCGTCGCCGGAAATGGGCAGCGCAGGCCATCCCCATTGCTGCAAGACGTTCATTGGCACGCCGCGTCCGTTCAGGCTGACTTTTGTCTGGCGCTGGGGGAGTTGTGAAACGCTGGCAGTGGCTTCTAACAGCCCCTTCTCCGTAAATGCGCTCAGTTCGTTGATGTTAACTGTGCTGCTGTTTGCCGCCAGCGCCAGGGAGGGGCGACGCACGTCCACTCGGTTAAACGTCGCGGCTGCCGCGTTAAGCGTTGCGTTCCCACTCCATACGCCCCATTGATGGTTCTGCACCAGTCCCAGATTCGCGCCATAACCATCCAGCGCGGTGAGCTGCCACGGGAAAGCCGGGTCGATATCAATCACCAGGTTGCGACTGGCGCTGAATTTTTTCAGCGTCAGGCTGTTTAACCAGCCAGGCAGAGGTTTCATCCACTGCTGCTTCCAGTTTTCCGGCAGCGTGTATTCCAGCCCGGCAATGGCGGCATCGTCGAGGATTAGCGCTTTGCCATTACGCAGCCAGTTGCCGGATGTTCTGACCATACCGCCTTCCCAGCGGGTCGTGAACTGGCGTAGCGCAATGCCCTGCGGTGAGAATTCGGCATTCAGAATGGGATCGAAGAAATGCAGAGAACCGTAGATGAACTCGCTGGCATTCATCGATAGTTTGCCTTCTTGCGTCTGCCAGTCATCTTTGCTGAACGTCAGGTTGCGCAAACTGAGATCGAGGTCGGTTACTGCCCAGTCCGGGCCTTGCAGGCGGGCATCGGTCACTTCAAGACGGCCAATTTGCAGAGACGGGATAGCGGTGAGCGGGGCAAAAAAGTCGGTCAGCGATTTATCGCTTTGCAGCCGGATGTCGTTCAGACGCAGATTTTCCACCACCCAACTGCCGTCCGCGTTGCGTCGCGCCACGCCGGTTAAGGCGCCGCGCGCAATGTCTGCGCCAATGTTGCTTAAGATTACCTGTTCCTTATCAATGCTGCCTTCAATCAGCACGTTGGTCGCGGGAACATCATTCAGCGTGAGTGAACTGGCGCTGAGCTGGATCTGCGCCTTATTCCCCAATACCTTGCCCGCTTCGGGATGCCAGGGAACCACGCCGCCGTTAACGCGCTGAGCGCTCAGGTTCCACTCACCGCCCGGGCTGTTAAGCGCCATGTTCTGTAATTGCAGGCGGTCAGCCTGAACAGGAAGCGGTGCGGTCTGCGGGGAGATATTGAGCGTGCCGTCCTGCAACAGGATGGCGTCGACGTGCAGGGGATCGGTTATCTGGCGACTGCTCAGGCCGATATCCACCGTTTTCGCGACTAACGTGGCGGGCTGACCATCCCGGCCAAACGTAACGTTCTCAAGCAAAACGTGGGACGGTGCGGAAAAGCGGTGATCCATGACATCAAATGTCAGGCTGTACCCGCTGTTCTCTGATATCCAGGCGCTTACATGCTCCGCGCCCCAGCGGGTTTGCAGCAGAAAATAGAGGCCGAGGATCACCACCAAAAGGGCAATCAATATGTAGAGAATCAGCTTTCCAATAAATTTCATGGTCTTCCATCCCGCGAAGTGCACACATCTGAGTTATGCACGATTTACGCGCAATCCTCAAGGCGGGAATGGTGAAAGAGCGTTACAGCGGCGATGATTGTCGATCATCGCCGCATTTCGCTTACGGTTTCTCTGGCGGGAAAATCAGGTTCAGAACGATAGCGGTGATGCCCCCAGCAGCAATGCCGGAGGAGAGCAGGTTTTTCACCCAGTCTGGCGCAAATTGCAGGATCAGCGGCTGCTGAGAAACGCCCAGGCCGACAGCCAGCGACAGCGCGATAATCAGGATAGCGCGGCGGTTCAGCGGTTCACGGGAGACGATACGCACGCCGGAAGCGGCGATGGTGCCGAACATCACCAGCGTGGCGCCGCCGAGCACCGGTTCAGGAATGTGCTGCACAAAGCCGCTTACTGCCGGGAACAGGCCGAGCAGGATCAGCATCAGCGCTACCACAAAGCCGACATAGCGGCTGGCCACACCGGTCAACTGAATCACGCCGTTATTCTGCCCGAAACAGGAGTTGGGGAAGGTATTGAACACGGCGGAAACAAAAGAGTTCAGGCCGTTAGCCAGCACGCCGCCTTTCAGACGCTTCATATACAGCGGCCCGGAGACCGGCTGCTCGGAGACATCGGAGGTGGCGGTGATATCGCCGATGGTCTCCAGTGAGGTGATCATAAAGACCAGCATCAGCGGCAGCAGCAGGTTCCAGTCAATGCCCAGACCGTAGTACAGCGGCGTGGGCACCATGATTAAGTCTTGTGTTGCCGGTGTGGTGTTTTCCGGCAACATCCCCATAAACCAGGCCAGCAGATAGCCTGCCGCCATCGCGATCACCAGCGAAGCCACGCGCAGGTAAGGGTTGCGCTGGCGGTTAAGCAGGATGATCAGCGCCAGTACAACGCCTGCCAGCATCAGGTTTTTGGGCGCGCCAAAGGTGTTGTCGCTCATTGCGGCATAGCCGCCGCCAATGGATGTTAAACCCACCTGGATCAGCGACAGGCCGATAATCATCACCACCACGCCGGAGACCAGCGGTGTGATAATGCGGCGCGCCAGATGCAGTATGCGGGAGAGAACCATCTCGGTGCAGCTTGCCAGCATCAGCGTGCCGAATAGCGCCGCCATCATGGTGGGGACGTCCGCTCCGCCGGTTTTCAGCGCGGTGCCGCCCATAATCAGCGGGGCGACGAAGTTAAAACTGGTGCCCTGAATAGATAACAACCCTGAACCGACCGGCCCCCATGCTTTGATTTGAATAATTGAGGCCACACCGGAGGCGAACAGCGACATACTGATAATGTGTTGAGTATCTTGTGCCGGTAAACCGAGCGCCTGGCAGATTAACAGCGCTGGCGTGATGACCGCGACGAACATTGCCAGCAGATGCTGACAGGCGGCAAACAGGGTTTGAGGGAGCGGCGGGCGATCTTCAAGACGGTAAATCAGTTCGCTGTTTTGCGTCTGCGCAACCGGTTGCGCATTTGCCGACTCGACGGTGTTAACAGACATCAGAGGCAATCCCATGGTGGAAAAGCGGTGATTTTATCTGACCAGATGGTAAAAGCAAACGATTGCATTTATAAATTTTACAAACGGTCTCGGGCAGGGGTTATCAGGCGTTGGAATAACGCTCGGTTTCGGGCATCCAGCGTTCAATCAGGGCGGTTGCCTGTTGCGGATAATGTTCGTGAATGTGACGGGCGATGCGTTGAACATCCGGGATAATGGCCTGATCGCGCAGCAAATCCGCCACTTTGAACTCGGCGTTACCCGTCTGACGCGTGCCCAGCAGTTCACCGGGGCCGCGAATCTCTAAATCCTTTTGCGCAATCACAAAGCCGTCGTTGCTGTCCCGTAAGACCTGAAGGCGCTTCTGCGCGGTTTTCGAGAGCGGTGATTTGTAGAGCAGTACGCAATGGGAGGCCACCGCGCCGCGGCCCACGCGTCCACGCAACTGGTGTAATTGCGCCAGACCTAACCGTTCCGGGTTTTCGATAATCATCAGGCTGGCGTTGGGGACATCCACCCCGACTTCAATCACCGTTGTTGCGACCAGCAGGTGCAGCTCACCCTGCTTAAAGGCCGCCATCACCGCCTGCTTCTCTGTGGGTTTCATCCGCCCATGAACCAGACCAATCTTCAACTCCGGTAAGGCGAGCCTGAGCTCTTCCCATGTCGCTTCCGCAGCCTGGGCTTCTAACAAATCTGACTCTTCAATCAACGTACAGACCCAGTATGCCTGGCGGCCTTCCTGGGTACAGGCATTGCGGACGCGATCGATAATATCGCTACGACGGGTGTCCGGGATGGCGACGGTAGTGACAGGTGTGCGACCCGGCGGTAGCTCATCAATCACGGAGGTATCGAGATCGGCATAGGCGGTCATTGCCAGGGTTCGGGGGATCGGCGTTGCGGTCATGATTAACTGATGCGGGTGGAACCCCTGCTGCTGACCTTTTTCCCACAGCGCCAGACGTTGATGGACGCCGAAGCGGTGCTGTTCATCGATAATCACCAGCGCCAGCCCGTTAAATTGTACCTGCTCCTGGAAAATCGCGTGGGTGCCGACCACCATCTGTACCTGCCCGCTGGCGATGGCTTCCTGCTGCGCCAGGCGCGCTTTCCCCTTCTGTTTACCTGCCAGCCAACCCACTTCAATACCAAGCGGTGCAAACCAGTTGCGGAAGTTACTGGCATGCTGCTCGGCCAGCAGTTCTGTCGGCGCCATCAATGCCACCTGTTTGCCATGCGCAATGGCGCGTAGCGCAGCCAGTGCGGCGACCAGCGTTTTACCGGAACCGACGTCGCCCTGCACCAGACGCATCATTGGCACATCGAGCGCCATGTCACGTTCGATCTCCGCCACTACGCGCGCCTGCGCACCCGTTGGTTTGAACGGCAATGCGGTCAGCAGCTGATTCTTCAGTGAATCGTTCGCGCTAAGCGGCTGGGCGTGAAAACGCTGCGCGCCGGCACGCAGCGCCAGCATGCTCAGGTTATGCGCCAGTAGTTCTTCCAGAATCAGGCGTCGCTGCGCCGGATGCTGCCCGGTTTCCAGATCGCTAAGCTGTAGCGACGGTGGTGGGCGATGCAGCGTGCGCAAGGCTTCCGGCAGGCTCATCATTCCTTGCGCAAGTTCAGGCGGCAGAAGCTCGGCAATGGCGCAGGTATCAAGCAGGTCCAGCGCCTGGTCGGTGAGCTTACGCAGCGTGGCTTGCTTAATGCCTTCGGTGGTCGGATAAACGGGCGTGAGCGTTTCCTGAAGCTCCGGCGTGCTGAGATCGCCCTGCACGCGGTATTCAGGGTGAATCATCTCCGCGCCGTACTTCCCACGTTTGGCTTCACCATAGGCCAGTACGCGCCGCCCGGTCGCCAGGCTGTTTTTCATTGCCGCGCTGAAGTTGAAAAAGCGCATGGTGAGAATGCCGGAGCCGTCGCTAATCTGGCAGGTCATCATCCTGCGACCGCCGAAGGTGATATTGCAGTTCAGCACTTCGCCTTCAACAGTGGCGTAAATGCCCGGCAGCAGTTCGCCAATCGGGTAAAGATGGGTGCGATCTTCATAACGCAGGGGAAGGTGCAACAGGAGGTCCTGCACGGTGTGCAGGCCAATTTTCGCCAGTTTGCTGCTTTGCGCCGCGCCAACGCCGGTCAGGGAATTGAGCGGGATGGCATCCAGCAAACGGCCTTTCATGTGATTACCCTGCCGCCTGCATCGTGGACCACCAGGCGGCGTCGGCCTCGATCTCACCCTGCATGTTTACATGAGGGTAGGGTAGACCTTTGCGCTTGGCGACTTTCGCCAGCACCGGATAGCCGCCCTCAAACAGCAGGCGCTGCTGTTCGTCTTCCGGCAGCATGCTGTTTTCACGCAGGTACATGCCTGCGTTCTGCCGCTGGCGCTGCGCTTCGTAGAGAATCAGAGCGGAAGCGACGGAAACGTTAAGTGACTGCACCATGCCGATCATCGGGATGATGATGTCCTGATCCGCCAGGTCTAAGGCTTCCTGGGTGATGCCGGTTTTCTCCTGCCCCATCAGGATGCAGGTTGGGCGCGTGTAATCGATTTCGCGGAAATCAACCGCTTTATCAGAGAGATGAGTCGCCAGAACCTGCATGCCCCGGCCCTTCAAGTGGCTGACCGCATCGCCGATGGTACGGTGGGTTTTCACCTGTACCCAGCTATTGCTGCCCGCTGCCGCCGACGCCATGGTGCGCATACGGCTGCCCGGCCAGACGGCGTGAACTTCGTGTACGCCTACTGCGTCGGCGGTGCGAATGATCGCCGAGACATTATGAGGTTTGTGGACCTGCTCCATGCAGACCGTCAGATCAGGCTGACGCCTGGCGAGCATCTCGCAGATACGCGCATAACGCTGTAAGTTCATAAAACTAGTTTCGGTTACGGGTGACTTTTATCACGTCCGGCATCACGCGGATTTTGCGCATGATATTCGCCAGATGAACACGGTCACGCGCGGTGAGGCGAATAAAGGCGCTATAGACGCGACCATCCTTTTCTTCCGTATTCAGACTCTGAATATTGGAGGTCGTCGTGTTGATTGCCGCCGTCAGGTTGGCCAGCGCCCCCTGGTGGTTAAACATATCCACCTTAATTTCGGTGATGAACTCCTGCTCCGTCTCTTTGTCCCATTCCACAGCCATAAACTTCTCTGGCTCTTTCTGGTAACCACGGATGTTGCGACAGGATTCATGGTGGATAACTAACCCTTTACCTGGGCTGACGTGCGCAATGATCGGGTCGCCTGGAATCGGGCGGCAGCACTTCGCAAAGGTGATCAGCACGCCATCCGCGCCTTTAATCGGCAAATGCCCATGATTGGACTGCGTTGTGGCAGGTACGGCGGCTTCGCCTTGCTGAAGATTTTTCGCCACCACCACGCTCATCGCATTGCCCAGACCAATTTCCGCCAGCAGATCGTCCAGCGTTGCGAGCTTCATACGCTCCAGTTCGCGCTGGATGTTCTCCTGCGGGATTTCAGCCAGTTTACGGCTGCCGCCGAGGGCATGGTTGAGCAAACGGCGCCCCAGGCTGACGGAATCATCACGCTTGAGGTTCTTCAGCAACTGGCGAATTTTGGCGCGAGCTTTTGAGCTGACGACAAAGTTAAGCCATGCCGCATTCGGGCGTGCGCCAGGGGCGGTAATAATTTCGACGGTCTGACCGCTGGTGAGCGGCTGTGACAGCGGGTATGGCTGCCTGTCGACGCGCGCGCCTACGCAGGCATGACCGATATCGGTATGTACGGCATAGGCGAAGTCGACCGGCGTGGCACCGGCAGGCAGCTCAACAATGCGCCCTTCCGGTGTGAAAACGTAAATCTCATCCGGGAAGAGATCGGATTTAACGCTCTCGATAAATTCAAACGAGCTACCGGCGCTCTGTTGCAGCTCCAGCAGGCTTTGCATCCAGCGCTGGGCGCGGATTTGCGCGGTGGTGCTGGTTTCACCGTGCTCTTTATAAGCCCAGTGCGCCGCAACCCCCATTTCCGCCATCTGATCCATGTCTTCGGTACGGATCTGTACCTCAACCGGAACGCCGTGCGGGCCGATCATCGAAGTGTGTAAAGACTGATAGCCGTTCGCTTTTGGAATGGCGATATAGTCTTTTACGCGCCCCGGACGCGGCTTATACAGGCTGTGCATCTGGCCGAGTACGCGATAGCAGGTATCGGAATCATGCACGATCACGCGAAAGGCGTAGATGTCCATGATGGAGTGAAAACGCTGCTCTTTGAGCACCATTTTGCAGTAGATAGAGTACAAATGCTTTTCACGCCCGCTCACGCGACACGGAATGCCTGCTTCCTGCAAACGCCCTTCGATCTCAGAGAGGATTTTTTGAATCATCTCTTTGCGGTTGCCGCGAGCGGCTTTTACCACTTCTTTAATCACGCGATAGCGGTTTGGGTACAGCGCTTCAAAACCCAACTCTTCCAGCTCGGTTTTAATGTGATGAATACCTAAACGGTGCGCCAGCGGACTGTAGATCTCAAGGGTTTCACGGGCGATGCGGCGACGTTTATCCGGGCGTAATGAGCCCAGCGTGCGCATGTTGTGAGTGCGGTCGGCAAGTTTGATGAGAATGACGCGGATATCCTGCACCATCGCCATAATCATCTTGCGAAAGTTTTCAGCCTGCGCTTCTTTCTTATCGCGGAACTTAAGCTTATCAAGCTTGGATACCCCTTCTACCAGCTCTGCAACGCTTTTACCAAAAAGCTGTTCCATGTCCTGGTAGGTCGCAGGAGTATCTTCAATCACGTCATGCAGCAGCGCAGCCATCAGCGTTTCATAGTCGAGTTTCATCTCGGCCAGAATACAGGCTACCGCAACCGGGTGCGTGATATAGGGTTCACCGCTTGAACGTGTCTGACCCTCGTGAGCGTCACGTGCAACGAGATACGCCTGCTGAAGACGTTTTATCTGGTCTTCAGGCAGGTAGTTTTGAATCAGTTGATTCAGGCTTTCAAACAGATACAAGGGCGACCCGCTTTGTGATTAACGACGGCCTTCAGCAATAGCGGTAACGGCTTGTAATTCAGCGGCTTCCTGCTCTTGCTGTTCCTGGCGCTCACGGACGTCGAGGATCTGGTTGTTGATCAGACCTTCTTCGATTTCGCGCAGCGCGATTACGGTAGTTTTATCGTTTTCTTCCGGTACAAGCGGATCCTTGCCGCCTACCTGCATCTGACGAGCGCGACGCGCGGCGACCAGTACCAGGTCAAAACGGTTACCAATTTTCTCTACAGCGTCCTGAACAGTTACGCGTGCCATATTTAAAATGCTCCACAGGTGAAGAAATGACTGGGCATGATACTGAAAGTGGGTTCAGTCTGCCAACAGTTTGCTGATTAAAGCGTCATGACGCTGCTTTTGGCGGCTCATGCGCAGACGTTCGGCGCGAATAATGGTTTTCAGATCGCCCAGGGCGGTGTCGAAATCATCATTCACAATAAGGTAATCATATTCGGCGTAATGGCTCATTTCTGCAACAGCTTGCGCCATACGTTTTGCGATTACTTCTTCGCTATCCTGACCGCGCCCGCGAAGGCGGCGGTCCAGCTCAATTTTGGACGGCGGTAAAATAAAGATACTGCGCGCTTGCGGCATCTTCTCACGAATTTGCTGCGCGCCCTGCCAGTCGATATCCAGAAAAACATCCACACCCGTTGCCAGCACTTGCTCAATGGTTTCACGCGATGTGCCGTAATAGTTACCAAACACTTCAGCGTGCTCCAGAAACGCATCTCTGCCAATCATGGTTTTGAACTCATGATGATCGACAAAGAAATAATGCTCGCCATGCACTTCCCCCGGACGCGGCGCGCGCGTGGTGTGTGAAACAGAAACCTGGGTGTCATACAACGGTTGGGTTTTTAATAACGCCTGAATCAGGCTGGATTTACCCGCGCCACTGGGGGCAGAAACAATATAAAGCGTGCCTTGAGCCATGAGTATCTTATGTATGTGATTATCGAAAGAGAGCCTACATACGAGCTTATTATACACGTCGCCGCTATGTGACGTAGCCTTTGTCACACTTTTTGCGTCAGTTTATTGCGTTTTGCGTACCTGTTTCCTGATTTACCGTGTAGTTACTGCAATCAATGAAAATGTCTGGAAGCGTGTTCGCACGATCGCTTTTTGCCTCTCGGTTTTGATGACCCCCTGCGTTATACCTGGCCCGCAATCTACAGCGGAGGTACTGATGAGAAGAGGGAAAAGCATCGTGCTGAGTCTGTTGCTGTGGCATTTCCCGGTATGGGCGGCTTGCCCTGACTGGTCGCCAGCCAGAGCGAATGATGAAATCGCCCGGCTACAGCAGCAGCTCGCCCAGTGGAACGACAGTTACTGGCAGCAGGGGGTTAGTGCGGTAGAAGATAGCGTTTACGATCAGCTCAGCGCGCAATTGGTGCAGTGGCAACGCTGCTTTGGCGGTGATACCGGGGCAGAACTGGCGCCGCCAGTGAGCGGCTCATTGCCCCATCCTGTTCCGCATACGGGTGTGCGAAAGCTTGCGGACAAACAGGCGGTGCAGCAGTGGATGCGTAAGCGCAGCGATTTGTGGGTGCAACCGAAAGTGGATGGAGTGGCGGTTACTCTCGTATACCGGGATGGGCGCCTGGTCAGCGCGATTAGCCGGGGAAGCGGGCTTAAAGGCGAGGACTGGACGCAGAAGGTGCGTTTAATACCCGCAGTACCGCAAAGCACAAAAGGCGCGCTTGCCAATAGCACGTTGCAGGGTGAGATTTTTTTGCTGCGCGACAACCATATTCAGCGACAAATGGGAGGAATGAATGCCCGCTCGAAGGTCGCCGGAATGATGATGCGCCAGAATAACACCTCGTCGCTCCAGTCGCTGTCTGTTTTCATCTGGGCATGGCCTGATGGCCCGGCAACGATGCCTGAACGCTTGCGTCAACTGTCCGGGGCAGGATTTGGCTTTGCACAACAATATTCTCAACCGGTGAAAAGCGCTGATGATGTTGAACGCGTGCGTACAGCATGGTGGACAACGGGATTACCGTTCGTTACCGATGGAGTCGTGGTAAGAACGGGTAAAGAACCCGAGGCCAGACACTGGATGCCTGGGCAGGGTGACTGGCTGGCTGCCTGGAAGTATCCTCCGGTCGCGAAAGTGGCTGAAGTCACCGGGGTTCAGTTCGCTGTCGGCAAGAGCGGGAAAATCTCGGTTGTGGCGTCGCTTGCGCCAGTGATGCTGGATGATAAACGGGTGAAGCGCGTAAATGTAGGGTCTGTCAGGCGCTGGGCGGAGTGGGACATTGCGCCAGGTGACCACATTCTTGTCAGCCTTGCCGGACAGGGGATTCCGCGTATTGATAAGGTTGTCTGGCGTAGCACTCAACGGGATAAGCCCGCACCGCCGGGGAATCGCTATAACGCATTAACCTGTTTTTATGCGACTGAGGTATGCCAGGAGCAGTTCATCGCCAGGCTGGTCTGGCTGGGGTCGAAGGAGGTGCTGGAGGTTGACGGGATGGGGGAAGCAGGATGGCGTGTGCTTCACCAGGCGCATCGTTTCGAGCATATTTTCTCCTGGCTCGCGTTAACGCAGGAACAACTACAGGCGACACCTGGGTTTAGTAAAGAAAAAAGCAAGCAATTGTGGCATCAGTTTAACCTGGTGCGGCATCGGCCATTTATCCGCTGGGTGATGGCGATGGGCATACCGTTAACGCAGGGGGCGCTTAAGGCCAGCGGCGATCGTTCATGGGGGCAGTTACTGGCACGCACGGCAGAATACTGGCAACAGCTTCCGACGACAGGGGAGGGGCGCGCCAGGCGGGTTATCCAGTGGCGGGATAACCCGGAAATACGGGCGCTGGGCAACTGGCTGGCTGCCCGGCATATTAACGGCTTTAGCCCTTAGTGACCTTCGTGGCGATAGTAAAACACCGGCAGGCCAAGTTTGAGACGCAGCGCCAGCAAGCGAGCGGTAAAGCCAAAAAACAGCGTGGAGATAACCACGACGTCTTGGTTGGATACGTAGTGTTGTAGCGTGATGTACAACACGGCAGACGCAAAGGAAACACCAGCATACAGCTCTTTCTGGAAGACCAGCGGAATACGTTTGCAGAACATGTCACGCAATACGCCGCCAAATACGCCGGTAATGACAGCCGCCACAATAGCGATGACCGGGCTATGCCCCATATCCAGCGCAACCTGAGCGCCGATAATAGAAAAGACCACTAAGCCCAGCGCATCAAGTACAAGGAACAGTTTGCGTAGGTAAGGCATTACAGGGGCGACGATCGTCGTCAGAACCGCAGCAGAAGCGACAATAATCACGTACTCAGGGTGCTGTACCCAACCGAGCGGATAGTGACCGAGCAGAATATCGCGAACGGAACCGCCGCCAATTGCTGTCGCGGTGGCAATGATAATAACGCCAAATGTATCCATGCGGCGTCGACCCGCAGCAAGCGCCCCGGTCATGGCTTCGGCAGTAATGCCAATTAAGTAGAGAACGTGTAACAGCATGTCTTCCCCCTGGTTTACTGAGGGCAGAGACTAACGATTTGTGCGTAATATCACGATTGAGATTTTCTAAGGTGAAGTAATTTTGATAACTATAGTTTATGCTGATATTGCGATTCATCCGCTATTTATGCGTTATTCATTTTTAATGGATTAGAAAATGGATAAGAAAAAGTAATCCGAAAGTGGCGAGGGCAGTACGGAGTGTAAAGGAAGCACGTAGCACCATCGCATCGCGACGGGCTACGTGGGAATGAGGTTTACTCGATGTTCTGAATCTGCTCGCGCATTTGCTCGATCAATACTTTCAGCTCAATTGCAGAATTGGTGACATCAGCATTGATGGATTTGGAGGCCAGCGTGTTCGACTCGCGGTTGAACTCCTGCATCATAAAGTCCAGACGACGGCCAACCGCCTCTTTTTTCTTCAGGATGTTGTAGGTTTCTTTGACGTGCGCGTCCAGACGATCCAGCTCTTCCGCCACGTCAATGCGCTGTGCCATCAGCACCAGCTCTTGCTCCAGACGGTTATTTTCCAGTTGTACCTGTGCGTCTTCCAGTTTTGCTATCAGACGTTCGCGCTGCCATTGCAGGATTTCCGGCATATGGGCGCGGACTTTCACTACCTCAGCGCTGACGCCTTCCAGACGCTGCTCAATCAGCGCTTTCAAAGCCTGGCCTTCGGTTTCCCGGGCGACAATGAAGTCATCCAGCGTCCCGTCCAGCGCGGCGAGGATCTCTGCGGCAATCGCGTCCAGATCCTGTTCCTGGGCGGCCATGACGCCCGGCCAACGCAGGATATCTACCGGGTTGATTTCCCCTTCATCGCTCTGCATTTTGACCCAGTTCGCGGAGGCAACGAGCTGCTTTGCCAGCTTCTCATTCAGAATGAGTTCGCCTTGCGCGCTGGCATCGGGTTCAAAGCGTAAAGTACATTCGATTTTTCCGCGCGTCAGGCGTGTACGAATGCGTTCGCGTACAACAGGTTCAAGGCTACGGAACTGTTCCGGCAGACGAAAATACGTTTCCAGATAACGCTGGTTTACCGAGCGCATTTCCCAGGTAGCGCTACCCCATTCACCCTTGATTTCACGCCGGGCGTAGGCGGTCATACTGCGGATCATAGACGTTCCTGTTTTTAAAGGAGAGATGGAAGGATTATAGCCATCCATGCCTTGTCAGGATAGGAATAACCGCCGGAAGTCCGTATAATGCGCAGCCACATTCGTTTCAAGCCGGAGATCTCAATATGCGTCCAGCAGGCCGTAGCGCTAATCAGGTGCGTCCCGTAACCCTGACCCGTAACTATACAAAACACGCTGAAGGCTCGGTGCTGGTCGAATTTGGAGATACCAAAGTGCTGTGCACGGCATCCATCGAAGAAGGCGTACCGCGCTTTTTGAAAGGGCAGGGCCAGGGGTGGATCACCGCAGAATATGGCATGTTGCCACGCGCTACGCATACCCGTAACGCGCGTGAAGCGGCGAAAGGCAAGCAGGGCGGCCGCACGATGGAAATCCAGCGTTTGATCGCCCGCGCGCTGCGCGCTGCTGTCGATCTTAAAACGCTTGGCGAGTTTACTATCACTCTGGATTGCGATGTGATCCAGGCGGACGGCGGTACGCGTACTGCATCTATCTCCGGGGCTTGTGTTGCGCTGGCCGATGCGCTGAACAAGCTGGTTGCGAACGGTAAGCTGAAAACCAACCCGATGAAAGGGATGGTGGCTGCGGTTTCCGTCGGCATCGTGAATGGTGAAGCGCTCTGCGATCTGGAGTACGTTGAAGACTCCGCAGCTGAAACCGATATGAACGTGGTAATGACCGAAGACGGTCGAATTATTGAAGTGCAGGGAACGGCAGAAGGCGAGCCGTTCAGTCACGAAGAACTCCTCACCTTGTTGGCGTTAGCCCGAGGGGGAATCGAATCCATTGTAGCGACGCAGAAAGCGGCGTTAGAAAATTGATTTTAAGGCGACCAGCGAGTCGCCTTTTTTTTGTCTGTAATAAAGTGAAATGAGGAGCGAATCCATGAAACCGTATCAGCGCCAGTTTATTGAGTTTGCGCTTAACAAGCAGGTACTAAAGTTTGGCGAATTTACGCTGAAATCCGGGCGCAAAAGCCCCTATTTCTTCAACGCCGGGCTGTTTAATACCGGGCGCGATCTGGCTCTGCTGGGACGTTTTTATGCCGAAGCGTTGGTGGATTCGGGTATCGATTTCGATCTGCTGTTTGGTCCGGCCTATAAAGGTATTCCGATTGCGACGACCACCGCTGTTGCACTGGCGGAACACCATGACAAAGACCTGCCGTACTGCTTTAACCGTAAGGAAGCCAAAGACCACGGTGAAGGCGGAAGTCTGGTCGGGAGCCCATTACAGGGACGCGTGATGCTGGTGGATGATGTGATCACTGCGGGTACTGCGATTCGTGAATCGATGGAGATTATTCAGGCGAATGGCGCAAGTCTGGCGGGGGTGCTGATTTCTTTGGATCGTCAGGAGCGTGGCCGTGGCGAGATTTCCGCAATTCAGGAAGTGGAACGCGATTACGGGTGTCAGGTGATCTCGATTATCACGCTGAAAGACCTGATTGCGTATCTGGAAGAGAAACCAGAGATGGCGGAACATCTGGCGGCAGTGCGCGCGTATCGGGAAGCGTACGGGGTTTAAGTGAATTGCCCGGCGGCGTAGCGCTTACCGGGCCTGTAAGGCCGGATAAGGCATCGCCGCCATCCGGCTACGCTGTTACTGCAATTGCGCGGCAACCAACGGCCAGCGGGCGTCGAAATCGTCCGTTGGGCGGTATTTGAACTCGCTGCGTACAAAGCGGGACAACATCCCTTCACAAAACGCCAGCAACTGACTTGCCAGCAGGGTTTCATCCGTGGCGTACCCTTCGCCTTCGCGCATTCTTTTTTCCCGCAGAACCTGACGCAGCTGCGCTTCAATGCGCTCAAACAGCTGGTTAATCCGTCCTTGCAGGCGATCTTGTTCAAACATTAACGCATGACCGGTGAGGATACGCGTCAGGCCTGGGTTGCGTTCGCCGAAGCCCAGAATCAACAACACGATTAAACGCAGACGCGCGCTGGTGTCTTTCTCATCTTTTAAGATCAGATTGATACGGGTAATCAGACTGTCTTCGATAAACTCAATCAGACTATCGAACATGCGAGTCTTACTGGGAAAATGGCGATACAGCGCCGCTTCAGAAACGCCGACGGAGGCTGCCAGTTTCGCTGTTGTGATGCGTTGGCTTCCATCGCTGGATTCCAGCATCAGCGCCAGAGACTGAAGTATTTCTTCGCGACGATTCCTTTTCGCAGTTTGTTTTTCTGCCATGTTACAAAATACCCCTGAAAATAAGCACTTGCCAGGCGAGCATCCACACTATGACCGCAAACTCAGCGTTTGCGGCGATGTTATGTCGTTATCAGGATGCGTAAATGTCTTACTTGCGACCAGAATGGCCGAAGCCGCCTTCACCACGGTCGGTGGCTTCAAACTCTTCCACCAGATTAAATTCGGCCTGTACAACCGGTACGAAAACCATCTGAGCAATACGTTCGCCCGGCTCAATGGTAAAGCTGTCCTGGCCACGGTTCCAGATGGAAACCATTAACTGACCCTGATAGTCAGAGTCGATCAGGCCGACCAGATTGCCGAGCACAATACCATGCTTATGGCCCAGGCCGGAACGTGGCAGCATTACCGCCGCCAGAGACGGATCGGCAATATGAATCGCCAGACCGGTCGGCACCAGCGTTGTTGCGCCAGGCGCCAGTTCTACGGCGTCATCGAGACAGGCGCGCAGGTCAAGTCCGGCGGAGCCGGAGGTGGCATAAGTTGGAAGCGGAAATTGCTGCCCAACGCGCGGGTCCAGAATCTTAACGTCGATTTTTTTCATCATAACGGGTCACGATCTCGTCGAGTAATAATTGGCCCAGGAGCGCTTTCCGTTCGAGCGGTAAGGCTTTATCTCCATCCTGCCAGAAAAGGTGTAATGCGTTGCTGTCGCTATTAAATCCTTGAGTTGAAAGCGAAACATCGTTCGCGCAGATCAGATCAAGGTTTTTGCGGATACGTTTTTGCCGGGCGTATTCTTCCACATTATTTGTTTCCGCGGCAAACCCAACGACATAAGGTCGCTTGTCTTTGAGTGCGGCGACCCCGGCGACAATATCAGGGTTCTTGACCATTTTTACTGTTAATTCATCGCCCTGCGTCGCTTGTTTTTTAATTTTTTCGCTGGCGACGGCGGCTGCACGGTAGTCAGCAACCGCAGCACAGCCGATGAAAATATGCTGCTTCTGAACCGCAGCCTGGACTGCCGCTTCCATTTCCAGCGCGGTCATCACATCAATGCGCTGAACAAAAGGTGGCGTGGGCAGCGCAACGGGGCCGGAAACCAGCGTAACGTTGGCGCCGCGTCGTGCGGCGGCGGCGGCAATGGCAAATCCCATCTTACCGGAGCTGTGGTTAGAGATATAACGCACCGGATCGAGCGGCTCGCGCGTCGGGCCCGCCGTAATCATGATGTTGAGATGTTGCAGATCGTTGACAGGGGAGAAATGCGCTGCCGCCATATCCACAATGGTCAACGGATCGAGCATGCGTCCTGGCCCCACGTCTCCACACGCCTGGCTGCCGCTGTCCGGCCCCCAGATGAGCATTCCGCGTGACGCGAGTACATCCAGATTATGTTGCGTGGCGGCGGCGCGATACATTTGCTGGTTCATGGCCGGAAGTACGGCAATCGGGGCGGGTGTCGCCAGACAAATCGTTGAAACCAGATCGTTGGCCATACCGGCAGCGACGCGAGCGATCAGATCTGCCGTGGCTGGCGCGAGGATAACTAAATCCGCCCATTTCCCCAGCTCAATATGGCCCATCGCGGCTTCTGCGGCAGGGTCAAGCAGACTGTCAGAAACGGGATAACCCGACACCGCCTGTAGGCTCAGGGGCGTGATAAAGGCTTTTGCCGCTTCGGTCATCGCCACGCGGACGTCGGCGCCGCGTTCGCGTAAACGACGCACCAGTTCAGGGGTTTTATAGGCAGCAATGCCGCCGCTCACGCCGAGAACGATTTTTTTGCCAGCCAGGCTCATCATGATCTTTCCTGTTGGATTGCACCAGAAGGCGGACATTTTATCACAATCCTGAATCCCGTCGTGCAGTTGCCCGTAATTCACTTTGCGAGGCGCTACGCAGGAGTGAAATACGGGCGTCGATTCACCCCAGGAGCTATGCCACCATGAGGCGTGCTTAAGGAGGTGAACGTATGGATGCGCCGGAACGTTTAATGCCCCGGGAAAAAATGTTGAAGTCAGGAATTGGTTCGCTGACGGATGTTGAACTGCTGGCGCTCTTTTTACGTACAGGAGTGCCAGGAAAAGATGTGATGGCTCTGGCGCATGAAACGCTGCAACGCAGTGGGTCGCTCTATGGGTTGCTGTCTGCGGATTTCGCGCAATTTCGCGGTACAGGTATCGGTATCGCTAAGTATGCGCAGCTTAAGGGGATTGCCGAACTGGCAAGGCGCTATTACAAAGCGCGTATGATGAAGGAAAACGCGTTGTTAAGCCCGGAAATGACGCGTGAGTTTCTGCAAAGCCAGTTGGCGGGGGAAGAGCGGGAGATCTTCCTGGTGATCTTTCTGGATGCCCGGCACCGGGTGATTAAACACAGCCGTCTTTTTTCCGGCACGCTGAATCATGTCGAGGTGCATCCGCGCGAGATTATCCGCGAGGCGATAAAATTAAATGCTTCTGCGGTGATCCTTGCGCATAATCACCCCTCGGGGTGTGCAGAACCGAGCAAAGCGGATAAACTCATCACCGAACGTGTCGTAAAATGTTGTCAGTTCATGGATATACGAGTACTGGATCACCTTGTGATTGGGCGCGGAGAGTACGTTTCTTTTGCCGAACGTGGTTGGATTTAGAACACTTCGCGCGATCCATCGGGATCTTTGTCTGTTCGGGACTTGAGCACATCGCTTACACAGCGTATACTACGCCACCTTTGAGAATCTCGGGTTTGGCATTTGGGCCTGGCAATCGAGAGTTCACAATGAACTGCGATAACCAGGCTGAGAAGCCTGACGAGGCGCCAATACCCCATACGAAGCTCGAGCTAATTTGATTTTTGGAGAATAGACATGTCCCGAGTCTGCCAAGTTACTGGCAAGCGTCCGGTGACCGGTAACAACCGTTCCCACGCACTGAACGCGACTAAACGCCGTTTCCTGCCTAACCTGCACTCTCACCGTTTCTGGGTTGAGAGCGAGAAGCGTTTTGTCACCCTGCGTGTATCTGCTAAAGGTATGCGTGTAATTGATAAGAAAGGCATCGAAACAGTTCTGTCCGAACTGCGTGCCCGTGGCGAAAAGTACTAAGTACTTAGAGGAAATAAATCATGGCTAAAGGTATTCGTGAGAAAATCAAGCTGGTTTCTTCTGCTGGTACTGGTCACTTCTATACCACCACGAAGAACAAACGTACTAAGCCGGAAAAACTGGAACTGAAAAAGTTCGATCCAGTTGTCCGTCAGCACGTTATCTACAAAGAAGCGAAAATCAAATAATTCTCGCTTTGATGTAGTGAAAAACCTCGCTTCGGCGGGGTTTTTTGTTTTCTGGCCGTCCCCATATTAATGAGATCTGAAACAGAGCCGGAGACGTTATGCCTGAATTACCTGAAGTTGAAACCAGCCGCCGCGGCATTGAACCGCATCTGGTTGGGGCAACCATTCTGCATGCCAATGTGCGTAATGGACGTCTGCGCTGGCCGGTATCGGAAGAGATCTACCGCCTGAGCGATAAACCCGTTCTCAGCGTTCAACGCCGCGCGAAATATTTGCTGCTGGAGTTACCGGATGGCTGGATCATCATTCATCTGGGAATGTCGGGCAGTTTGCGTATCCTTCCTGAAGAACTTCCCGCTGAAAAACATGACCACGTTGATCTGGTGATGAGCAATGGCAAAGTCCTGCGCTACACCGATCCTCGCCGCTTTGGCGCCTGGCTGTGGACGAAAGAGCTGGAAGGGCATAACGTGCTGGCGCATCTCGGCCCTGAGCCGCTGAGCGACGATTTTAACGGGGCCTATTTGCAGCAGAAATGTGCGAAGAAGAAAACGGCAATTAAACCCTGGCTGATGGATAACAAACTGGTGGTGGGCGTGGGAAATATCTACGCCAGCGAGTCGTTGTTTGCGGCAGGCATCCATCCTGACCGTCTGGCGTCGTCATTATCGCAGGCTGAGTGTGAGCTGCTGGCCCGCGTGATTAAGGCCGTTTTACTGCGTTCCATCGAGCAGGGGGGTACAACGTTGAAAGATTTTCTGCAAAGCGACGGTAAGCCGGGCTATTTTGCTCAGGAGTTGCAGGTTTACGGGCGTAAAGGGGAACCGTGCCGGGTTTGCGGTACGCCGATCGTTGCAACTAAACACGCGCAACGGGCGACGTTCTACTGCCGTCAGTGTCAGAAATAAGATGGATTGCAGGCCGGATAACGCGCTGACGCGCCATCCGGCAAAAGCGTTTTACTTCAGCTTATCCATCAGGGCCTGATGAACGTTCTCCGGTAAGAAGTGGGTAACGTCGCCCTGATGGCGCGCCACTTCTTTTACCAGCGAAGAAGAGATAAAAGACCACTCTTTTGAAGGCATCAGGAAAACGCTTTCAAGCTGCGGCATTAAATGGCGATTCATGTGCGCCAACTGCATTTCATATTCAAAATCAGCCACGGCGCGCAAGCCGCGAATCAAAATATTGGCCTGCTGAACGCGCGCGAAGTTGGCCATTAAGTCGCTGAATCCCATGACTTCCACGTTGCCGAGGTGCGCCGTCGCCTGTTGCGCCAGCGCTACACGCTCTTCAAGGGTAAACATCGGTTTTTTGCTGGGGCTGGCGGCAATGGCGAGGATAACGTGATCGAACATCTGCGTCGCGCGTGTCACGATATCAATATGGCCGTTGGTGATCGGATCGAAGGTTCCTGGGTAAATCGCCCGTTTTTGCATGACAGCCCTCAATGCGTTTTCGGTGGCAGGTAAGGTTCCAGCAGTTGTAACAGACGCTGTAGCGCACCCTGGTTTTGGTACAGCACTTCAACGGCGTGTCGACCGTAGAAATTACGATAATCCGCGTCGGTCAGTAAAGACGAAACCTCTTTTACCAGCGTAGTGGCATCGGTTACGGTAATCAGCCCGCTTGCTTGCTCCAGTCGGGCACAAATATCTTTGAAGTTAAAGGTATGAGGGCCCATCAATACCGGTATCGCGTGTGCGGCAGCTTCCAGCGGGTTATGTCCTCCGCGTTCAACCAGCGAACCGCCGACAAATGCGAGATCCGCAATACCATACAGTAGCATTAATTCGCCCATTGTATCGCCAATAACAACCTGGGTACTGGCGGACGGCACCTCTCCTGAGGAACGCGTGGTATAGCTGAGCCCTGCCTGGCGCACGAGGTTAATCGCATCCGGGAACCGCTCTGGATGGCGAGGAACCAGAATCAGCAGCAGGTTAGGGAATTGATGCAGCAATGCCTGATGGGCGGCGATAACAATACTCTCTTCGCCGTCATGCGTACTGGTGGCGATCCACACCGGGCGGTGCGGCGCCCACTGGCGACGCAGCGTAACCGCTTTTGCTGCAAGCTGCGGCGTCACGGAAATATCAAATTTCAGACTGCCGGTGACGGTGAGCTGGTTATTTTTCGCACCCAACGCGATAAAACGCGCGCCATCTTCTTCATTCTGCGCCGCGATTAGCGTAATGCGCCGCAGCAGTCTGCGAACAAATTTCCCCAGCTTTGTATAGCCAGCAGCCGACCGGGCGGAAAGGCGCGCGTTGGCGATAACCAACGGAATATGACGTTTATGCAGCGCGGCAATCAGGTTCGGCCAGAGCTCAGTTTCCATAATCAACACCAGTTTAGGGTCAACTTTATTCAGGAAACGGTTGAGCGCATCGGGCAAATCATAAGGAAGATAGACGTGTTGAACATCGCTGCCGAATGCGGACTGTACGCGCTCTGAGCCGGTAGGCGTCATGGTGGTGACGGTAATCGGTAAATCAGGATAACGGTGTCGCAGGGCGCGAACTAAAGGAATTGCCGCCAGTGTTTCACCCACAGAGACGGAATGCAGCATGATCCCGCCAGGTTTAAGCGGATGACGGTAAAAACCGTAACGTTCGCCCCAGCGTTTACGGTAGGCTGGCGCTTTACGTCCACGCACCCAAAGCCGTATCCAGATCAAGGGCTGAATAAGGTAGAGAAGGGCGGTGTAAAGCAATTCGAGCATAGTAAATAGCTGACTGATGGATGTGCTGGGGATTCTATGTATTTAGCCTGGGCTTTACCATCATTTTTATCCTTGTTGCACTAAAACACCTGAATTGACAATACATTATTTGCGGTAGGTGTTTTTCTCCAGATACATCAAAACAGGCTGTTAACGCCGAATAACGCGTGAAATCGTACTCTGTCCTTCAGTAGTAATGGTTTACATCTTATTGTTTTGAAATTAAAAATTAACTTTTTGCTTAAAAAACATTCATTTCGGTTCGGGAGCTAATCAATGGTATACTATTGCGCAAATTCAGGCAGCCATCAGCCTTCAGGGCGCCGGGAATATGGAGGGTAGTCTTTGTTTGCAGACAAGGATTACGGCGCTTTTACCTGCCTGGCCTGGGATGTTTGGCGACGTAACGCGGATATTATTGCATGACCATTGCTTTTTGTTTGTACAAATATTTTCCCTATGGCGGGTTGCAGCGTGATTTCCTGCGAATAGCGCATACGGTTGCGGCGCGTGGCCATCATGTTCAGGTATTGACTCAGCAGTGGCAGGGCGAACGTCCCTCCGACCTTGAAATTATCCTTGTTCCGGTGACTGCCAGAACTAATCATGGAAAAAATGAGCAGTATTATCAGTGGGTTCAGAGTTACCTGAGCCAACATCCCGTCGATCGCGTCGTTGGGTTTAATAAAATGCCCGGGCTTGATGTCTATTATGCGGCAGATGTGTGCTACGCGGAAAAAGTCGCCCGTGAAAAGGGTTTCTTTTATAAGCTGACCAGTCGTTATAAGCACTATGCAGCTTTTGAAAAAGCGACCTTCCAGCAAGGTGCTCATACCGAGCTTTTGATGTTAACAAATAAGCAAATCGGTGACTTTAAGCATCATTATCATACTGAGGATCGCCGTTTTCATATTTTGCCGCCAGGGATATACCCGGACAGGAAATACAGCCAGCAACCTGAAAACAGCAGACAGATTGTCAGAGAAAAAAATGGTATTGGGTTAGATCAGTTCCTGCTTTTGCAGGTAGGTTCGGATTTTAAACGCAAAGGCGTACCAAGAACGTTACTGGCGGTAGCTTCTTTACCTGAAGCAATACGTCAACGTACGCGATTGATGGTTGTCGGGCAAGACAAGGCCGACCGGTATCAGGCCCAGGCGCGTCAATTAGGGATTGAGAAGCAGGTGCAGTTTTTTTCAGGGCGCGATGATATTTCAGCGCTGATGTCTGCTGCTGATTTGCTGCTTCATCCTGCCGTTCAGGAAGCGGCCGGAATCGTATTATTAGAGGCGATTGTCGCCGGGCTACCCGTGCTGACCACCGAAGTTTGTGGATATGCGCACTATATCAATGCTGCGCAGTGTGGCGTTGTTATACCGGAGCCTTTTGCACAGGAAGTCCTGAATGCTTCCCTCTGCGATGCACTGGAGAAAGGTGAGCAGCGAAGTGAATGGGCAAGTCATGCAAGACACTTTGCCGATACAGAAGATCTCTACAGTCTGGCTGATAAAGCGGCTGATATCATTTTAGGTTTTGAGAATGATTGAATTAAAAGAGCCATTCGCTACGCAGTGGCAAGGTAAAGATCCGTTTGTCGAAGTAACGAAACTGGACGGAGAGGTTTTCCGCGCTCTGGAGACCCGGCGGACGCTGCGTTTTGAGATGATGGGTAAAGGGTATTTCCTGAAATACCATCACGGAACCACGCTGAAAGAAGTGCTAAAAAACCTCATTTCCTTGCGTATGCCCGTTCTTGGCGCGGATCGTGAGTGGCTGGCTATTCACCGTCTGCAATCACTGAATGTTGATACCATGACCGGCGTCGCGTTTGGGCAAAAAGGGTTTAATCCGTTGCAGCGGACATCGTTTATCATCACGGAAGATCTCTCGCCGGCAATAAGCCTTGAAGACTTTTGCGCCAGGTGGAGTAAGGAACGTCCTGACCTCACCTTAAAACGAACCATTATCACCCGACTGGCGGAGATGGTGGGGAAAATGCATCGTGGTGGGGTGAATCATCGGGATTGTTATATTTGCCATTTTTTACTACAGCAACCATTACCGGCTGATGTGGCTGATATAAAACTTTCCGTGATTGATCTGCATCGCGCGCAAATTCGTCGCCGGGTGCCGCGTCGCTGGCGTGATAAGGATCTGATTGGACTCTATTTCTCCTCACTCGAAATTGGCCTGACCTCGAGAGATATTTATCGTTTTTTACGCATTTATTTCTCGATGCCACTGCGTGAAATTCTTCGCAAGGAAGCCAGTTTGCTTGAACAAGCGGTGGCGAAAGCACAAAAAATCAAACAAAGAACGATAAAAAAAGCGTTATAAAATCACATACAGGGTTTGAGGTGATCTCATCATGAACATTGATTTTGAAAACGTAATAATTCAAAAAAAGGTTATCGACAACGCTACACACCAGAAAAGCAAAAAGTTGAATATTGCATATGGTGTAGATCGAAATTTTTTATTTGGCTCTGGAATTTCAATGACATCAGTGTTGGTGAACAACTCTGATATTGATATCCATTTCTATGTTGTGACGGACTATGTTGATGATGAGTACCTGGAAAGCGTGGAACGACTCACGCAAATGTATGGTACAACGGTAACGGTCTTAGTTTTTGATAATGAGGCGTTTCGCAAGTTGCCGAGTACTAAAGCATGGACCTATGCGATGTACTATCGCTATTTTGCGTTCGAGTATTTAAGTCGTGAACTGGATTCTGTGCTGTATCTGGATGCCGATATCGTTTGTAAAAATTCGCTGCGGGAACTGACGGATATTCATTTTGCCGGAGAATATGCGGCTGTTGTTAATGATATTGATCGAGTACGTTTAAAATCCGGGCAGAGACTGGGTATTCCTGAGTTAGCTCGTGACTATTTTAATTCAGGGGTGGTATTCGCTAATCTCCATGTCTGGAGAGAAAAAAAACTGTTATCCAAAGCCTTTGAAGTTTTGCATGAGCGTCAGAAAGAACTGCTTTATTTTGACCAGGATATCCTGAATATCTTATTTGTTGGGCATGTGATCCTGCTGAGGCGTGATTTTAATTGTATTTATGGCGTAGACCAGGAACTGAAGAATAAAAATGAATATCGTTATCAGGACTTTATCACTGAGAGTACGGTATTAATTCATTATGTCGGCGTGACAAAACCGTGGCATACGTGGGCTAACTATCCGGTTTCTAAGTACTTTATTGAGGCTTATAAAAAATCGGCATGGGCCGAAAAATCGTTACTCAATGCAAATACGGCAAAATTATATAAGCGTAAGTCACGCCATGAAAGGATACAGCGAAAATATATTCGTTCTATATTTAGCCATATAATGTATATTAAAAATAAGCTACACGGCGCTAAAGTGCATTGAGTGGCTTGTTGAAAATAAATTTAAATAGGTGTAGTGAATGATTTTTGATTGCCATCAGTCTATAAAAAAGATACTTGATTTTAATCAAGCACCAGCCGGGGAGAGTCCACAGCTCAATATCGCCTGGGGTGTTGATAAAAACTTCATGTTTGGCGCCGCGATTTCGATGACATCAGTGTTGATACATAATAAAGACATCAATATCCATTTCCATCTTTTTACTGATTATGTGGATGATGATTATCAACAGAAAATAAGTATGCTGGCGCAGCAATTCTCTACTAACATCTCAATATATGTTATGGATGCCGAGGGGCTAAAGGTATTGCCCAGCGGTAATGCCTGGTCTCATGCGATGTATTTCCGCTTTATCGCATTTGAATATTTAGGCGAAAAAGTTGATTCACTCCTGTACATTGATGCAGACGTGATATGTAAAGGCTCACTTGTTGAATTGAGTCATCTCAACCTTGATGAGCATGTTGCTGCGGTAGTAAGGGACGTCGATGATAGTCCTGCCAGAGATATTGAGAAAAATAGTGATTATTTTAACTCTGGTGTGATCTATGCGAATCTTAAAAAGTGGAAAGAGCAGAACTTTATTGGTGCTGCATTTGATATCCTCCTGGATAAAAATCAGAAACTCTCTTTCCCCGATCAGGATGTTTTAAATATTCTTTTCTTAAATAAAGTGATCTTTTTACCGCGTATCTACAATGCGATATATGGTATAAAACAAGAGTTAAAAAGCAAAGATATATCACGCTATAAAGAATATATAATGGCAGATACCATTCTTATTCACTATATTGGGGTAACTAAACCCTGGAATTCCTGGGCAAATTATCCGTCTGCACAGTATTTTGTGGAGGCATGGAAGGCTTCACCATGGGCGAATGTGCCGTTGTTGCCTGCCAGAACGCCAAAGCAGTATAAGAAGAAGTCACGTCATGAAAGGCTACAGGGTAAATATATTTCTTCAATTATCAGCTACATAGGCTATCTGGCCGAAAAAGTCAAAGGTAAGTAAAAAAGCTCCCCGAGGGGAGCTTTTTTTAATGAATCTTGGTTTTGAGGTACTTTGCGTACCATTTTATGGCGGTAAAATAATTACCTTTTTTTGCCGCCTGACGGGAGTACACCCGATAATCTGTAGGTCTCATGCGAGGGGCATAAGAGCGTAACTCTGCATTCCGCCAGGGCGTGAAATGGTGGTAGAAAACATAAAGCTGTTGCGACAGCCCCGTATGTTCTTTATACCACGGCTTTCTTCCGCCCGTAAAATGAATGATTCTTGGCAGCGTGTCACTGTGATAGAAGAAATTTTCTTTCTGTTCGTCAGTAAACCAGTTAAACAGGAAATTCCAGCGGTTATCAATAAACGTAATATTTCCATTCATTGCAATGTTGAGGGCATCCTGATCAAAGTAAGGCAATGATTTTCCTTGCTCAAATAACACGGTATTTGCTTTATGCTCAATGTCATGCTTAATCCAGTTCGCGACATTAATATAGAGGAAACCAGCGTTAAAATAGTGATCGATGCTCAGCCCTAATCGCCGGGCGTGTTTATTATCATGAATGTTGAGAGAGTCATGGCTGACGGCGCAAACAACATTATCAATATCAACGCTGTTAATCTCACTGAGTGAGTCAAAGCATAGCGTATCGGCATCAAGATAGATAAAACGCTCTACTTTGTCTTTAAGTAAACGGGGCACAGCCAGACGCATATAAGTTGAGCGATTGAGATGTTTTATCGCAAAATCATTGTTATATTTTTCAATATCAGCCTTATCGATCGTGATAACCTGAATTTTATTACTGGTCGACTGTAGCTTCGCAATGTCTTCATCACTGACATCATAGACAAAGACAAAAAATGCAAGAGATTGCTCAGGGTTATTCATTATGACAGACATAATGGATACGGCAACATACTCCAGATAATTAGCATCTGTGCAGTAGGCAATATTAATTACGTTAGTTTTGTTATCCATTTACGCTGTCTCATTTCCTTCAACCGGGTTGCTATCATGGAGCACAGTGTCGATAGCGTCAATAACTGCGTGTTCTGGTATCCAGGTCAGGTATTTCCGGGATCTGTCCAGTTCTGCCCGGGTCGGCATTGGATGATAATCGCCTGCCCAGATCAGCGCAGCTTTATCTGACCAGGGTTTCCACTGTTGATAATTTGTGGCGCCAAACAAACATACCTGCGGCGTACCTAATGCGGCAGCCATATGCATGGGGGCGGAGTCCACGCCGATATACAGTACTGCATGATCGATTAACGCCGCCAGTTGCAGGAAGGTCGTTTTACCTGCCACCGTCAGGTCTGGTGGTGATTGACACAGTCCGGCGATACGCGCTACCTGCTGCTGTTCTTGTACTGCGGGCCCACAGGTCAGGTAAACATGCAGACCGCGTTGCTGCAAATAATCTATGACATGCGCAAATTTTTCATCATCCCAGCACTTAAACGATTGTCTTGCAGTGGGTTGAATCACAACGTATTTTTGCGTGGAAAGCGCGGGAAGCTGAGTCAGTAAATATTGATAGTCACTCTCGCGATAGCAGAGCAACATCTCTTTTTTGAGTTCGCTTTCACTAAAGTCGAGGCCTTTTAGAATGGATAAGTTTTGCTCAACAATATGAGTTCCGGTTGTTGGTGTGACTTTTGTAAAAAGGCAATTCCACTGCTTCTTGTCCCTTTTAAAGGCAATAGAGGGGCGGCGTAGGGAAGCGATAAGTGCGCCAATAGGCCATTGCTCGGTTAAGTTGACAATAAGGTCATAGTGGTTTTTTTTCAGCTGGCGGCGTACCGATATATAATTTTTAATGGTTTCCAGCAGACCTTTCTTTTTTTCAATAAGGTAAAAGTTGTTGATTCTCTCATCAGCAGCCAAAATTGCCCTGGTGTCTTTATAAAGAAGAAGATCAATTTTTGCGTGCGGATAACGTGCCTGAATACTGGCAATAACAGGGGTAATGAGCAGAACATCGCCATAAAACTTAAGCTTGCAAATAAGAATTCTTTCTACTTTATCAAACATATTAACTTTCCTTGCTAACAAATAACATTTTGCAAGCGTTTATGGCTTTAAATCGTATTTTTGAAATAAAACGATCAATGTGTGGGTACTTCATTTTATAAATAACTTTTCTTTTAACGATACTTGTATCACAGCATGTCAGTGCATCTTGAATGTCACTGATCATATCTTCTTCGTAGCGATAATAACCTTTCTTTTTGCGCAGTAACTTGCGTCCTTCAAGGAAGCAGTTAATGATCATTAATGTGGCTACAGTTCGTTTTTCATCATTTTCTTTTATATAGTCACACATTTTACGCATGGCGAAGAAAATATATTGCGCATCATTTTCAAGAATATTCTCGGTAATGCTCCGATCGTTTATTCGATAATAATATAGCTTGTTATCTATTTTTAAGATCTTATGGCATTTAAAGTATTGAAATGGACAAAAAATAATGTCCTCATAACGATGATGTTCTTCAAAGCGGTCTTGCCCAATAATGTCACGGCGAAAGAATTTTGTTACAAGGTGCCATTGACCCGCACGGAATGTGGGTAATAACTGCGTTAAATTTTCATCAGTTAACGTAATTTCACTCTGTTTTACCGCATCCGGCTTATCTTTTTGGCATTGATAGAGATTATTAATGTCACGGGTTAAGTTGAATTCAACGATATCATATTTCTCTTCTCTTAATTTAGGGAGAAGGACCGAAAAATAATCCGGGCTAATAATGTCATCGCTGTCAACAAAGCCAATATACTTCCCTGTCGCATGTGAAAGCCCGACGTTGCGGGCAATCGCAACACCATGATTTTCCTGGTAGATGTATTTCACGTTATTGCAATGATGTTCGCGATAAAACGCATTTATGCGTTCTTCAGTCAAATCCGTTGAGCCATCATTAATAATGATTACTTCTACCTCATTAGTGATGCCCTGATGTAAAGACGCCAGCGTATCCGTAATGAATTCGGCATTGTTGTATGCCGGTATAATAATGCTCAGCAAATAATCTGAAGCGTTAATCATGGCATAACTCTCTCATCGTGCCTGGTGTCAGCATCATCGCCGCGCATAATGCCAGCATACTGCTCAGAGTTTCACCTTTGGCGTATAATAATAAGTCGCTTAAACCATAGATAACTATAGCACTGGAAATGATGAATAACAGAGGGCTACGTTGTGTATAAGCTTTTAAAAACATCGCCAGATACAAAAAGAGCAGAGCGATGACGCCAGAAATCCCTTTAAGAGAAAAAGTATCAATGAATTCGTTATGCAAATGGATGTCGACGAACCCAAGTGCTCCTCTTAACGAGGTATCCTGTCGGGCAAAATCCCGCATTCCAGCATCGCGTTGTTCAAGTGATTGGCCCCAGTAGTGGTTTTTTCCAGCATCAATACCCGCCCGTTGCATCGCGAGTCGGGCGCCAATCGAGGTATTACTGTTCTTCTTACTGTAAGAATGCATATCGGTTACGAAGCTGTTATAGCGCTTTTCAATCACCGATTTTAAAGGGATTGCCGCCAGCCCCGCGAGAACAATAAAGGCCAGTAACGTACGCAGCAAAACGGTACGGTTATGCCGATAGTGTAAGAAAAATAGCCCTATGCTCAGAACCGGATAGACCAGAATGGCGGCGCGGGTTTGCGTTATAGTGATAACCGCCAGTGATACCAAAAAGTGTAATAAATAGAGCAGGATTGTATGCTTCAGCCGCAAGTTGATGATGGCCTGGGACGCAAGCAATGCGACAAACGTCAACGCATAAGCCGCTCCTGTCGGATGTTCAAAACCCAGTTCGACACGGTAGTTAAGCGGATCTGGTGAGGTGAGGAGTTGATAACCCGCAAAAAGATACAAACCAACAGCCGTCGCAATCACCCAGTAGCGGGTTATACGATCTTTCATCGCACATGCGATTGGCGATTGCAGGGCTGTGACAATCAGTGCGGCAAAGATCATCACTTTACCGCCGTTCTGGTATGAGCGATAAGCGCCAGTAAAGGATGAGCCCGGTTCTTTAAAGATCTCAACCCAAATAATTTGTACTAAACCGAAGAGCAGCAGCATCACGGGTAACAGCAGGTTTTTCTTATCACTCAGAAGTGACTTGCTGTGTTTACCGATAATCGGTAGCGACAGAACCGCACATGCAATAAAAACTTTTAAAGCTTCGTCTGGATTGATCAGCAGCATCGCCAGGGTCGTCAGGCACCCGGCATAAAATAAAAAATAGATAACGTTAAACGGATTATTTTGCGTGCTGCGGATAAAGCGAGAAAACGTGTGTCCACGAAGCATGATTAATCTCTTTAAAAGTTATAGCAAATTAAAATCAAGCAATGATACTTTGACGGCATCCGCACCCAGAGTTGACATCTTCCCTGAATGACTCTTTTGCGCGCACTGATTCTTCCCATATCCCCCAATCAGTCCCGGATCGGTCGGGCCATACAGCGTGATATTAGGTCGATCAAGGGCGGCGGTTAAATGGCTAAGCCCGGTATCAACGGACACTACAAATTTTGCCCCCGCCAACTCGCGTGCGACCTCTTCCAGACTCATTCGTGGTAAAACATCCACATAATCAAATCCTTCCGCTAATCTTTTTGCCCGTGCTTCTTCATGGGGCGCACCCCAGGGCAGCTTAATGCGTACACCCGCATCACGCAGTTGGCCGATCAGATCTCGCCAGTTTGCTTCCGGCCAGTGCTTATCGTCTCGGGTAGTTGCGTGTAAAAATACCGCATATTGCCCTGCGTCTGCATTCAGATTGCTCAGGAAATGTTGCGCAATCGCATAATCGCCCTGGGACTGTGGCTTGCTGTACCCCAGGCTTTTGGCGAACAGCTCGCGGGTGCGTTCAACAGCATGCTGCGCTTTAGCGATGTGATGCTTTCGGTTGTAAAACAGGCTGGCCAGGGGCTCCCGGGCCGTACTCCAGTCCATGCCGTGCTTTACGCCGCGTCCCAGTCTTGTGACCAGCGCCGCGCTTTTTACCAGCCCCTGGGCATCAATAATCGCATCGTATTGCTGTGCCTGTACGGCATCGCGAAAGGCTTTACGTTCAGCTTTGATGGGCGCGGAAAACCAGGCCTTACGCCAACGGCGAATAGCGACGGGAATCACGCGATCGACAGCATCGTGCCAGGATGGAATTTGCGCGAATCCTTCTTCTACCACCCAATCAAACTGAATACCCGGGATGACTTGCTGTGCGTCAGTCAGTGCGGGCAATGTGTGTAACACATCCCCCATTGATGATGTTTTGACTATCAGAACCCGCATCCGTCAGGCTTCCTCTTGTAATAACAGACTATTGAGTTCTTCCAGGACACGCGTCGGCGTGATGTCAATCAGGCTCTGATGATACCCCTCCGCAGTATCCCCTTTGCGCACCTTGTGATAACCCGTAATCAGACGGATAACCCGCGCTTTATGCGAAAGTGGGGGAGTAAAGTCCGGGCTGCTGGGGCCGTACAGCGCGACCAGCGGACGGTTCAGCGCAGCGGCGACGTGCATTAAACCAGAGTCATTCGTGACAACGGCTTTGCAGGCAGATAGAAGGATAACAGCTTGTTCCAGCTGCGTTTCTCCCGCCAGATTGCGGCACCAGGCCTGCTGCTCAGTATTCAGTGTAGCCAGAATTTCATTTCCGGCGTCATGATCTTTTGCTGAGCCAAACAAGACGATCTGGTGGCCTTCATCGATGAGCTGCTTTGCCAGTTCCGCATAGTGATAATGCGGCCAGCGTTTCGCCGGGCCAAATTCCGCGCCGGGGCAAAAACCGATCATCGGACGTTCAGCGGAAAGAGAAAATTCGTTGCAGATGAGGGACTTTTCGCCCTCGCTCACCTGTAGCTGCGGCCATAACAGAGGCTGCGGCAGATCCTGGGCAGTTCGCATAACGCCTTTGTCGTAGGCCAGCGCCACATAGCGTTCCACCATTAATGGCCAGGCCTCTTTATTTAACACGCGCGCGTCGTTGAGCAGGCCGTAGCGCATCTCGCCGCGCCAGCCGGTGCGATGCGGAATGCCGGCAAAGAAAGGAACGAGTGCGGATTTAAACGAATTCGGCAGAACATAGGCGCGGTCATAGCGCTTTTCACGCAGACGATGACCGAGCTTGCGCCGCTCGCCAATTTCCAGCGCTCCGTGGCCAAGCGGCATGGGGATCGCGTCGTTGACCTCCGGCATACGCGACAATAACGGGCGGCACCACGCGGGCGCCATCACGTCGATTATCGCCTGGGGATAGCGCGCCTTGAGCGTGCGATAGAGACTTTGCGACATCATCATGTCGCCTACCCAGGACGGACCAATCACCAGTATTTTCATGTTTCTTCTTACGCGTCGCGATTCAGCCAGGCCATATACTCCGTTACGCCTTCGGCAACGGTCTTGAACGGTTTGTCATAGCCTGCGGCGCGCAGATTGGTCAGATCCGCCTGCGTGAACGCCTGGTAACGGCCTTTCAGTTTTTCCGGGAACGGGATGTACTCAAGGTCGCTTTTCTTGTGATAAGCCAGCGCGGCATCCGCCACGGCCTGGAAGGATTCCGCGCGCCCGGTGCCCAGGTTAAAGATGCCGGACACGCCGTTTTCCCAGAACCACAGGTTTACATCAGCCACGTCGCCGACGTAGACAAAATCGCGTTTGAAGTTTTCGCTGCCTTCAAACAGTTTCGGCGTTTCACCGTTGTTGAGCTGAGTATTCAGATGGAAAGCGACGCTCGCCATGCTGCCTTTATGGCCTTCACGCGGTCCGTAAACGTTGAAATAGCGGAAACCCACAATCTGCGAGCTGGCTTCAGGCAGGATCTGGCGTACATACTCGTCGAACAGGAACTTAGAGTAGCCGTAAACGTTTAGCGGTTTCTCATATTCACGAGACTCAATGAAATCAGAGGTGCGACCGCCGTAAGTTGCCGCAGAAGAGGCATACAGGAACGGAATGTCACGTTCCAGGCAGTAGTGCAGCAGCTCTTTGGAGTATTGATAGTTGTTGTCCATCATATACTTGCCGTCCCACTCGGTGGTGGAAGAGCAGGCGCCTTCGTGGAAAACCGCTTCGATATCGCCGAACTCTTCTCCGGCCATAATCTGGATCAGGAAGTCTTCCTTATCCATATAGTCAGCAATATTCAGGTCCACCAGGTTGACGAACTTGGTGCCGTCTTTCAGGTTGTCCACCACCAGGATATCGGTGATGCCTTTATCATTCAGGGACTTAACGATGTTGCTGCCGATAAAGCCCGCGCCGCCGGTAACGATGATCATAACTGTAACCTTCGAATTATGGAGTCAGAGACAATCTCAGACACGAATACTTCTTATCATATCACTACACGGCCCAGGCTTCAGCCATTCACCGATAAGCTGTGCGGGTACGCGTGATTTATGCTGCATTTTCAAGAAGTGATGATGCGTCATCTCGTATCAATGTATAGCTTTGGGTAATATGTGCTGAAATTTGCCCGGTCTGGAGAATCGCAATGCGTGGGGATTTTTATAAGCAGTTAACCAACGATCTGGAAACCGCCCGTGCGGAAGGATTGTTTAAAGAAGAGCGCATTATCACGTCTGCGCAGCAGGCGGACATCACCGTGGCAGACGGAAGCCACGTCATCAACTTTTGCGCCAACAACTATCTGGGGCTGGCTAACCATCCCGAACTGATTGCGGCAGCAAAAGCGGGAATGGATTCTCACGGGTTTGGTATGGCTTCAGTGCGCTTTATCTGCGGCACTCAGGACAGCCATAAACAGCTGGAGCAAAAACTGGCGGACTTCCTCGGTATGGAAGACGCTATTCTGTACTCTTCCTGCTTCGACGCCAACGGCGGCTTGTTCGAAACCCTGCTGGGCGCAGAAGATGCGATTATCTCGGATGCGTTAAACCACGCCTCGATTATTGATGGCGTTCGTCTGTGTAAAGCGAAGCGTTTTCGCTATGCCAACAACGATATGCAGGAGCTGGAAGCGCGTCTGAAAGAGGCCCGTGAAGCTGGCGCTCGTCATGTGCTGATCGCCACCGACGGCGTGTTCTCGATGGACGGCGTTATCGCCAACCTGAAAGGCGTCTGTGACCTGGCAGACATTTACGGCGCGCTGGTGATGGTTGATGACTCCCATGCTGTCGGTTTTGTCGGGGAGAATGGTCGCGGTTCTCACGAATACTGTGACGTGATGGGACGCGTGGACATCATTACCGGTACGTTAGGCAAAGCGCTGGGTGGGGCATCTGGCGGTTATACGGCGGCGCGTAAAGAGGTGGTGGAGTGGCTGCGTCAGCGTTCCCGTCCGTATCTGTTTTCTAACTCCCTGGCGCCTGCCATTGTGGCGGCCTCCCTTAAAGTGCTGGAGATGGTTGAGGCGGGGAGAGAACTGCGCGATCGCCTGTGGGCGAATGCGCGTCAGTTCCGTGAGCAAATGTCCGCTGCGGGCTTCACGCTGGCTGGCGCCGATCACGCTATTATTCCAGTGATGCTGGGTGATGCGGTGGTTGCGCAGCAATTTGCCCGAGAACTGCAAAAAGAGGGGATTTACGTGACCGGATTCTTCTATCCGGTTGTACCGAAAGGTCAGGCGCGTATTCGTACCCAGATGTCTGCGGCGCATACCCCTGAGCAAATCACGCGTGCGGTTGAGGCGTTCACACGTATTGGTAAACAACTGGGCGTTATTGCCTGAGGATGTGAGATGAAAGCGTTATCCAAACTGAAAGCGGAAGAGGGCATCTGGATGACTGACGTTCCGGTACCGGAAGTCGGGCATAACGATCTGCTGATTAAAATCCGTAAAACAGCCATCTGCGGCACTGACGTTCACATCTATAACTGGGATGAATGGTCGCAAAAAACCATCCCGGTTCCGATGGTGGTAGGGCATGAATATGTCGGCGAGGTGGTCGGTATCGGTCAGGAAGTTAAAGGCTTCAGGATTGGCGATCGCGTTTCCGGCGAAGGCCATATTACCTGCGGCCATTGTCGTAACTGTCGCGGTGGCCGCACGCATTTGTGCCGCAATACTCTGGGTGTCGGTGTTAACCGTCCCGGTTGTTTTGCGGAATATCTGGTACTTCCGGCGTTTAACGCCTTTAAGATCCCGGATAACATCTCCGATGATTTAGCCTCTATCTTCGACCCCTTCGGCAATGCCGTACACACGGCGCTGTCGTTCGATCTGGTCGGTGAAGATGTGCTGGTTTCCGGGGCAGGCCCGATCGGCATCATGGCGGCGGCGGTAGCGAAACATGTGGGCGCGCGTCATGTTGTGATCACGGATGTGAATGAGTACCGTCTGGAACTGGCGCGTAAAATGGGCATCATCCACACGGTGAACGTCGCGAAAGAGAACCTGACCGACGTGATGGCTAATCTGGGCATGACCGAAGGGTTTGATGTCGGCCTGGAGATGTCCGGTGCGCCGCCTGCGTTTCGCGCCATGCTGGATACCATGAACCACGGCGGTCGTATCGCGATGCTGGGGATTCCACCTTCAGATATGTCTATCGACTGGACGAAGGTGATCTTCAAGGGGCTGTTTATTAAAGGTATTTACGGTCGTGAGATGTTTGAAACCTGGTATAAGATGGCGGCGCTGATTCAGTCTGGTCTGGATCTGTCTCCGATCATCACCCACCGTTTCTCCATCGATGAGTTCCAGAAAGGCTTTGATGCGATGCGTTCAGGCCAGTCAGGAAAAGTGATTCTGAGCTGGGACTGATAGCATCCTGCTGGCGGCCAGGTTTTCCCGAACCTGGCCGTAAAATGGCGTTTTTATTTTCCGCGCATCTTGCGGGATAAGCGTCTGAATTTCTCTTTAAGCTGAATAAGTTTATAAACCAGACCCTGACCTTCAATATTCATATGGTATTTATTTTGTAATACTAAAATATCATTTGCCTGGCAAATTTTCAGACTTCCTTTGCAGGATAAGTCGATGATGCGCAATTCCCCGGAAGGTGTGCGGATAAAGTTTCCGGCATGAATATCATTGGAGGCCAGACCTGCCCGGTGCAGTTGCTGAATACACGCCTTAATATCTTCTTTATTGCTTTCATTAATATCATTTAATGGCTCCCCTTCAATATATTCATGAAGGGTATACACATCATAGCACTGGCGAAAACGTGTTTTCTCGGCCACACAGTAGAGATCGGCGGTACAGGCACGCACTTGTGGCGCCAGGCGGTCCAGTTTTTGGAGCAGCTGAGAATAAAAAGGCCCGGAGAGAAAATTCTGAATCTTTTTCTCAAATCGTGGGTCTATTTCGCGATCGTTTTTGATGATGAACTTCCGTGACTGGTATTCAACAAGTTCTACGCTGCGGAATTCGTTGCCGCTGTTCAGCGGTTTGCCACTGATTTCGTTATTCATATACTTATCCATCAGGGACTTAAGGTCTTTATTTTCCTCTTTGTAATAGACCGTATAGCCCTTTTCATGTGTCTTACTGATGGTCATCACTTCCCTCAAGATAAGTATTCTAAATACGTATAATACGAAGGCGTAGTATACATGGTGAGGCTTCTCATCTGTAGGGTGTTTTGTGCGCCTTAACCATTATCTCCACTGGACTTAATAATTTCTTAATGAAAGCACGGTAGAAAGGGCCAATGTATTAAAGACTGACGGGCCATTCTATGAAAAGCAGCACAAGTACACTGAGTGTTATTATTCCGTTATACAATGCGGGTAATAGCTTCCAGGCATGCATGGAATCTTTGATTGCACAAACATGGAATGCGCTGGAGATCATCATTGTTAACGACGGGTCTACCGACAACTCCGTTGATATCGCAAGGCATTTTGCCGATACCCATTCACATGTTCACCTGTTGCATCAGGATAATGCAGGCGCGTCCGTGGCCCGCAACCGGGGGTTGGCTGCGGCGACCGGCGACTACGTTGCTTTTGTCGATGCCGATGATTTGGTGTATCCGAACATGTATGAAACGCTGATGACCATGGCGCTACAGGATGACCTGGATGTGGCGCAGTGTAATGCAGACTGGTGCATTCTTGAGACGGGGCATACCTGGCCATCCATCCCCACGGATCGCATTCGGTCGACAGGGGTATTAACCGGCCCGGACTGGCTGCGTATGGGGCTGGCTTCACGCCGCTGGACGCATGTTGTCTGGATGGGCGTTTATCGGCGCGCCCTTATTGAAAAACACGCGATTGGCTTTGTTCCTGGATTACATCATCAGGATATTCTGTGGACCACGGAAGTGATGTTCAATGCCACGCGCGTACGCTATACCGAACAGGCGTTGTATAAATATTTTCTTCACGATCAGTCTGTTAGCCGCCTGAAACGACAAGGTGAGCGTAATCTGCATTACCAGCGACACTACATTAAAATCACGCGTTTATTAGAAAAGCTGAATAGTGATTATGCGGATCGCATTCCCGTCTATCCTGAATTTAAGCAACAAATTACCTGGGAAGCGCTGCGGGTGTGTCATGCGGTGCGTAAGGAGCAGGACACGCTTATTCGCCAGCGGATGATCGCCGAAATATTTGCCTCCGGCATGTATAAGCGCATGATGCTTAACATACGAAGCGCGAAGGCGGCTTATCAGGCGCTGTTGTGGTCGGGTCGGTTATACCGGTGGCGTGATAAAACGGCCTCGCACCACCGCGTTGCCCGTAAAGCGATTAATCCGCGTTAGCGTTCTGGGGGGCAGCGATCTTGCCCCAGCCTTGCCACTGATGCCGGAAGTAGTTCACCATCGTGCTCTGCGTAATGCTTTCGCTTAACACGCTAAAGAACCGGCTGGCGTAGACAGGTTCTAACGGTTTCTTCGATTTACACACCTTCACGCCGCGGAACGGATTTCGCGGCGCATCCGGCGTACCGTTTTTCGGCGGCGTCAGATTTGGCGTAGAGGTATCTGTCTGCGGCTCGTTGAGCAGGCTGCTCGGACGCACCAGCGTAATATCCGCAGGCAGGTTATAGACCATCTGCTGAAGGACTCGCACTGTTGATGGATGCGGGTGCCCAATCGCGATAGCTGACCCGTTGCGACGAGCTAACTCAATGGCGCGATTAAACTGGCGACGAATATCCGCTTCGTTCTGCGTATCATCAAGGAACACTTTGCGCTTAATCACCTTCACGCCCGTCCCGGAGGCGGCACGCATCGCCTGACTGTTGCCAATGGTCATGCTGTCGAGGAAGTAAAGATTATAACGCTCCAGCGCCTGCATCACTTTTTGCATGCCGAACAGGCTGGAGGTCATCGCGCTGCCCATGTGGTTGTTGAGACCCACGGCATACGGCACCTTATTCACTGCATCGCGAATAATGCGTTCAATTTCGTCGCTGCTCATCTCCGGGCGCAGCGTATCTTTCTCCAGCGGCTGCTTGCTCAGCGGCGCCATCGGCAGATGGATCAGCACCTCATGCCCGCTGTTGTGCGCTTTGGTTGCCATTTCACGGGCATGTGGGGCATTGGGCAGGACGGCAACGGAGAGGGCGGACGGCATCGCCAGCACCTGATTTTCATTGTGTGGACGATAACCAAAATCGTCGATTACGATGGCGAGTTTGCCAGCAAAAACAGGGAAGGCGAATGCCAGCAGGCTGGCGAGTGAGAGTATTGTGCGACGAAAGTGAGGCAAAACTTATCTTCCCAACCACGGCTGTGGATTGACGGCCTGACCCTGGCGACGAATTTCGAAATAGAGTGACGGTCGGCCCTGACCGCCGCTGCTGCCTACAAGCGCAATAGGCTGGCCTGCGCGAACCTGTGTGCCAACGCTGACCAGTGCGCTCTGGTTATACCCGTAAAGGCTCATATCGCCTTTACCGTGTTCCACGACGACGACCAGACCGTAGCCCTGCAACCAGTCCGCCAGAATCACCCTACCGTCCGCAATTGCTTTGACTTCAGTGCCTTCAGACGCACCGATAACCATCCCTTTCCAACGTAGCTCACCTTGCAGCTGTTCGCCATAACGATGCAGAGTTGGGCCGCGAACGGGCCAGAATGCCTGACCGCGCGGTGAACCCAGACCGCCGGTACGGGACATCAACGATTTTTCGCTTTCGGTTGGTTTGTAGGTTGTGCCTTTGCGGGTGGCTTCCTGCTGACGATTGCGCACCGCCTGCGCTTCGCGGGCTTCTCGCTCCGCCCGGGCTTTGGCGGCCGCCTCTGCGCGCGCGATGCTGTTGCGCAGGCGGGATTCGTTCGCCCGCAATTCACTTAACTGCTGTTGCCCCTGCTGGATTGACGACTCAAGACCGGCGATCGTTTTCTGACGCTCATTACGCGCCTGCTCCAGCTTCGCCTGTTGGGCGCGTTGTTCATACAGCAGCGTCTGTTGCTGGCTCTGTTTCTCTTCCAGCGCCGCTTTCTGAGACGCCACCTCTTCACGCGTCTGTTTCAGTTCGGCAATGGTGTCCTGGCGCGCCTGGTTCAGATAACCGAAATAGGCCTGCAAACGCTGCCCGCGCTGGCTCTCTTCACCGCTAAGAATGAGCTGAATCCCCGTATGCTCGCCCTGGCGAAACGCCGCATCCAGCTGCGCGGCAAGGCTGCGTTCCTGAATGGCTTTTTGTTGTTCCAGCTTCGCGATAGACGCGTTCATCGCGTCGATCTGCTTATTCAACTGGGCAAGGGTATTCTGGGTTTCACGCAGTTTACGCGCGGCGGCGGAGATGGCCTCTTCCTGCGTTTTGAGCTGTGCGAGCAAACTGGAACGTTGCTGCTGTTGCTGGCGTACGGCACGCTCTTTGGCGGCGATATCCGCCTGGATAGATTTGAGCTGATCGCGGTCATCCGCATGGGCGGAAAAGGCGCACAACAATACGCCAGCGCTCAACACGCTGGCGTAAATCATGGGTCTGACTGAAAACCTGCGTGGTTTCACGGCCCGTGTAATGGAATTAAACGCCTTTCCCCTCATGGGGAAGGATTATTCCACGATGAACAGCGGCTTACCAGTCATCTCTTTCGGGATTTCCATACCCATCAGCGTCAACATCGTCGGTGCGATATCAGAAAGTTTGCCGCCTTCGACCGCTTTTACGCTTTTCGCGCCGACATAAATCAGCGGAACCGGCAGGTTGGTATGCGCGGTGTGCGCCTGGCCGGTGGATGGGTCGCGCATCTGCTCGGCGTTGCCGTGGTCTGCGGTGATCAGCAGTTGGCCGCCAACGGACTCAACCGCTTTAACAACCTGCTCAACGCAGTGATCCAGTGCTTCAACCGCTTTAACCGCCGCTTCCATCACGCCAGTGTGACCGACCATATCGCCGTTCGGGTAGTTACAAATGATGGTGTCGTATTTACCGCTCCCGATAGCCGCAACCAGTTTTTCGGTCAGTTCTGCGGAACTCATTTCCGGCTGTAGATCGTAGGTCGCCACTTTAGGCGAGTTGATCAGGATGCGTTCTTCGCCTGCAAACGGTTCTTCTACGCCGCCGTTGAAGAAGAAGGTGACGTGGGCGTATTTTTCCGTTTCGGAAATGCGCAGTTGGGTTTTGTCGTTCTTCGCCATCCACTCGCCGAAGGTGTTTGCCAGCGATGCCGGTGGGTAAGCCACGGCGGTTTTGATATCAGCGGCGTACTCGGTCAGCATGACGAAGTTCAGATTAACCACTTTCTTACGGGCGAAGCCGTCGAAATCAGCATTAACGAACGCGCGGGTAATTTCGCGGGCGCGGTCAGCACGGAAGTTCATGAAAATCAGCGTGTCGCCGTCTTCCATCGCGGCATCGGCCTGACCTTCCGCGCGAATGACGGTCGCTTTCACAAATTCGTCGTTTTCGTCGCGCGCGTAAGCGGCCTGCAGGCCAGCAACGGCGGTATCGGCCTGGAATTCACCCTGCGCCAGCGTCATCAGGTCATAGGCCTGCTCAACGCGATCCCAGCGGTTGTCGCGGTCCATTGCATAGTAACGACCAATAATGGACGCTACGCGGCCTTTGCCCAGCGCGGCAAACTTGTCTTCGAATTTTTTCAGCGAGGATTCCGCGCTGCGTGGCGGGGTATCGCGGCCATCAAGGAAGGCGTGCAGATAAATTTTCTCTGCGCCGCGTTCTGCGGCCAGTTCGACCATCGCCATGATGTGATCTTCGTGGCTGTGCACGCCGCCCGCAGACAGCAGGCCCATAATGTGCACGGCTTTACCGGTATTTTTCGCCTGATCGACCGCCGCCGTCAGTACCGGGTTAGCGAAGAAGGTACGTTCTTTAATTTCAACATCCAGGCGCGTCAGATCCTGATACACGATACGGCCCGCGCCCAGGTTAACGTGACCCACTTCGGAGTTGCCCATCTGACGGTCCGGCAGACCCACTTCCAGACCGGAAGCGTCGATCAGGGTATGCGGACGTTTTGCCCACAGAGCATCCATTACCGGGGTTTTGGCATTCAAAATGGCGTTATCCTGGCTGTCTTCACGGTAGCCATAGCCATCCAGAATCACCAGTACCATAGGTTTTTTAGAAACCGACATTGCGACAACCTCACACTCAATAGACAAAATAATTGCGTAATTTTACTACAGCTGAATCGATAAAATAGCCTCAGAAGATCAAAGAATGGGGCAGAGAGCGAGCCGGGGACGGCGCGGATCGACGTTTTTTTTCCGTAGCGCCCCGCAAAAATGCAATCCATTGCACGCTCTGGCTGTATTTGCGCCAACGCGCAGGTATACTCCTTTCCTGGTTTTTTAATCACTGAGTCGGGAGTTGTTACCCCCCATGCAAGAAATTATGCAATTTGTTGGCCGCCATCCCATACTGAGTATCGCCTGGATTGCGTTACTGGTGGCGGTGTTGTTCACCACTTTCAAAGGCCTGATGTCTAAAGTTAAGGTTATTACTCGCGGCGAAGCGACGCGTCTTATCAACAAAGAAGACGCCGTTGTGGTGGATTTACGTCAGCGTGACGACTTCCGCAAAGGCCATATCGCGGGCGCGACTAACCTGCTGCCGAGCGAAATCAAGGCCAACAACGTTGGCGAGCTTGAAAAGCACAAAGATAAGCCTCTGATCGTGGTTGATGGTTCCGGTATGCAGTGTCAGGAATCCGCAAACGCACTGATCAAAGCGGGCTTTGAGAAAGTTTTTGTGCTGAAAGAAGGCGTTGCGGGCTGGAGCGGTGAGAACCTGCCATTAGTGCGCGGGAAATAACGCGTTACTCAACACGGGAGATAAGTCATGGCCAACATCGAGATCTACACCAAAGCAACCTGCCCGTTTTGCCATCGTGCAAAAGCGCTGTTGAGCAGTAAGGGTGTGAGTTTCCAGGAACTTCCGATTGACGGCGATGCCGTAAAACGTGAAGAGATGATCAAGCGTAGTGGCCGCACGACGGTTCCGCAGATTTTTATTGATGCACAGCACATTGGCGGCTGTGACGACTTGTATGCGTTGGATGCGCGTGGTGGACTGGATCCCCTGCTGCGTTAAAACATGCCGCAAGTATTTTAAGGACAACACTAAAGGGTTTTCTACACATGTCAGAACAAAATAACACCGAAATGGCTTTCCAGATCCAACGTATCTACACCAAGGATGTGTCTTTCGAAGCGCCAAATGCGCCGCATGTTTTCCAGAAAGATTGGCAGCCAGAGGTTAAACTTGATCTTGATACGGCGTCTACTCAACTGGCAGATGACGTATACGAAGTGGTACTGCGTGTTACCGTAACGGCTTCCCTGGGCGAAGAGACCGCTTTCCTGTGCGAAGTTCAGCAGGGCGGCATTTTCTCCATCAGTGGTATTGAAGGAACTCAGATGGCGCATTGCCTGGGTGCATACTGCCCGAACATTCTGTTCCCGTATGCCCGCGAATGCATCACCAGCCTGGTTTCACGCGGCACGTTCCCGCAACTGAATCTTGCGCCGGTTAACTTCGATGCGCTGTTCATGAACTATTTACAGCAGCAAGCTGGCGAAGGTACTGAAGAACATCAGGATGCCTGATGAACCAAAGTAATGCTTCAATGACTGTGATCGGTGCTGGCTCGTACGGCACCGCTCTTGCCATCACCCTGGCGAGAAACGGCCACCAGGTTGTCCTGTGGGGCCACGATCCTAAACATGTCGCGACCCTTGAGCGAGACCGCTGCAACGTCGCGTTCCTCCCTGATGTGCCTTTTCCCGATACGCTACGCCTTGAAAGCGACTTAGCCACCGCGCTGGCGGCCAGCCGTAACATTCTGGTGGTGGTGCCAAGCCATGTCTTTGGCGAGGTGCTGCGACAGATTAAACCGCTGATGCGTCCTGATGCGCGCCTGGTCTGGGCGACCAAAGGTCTGGAAGCGGAAACGGGGCGCCTGTTGCAGGATGTCGCCCGTGAAGCGTTGGGCGATGACATCCCGCTGGCGGTGATATCCGGCCCGACGTTCGCTAAAGAACTGGCGGCGGGTTTGCCGACGGCAATTTCTCTGGCGTCGACGGACGAAACCTTCGCGGATGATTTGCAGGAACTTTTGCACTGCGGTAAGAGTTTTCGCGTCTACAGCAACCCCGATTTCATCGGCGTGCAGCTGGGCGGTGCGGTGAAAAACGTGATTGCGATTGGCGCAGGCATGTCTGACGGCATCGGTTTTGGCGCAAACGCACGTACCGCGCTGATCACGCGTGGGCTGACGGAGATGTCGCGTCTTGGCGCGGCGCTGGGGGCCGATCCGACCACCTTTATGGGAATGGCGGGTCTGGGCGACCTGGTTCTGACCTGTACTGACAACCAGTCGCGTAACCGCCGTTTTGGCATGATGCTCGGTCAGGGCATGGATGTTCAGGGCGCGCAGGACAAAATTGGTCAGGTGGTTGAAGGCTACCGTAATACAAAAGAAGTTCGTGAGTTGGCGCACCGTTTTGGTGTCGAAATGCCAATAACCGAGGAAATTTATCAAGTATTGTATTGCGGAAAAAACGCGCGCGAGGCAGCATTGACGTTATTAGGTCGTGCACGCAAGGACGAGCGTAGTCGCCACTAGCCGTAAGGATCTGTTTTATTAAATGACCCGGCCCGCGAAGAACGGGCCGGTCGTTAGCCTGATACCTGGAGTCAGCAATGTCATGTGAAGAACTGGATATCGTCTGGAACAATATTAAAGCCGAAGCCCGGGCTCTGGCGGACTGTGAGCCGATGCTGGCCAGTTTCTACCACGCGACGCTACTCAAGCATGAAAACCTGGGCAGTGCGCTGAGCTATATGCTGGCGAACAAACTCGCATCTCCGATTATGCCTGCCATCGCCATCCGTGAAGTGGTGGAAGAGGCCTACGCCGCCGACCCGGAAATGATTGCCTCCGCTGCCTGTGATATTCAGGCGGTACGCACCCGCGACCCGGCGGTAGACAAATACTCGACGCCGCTTCTGTATCTGAAAGGCTTCCATGCTCTCCAGGCCTACCGTATCGGCCACTGGTTATGGAATGAAGGCCGCCGCGCGCTGGCGATATTCCTGCAAAATCAGGTTTCTGTCACCTTCCAGGTCGATATTCACCCGGCGGCGAAAATTGGACGCGGCATTATGCTCGATCACGCGACGGGGATTGTGGTCGGTGAAACGGCGGTAATCGAAAACGATGTCTCGATCCTGCAATCGGTCACGCTTGGCGGGACCGGGAAAACCAGCGGCGATCGTCATCCCAAAATTCGTGAAGGCGTGATGATTGGCGCCGGGGCGAAGATCCTTGGCAATATCGAAGTGGGGCGCGGCGCGAAGATTGGCGCGGGCTCCGTGGTCTTGCAGCCCGTACCGCCACACACTACCGCAGCGGGCGTTCCGGCGCGGATTGTCGGCAAGCCCGACAGCGATAAGCCGTCAATGGATATGGATCAGCATTTTAACGGGATTCACCATACGTTCGAATACGGCGACGGCATCTGACTTTATGCCCGGTGGCGCTACCGCTTACCGGGCCTACCAGTTCCGTTGGTCGGATAAGGCGTCAGCCGCCATCCAACAAAAATCAACGACGCAATACCGCGCCAGGATACCCCAACTGGCGCCATGCCTCATACACTACGACCGACACCGCGTTCGACAGGTTCATGCTGCGGCTGTCCGGCATCATTGGAATACGAATTTTTTGTTCTGCGGGCAGCGCGTCGAGAATGGTCGCCGGTAAACCGCGCGTTTCCGGGCCAAACATCAGGTAGTCCCCATCCTGATAGCTCACCGCGCTATGGGCAGGGGTGCCTTTGGTGGTCAGAGCAAACAGACGCTGTGGGTTTTCGGCGGCGACAAAGGCAGCGTAATCGTGATGGCGCTGTACGGCGGCAAACTCGTGATAGTCCAGCCCCGCGCGGCGCAGACGTTTATCATCCCATGTGAAGCCCATCGGCTCGATAATATGTAGACGAAAACCGGTATTGGCGCAAAGACGAATAATATTGCCGGTGTTTGGTGGGATTTCTGGTTCGAATAATACGATATTCAACATGCTTAACTGCCCCCTTAAGTGCGGGGGGCAGAATAGCAGAAAATACGTTCACCCTCATCCTGTAGTAGGCCTGATAAGCGTAGCGCCATCAGGCTCCCTGATGCACATTACATTGTCGGATGGCGGCTGACGCCTTATCCAGCCTACGCCGCATCACCCTGCGATAGTGGCGCCAGCGCAGCCGGAACAGACTTACCGAGTTCCTGCACCAGTGAATCACGGCTGATCTCGCTGATTGATTTTGCGCCGGTCAGCGTCATGGCGACTTTCATCTCTTTTTCGATCAGATCCAGCAGGTTCGCCACGCCAGCCTGACCCGCCGTCGCCAGCGCGTACAGATACGCACGGCCAAGCAGTACGCTATCGGCCCCAAGCGCAATCATGCGTACCACGTCCAGACCATTACGAATTCCGCTGTCCGCCAGAATGGCGATATCGCCTTTCACCGCGTCGGCAATGGCGGGCAGGGCGCGGGCGGAGGAGAGTACGCCGTCGAGCTGGCGGCCGCCGTGGTTAGAGACCACGATGCCATCAGCGCCAAAGCGTACCGCGTCGCGGGCGTCTTCGGGATCGAGGATCCCTTTGATCACCATTGGGCCGTCCCAGAATTCACGGATCCACTCCAGGTCTTTCCAGGAAATCGACGGATCGAAGTTGTTCGCCAGCCAGCCGATGTAATCTTCCAGCCCGGTCGGTTTGCCAAGGTAGGCGGAGATATTGCCAAGATCGTGCGGACGACCGTTCAGGCCGACATCCCAGGCCCATTGCGGATGGGTTGCAGCCTGCCAGTAGCGGCGCAGGGCGGCATTCGGGCCGCTCATCCCGGAGTGGGCGTCACGGTAACGCGCGCCAGGCGTTGGCATATCGACGGTAAAGACCAGCGTGGAGCAGCCCGCCGCTTTGGCGCGCTCCAGCGCGTTACGCATAAAACCGCGATCGCGCAGGACGTACAGCTGGAACCACATCGGGCGTTTAATCGTCGGCGCGACTTCCTCGATGGGGCAGACAGAAACGGTGGAGAGGGTAAACGGAATCCCTTTCGCATCGGCGGCGGCGGCGGCCTGAACTTCACCGCGACGCGCATACATTCCGCACAGGCCAACCGGGGCCAGTGCAACCGGCATCGACAGCTTTTCGTTAAACAGGGTGGTTTCCAGGCTCAGGTCGGACATATTCTTCAGCACGCGCTGGCGGAGCGCCACCTCTGACAAGTCTTCCACGTTACGACGCAGGGTATATTCCGCATAGGCGCCGCCGTCGATGTAGTGGAACAAGAAAGGGGGCAGAATGCGTTGGGCTGCGGCGCGATAATCGCTGGCTGCTGAAATGATCATGCTTTGTTCTCCCTGGAAATCTCATTATGGTCACCGGGCAGGCGGGTAATACGCGCCTGGCGGGCCTGGTCTTCATCAAATCGTTTAATGGTGGTGTGGACGAAACTGAGGTGCGCCATCATGGCTTTACGTGCGCCGTCGGCATCACCGGCCAGAATGGCGTCCATCACCGCCTGATGTTGTTCCGTCAGTTTTGAAAACACCGGCGGAACGAGATACATACGCTGGCGGCTCTGCTTCACGGATGATTGCAGGACATCAAAGAAGCCGCGCATGGTCTGCAACAGCACGACGTTGTGCGAGGCCTCCGCAATCGCGAGATGGAAGCGAACATCCGCCTGGGAGGCGAGGTCCGGGTCTTCACTGAGCGTGGCGTCGAAGCAGAGCTTAATTTTCTCTTTATCAGCGGGCGTGGCGCGCATCGCGGCGTGCCAGGCGGTGCTGGCTTCAATGGCGTGGCGGGCTTCCAGAATGTCGAAGCTGTAGTCCGGGTCGTCCGCCATCAGCGTTTTCAACGGCTGAACGATATTCTGTTCGGACCAGGTTTCATGCTGCCAGCGAACGAACGTTCCGCCGCCCCGGCGGCTGATCAGCACGCCTTCACTGACCAGTTTCGCCAGCGCCTCGCGCAGAGAATTGCGCGACACGCCCAGTTGTACGGCCAGCTGGCGCTCAGCGGGCAACTTCATGCCCGCCTCCAGCTGTTGTTCTTCAATCAGCGCCCGCACACGAGAGGCAACCTCGTCTGACAGGCGTTTTGGCATCACAATCACGGAATCATCCAGGTTAAGACATAGGCCTGAAGTGTGGTAATCACACCCACCATGCAGGTGAAAATCAGGCTGTGTTTAACGGTAAAGCGGAACAGGTCGGACTCTTTCCCTACCAGACCCACTGCCGCACAGGCAATGGCGATAGACTGCGGAGAGATCATCTTACCGGTTACGCCGCCGGTGGTATTCGCCGCCACCATCAGCACGTCAGAGACGCCGATTTGCTGGGCGGCCGTCGCCTGCAGGGCGGCAAACAGCGCGTTTGATGAGGTATCAGACCCCGTCAGGAATACGCCCAGCCAGCCAAGGAACGGCGAGAAGAAGGTAAAGGCGCTGCCCGTATGCGCCAGCGCTAACGCCAGCGTAGAGGAGAGCCCGGAGTAGTTAGAGATAAACGCGAATGCCAGCACCATCCCGATGGAGTAAATCGGCAGCGCTAACTCTTTCAGCGTGCTGCCGAATGTCTGGATTGCGGCAGACGGTTTCATTTTCAGCCAGACGACGGACAGCAGCGCAGCGAACAGAATGGCCGTACCGGTAGCGGAGAACCAGTCGAACTTATAGACCGCAGCGTAGGCGGTTGCCTCATGCACCACTGGCGGCATACGGGCAACCAGCTTATCGAGATGCGGAACCGGAATATTAATCACCCAGTCGTACAGCGCGCCGCCTGGGGCAAACATCGCTTTAAACGGCGGAACGCTCCAGAGGGTAACGGTCGCTGTCAGGAACAGGAACGGCGACCATGCGCGAACGACTTGACCAACCGTGTAATGGGTGCGGTCCAGCGTCTGATCGACCTGTGAAGCGCCCATATCGCCAAAGCGGAAAATACGTACCGGCTGCCAGCGTTTCAGGAACAGCGTCAGACAGACCAGCGAGACCAGCGACGAGATGATGTCCGGCAGTTCCGGGCCGATAAAGTTAGAGCTGAGGTACTGGGCGATAGCAAATGAACCACCCGCCACCATCACCGCAGGCCAGGTCTCTTTCACGCCGCGCCAGCCGTCCATAATCGCCATGATCCAGAACAGCACGATAATGGTCAGGAACGGTAACTGACGGCCGACCATCTGGCCGATCTCAAAGCTGTCCAGCCCGGTGACCTGACCGGCCACCAGAATCGGAATCCCCATCGCGCCAAACGCGACCGGCGCGGTGTTGACGATCAGGCACAAACCCGCCGCATACAGCGGATTAAAGCCCAGGCCGACTAGCAGAGCCGCAGTAATCGCCACTGGCGCGCCAAAGCCCGCTGCCCCTTCAAGGAATGCCCCGAAGGAAAAGCCGACGATCAGCATTTGCAGACGCTGGTCAGGGGTAATCGACAATATTGATGACCGGATGATGTCGAATTGCCCGGTTCTGACAGAGATTTTATAGACAAAGACAGCGGCGATAATGATCCAGGCAATCGGCCACAGACCATAGAAGAAGCCATACACCACCGCAGCCAGAGCGTTATCCACCGGCATTTTGTAAAACAGCAGCGCGACAGCCAGCGCGATTGCGACCGTCCAGGAGGCGGCGATGTAGCCTTTCAGCTTGAGCTTAATCAGCGCGAAGAAAAAGAACAGGATCGGAAGCGATGCGATCAGGCTGGAAATCCAGATGTTACCGGCCGGATCGTAGTTTTGTTGCCAGAGATTCATTGCAGGTCTCCTGAGGGCCACACGCATAATGCAATGAGTCTTTGCTCATCTCTTTGTCACATTATATGTAAAAGTGGCCCTGCCAATATTGGGATGTAGGGGTAATGACAATGAATGGTTAATCAAATGTTGCTTATTGGCAACGCTAGTGTGGGTGAATTTTAATGAACTGTGAACCAGTGATCGGATTAAGGGATAATTGGTTGGGCCAATTGAGGGAGGGGAGGGAAAGGGCGGGCCGGGCAAGCGTGCGCGTACCCGGCAGAAGGTTAAAACTCGGTTTTTGCGAAACCGGTCATCTCTTTCAGACCCATTTCACGGCCTAACGCCGTCATTGGGTGGACGACAACCAGACCGCGCACGCTTTTCTTCAGCTTGCCCATATCGGCCTGTTCTTTTTTAGTAATCGCGCGGCGAAACGGCAGGTTCATCAGCTTTTGCGCTTCTTTACTCAGCTTCTGGCTGTGAACGTCACGCAGGCGCACGATCTCGGCTTCCAGCGTGGCTTTCTCTTTTTCCAGCTCGGCATATTTGTCAGCGGCATCGACAAGGGATAGCGAGGCCTGCTGGTGGCGGATGGCGTCCAGGCGATCGCTCAGACGTTTAATTTCGTTTTTTTCGACTTCTTTCATGGGATAGCTTCTGATGGAACCAGGATGAATTTTCTATAGTATGCGCGCAGAGCGGGATTATTCACAACTAATGGGATAAAAATAATCAAATAAGGCAAGTATTATAATGCTAATTGATTGTGTAACATCTTGATTTAATACTTATTTAATAAACAAAACGTGATGTTAACGGTTTCTGCACGGCGGTTTGCGATTAAGCACGTTTTCCTCAATAGAAAACCCTGTCTGAGCCTAAACTAAAATTAGCGGCCGCGCATTCCCCGACGCGGAGAATACATGGAGATATCATCATGGTTAAAATAGGTGACAACGTTCCGCTTCTTATTGATAAGGCTGTAGATTTTATGGCTTCGAGTCAGGCATTTCGGGAGTATCTGAATAAAACGCCGCCGCGCGATATGGTTCCTGATGAGGTGCCGAAGGCAAATGCGCAGATGTACCTGCAACGTCTGGAATATTATCGCCAGCTCTATCAGCCGCAGCCGGAAGAAAAACAGTAAGTGGTTGACGGTCTATTTTTGAAAGGCTTTTTTTAAGCTGATTTTAGAAATCAGCTCAGTCAGGGAAAGCACCATCGTTGAGCGTACCGCTTGCTGGTAGCGCTGAATTTGCATGGCGTATAAACCCGGGTCAGAGGTCTCAAAATGCGGCGGCGGCGGTAACGCCGTCACGCAGTGCAGTTCGCCAAACGGCCCGAGAATTTCGTCGTCGGTGAACGCATATTCATTACCGTCGTGATTCAGTTCTTCACGCAGCGCCATCAGCAGTTCCGCATCTTCGTATTCAGGGCGACTGAGTACCCCCAGACCGTAGATCAGTTTCAGACGTACCGAGAGATCGCCCAGCGGTCCATCGCCGTCGAGCAACGGTTCCACTGCGTATTTCACCGCATAATCGTCTTTGCGAAACACCTGAAGTACCAGAATATTCACCGCCTCGGTGAGTAACTCTACGGCGGTGATGAGGAAACTTCGTACGGTTTTGCCAGCATTCAGACGCTCAAGCACGCGGTTTTCAAAGGCCTGGGTTTGTTCCATTATTGCCTGCATATCTGACAATCTGTCATTCGGGCGCAGGATGACCTGCGCCGTATTTTGCCTCATTTGGTCGCGTTGTATGCGTTAACCGCCTCCGCTACCACTTCGCTGTTTACATCCAGCCCGGAAATTTGCGCCAGCGCTTCCTGCGGCCCTTTCTCTGCGATCAGCGCAGCCAGTTCCTGGGCCTGCGGATCGTCTTCGCTGGTAAAGTGCATCGCGGCAGCGATACCGTTGACCAGGTTAACGTGCGGCAGGCCGTATTCCAGCGTGCCCAGCAGCGGTTTGATCAGACGGTCGCCCGCACTCAGTTTACGCAGCGGCTGGCGGCCAACGCGCTCAACGTCATCTTTCAGATACGGGTTTTCAAAACGACCGAGGATTTTCTGAATGTATGCCGCATGTTTGTCGGCATCAAAACCGTAGCGTTTGATCAGCACCGCGCCGCTCTCTTCCATCGCCCCTTTTACCACAGCGCGGATTTTCTCATCGAGAATCGCGTCACGGATGGTCTGATGACCGGTTAATTTTCCGAGGTACGCGGTTATAGCATGCCCGGTGTTCAGCGTGAAGAGTTTACGTTCGACAAATGCCATCAGGTTATCGGTTAATTCCATACCTGGAATATCTGGCAGCGCGCCTTTGAACTGCGTTTTATCGACAATCCACTCGCTGAAGGTTTCCACGGTGACTTCCAGCGGGTCGTTCGTGGCGGAAGCGGAAGGCGGCACGATACGGTCGACGGCGGAATCGACAAAACCGACATGTTGTTCAACCCAGGCTTTGTCTTCATCCGCCAGGGCGTTCATCACATGACCTTTCAATTGCATGGTGCCGCGCACCATGTTTTCGCAGGCAATGATGTTAAGCGGCGCTTCAATTCCCTGCGTTTTACGTTTAACCAGGCCTTTGGCGATGGCCGGAGCAATGCGTTCCAGTACCACCGGCCCAACGGCGGTGGTGACCAAATCGACCTGCGCAATCAGCTCAACCACGTCATCGCTGATGCTGCTCACGGCATTAACGCCGGAAACCGTATCAACCTGCTCATTTTCACCCACCACATGAACCTGATAGCTATGACGGGCATTCAGGGCGTCGAGCACGACCTGGTTTACATCCGCGAACGTCAGTTGTATCCCCGCGTCAGCCAGCAGTTTGCCGATAAATCCACGACCGATATTACCTGCGCCAAAATGTAATGCTTTCATAGTGTTAACCTTCATTAATGTTTTTACCCGAGAGGGCTGGGGTGAGGGACCGCATGGCTTCCCCCCTCACCCAAACCCTCTCCCTTGCGGGAGAGGAAACCGTACACCGCATGCCCGGTAGCAGCGCCACCGGACATGATGCCGGATGGCGGCGTAAACGCCTTATCCGGCCTACGGGAACTGCACATCGTAGGCCCGGTAAGCGCGAGCGCCACCGGGCAACGGACTTACTTACGACCGGCCAGCAGTTCCAGCACTTCATCCACGCTGGTGGTATGCGCCAGACGCTCGATCACGGACTCATCATCCAGCGCGTTAGTCAGGCTGGTGATGACCTGGATGTGCTCGTTGTTACGCGCCGCGATACCAATGACCAGGCGGGCGATATCGTCTTCTTCTTCACCGAAGCGTACGCCTTCCGGGTACTGGCAGAACACCACACCGGTTTTCAGCACGCGGTCTTTGGCTTCCACGGTGCCGTGCGGTACGGCGATAGACTCACCCAGATAAGTCGGGGTCAGTTTTTCACGTTCCAGCATGGCGTCGATGTATTCTGGCTCAACATAACCGCCTTTCACCAGTTGCTCGCCCGCAAAGCGAATGGCTTCTTCTTTAGTGGCGGCTTTACGACCCAGGAAGATGTTTTCTGCGCCCAGCTTGAACAGGTTGTTATCCCCTTCATCAAAGCTGTCTTTCAGATGATCGCGTACTTTCTCTTCGTTGGTGTTGTGGCGCTGCGCGGCAACCAGACGTTCGGTCAGGCTGGTGTACAGTCCGCTATCCAGGAAGTTGGTCAGCGAAATGTGCTGCGCTTGCGGAACCTGGCGCATGGCGCGCTCGGTCAGGTCACGGTGAGTGATGACCAGGTCGACATCCGGCGGCAGGTTGTTGATCGCGCTGTTGGTGACGGAAATCTGGCTCAGACCCGCATCCTGAACTTTTTTACGCAGTACGCCCGCACCCATTGCGCTGGAACCCATACCGGCATCACAGGCAACGATGATTTTACGTACATGGCTCAGGTCGTTGGTCACATCGCCAGCGGACAGCGCGGATGCGCCTTTAGATTCTGCTTTCATGTCCTGCACGCGACGGGTTGCCGCGTCGATATCATCATCTTCTTTCACTTTGCTGGTTTTCAGCAGAATGGAGGCAATGATGAAGGAGACCGCCATAGCAGCGATAATCGCCGTGATGTTAGCGAAGTAGGCGCCTTTTGGCGTCATCGCCAGTACCGCCAGGATAGAACCCGGAGACGCCGGAGAAACCAGACCGCCGTTCAGGATGGTCAGCGTAAACACGCCAGTCATACCGCCGAGGATAACGGCCAGGATCAGACGTGGGTTCATCAGCACGTACGGGAAGTAAATTTCGTGGATACCGCCCAGGAAGTGGATGATTGCCGCACCGCCAGCAGACTGTTTTGCGCTGCCGCGACCGAAGAACATGTACGCCATCAGGATGCCCATACCCGGGCCTGGGTTAGCTTCGATCAGGAAGAAAATGGATTTACCCAGCTCATGGGACTGCTGAATACCCAGCGGCGAGAAGATACCGTGGTTGATCGCGTTGTTAAGGAACAGGATTTTCGCCGGTTCAACGAAGATAGACGCCAGCGGCAGCATGTCATGGATAACCATGAAGTTAACGCCGGCTGCCAGCAGTTTAGACAGGACTTCAACCGCCGGGCCAATGCCGAGGAACGCCAGAATCGCGAGGATCATCCCGATGATGCCAGCGGAGAAGTTATTCACCAGCATTTCGAAACCGGATTTGATCTTACCGTCTACCCAGCTATCGAATTTCTTGATGCAGTAGCCGCCCAGCGGGCCTGCGATCATTGAGCCAAGGAACATCGGCATGTCCGCACCGACGATAACGCCCATCGTGGTGATAGCACCGACCACGCCGCCGCGCTCGCCGCCTACCAGCTTACCACCGGTATAACCGATCAGCAGCGGCAGGAGGTAGGTGATCATCGGACCAACGAGCTTTGCCAGCGTTTCGTTAGGCAACCACCCTGTTGGAATAAATAATGCGGTGATAATACCCCACGCGATAAACGCGCCGATATTTGGCATCACCATATTGCTGAGGAAACGACCAAAGCTTTGCACTTTGATCTTAATATCGGATGACATAAAAACACCCCTTCTTATGTTTGCTGTCGCGCAGGCTCGAAGCCCGAGGTTTGTTAATGTAGCGGCAGAGGTAGCCGGACCCTGTAGATAGTGCGAAATCTGGCACTGAATCGTTCAACTGTCCAGTTGCTGGCTTGTTGTGTGATTTAGATCACATGAATATAGGGTAGATGGTGGTTATTGATGTGATATTGATCACAAAATAGCTGTGTAAAAAAACAACAAACCCGGAATCACCGGTGGAAATAGCGTTTAAATGTGAACTGTTTCACATTTTTGATTTGAGGGTTTGTTGGGTTTTTGTGATCTGAATCACAAGATATTTTCATCCGAAACCTGTGTGGTGTGATCTTAAGCAGATTCCGCCTCATGCTTCATTCTGATGTGTAATTGAGCAACCTCTCGCCGTGCAAAATTATCTTTTGGTTTGATGGCGAAAATGGCGGACTCGAATTATGTTCAAAATATCGGTGGAATCGTAATACGCCGCCTGTCATTTAACACTCTTATTAGCGTGAAGCCGGAGCAGGTATGTTTCTAAATTATTTCGCGTTAGGAGTATTGATCTTTGTTTTTCTGGTGATTTTTTATGGAATCATCATGATTCATGACATCCCTTATCTGATCGCTAAAAAACGAAACCACCCCCATGCTGATGCTATTCATACTGCTGGTTGGGTCAGTCTGTTTACGCTTCATGTTATTTGGCCGTTTCTGTGGATTTGGGCCACGCTTTATCAGCCCGAACGGGGCTGGGGCATGCAAGCGCATGTTTTACCGCAGGAAAAGGAGCCTGAGCCGGGGCCAGAACCGGAGCCTGACCCGGAACTTATCGCCTTGTCGAAACGTGTGGAAGCGCTGGAGCGAAAGCTGGCTGAGGTACAGTCCCCTGATATTCCCCCGTCGGAGAGCTAATCATGGATCTGTTGATTGTTTTGACCTACGTAGCATTAGCCTGGGCGGTATTTAAAATATTCAGGATTCCGGTGAATCAATGGACACTTTCCACGGCGGCATTAGGCGGGGTATTTTTAGTTAGCGGACTTATATTATTAATGAACTATAACCACCCCTATACTTTTACGGCGCAGAAAGCGGTTATTTCTATTCCTATTACGCCGCAGGTAACAGGTATTGTGAGTGAGGTAACGGATAAAAATAATCAGCTGATTAAAAAGGGCGATGTTTTATTCAAAATCGATCCCGTACGGTATCAGGCGCGGGTCGACAGGTTACAGGCCGACCTGGTCACGGCCACGCATAATATACATACCCTGAAGGCGCAATTAGCGGAGGCTCAGGCCAATACCACGCGGGTGTCCGCAGAACGCGACCGCCTCTATAAAGATTATCAGCGCTATCTGAAAGGCAGTCAGGCGAGGGTGAATCCGTTCTCTGAAAGCGATATCGATAACGCGCGGCAAAACTATTTAGCGCAGGATGCGATGGTAAAAGGTTCTGTTGCTGAACAAACGCAGATCCAGAGCCAACTGGACAGCATGGTCGATGGCGAGCAGTCGCAAATCGTCAGCCTGCGGGCGCAGCTGGCCGAGGCGAAATACAATCTTGAACAGACGGTTATTCGCGCGCCGAGTAATGGCTATGTGACCCAGGTGCTTATCCGGCCCGGTAGCTATGCCGCCGCGCTGCCGCTGCGCCCGGTAATGGTTTTTATTCCCGAACAAAAACGGCAAATTGTCGCCCAGTTCCGGCAGAACTCATTATTACGTCTTGAGGCGGGAGATGAGGCAGAAGTGGTGTTCAATGCGCTGCCCGGCCAGGTATTCCAGGGCAAGTTGTTGAGTATTTTACCGGTTGTGCCCGGCGGTTCTTACCAGGCGCAGGGAACATTACAGTCCTTAAGCGTAACGCCGGGGATGGACGGCGTGCTTGCGTTGATTGAGCTGGAGCCGAATAGCGATGTGGATGCCCTGCCTGACGGCATTTACGCCCAGGTTGCGGTTTACTCCGATCACTTCGCCCATGTCTCCGTGATGCGTAAGGTGCTACTGCGCATGACCAGCTGGATGCACTATCTTTATTTGGATCATTAAGCGGGTCGCCACCTGCTTTTTAGTAAAAATGCCTGATGGCGCTATGCTTATCAGACCGACAGGAACAATGTCTGCAATGTGTAGACCGGATAAGGCGCTTGCGCCGCCATCCGGCAAAACTAAGGCAGGATTTATTGATACCACTTTATTTTTTGTTGGCAAAAAGGACACGGCATGAAACTCATCGGCAGCTATACCAGCCCTTTTGTGCGAAAGATTTCGGTTTTATTGCTGGAAAAGGGCATCACTTTCGAATTTGTGAATGAACTTCCCTACAACGCGGAAAACGGCGTGGCGCAGTACAACCCGCTTGGCAAAGTCCCCGCGCTGGTGACGGATAAGGGAGAGTGCTGGTTCGATTCCCCGATAATCGCCGAATATATTGAGTTACTGGATATTGCTCCGGTGATGATTCCGCGTGAACCGCTGGCCTCACTGAAAGTACGGCAGATTGAAGCGCTGGCGGACGGCATTATGGATGCCGGTCTGGTTTCCGTGCGTGAACAGGCGCGCCCGGCGGCGCAGCAGTCTGAAACGGAACTGTTGCGCCAGCGCGAGAAAATCAACCGTAGCCTGGACGCGCTGGAAGGCTATCTGGTGGACGGGACGATTAAGACCGATACCGTGAATCTGGCAACCATCGCCATTGCCTGCGCCGTGGGCTACCTCAATTTCCGCCGCGTGGCGCCGGGCTGGTGCGTGGACAGACCGCACTTAGTCAAACTGGTGGAAACGCTCTTTCAACGCGAAAGCTTTGCCCGCACGGAACCGCCAAAGGCTTGATGCGTATTATGTCCGCCTGAGCAAACTCACGGTACAATCCCCCTCATGTCGATATCCCTCTCCGCACCGGAGGGGGCCACCAACAGCCAGGCCTTTTTCATGACAACCGAAACGCGTTCACTCTACAGCCAGCTTCCTGCTATCGATCGCTTACTGCGTGACAGCACTTTTCTCTCTTTACGTGACACCCACGGGCACACCAGGGTGGTGGATCTGCTTCGCCAGATGTTGGATGAAGCAAGAGAAGCGATTCGCGATGCGCAGGCGCTGCCCGCGTGGTGCGAGAACTGGGCGCAAGAGGTGAATATCCGGCTGGCGAAAGAGGCGCAAAGCGCGCTGCGTCCGGTGATTAACCTGACGGGAACGGTGCTGCACACCAATCTGGGGCGAGCGCAGCAGGCGGAAGAGGCGATTGACGCGGTGGCGCAGGCAATGCGCGCTCCGGTCACACTGGAATATGATCTGGATGGCGCCGGACGCGGGCACCGCGATCGGGCGCTGGCGGATCTGTTGTGTCGCATTACCGGGGCGGAAGACGCCTGTATTGTGAACAACAACGCGGCGGCCGTGTTGCTGATGCTGGCGGCGACGGCGAACGGTAAAGAGGTGGTGGTATCGCGTGGTGAACTGGTGGAGATTGGCGGCGCGTTTCGTATTCCTGATGTGATGCGTCAGGCGGGCTGTACGCTGCATGAGGTGGGCACCACCAACCGGACTCACGCGAAAGATTATCGTCAGGCGGTGAATGAAAACACCGGCCTGTTGATGAAAGTGCATACCAGTAATTACAGTATTGAAGGCTTCACCAAAGCGGTGGATGAGGCAGAGCTGGCCGCTATTGGGCTGGAGCTGGATATCCCGGTGGTGGCGGATCTGGGCAGCGGTTCGCTGGTGGATCTCAGTCAGTACGGCTTGCCGAAAGAACCGATGCCGCAGCAGCTGATTGCCGCAGGCGTCAGCCTGGTCAGCTTCTCTGGCGACAAGCTGCTGGGCGGGCCACAGGCCGGGATCATTGTCGGCAAGAAAGAGATGATTGCGCAACTGCAAAGCCACCCGCTGAAGCGGGCCCTGCGTGCCGACAAAATGACGCTGGCGGCGCTGGAGGCAACCCTGCGGCTTTACCTGCACCCGGAAGCGCTGGCGGAGAAACTGCCGACGCTACGGCTGTTAACCCGCAGTGAAGCGGCGATTCAGGCGCAGGCGCAGCGGCTACAGGCGGCGCTTGCCGCACGCTTTAGCGCGGAGTTCGCGGTAAACGTGATGCCTTGCCTGTCGCAGATCGGCAGCGGTTCGTTGCCGGTTGATCGGCTGCCCAGCGTGGCGCTGACCTTTACGCCGCATGACGGGCGTGGAAGCCGTCTTGAGGCGCTGGCGGCTCGCTGGCGCGCGCTGCCCGTCCCGATCATTGGCCGAATTTACGATGGTCGCCTGTGGCTGGATATCCGCTGCCTTGAAGACGAGACCCGGTTTATGGAGATGATGTTGAAATGATTATTGCAACCGCCGGACACGTTGACCACGGAAAAACAACGCTATTACAGGCGATTACCGGCGTGAATGCCGATCGCCTGCCGGAAGAAAAAAAACGCGGTATGACTATCGATCTGGGGTATGCCTACTGGCCGCAGCCGGATGGCCGCGTACTGGGATTTATCGACGTTCCCGGTCATGAAAAGTTTCTCTCCAACATGCTGGCGGGCGTGGGCGGTATCGATCATGCGCTGCTGGTTGTCGCCTGCGATGACGGCGTGATGGCGCAGACCCGCGAGCATCTGCAAATTTTACAACTGACGGGCAATCCGCAGCTTACGGTTGCGCTGACCAAAGCCGACCGGGTGGACGAAGCGCGAATCGAAGAGGTGCGGGAAGAGATTCTGGCGACGCTGGGCCATTACGGGTTTGCCGACGCGACGCTGTTTGTCACCGCCGCAAATGAAGGGCGCGGTATTGAGGCATTGCGCGAGCATTTACGGCAGTTGACGGGCCGCGCGCATCCCGGCCATCAGAGCTTTCGCCTGGCGATCGATCGCGCGTTTACGGTGAAAGGCGCAGGGCTGGTGGTGACCGGTACGGCGCTCAGCGGCGAAGTGAACGTTGGCGATACGCTGTGGCTGACCGGTGTGAATAAGCCAATGCGCGTGCGCAGCCTGCATGCGCAGAATCAGGCGACTGAACACGCTCATGCCGGACAGCGTATTGCGCTGAATATCGCGGGCGATGCGGAAAAAGAGCAGCTTAACCGTGGCGACTGGCTTCTCTCTGACGTACCGCCGGATGCCTTTTCACGCGTCATCGTTTCGTTAGAACATGCTGCGCCGCTCGTGCAATGGCAACCGTTGCATATTCACCACGCCGCCAGCCATGTCACCGGACGCATTTCCCTGCTGGAGGGCACGCTGGCGGAACTGGTGTTCGATACGCCGCTATGGCTTGCCGATAACGATCGGCTGGTATTACGCGATATTTCTGCCCGAACCACGCTTGCTGGCGTACGCGTGGTGACGCTCAACTCGCCGCGTCGCGGTAAACGTAAACCGGAATATCTGCAATGGCTGTCGGCGCTGGAAAACGCCAGGGATGACAGCGCCGCGCTGGCGACGCATCTCGAACGCGGCGCGGTGAATATTCCTGATTTCGTGTGGGCGCGGCAGCTCAACGGCGACGGTATGCGCCAGCTTATTGAACAGCATGGTTTTATTCAGGCGGGTTACAGCCTGTTGAACGCCCCTGTCGCCGCGCGCTGGCAGCGTAAGATTCTGGATACGCTCGCGATGTACCACGAACACCATCGCGATGAGCCCGGCCCGGGGCGCGAGCGTTTGCGGCGCATGGCGCTCCCGATGGAAGACGAAGCGCTGGTGCTGCTGCTTATCGACCGTATGCGTGAAAGCGGCGTGATTCACAGCCACCACGGCTGGTTGCATTTACCGGATCACAAAGCCGGTTTCAGCGACGAGCAGCAGGCCGTCTGGCAAAACATTGAGCCGCTGTTTGGCGACGACCCCTGGTGGGTGCGCGATCTGGCGAAAGAAAAGGGCGTGGACGAGCAGGTTATGCGGCAGGTGCTGCGACAGGCGGCACAGCAGGGCATGATTACCGCGATCGTGAAAGATCGTTATTACCGTAACGATCGGATTGTCGCTTTTGCGAACCTGATCCGCGAACTGGATCAGGAGAGAGGCTCGACCTGCGCCGCTGATTTTCGCGATCGGTTGAATGTTGGACGAAAACTCGCCATTCAAATTCTGGAGTATTTTGACCGGACAGGATTCACGCGCCGTCGCGGAAACGATCATTTATTACGCGATGCGTTATTATTTCCGGCAAAAGAATGATACGAATTATTAAAATAGAAAATGAATTAATACAATTATTTTCTTGAATTATATAAAGCACAGCAGGCGATGAACCTAATGTGCTTTTTTATATTTTATAATGGGAAAATAACAACAGCGATCATATTTTCACGACAGGTTCATCCGTATGCTGCCAGCCTTATTTCAGTAATTAAGGATGGTACAATGGCTGCTTCAACATTTTTTATTCCTTCCGTGAATGTAATCGGCGCTGGTGCATTAAAAGAAGCAATGAATACCATGGCGGAATATGGTTTTCGCCGTACATTAATTGTCACGGATAGCATGTTGGCAACATTAGGCATGGCTGGAGATATTCAGAAAGCGTTGCAGGAACGCGATATTTTCAGCGTTATTTATGATGGCACGCAGCCGAACCCGACCACCGAAAACGTGGCTGCCGGGCTGAAACTCCTGAAAGAACACGGGTGCGATAGCGTAATTTCGCTGGGCGGCGGCTCTCCGCACGACTGCGCGAAAGGCATCGCGCTGGTGGCGGCGAACGGCGGCGACATCCGCGACTATGAAGGTGTGGATCGCTCCGCGAAACCTCAGCTACCGATGATTGCCATCAACACGACGGCGGGAACGGCATCAGAAATGACCCGCTTCTGCATCATTACGGATGAGGCGCGCCATATTAAGATGGCGATTGTGGATAAACACGTTACGCCGCTGCTCTCTGTGAATGACTCTTCGTTGATGATGGGGATGCCAAAATCGCTGACCGCCGCGACCGGCATGGATGCGTTAACCCACGCCATTGAAGCCTATGTTTCTATTGCCGCAACGCCGATTACTGATGCGTGCGCGCTGAAAGCCATCTCTATGATTGCGGAAAACCTGGCGATTGCCGTGGAAGAGGGCAGCAACGCGCAGGCGCGCGAAGCGATGGCCTATGCGCAATTCCTGGCTGGTATGGCGTTTAACAATGCTTCTCTGGGCTATGTCCACGCGATGGCGCACCAGCTCGGCGGCTTCTACAATCTGCCGCACGGCGTATGTAATGCGGTGCTGTTGCCGCACGTTCAGGTATTTAACAGCCAGGTCGCGGCAGGCCGTCTGCGCGACTGTGCGGCTGCGATGGGCGCTAATGTAACCGGGATGAGTGAAGCCGACGGTGCGAAAGCGTGCATTGACGCTATCCGTCAGCTGGCGCAGCAGGTCAACATTCCGGCGGGTCTGCGCGACCTGAATGTGAAAGAAGAAGATATTTCGGTGCTGGCGACCAATGCACTGAAAGACGCCTGTGGCCTGACCAACCCTATTCAGGCGACCCACGACGAGATCATGGCGATTTACCACGCGGCGATGTAATTGAGTGATTGCCGGATATACGCATCGTGTCATTCCGGCGTCATGCCCGATGGCGCTGCGCTTATCGGGCCTACACTGTGCGGTAAGGTGAAACGGCTTAAACATCCGCTTGTCTATATCGTGACCGCAGTCGTAAAGCAGTAAAAGGCTGGCGAAGATTTCGCCAGTCCCGTCTAACCTTTGTAGTACCCCTACAGTAAGGAGACGGTCATGACCAATAATCCCCCTTCAACGCGTATTCAGCCCGGCGAGTATGGTTTTCCTCTGAAATTAAAAGCCCGCTACGACAACTTTATCGGCGGAGACTGGGTCGCACCGGTAGACGGCGAGTATTACCAGAATCTGACGCCGGTGACCGGGCAACTGCTGTGTGAAGTCGCCTCTTCCGGCAAAAAAGATATCGATCTGGCGCTGGATGCCGCGCATAACGTGAAAGAACAGTGGGCGCATACGTCCGTGCAGGATCGCGCCGCGATTCTGTTTAAGATTGCCGATCGCATGGAGCAAAACCTGGAACTGCTGGCAACGGCGGAAACCTGGGATAACGGCAAACCCATCCGTGAAACCAGCGCCGCCGACGTGCCGCTGGCGATCGACCATTTCCGCTATTTTGCGTCCTGTATCCGCGCACAAGAGGGCGGTATCAGCGAAGTTGACAGCGAAACGGTGGCCTATCACTTCCATGAACCGCTGGGCGTGGTGGGGCAGATCATCCCGTGGAACTTCCCGCTGCTGATGGCGAGCTGGAAAATGGCCCCGGCGCTGGCGGCGGGGAACTGCGTAGTGCTCAAACCTGCGCGTCTGACGCCGCTTTCGGTTCTGTTGCTGATGGAAATCGTTGGCGATCTGCTCCCGCCGGGCGTGGTCAACGTCGTGAACGGCGCGGGCGGAGAGATCGGCGAATATCTGGCGACGTCGAAGCGGATCGCGAAGGTGGCGTTTACCGGTTCGACGGAAGTCGGGCAACAGATCATGCAGTACGCGACACAAAACATTATCCCGGTAACGCTGGAGCTGGGCGGTAAGTCCCCCAATATCTTCTTTGCCGATGTGATGGATGAAGAGGATGCGTTTTTCGACAAGGCGCTGGAGGGCTTTGCGCTGTTTGCCTTTAATCAGGGCGAAGTTTGTACCTGCCCGAGCCGCGCGCTGGTACAGGAGTCCATTTATGAGCGCTTTATGGAGCGGGCCATTCGTCGCGTCGAAAGCATTCGCAGCGGTAACCCGCTCGACAGCGTTACGCAGATGGGCGCGCAGGTCTCTCAGGGGCAACTGGAAACCATCCTCAACTACATTGATATCGGTAAGAAAGAAGGCGCGGATGTGTTAACCGGCGGGCGGCGCAAGCAGCTGGAAGGAGAGCTGAAAGAGGGCTATTACCTCGAACCGACCATCCTGTTTGGTAAGAACAATATGCGCGTCTTCCAGGAGGAGATTTTTGGCCCGGTGCTGGCTGTGACGACCTTCAGGACGATGGAGGAAGCACTGGAACTGGCTAACGACACCCAGTACGGGCTTGGCGCCGGAGTCTGGAGTCGTAACGGCAACCTGGCGTACAAAATGGGGCGCGGTATTCAGGCGGGACGCGTATGGACCAACTGCTATCATGCTTACCCGGCGCATGCTGCGTTCGGCGGCTATAAGCAGTCGGGGATTGGCCGCGAAACCCACAAAATGATGCTGGAGCATTATCAGCAAACCAAATGTCTGCTGGTGAGCTATTCCGATAAACCGCTGGGGCTGTTTTAAGCGCCGTATAACCACGTTGCCGGATGGCGGCTTCGCCTTATCCGGCCTACGGGAAACCGCACTTGTAGGCCCGATAAGCGCAGCGCCATCGGGCATGAGGTTCGCCTTATCCGGCCTACGGGGAACTGCATATGTAGGCCCGATAAGCGCAGCGCCATCGGGCAGATTTGCCGGGGAGAGTGAAGCCGTTGCTCGGCCGTTGGGAACCCTGCGCAGGATTATTAACTGTAATTTGAGATAAATATATAATATTTAATTGTCACATACACCGGCCCTGTCTATTTAGCTTATACTGCTAATCGTTTGTCTTTAGTAATTACATTAATTTATACAAATATGTTTTTCAGCTATTAAACCTATACCCCATCAGAAAGGTGTGGGAAAAGAGTTGTGTCGGTTAACTATTGAAAATAAATTGCTTTTTTTTACACTTGAGGCTTACACAATAATCAAGGAGGAGGTGAACATGAGCAGGTATCTCTGGTTTAGCTCAACGTGAGTATCTAAAGTATGGAATATCAGTTACATGGATTTATGATTGGCAGGGAAATATTCCTTGATATTAACGAAGCTCGAATTTTCCGGCTGCCGGTTAATAAAATGGATAGCGTCATCTCTTTCTGTGGAGTGTTTTTTAATCGGACAATGCTCCATCTGTTTGTTTACCTTTTGGTCAATGCACGTTCTCAATATGTCTCAAAGGATGAATTACTCATCAACGTTTGGGAAAAAAATGAATTATGTGCTTCCACGCAGCGTTTATCTAAAGTCGTCAAAAATCTAAATAATAAATTAAGTCTGCTGGGGCTACCGAAGAATTCAATTGTCTGCGTGAAAGGAAGTGGATACATACTGGCACTGGATGATATTCAACCGCTTTATAGTGTGGTGGACAATGTAGATTATCAATACCGATATCGCTGAGGTCAGTAACCGTTTATTCCGTAGCGTGATGTCGCCTTCGGATTCTTACCCTGGACGTTTTACGCCCAGGGATTTTTTTATTGTCTTACTGCCCGTAATAGGCGTTCGCGCCGTGTTTACGCAGATAATGTTTGTCGAGCAATTCTGGCTGCATATCCGGTAGCTGCGGCGTGAGCTGGCGCGAAAACAGCCCCATATAGGCGCACTCCTCAAGCACCACGGCGTTATGCACGGCGTCAGCGGCGTCTTTCCCCCAGGCGAATGGCCCGTGTGAGTGGACTAATACCGCCGGGATCTGCATTGGGTTCAGACCGCGTTCTTCAAAGGTTTTGATGATTACCTCGCCCGTCTGGTATTCGTATTCCCCTTTAATTTCCTCCACGGTCATCAGCCGGGTACAGGGGATTGCGCCATAGAAATAGTCGGCATGCGTGGTGCCCCAGGCGGGCAGGTCAAGACCCGCCTGCGACCAGATCGTTGCATGGCGGGAATGGGTATGTACAATTCCGCCGATCTGCGGATAACGACGATAGAGCGCCAGATGCGTCGGCGTATCGGACGAGGGCTTTTTGCTGCCTTCAACGACCTTGCCGCTGGCGATCTCCACCACCACCATATCGTCGGCGGTCATGACGTCATATTCAACGCCGGAAGGTTTAATGACCATCAGTTTTCGCGTTTCATCGACGGCGCTGACGTTACCCCAGGTGAATGTCACCAGATGGTGTGCCGGAAGCGCCAGATTGGCTGCCAGCACCTCGGCTTTTAACTGCTCTAACATGTGAATCCTCCTTCCTGCATACGCGCTTCTATCCAGCGCCGCGCCTGGATAATTTCCAGCACCGGCTCTTTGGCCTTTTCCGTCCACATCTCAATCAAAAACGCGCCACGGTAGTTCAGCTCATGCAGCGTTTTGAAGATGCCTACAAAATCCACGCACCCTTCGCCGAACGGCACGTCGCGGAACTGACCGGGGCTGTTCTCTGTCACCGGCTGCGTGTCTTTCAGGTGGATGGCGGCGATGCGGTCAATACCGAGCTTCAGCTCAGCGGCGACGTCGTTGCCCCAGGCGCTGAGATTGCCGACATCCGGGTAAACGCTAAACCACGGCGAGGCGAGCAGCGCGTCCCATTTTTTCCATTTGCTGATGGAGTTAATAAAGGCGGTGTCCATGATCTCCACCGCCAGCATCACCTGCGCTGCTGCGGCTTGCTCCACCGCCCACGCCAGCCCTTCGGCAAAGCGTTGTTGCGTACCTTCGTCATGTTCTTCGTAATAGACGTCATAACCCGCCAGTTGAATGGTGCGGATACCCAGATCGCGCGCCAGGTGAATCGCTTTGGTCATGATGTCGCGCGCCCGCTGGCGTACGGCTTCATCGCGACTGCCGAAGGGAAAGCGACGATGCGCGGACAGGCACATTGACGGGATGGCCACGCCGGTTTCCAGCATGGCGGTCACCAGCGACGCCCGCTGCGTGGGGCTCCAGTCCAGGCGCGACAGGCGTTCGTCGGTCTCATCCACCGACATTTCGACAAAGTCAAAGCCGCAGCTTTTCGCCAGCACCAGGCGCTCCGGCCAACTGAGGTCTTTTGCCAGCGCTTTTTCATAGATACCTAACGGATGATTACGCATGCTGCTCTCCCCAGATGGCGTTAATTTGCGCGTGGAACCCGGCTGCAACCTGCGCCGGATGCGCCGCCCCTGCCAGCGCGCGTCCGGCGATAAATGCTTTGACGCGAATATCTTTAAACAACGGCAGATCGGCAGGCGTAATGCCGCCGGTAATCGACAGCTCCAGGCCAATGTCAGAAAGCGCCTTCATCCGCGCCAGATCCGCGTCTCCCCACTGCTGTCCGCTGGCCTGCGCGTCGCGCCCACGGTGGTAAATCGCCTGGCGCACACCGGTGCGATACCACGCGCGGGCATCGTCCAGCGTCCAGTTGCCGAACAGCTCCATTTGAATTTCACCGCCGCAGGATTGCGCGACGGCATGGCCTTTCTCCACCGTGGCGAGCGGCGCCGCACAGATAATCGTCATCCAGTTGGCGCCTGCGGCAAAAGCCTGCTGCGCGAGCGTTTCGCCCGCATCGGCCACCTTCCAGTCGGCAACGATGATTTTATCCGGGCACTGGGCGCGCAGCGCTTTCACCGCGCCAAGCCCCTCGGTTAAACAGAGGATGGTGCCAGCCTCAACGATATCGACGTGGTCCTGTAACAGGGCGACATCGTGAATCGCCGCCTGAAGGTTGGTGTGGTCGAGCGCCAGTTGCAGTAATGGTCGGCTCATAATGCGTGCTCCTTAATGCGGGCGTGGTAGCCCTGTAATGCCTGAATCAAATCCTGGTATTGGTGGTATTTGCGCTGATAAAGACGGTGTGCGGCCATGTCGGGCATCAGCGTGCGTACCGGGTGCCGTAAGGCGTGCTGAGCCTCGCTGAAACTGCGGTATACGCCGGTGCCGACGCGGGCGGCGAGCGCGGCGCCAAAGCAGCCGGTCTCTTCAACCTGCGGCAGTTCGATGCGCAGGCCGCTGACATCCGCCAGCATCTGCATCCAGACGTCGGAGTGCGCCGGGCCGCCGGTTACGCGCAGGGTGTGCGCCTCAGTAAAGCGTTCGCGCATACGGTTGAGATGGGTCATGTGGCTGAACACCACCCCTTCGTAAATGGCCTGTAGCAGATGCGCGCGGGTATGCAGCGCCTGCATGCCGTAAAAGCCGCAGGTCATCTCCAGCCCGGCATTGCTGCCGTACAGAAACGGCAGAAAAAAGAGTTCGCCGCTCGCTTTCGGCAGACTGGCGACGGCCTGGTTGATCTCGTCAAAAGAGAGTTCGCCCCACTGGGCGGTAAACCATTCAAGATTGCCGGAGGAGGTAGGGCTGGCTTCGTGAACGATGTACTGCCCGTCGTTGACGTAGCGGCCATAGACATAAGGGTGCGCTTCGTGGTCGCGCAACCCCTCGGTGATCCCGCTGGTCACCGCCCAGGTGCCCATCACCGCGTTGAGGGTGAATTCATCTTCAATACCGGCGCAGAGCGCGGTGGAAACCACGTCAAACAGACCGCCGACGACGGGCGTGCCCGCCTTCAGACCGGTGATGGCGGCTGCCTGAGCAGTGATCTCCCCGCATATTTCGGCTGACCCCATAATGGGGGGCAGCGTATCGTCGATTTCACTGATGCCCAACCATTGGGTCAGGCGCGGGTCATACTGCCCGCTGCTCATGTTGTAGAGGTTGGACTCAGAAATGTTGCTCTCTTCGCACCCTTTTATGCCGGTTAAGCGCCAGCGCAGATAGTCATGCCCCATCATCACGCAGCCAATTTGTGCGTAACGTTGAGGGTCGTTCTCTTTAATCCAGCGCAGCAGAGAGGCGGGATGCCCGGTCCACAGCGTCTGGCGGGTAACGGGGTAAAGCTGTTCAGGAATGCCGTCCTGCTGCCAGCGCTGGACAATCTTTAGCGCCCGGCGGTCGGAAGAGAGAATGGCGCTGCCCAGCGGCTGATCCTGCCTGTCGAGCAGAAACAGTCCTTTACCCTGAGCGGAGATACCGACGCCTTTAATTTGCTCGCCGGAGATGCCTGTACGCTGCAAAAGCCCGGTAATGGTGGCTGCACACTGTTGCCAGAGCTGGTGCATGTCGCGTTCGGCGTAACCCGGCAGTGGCGTTGCCGTCTGTAACGACTGCCGGTTGATCCCATGCTCATGACCTTTGGCGTCATACAAACCGGCTTTCAGATAAGTACCGCCACAATCGATGCCCAGCCAGAAGGCCTCTTTCTCTCTCATCTTTCATGTCTCATTTTTGCCGGATGGCGCCACGCTTATCCGGCCTACGGGTTTTGTAGGCCCGGTAAGCGCTGCGCCCCGGGCATGGTGTTACGCGGCGTGTTTACGCGGGCTCATTGTCTTTGCCGGTGTCGAACCCGCATCGCATTTCGCGGGCAGCAACAGCGCCAGCAACGCGGCCAGCGCCAGGGAGATCGCCAGGCAATAGACGCCCGCATCTTTGCTGTACAACGTGATCAGTACGCCAACCGCGTAGGGGCCGCAGAAGCCGCCGAGGTTGCCAAGCGCGTTGATAACGCCGCGTGCGCCGCCCGCCATCTCGGCGCTGAACAGACGTGCCGGGATCGTCCAGAAAACGCCCGCCGCCGATTGCAGGAAGAAGCCACAGCCGACCAGCGCGGCATAGGCCAGCCAGATTTGGTTTTTCAGCGCCACCGACAGGAACATGCACAGGGCGAAGCCAATCAGCGGCAGGCAGACAAACAGTTTGCGTTTACCCGTGCGGTCGGAAAGGAAAGAGAACAGGAACATCCCGGCGATCGCGCCGACGTACGGTAAAATGGCGAGCATACCGACTTGCCCCATGCTGCTGTGGGTCAGCTCTTTGAGGATGGTCGGCAGCCAGAGGGTGTAACCGTAAATCCCGGTCTGATAGAAGAAGTTCAGGGCGATAAGTTGCCACATGGTTTTGTCGGAAAGGACCGCGCTGAGAGAGGCGTTTTTGACTTCGCTTCCGGCAATGGCTTTCTGTTCTGCGGCGAGGGTTTCTACCAGATAGTTTTTTTCCGCCCTGGAGATCCAGCGGGCTTCCTGCGGCCGGTCATAAATGGTGTACGCCCACAGCACCAGCACGACGAGAGAGAGCAGACCTTCAATAATGAACAGCCAGCGCCAGTCGAGTACGGTGATTATCCAGCCGGAGAGCGGGGCGGTGATAATCCCGGCAATCGGCACAAACATAATCACAATGGCGTTCGCACGACCGCGTTCAGCGTCCGGGAACCAGTTGCTGATCATCGTCAGTACGACGGGCAGCATGCCGCCTTCCGCCACACCCAGTAAGAAACGCAGGGCAAGCAATTGATACTGGTTGGTAATTAAGCCTGTGAGGACGGAAATAACCGCCCAGGCAACCAGCGACCAGCCGATAAATTTCTTGCCGCTGCCGTGAACGGCGATTTTGCCGCCGGGAACCTGTAAGAACAGATAGCCGATGAAGAAAATCCCGCCAGCCAGACCGGCCATAGTGGCGGAAATACCTAATTCGGCATCCATTCCGCCAGGCATCGCGAAAGCAATATTCACGCGGTCCATATAAGAAATAATACAGGTAATCAGAATGGGCGGAATAATTCGCAGCCAACGCTGACGAGGTATATCTTTTTCTGTAGGGCGAGAGGTCATATTCATCTTCGTATTCTCGTAAAGTAAGTATTCTGGCGATGAAAAGTAAATTATTTAATGCCTGATGACGTTTTGCTTATCAGACCTACGCCGCCATCCGGCAACGTCTTATTATTTGGCGTTATTTAATGCCGTAATGCCGTCGCGTAATATCGCTACGCGGTGACTGACGTCGGCATTAGCGTTAATTTCCAGTAACTTAATACCCATGAATTGCAGAACGTCTGTTCCTGCGCAGGTCAGTAATTCACGGGCATGTTCTTGCGTCATCATGCTGTCAGGGCAGAAAGGTGCGAAAGGCGCATGTAAATCCTGCCATTCGCCGTATTCACCGCTTTGCGTTGTACCGGAGAACATCAGCGCGCCGAGTTTGCCAGCCTGTTTCACCTGCTGCGTATGGGTCAGTGGCAGGGTGGTGTTGCGTCCTTCAATGGCGGAACGCGCCCAGTTAATGCAAACGCTGATGTCGTAGTCGGCAATCACCTCCAGCACGTTGTCCAGAGGCAGGAATCCTTTGCGCGGCGCGGCGCTGGTCATCGCGTCGCAGTGTTCCAGCACCAGGTCGCACGGCCAGTCCCAGCCAGCGATCTCTTTCACTGAACGGGCAAATGCGTCCGTTGCCTGTGCGACGTTTGGGTTATCGGCCTGCGGTGCGGCGTGCAGCTCAAGCGCGATCACTTTCCCGGCGCTTGCCGCGTTGATTGTCGTGATCTTCTGGTAAAGGTGGCGATAGTACGCCACACAGGCCTGACGCTGATCTTCATTGCTGGAGGCCAGCCCAAAGCCGCGGTTTTCACCGCGACGGCGCATGGTTTCCATAATCGCCGTCACGACGATTTGCCAGTTGCCTGGCGTATGGCGCAATAACCACGCGTCGCCGAGTGGGTGAAGATGTTCAAGGCAGGGTTGCTCCAGCCCACGAATATCAGGAGTATCGGAGAGTTGCCGCCAGAATTCCTTCTCTTCCTCTTCACTCTTTTGGTGAAATGAGGGTGCACAGGGATACGCACCGATAATATAACCGGTATTGTTCGTTTTCATGTTGTGCTCCAAAGATAACGTTTTATAAAGCGGATATTGCCACTTTAACGACGATTTTCCGTATGGGTGTCGCGACCGTTTTATTGCAGCCAGGGCGATGAACATCCTGCGGGAAAAAAATAGCGTAGCTTCCCGGAACCATTTCAAAGAAAGATTCATGTTCACTGTCGTGATAGAAAATAATATCGCGCTGTTCTAATAACGATTCGCTGATTTGGTTATTACCGGTGTCGATGGCAACCCCTATTTTTTCTTCACCCCAGGCGAGAAACTGAATATCCAGATAACGGCGATGAACTTCTGGACGGTTTTCAGCCGCAGAGCGGGTGGTTAAATCAATTATCTGGGCAAAAATATTTTTGCCGTCGATTTCCACCACCCCAGGGTTCAGCGTGCGAAAGTCGGTGGTACGTAAGAAATCGAGCGCCTTTTCAATCGCGTCTGGCAGACGACACGGATTGGGCTGTGCGATATGTCCAAATATCATGCTATGTCTCCTTACAGCGCCTGGATTTTGGCCCATACGCTGTCATCGACGGTGATGCCGTTGCGGCGATTCTCATCCCGCAGCCGGGTAAATTCGTGGCCTGGCAGACGGATTGCCACGTTCTCATCGGCGCGCTCAGCGGTGGTGACGAAATCCATAATGCGCTGGAGTTTGGCATCGCGCGTGGCGCCATCAATCAGCTTATCGACCTCAATAGCGATGAAGATCTGCGAAACGCCGTATTCGTCGCTGTTTTCCTGGGTAACTTCGGCAACGGAAGCGCCGTCGGAAAGCAGGGTGGCGATCATATCCAGCACAATCGACAGACCTGACCCTTTCCAGTAGCCCATCGGCAAAATGCGGCGATTTTTTTCGATCACGCCAGGTTCTTTGGTCAAATTGCCTTTATCGTCGAACCCGCCGTCTACCGGCAGCTCACGTCCCGCCAGCCGGTTTACCTCTAACATGCCGTAGGAGAACATCGACATCGACATATCGATCATGGTGATTGGCGATGAAGGGATGGCGACGATCAGCGGGTTCGTGCCAATACGGCACTCTTTTGACCCCCACGGTGGCATCACGGCGATAGAGTTGGTCCAGCAGATGCCGATGTAGCCTTTTTCCGCCGCCTGCCAGCCGTAGCTGCCGCCGCGCATCCAGTGGTTGGCATTGCGTAACGCCACCAGGCCGATGCCGTGGTCGGAAGCCAGTTCAATAGCGCGATCCATCATTTTTTTCGCCGTCAGATTGCCGATGGATCGCTGAGCATCCCACTGCTCGATGGCGCCAAGGCTGGTGATGCGCTGCGGTCTGGCATCAGGAATGATGTCGCCATTATCCAGTTGCTGAATGAAACGGGGAAAGCGATTCACGCCATGCGAATAGACGCCGGATTCTGTAGTACGGGCAAACATCTCTGCACAGGCGTCAGCCGTTTCCGCCGCAACGCCGCGCGCCAGCAGCACCCGATTGAACGCCTCTTTTAACTGCTCAAAAGTCACTTTCATTCCTGCTTCTCCCGTTTATTTTTGACCGCTTTTTTATCTTTAAATTTCACTATGCGAAATCTGATTTCAAATATAGCGATCAAATTTTGACAGATCAACGGGGTGGTCTATTTTTTAAAATCATCAAAATCAAATAGTTGTGTTTTTTCGGTTCAGATCGTGAACTGAAACACACTTTGCGCTACCATCAGAGCGCGACGAAAAGGGGAGCGGAAGCGATGGGCATAAAAGAGAGCGAAATGACGCAAGAAAAAGAGAGGCCAGCCGGTAGTCAGAGCCTGTTCCGTGGTTTGATGCTGATTGAGATCCTCAGTAACTACCCGAACGGATGCCCGCTGGCGCACTTGTCTGAACTGGCCGGGCTGAACAAAAGTACCGTGCATCGACTGCTACAGGGATTGCAGTCCTGCGGGTATGTCACCCCCGCGCCTGCCGCCGGAAGCTATCGTCTGACCACTAAATTTATCGCTGTCGGGCAGAAAGCCCTGTCATCGCTGAATATCATTCATGTGGCTGCGCCGCATCTTGAGACGCTGAATATCGCCACTGGCGAGACCGTCAACTTCTCCAGCCGTGAAGACGATCATGCCATCCTGATCTATAAGCTGGAGCCGACCACCGGCATGCTGCGCACCCGCGCCTATATCGGTCAGCATATGCCGCTGTATTGCTCTGCGATGGGGAAGATTTACATGGCGTTCGGCCATCCTGACTATGTGGAAACCTATTGGGAAAGCCACAAGGATCAGATCCAGCCGTTGACCCGTAACACCATTACCGGGTTGCCGGCGATGTATGACGAGCTGGCGCAAATTCGTGAAAGCGGTATGGCGATGGATCGCGAAGAAAATGAGCTGGGCGTCTCCTGCATTGCCGTGCCGGTGTTTGATATTCACCATCGGGTGCCATACGCCATCTCTATTTCGCTTTCGACGTCCCGGCTCAAGCAAATCGGCGAGAAAAATCTGCTCAAGCCCCTGCGTGACACCGCGCAGGCGATCTCGAATGAGTTGGGTTTTACCGTGCGCGATTAAGGCAGGCGCCCGGAAGATGATGGGCATCTGACAAAATTTAATCGTTTCCCTCGTCGGATCAAAGCAGCGATCGCGCCCTCTCTGGCACTCTGGGGTTTTACGCAGGTGGAGAGGGCAATGAACCGATTTATCATGGCGGATGCGGCGAAATGTATCGGCTGTCGTACCTGTGAGATTGCCTGCGTAGTGGCGCATCAGGAGAACCAGGACTGTGCGGCGGTGTCGTCCGGGGAATTTGTCTCCCGCATCCGGGTCATTAAAGACGATGCGTTTACCACGGCGGCGGCATGTCGCCAGTGTGAAGATGCCCCCTGCGCGAACGTGTGCCCAACGCAGGCCATCCGTCGCGATCATGGGCACATCTTCGTGGAACAAGCGCGCTGTATCGGGTGTAAAAGCTGTATGCTGGCGTGCCCGTTCGGCGCGATGAACGTTGTGTCGCGAACCTCACGCGTACAGGCGATTAAATGCGATCTCTGCTGGCACCGTGCAACGGGCCCGGCATGCGTGGAGGCCTGCCCGACTGACGCGTTGCAGTGCCTTGATGTGGAAAACGTGCAGCGACAACGACTGTACGCGCAACCCGTCTGAGTGTCACCCCGGTCAGGCGATGACCGGGGAGGCTGTTAGCCTTCGCGCCAGGCGCGCTCAACCTCTTCAGCAAGAATTTTCACCCCTGCCTCAATTTTTTGCGGATCGGGAACGTAGTTCATCCGCATGCACTGGTGCGTATGCGGCCAGGGTTTGTCCAGCCCCGGGAAGAAGTAGTCGCCGGGAACCATCAATACGCCGCGCGCTTTCAGACGCTGGTACAGCAATTCAGTTGAAATCGGCAAATCTTTGAACCACAGCCAGAGGAAAATAGCGCCTTCCGGTTTATGGATCAGGCAGCGATTTTCCGGTAAATACCGGCGAATGGTCGCGATTGTTTCCAGTACGCGCTGGTAGTAGAACGGTTTTATTACCGTTTCCGACAGGCGCAGCAGGTCGTTACGCTTAATCATTTCGCACATCATTGCCGGGCCAATACCGCCAGGCGACAGGCTGATAATGCCGTTCATATTGGTGATGGCGGTGATGATTTTTTCATTGGCGATAATGATGCCGCAGCGGCTGCCGGGCAGCCCCAGTTTGGAGAGGCTCATGCACAGGATGATATTCGGATTCCACAGCGGGCGTGCTTCGCTGAAAATAATGCCCGGGAAGGGAACGCCGTAGGCGTTATCGATCACCAGCGGGATGCCGTGCTGATTGGCAAGGGTATCCAGCTTCATCAGCTCTTCGTCGGTGATCACATTGCCTGTTGGGTTAGTCGGGCGCGACACGCAGATCATGCCAGTCTCTTCCCCGATGCGCAGATGTTCAAAATCAACGTGGTATTTGAACTGACCTTCCGGCAATAGCTCGATATTCGGGCGAGCGGAAACGAAAAGATCCTCTTCCAGCCCGGAATCGGCATAACCAATGTATTCCGGCGCCAGCGGGAACAGCACTTTTTTAGTCGTCCCGTCGGCGCGGCGTCCGGCGAAGAGATTAAACAAGTAGAAAAACGCGCTCTGACTGCCGTTTGTTAGTGCAATATTCTGTGGTTCGATATCCCAACCCAGATTCTCACGCAGCAGCGACGCGAGCGCTGTCAGTAGCTCCGTTTTTCCCTGCGGACCGTCATAATTACAAAGCGCATCAGTGGCTTTGCCGTTTTCCAGCATTTCGCCCAGTAGCGAATGGAAGTAATTCTGCATTTCCGGGATTTGCGCTGGATTACCCCCGCCGAGCATGATTGCGCCGGGCGTGCGTAAGCCGTCATTGAGGTCTTCCATCAGGCGGGTAATGCCTGAATGGCGGGTAAATTTGTCGCCAAAAAGTGAGAATGTCATAGCAGGTGGTCTGTCGAACTCATTATCAAAGTGGCTAACCATAGCGCTACCTATGGCAGGGTGCAAATCAGGCGTTAACGCCGTGGTTGATGCTTTATGCTGAAGATTTTTATCTGGCTGGTGTTTTGTTTTGATAAGACGTCCGGCGGATGGGCTCGCCGGACGTCAGGCAGGATTAAGGGCGACCCGCCCAGATGATCATGACCTTATCGTCGTCGTGCTCGCGCACAAAACCGTACCCCTGCTTCAGCGAGAGCGTGGTTTGCTTACCGGCGCCGATGGCGAGGTGTCTGGCGCGGAACTGACTGATTCGCTGCCAGTGGGCGACGGTGGCGGCGGATTTACCGTTGATATCCTGCCAGTTCATGTCAGAACGGGTGCCTTGCAGCGGATCGGAACCCGTCGGGCCAAAGGGACGTGCGGATTCGTCGCCATAAAAGATCTGTACGGCGCCGGGCGCCAGCAGCAGAAGCTCTGCGGCCTTATCGCCGCCTTCCCGAAAGAGGCGCGTGTCGTGCGAGGAGAGATAACTCAGCACGTTGAAATCCTGTAATTTCTCTGCCATTTGCTGCCAGGTGGCGTCCATATCCGCCAGACAATCGACCGCTTTTGCCGCCTGCTCCTGGTAGTCAAAGTTGATCATCGCATCAAAGCCGTGGCGGTAATAATCACTCTGCATGACACCGTGGCCCCAGGCTTCACCGGTCATCCAGAAAGGCGCGTCGTCCAGCGTCTTTTCCGGGTTGGCCTGTTTCCACTCGGTCAACGCCGCGCTGGCCTGGGTTTTCAACTGCTGCCAGGCCGGAAGTTCGACGTGTTTGGCGGTATCTACGCGGAACCCGTCGATGCCGTAATCACGCACCCACTGACTGAGCCAGTGGATCAGATAATCCCGCGGCGTGTAGCCCTCAATGGCTTTTGCATGGGTATCCGGTTTGTTTTTATAGAACACCGGCAGGCCGGAAGGGGTTGTGGATTCCGTTTTAATATCGGGCAGGAAAGCCAGCGACATGGTCAAATCGTCAAAGCCTGGATTGTCATAATCGCCAATATCCGTGCGAATCCATTCTTTCCCCCACCATGCTTCCCATGCCGCTTTGTCGCTGAAGTTGATGTAGTCATTAAAGCTGTGCCAGCTTTGCCCGGCGGCGGGCTTCCAGTCGGTCCAGCGTTCGCCCAGCGTCTTTTTCAGCTCATCGCCTTGCAGATACAGCGCGCCAAACCGGAATGTCTGCATGTCTGCCAGCGTGGCGTAGCCCGTGTGGTTCATCACCACATCAAACAGAATACGGATGCCGCGCTGGTGTGCGCCATCGACTAACGCGCGAAGGTCGTCCTCGCTGCCCATATTGGCGTCCAGCGTGGTCCAGTCCTGGGTGTAATAGCCGTGGTAGGCATAATGCGGGAAATCCCCTTTCGTACCGCCGCCGACCCAGCCGTGGATTTGCTCGAACGGCGCGCTGATCCACAGGGCATTCACCCCCAGGTGTTGCAGATAGTCCAGCTTGTCTGCCAGCCCACGTAAATCGCCGCCATGAAAGGTGCCAATCTCCTCCATGCCGTCTTTGTGGCGGCCATAGCTTTGGTCATTCGTCGGATCGCCGTTCTGGAAACGGTCTGTCAGCACAAAGTAGACCGTCGCGTTATGCCAGTTGAATGCGGCGGGCGTGTCGGTTTCCGCGCGTTCAAGCAACAAAAGCCCGTTGCTGGTCGCGCCGGGTTGCAGCGTAATCTGACCGTTCTTAACGGTAGCGGTTTGCTGGCTGTAGTAATCGCGCACGACCGCGCCTTCCGGGAAGGTGTGACTCACCTCCAGGGTCAGCGGCGAGCCGTTCCACGTCGGGCACTGGCGCACCGTGCTGGCGACGGGATCGGCGGTGCTTTTTATCGACAGCGTCAGCGTTGGCGTACCGGAGCGGGTATCAATCTCCAGCGAGTAGTCGCCGTCTTTAAACAGTCGCCACTGCGGCGGCGTGCCTTCACACGGTTTGAGCGACAGCATCTGATTGAGTTTTATGGCATCAGCAGGTTGCCAGCACTGTTGGTCAATATGCAGCGTCAAAGGGCGCGTACCTTTCGTCAACGCGGCATGGCTGACAAACTTACCCGTCCCTTCCGCCGTAAAGGGCGGGAATCCCTGAGATGTCCATGATGAGGCGAATACGATGCCGGGCATGAGCGCCAGCGCAAAAGCGGTAAGTTTCATTACGCTTTCCTTATTGCTGCGATTTTAGCCAGTATGCCGTTGAAAGATAGCGGATAACTCATCCCTTTGGCGTATTCCGCCAGGCTGAGGCGCGAGGGTGAGCGATCGTGCGCAGAAAATAGCCATGTTTTGCGATAACCACCACATTTTCTTCGTATTAATAGCGTTCTTCGCCATTATTGCGTGACAGGGTTTCGGAATTGGACTATTCCTTGGGGTGCTCTTGACGGTTATTTTTGATATGATTTGAGATTCATCTCTCATTTTTTTGAAAAATATAAGGCGTTGGAATGTATAAATCCGACCAGGAGACCTAATGATATTGACGCCCATACGACGATATGGGGCAATGATTCTTATGTTACTCACCGTAGTATTTTCGGGTGAGGTGCTGGCGAAGGCGCACACGACAACAACGAGTCAAAAGTCCCACGTAACCAAGACAGGTCATAAACAGGTAAGCAGTAAACAAGAGTATTCTCGCAATAGTGCAAAGAGTAGTTCACTTCCTGATTTGCGAAAATACCCTTCCGGAACACCAAGGAAAAAAGCGTTTCTCCGGACGGTTATGCCTTTTATCACCAGTCAAAATGCTGCGATTACTGCGGATCGTAACTGGCTGATTTCAAAACAGTATCAGAACCGCTGGTCGCCTTCTGAGCGTACGCGTATGAAAGATATCGCGGCGCGCTACAAGGTAAAGTGGTCTGGCAACACGCGTAACATTCCGTGGAATACCTTGCTGGAACGCGTAGACATCATCCCGACCAGTATGGTGGCGACGATGGCGGCGGCGGAAAGCGGCTGGGGAACCTCTAAACTGGCGCGCAACAACAATAACCTGTTCGGCATGAAATGCGGAAAAGGGCGTTGTACCAATGCGCCGGGTAAAGTGAAAGGTTACTCGCAGTTCGGTTCGGTTAAAGAGTCGGTTAACGCGTACGTGATTAACCTGAACACGCATCCTGCTTACTCGTCTTTCCGTAAGTCTCGCGCCCAGTTGCGTAAGGCGGATCAGGAAGTTACCGCAAGCGCGATGATTCATAAGCTGAAGGGTTATTCGACGAAAGGGCAGAGCTACAACAACTATCTGTTCGCGATGTATCAGGATAACCAGCGTTTAATCGCCGCGCATATGTAATGACCCAATTTTGTAGGCCGGATAAGGCGCTTGCGCCGCCATCCGGCACAAACGCCCGGTGACGCTTCGCTTACCGGGCCTACAAACGACCACCTGCCACCGCTACAACAACACTTCACTGTACCGATCGCGGTACTCTTTTGGCGTCGTGTCATACTCCTTTTTGAAAACAGAATAGAAATATTGCAGGGATGGGTAGCCGCACATCTGTGATATTTCGTTAATCGGCAGCGTGGTTGAAATTAACAGGCTGCGCGCTTTTTCCAGTTTTTCAGCATGAATAACGGCGTGAATGGTCTCCCCGACGTCTTCTTTAAACCGTTTCTCCAGGTTCGAGCGGGAGATACCGACCGCGTCCAGCACCTGATCAACTTTAATACCTTTGCAGGCATGGTTACGGATGAAATGCATCGCCTGTATGACGGCCGGGTCGGTCAATGAGCGGTAGTCCGTCGAGCGACGCTCAACGACGCGCACAGGCGGAACCAGAATACGTTGCAGCGGCAGCACTTCCTTATCCAGCAGGCGGTGTAGCAGTTTTGCCGCCTGATAGCCCATCTGCCTGGCTCCCTGAGCGACCGATGACAGCGCGACCCGCGACAGATAGCGGGTCAGTTCTTCGTTATCAATACCGATGACGCACAGCTTTTCGGGAACCGGGATATGCAGATGCTCGCAAACTTGCAGCACATGTCTCGCCCGGGCGTCGGTAACGGCGATAATCCCGGTTTGCGGCGGCAGGGTTTGCAGCCAGTCCGCCAGCCGGTTTTGCGCGTGCTGCCAGTTTTCCGGTGCGGTTTCCAGCCCCTGATAGACCACGCCACGGTATTTTTCTTGTGCAACCAGTTGGCAGAATGCGTATTCACGCTCGGCCGCCCAGCGCTTGCCGCTGGAGGCGGGCAGGCCATAAAAGGCGAAGCGATTGATCCCTTTTTCTTTCAGGTGCAGAAAGGCGCTTTCCACCAGTGCGTAGTTATCGGTGGCGATATAATGGACGGATGGATAGTGTGCAGCAAGGTGGTAAGAACCGCCGACGCCGATAATGGGCACATCCACATCGGCAAGCGCCTGAGCAATGTCATCGTCATCGTAGTCGGCAATGACGCCATCGCCCAACCACTCTTTGATGTTATCAATTCGCGCGCGGAAGTCTTCTTCAATGAAGATATCCCATTCCGATTGCGATGCCTGTAAATATTCACCCACGCCTTCCACTACCTGACGGTCGTAGGCTTTATTTGCATTAAATAACAGTGTGATACGGTGGCGTTTCTCAAACATAGTTCTTTCCCTGCTGAATCAGTCATAAAGGACAATGCCGGTACGTGTTGACCGGCATTGAGCATGACCCCTTTTCTGGAATTCAGGAACGACGTTTAGTTGCTGAGTCCATCCATACTGCCAGTAACAAGATCGCACCTTTCACGATGTACTGCCAGAATGTGGGCACGTCCATCATACTCATTCCGTTATCAAGAGAGGCCATAATAAACGCCCCCATGACGGCGCCCGCGACGCTACCCACGCCACCCGCCAGGCTGGTTCCGCCGATCACGCAGGCGGCAATCGCGTCCAGCTCGGCAATGTTCCCGGCGGAAGGCGATCCGGCGCCGAGGCGCGAACTGAGTATCAGCCCCGCAATCGCCACCATCAGGCCGTTGATGGCGAAGACCGCCAGTTTGGTTCGCTCAACGTTAATGCCGGAGAGACGAGCGGCTTCCAGATTGCCGCCAATCGCATAAATTCTCCGGCCAAACGCCGTTCGCGTCGCCATAAACATACCGCCAAGCAGCAGGAATACCAGCAGCAGTACGGGCGTTGGAACGCCGCGATAATCGTTCAGCAGCCAGATTGCGCCCAGGACAATGACGGCGGTTAGCGCCTGGCGACCGACTACCGCAGTAGAAGCCGGGGTGCTAAGCGCCAGAGCCTGCCGGCGCATACGCCCGCGCCATTGCCAGCCGATAAACGCCATTAAGCTGATGGCGCCTATTGTGAAGCCCAGACCGTTGGATAAGTAGCTCTGACCAATCTGCGACATCGCCGAGCTGGTGGGCGAGACGGTTGTACCATTCGTGATGCCAATGAGAATGCCACGGAAAGCCAGCATCCCGGCCAGGGTGACGATAAACGAAGGGACTTTCCGGTAGGCGACCCACCACCCATTCCAGGCGCCGAGCAGTAAACCCAGCGCCAGCGTGACAACAATCGTAAGCGGCAATGGCCAACCCAGCCAGACGTCGCAGATTGCCGCGACGCCGCCTAATAGCCCCATCATTGAACCAACAGAGAGGTCGATTTCCGCAGAGATAATCACGAAAACCATCCCCACGGCCAGAATACCGGTGATCGCCGTCTGACGAAGCAGGTTGGAGACGTTGCGCGCGCTCAGGTATGCGCCTTCCGTGGTCCAGGTAAAGAACAGCATGATCACAATAATCGCCGCGATCATGACGAACACCTGTAGGTTCAGTGATTTTAACCCAGGAAAACCGCCCGTCAGAGGGGCTGAGAGTTTCACTTCAGACGGATTGTTTTTCGACATGATATTCGCTCCTCAATGCGGCTTCCATCACCTGTTCTTGAGTCAGGTTATGATTCACCAGGTTGGCTTTCAGTTTTCCTTCGTGCATCACCAGGATGCGATCGCTTAATCCAAGAACCTCGGGGAGTTCCGACGAGATGACGATGACAGCAATACCTTGCTGAACAAGCTGGTTAATGAGTTTGTAGATTTCATATTTTGCGCCGATATCGATTCCTCGGGTGGGTTCATCGAGGATGAGAATACGCGGGTTCAGCAGGAGACAGCGCGCCAGTATGGCCTTTTGTTGGTTCCCGCCGCTAAGGCGCCCAATCGCTAAATCAGGCGAGGATGTTTTCACTTTCAGGCGTTGCAGCGATTCCAGAATGCATTTTTGCTCTGCGGCATCGTCAAGATGGCTTATCTTCCCGGTGAACCGATCGAGCGCCGCCAGCGTGATATTTTTCCCGACGGCCATAACCGGCACAATGCCGTCGCGTTTCCTGTCTTCAGGCACCATTGCAATGCCATGAGCGATCGCTTGCTGGCAATGACGAATATCCACGGCCTGATTATCGATCATAACCTTTCCTTCCCAGCGCCCAGGCCAGACGCCGAACAGGCATTGCACTAACTCCGTGCGGCCCGCGCCGACCAGCCCTGCAATGCCGAGAATCTCGCCCCGTTTCAGCGAAAAGGAGACATCATTGACGCGTTTGATGTGACGGTTGACGGGATGCCAGGCAGTAAGGCGCTCAACGCGCAAAATCTCCTCCCCGGTAGCATGCGGCTCATTAGGATAGAGCGCCGTCAGCTCGCGACCGACCATCATGGTGATGATATCGTCTTCTTCCATTCCGGCGGCTGCGCGGGTGCCAATATGTTGGCCGTCGCGGATCACGCAGATTGTGTCCGAGATAGCTTTAACTTCATTGAGCTTGTGTGAGATATAAATACACGCAATATCATGCTGTTGCAGATCGCGAATAATTTCCAGCAGCACGGTGGTTTCTTGTTCCGTGAGGGAGGCCGTCGGCTCATCGAGAATCAGCAGCCGAACTTGTTTATTAAGCGCTTTGGCAATTTCTACCAGCTGTTGTTGCCCCAGGCCCAGGTCGCCCACGCGGGTATCCGGTGAGATAGACAAGCTGACCTGGTCTAACAGCTTCTGGCAGCGTAGCGTCATCATGTCGTAATCAAGAATGCCGTTACGGGTGATTTCGCTGCCCAGGAATATATTTTCCAGCACGGTTAAGTGCTTAACCAGCGCTAACTCCTGGTGAATAATAGCAATGCCCTTACGTTCGGTATCACGAATATGACTGGCTTGCAGTGTTTCTCCTGCAAACAGAATTTCACCTTCATAAGAGCCATGAGGGTAAATACCGCACAGCACTTTCATTAACGTTGATTTACCCGAACCATTTTCACCGCACAATGAAACGATTTCCCCGGCATTAAGCCTGAGGCTGACGTTATCAACTGCCTTCACTGCGCCGAAGGTCTTGGTAATGTTTTTCATTTCAAGTAGATAGGGCATAACTACTCCACATAAGCCAATGCGAGAACCCGGCATGGAGGGTTTGACGCCCTCCGCTGTTGTAGAGGGCGCAACGTTTACAGATCACTCTTTTTGTGGAACCCGTCTTTAATCACGGTTTCGTCAATATTGGTTTTATTAACATCAATTGGAGTAAGCAGGCGGGAAGGGACATCTTTCAGACCGTTATTCAGCGTGGCGTCGGCCTTAGGTTGTTGCCCGTTACCCAGCTCGACGGCGATCTCGGCGGCGGTATTCGCCAGTAGCGTGATGGGTTTATAAACCGTCATGGTCTGCGTGCCTGCGACAATACGTTTAATGCCCGCAAGGTCGGCATCCTGACCGGAAATAGCGACTTTTCCTGATAATCCCTGAGCGCTGAGCGCCTGAATCGCACCGCCTGCGGTCGCGTCATTGGAAGCGACAACCGCGTCAATTTTGTTATTGTTTGCGGTCAGCGCATTTTCCATAATTTTCAGCGCATTTTCAGGCAACCATCCGTCCACCCATTGATCGCCGACGACATTAATTTTTCCTGAGTCGATATAAGGTTTTAATACTTTCATTTGTCCGGCGCGGAACAATTTTGCATTATTATCTACCGGCGAGCCGCCCATCAGGAAATAATTCCCTTCAGGCACTTTATCGACCAACGCCTGAGCCTGTAATTCGCCGACTTTTTCGTTATCAAAAGAAATATAAAAATCGATGTCGGCATCATTTATCATGCGGTCGTACGCTAATACTTTTATTCCTTCTTGTTTCGCTTCTTTTACGACATTGCTTAATACTTGCCCGTTATAAGGAATAATGACCAGAACATCAACGCCACGGTTGATCATGTTTTCAATCTGCGACATTTGGGTTTCTTCATTACCATTGGCAGATTGTACAAATACTTTTGCGCCGAGGGATTCGGCCTTGCTCACGAAAATATCGCGATCTTTTTGCCAGCGTTCCAGACGTAAGTCATCGATAGCCATACCAATTTTAACTTCTTTGGCATGTCCCGTTATGCTGGCGAGCAGGAGTGAAGTGCAGACGGTGAGTAAGATGTTTTTTATCTTCATAATCGTGATGCCTTTTGTTAGAGGGAACAGCGGTAAAAGTAACAATCACAGCGTGAGACGTAGCAGATTTTTAGCAGTTAATACGCGGAAGGCAATTATAGATTTTTATCTTGCAGTTACGATTTTTGGTTTATTTCGGGAATTATGACCGAGATCGTACTTTTAATGACGCATTACGCCCGTTACATTTCGTTGTTGATGAATAACCATTTTTTGCAGGCGGTTACTTTTATTTTGCGAGGCAGCGCACACTTACGAATTATCTAAATAGCAGAGTGAAATAACATAATTGAGCAATGTGAATCGAGTAACCAATATTACGCCATTACCCATCCCTCGCCGTATTACCTGATTATGGAGTTCATTATGCAGGCTTATTTTGACCAACTCGATCGTGTTCGTTATGAAGGCCCTAAAAGCACTAATCCATTAGCTTTCCGCCATTATAATCCAGATGAAATCGTACTGGGTAAACGCATGGAAGAGCATCTGCGTTTTGCGGCCTGCTACTGGCATACCTTCTGCTGGAACGGCGCGGATATGTTTGGCGTAGGCGCGTTCAACCGTCCGTGGCAACAGCCCGGCGATGCGCTGGAGCTGGCGAAGCGCAAGGCGGATGTGGCGTTTGAATTTTTCCATAAGCTGAACGTGCCTTACTACTGCTTCCACGATGTGGATGTTTCGCCGGAAGGCGCCTCGCTGAAAGAGTATAAAAACAACTTTGCGCAGATGGTCGATGTGCTGGAGTCGAAGCAAGAACAGAGCGGCGTGAAGCTGTTATGGGGTACCGCGAACTGCTTTACCAACCCGCGTTACGGCGCCGGGGCGGCGACGAACCCGGACCCGGAAGTCTTCAGTTGGGCGGCGACGCAGGTGGTGAACGCGATGAACGCCACGCACAAACTGGGTGGCGAAAACTACGTTCTGTGGGGGGGCCGTGAAGGGTATGAAACCCTGCTGAATACCGATCTGCGCCAGGAACGCGAGCAGATTGGCCGCTTTATGCAGATGGTGGTGGAACATAAACATAAAACAGGTTTCCAGGGCACGCTGCTGATCGAGCCAAAACCGCAGGAGCCGACAAAACACCAGTATGACTACGATGTGGCAACGGTTTACGGCTTCCTCAAGCAGTTCGGCCTGGAAAAAGAGATCAAGGTGAACATTGAAGCCAACCACGCTACGCTGGCGGGCCACTCTTTCCATCATGAGATTGCGTCCGCCATTGCGCTGGGCATTTTTGGTTCTGTGGATGCCAACCGTGGCGATGCGCAGCTGGGCTGGGATACCGACCAGTTCCCGGTAAGCGTCGAAGAGAACGCGCTGGTGATGTATGAAATCCTGAAAGCGGGCGGTTTCACGACCGGCGGGCTGAACTTTGACGCGAAGGTTCGTCGCCAGAGCACCGACAAATACGATCTGTTCTATGGTCATATTGGCGCGATGGACACGATGGCGCTGTCATTAAAAGTGGCAGCGCGCATGATTGAAGATGGCGAACTGGATAAACGCGTGGCGAAACGTTATTCCGGCTGGAATAGCGAACTGGGCCAGCAAATTTTGAAAGGCCAGTTATCCCTGAGCGACGTCGCGCACTATGCTGAACAGCGTAATCTGGCGCCGGTGCATCAAAGCGGCCATCAGGAACTGCTGGAAAATCTGGTGAATCATTATCTGTTCGACAAGTAATCGCCATTGCGCCGCGTTTAGCCAACGCGGCGCATCGATAAAGGAGTGGTCACGATGTATATCGGGATAGATCTGGGCACGTCCGGTGTGAAAGCCATCCTGCTGAATGAGCAGGGAGACGTGCTGGCCTCGCAGACGGAGAAACTGTCCGTCTCTCGCCCGCATCCATTATGGTCGGAGCAGGATCCCGAACAGTGGTGGCTGGCGACGGATCGCGCCGTAAAAGCGCTGGGGCGAGAGCATTCATTACGTGATGTAAAGGCGCTGGGGATTGCCGGGCAGATGCACGGCGCCACGTTGCTTGATAAACACCAGAAGGTGCTACGCCCGGCGATTTTATGGAATGACGGACGCTGTGGTGAAGAGTGCGCGCTGCTTGAGCAGCAGGTTCCGCAGTCTCGCGCCATTACCGGCAATCTGATGATGCCCGGCTTTACCGCGCCAAAACTGCTGTGGGTTCTGCGCCATGAGCCGGATATCTTCCGCCAGGTTGCAAAGGTGCTGCTGCCTAAAGATTACCTGCGTCTGCGTATGACGGGGGATTTTGCCAGCGATATGTCGGACGCGGCGGGAACGATGTGGCTGGATGTCGCAGCGCGTGACTGGAGCGACACCATGCTCAACGCTTGTCAGCTAACCCGTGAGCACATGCCTGCTCTGTACGAAGGCAGCGACATCACCGGTACGGTGTTGCCTGAGGTGGCGCACTCCTGGGGGATGCCTGCGGTGCCTGTTGTTGCAGGGGGCGGAGATAACGCGGCGGGCGCGGTGGGCGTGGGGATGATCAATGCGGGTCAGGCCATGCTGTCGCTGGGAACATCAGGCGTCTATTTTGCGGTGAGCGACGGTTTTCTCAGTAAACCAGAAAGTGCGGTACACAGTTTTTGCCATGCGCTGCCCGAACGCTGGCATTTGATGTCCGTCATGCTGAGCGCGGCATCCTGCCTGGACTGGGCGGCAAAATTAACCGGTCAGGCATCTGTCCCCGCGCTGATTGACGCGGCACGCCAGGCGGATGATAACGCGGATGCCGTCTGGTTCCTGCCTTATCTTTCCGGCGAACGCACGCCGCATAATAATCCGCAGGCGAAGGGCGTATTCTTTGGCCTTACGCATCAGCATGGCCCCGCAGAGCTGGCGCGGGCGGTGCTGGAAGGCGTCGGTTATGCGCTGGCGGATGGCATGGATGTTGTGCATGCCTGTGGCGTGAAACCCGGCAGCGTGACGCTGATCGGCGGCGGGGCGCGCAGTGAATACTGGCGACAAATGCTGGCGGATATCAGCGGGCTACAGCTTGACTACCGTACCGGCGGCGATGTAGGCCCGGCATTGGGCGCCGCGCGTCTGGCGCAAATTGCGATGAATAAAGAGCAACCATTATCTGATTTATTACCGCAGCTTCCGCTGGAGCAAGCGCATTTCCCTGATGCTGAACGCCATGCGCGTTACCTTGAACGTCGCGAAACGTTCCGCCGCATTTACCAGCAGTTATTACCGCTCATGTCTTAATCCGCTATTCCTTCCGGCAGTGGCCGGAAGGAATTCTTATTTCCTATTGATTGCCTCGATATATATCGAAATCAATATGTGTGTTTTCTGATTTTCACGTTATTGTCCGGTTATCGTCTTTTCCATTCTTATTTCTTGTCTTAATGTGAATCGGCAAAGCATAAGGAGAGTGATATGGACGATAAGGTTGCGCGCAGGAAGCGTCTGGTCGGTTTAATCATGCTGGCGGGCGGCGCGCTGGTCTATCTGACAGGGCTGTGGCCTGCTTGCCACTCGTTGAGCGACAAGGGCTATTTTTTTGCGATAATGGTGATGAGTGGCTTTCCCCTGTTAATACGCCAGGAGCCGACGGGAAATGAGCGTCTGCTCACCCGGTGCAAATATCTGTTACTTCTCGCCGCAGGTATGCTTTTTGTCGGTCTATGGAATATTGATTTACCGGTCGCCGTCAAAGTGATGTGCCTTCTGGGGCTGGGCGTGAGTCTGTTGGGTACGGATATGTACGCCACGTATTCTGATGACGAATAAGGGCCGGTCAACTGACCAGCCTGCGCGTATCAATCTTCTGTAGCAATATCGACAGCAGCAAACTTCCGGCCAGGGTGAGGGTAAAAATCCATACGATATCCAGCGGCGGCCAGCGTTTAAACTCCACGCCATTCGTCCGTAGCGCATGGATTATCAGCGCGTGAAACCCGTAAATACCGAGTGAGTGGCGGGAAATCAGCGCCAGCCCGGGAACCGTGCGCGTATTCAGGGTATTTTTGACCAGCGTGAGCAGCGACGCGGCGCAAATAAATACCATCGGGCCGCAATAGACGTACCAGGTATCGGCAAAATTTCCGCGCCAGTTGAGTTCATGTAACGTTCCGCGCGAAATAATCAATACCGCCGTAATGAAAAGCGCGGCGCTTATCCAGGTCAGCGAACGTTTTTGTGTCTCCATCATGCCAATCGCCCGGCCCAGCATGCCATAGAGGATGTAGTAAAACGTGTCGCCGGTGATATACAGGTTAACGGGGAGCCACTCAAATCCGCCGATTTTTTGCGACACGGTATTGGGGTTGGCGACAACGCCAATGACGATCATCAGCACCAGCAGCATTTTGCCGCTGATATTTTTAACCTGTATTAACGGCGATACCAGGTAGATCACCGCGATCGCGAAGAAAAACCACAGGTGGTAGAACACCGGTTTTTGCAGCAGGTTTTTCAGCGATAGCTCTGCGTTAATCGACGTAAAAAGGGTGATATATACCAGCGCGACGGCGCTATAGAACAGCAGGCAGAGCGCAATGCGCAGGAAATGTCGCGGCTGGGCGCTACGTTCGCCAAAAAAGAGATAGCCCGAGATCATAAAAAACAGCGGTACGCTGACGCGTGAGGCGGAGTTCAGGACATTGGCAAAATCCCAGCTAAACGGATTGATGCTTTGCGCATTGGTGACGTACCAGGTGGTGGCGTGGATCATCACGACCATTAAACAGGCGATCCCTCGCAAATTATCAATCCAGTATATTTTGGGTTGCATCAGTTCCTCTGCTTCCGTTTTAAATAGGGTCTGACTTGTTTATTGGCGCGGTATCTCACTGGAATATTCTGAGTTTTTACGCTAAAGCTTGTGATGGTCCAGCGAGATTCGCAAAATGCGCCTGTCTTTTGGGTAAACCCTAACCTTAATAATAATAAGAGCGACCGGCAAATAAGGCGGTAATAAAAATGATGATGAAGTCTGTTTTTCCGGCGCTGTTAACCCTCCTGCTGGTGGGATGCGCGACGACGGCGCAGCCGGTTCAGAAGGCGCAGAAGGTCAACGTGAACCCGGAACGCTCACTGGATATGGAAGCATTGTGCAAAGCGCAGGCGGCGCGGCGTTATAACACCGGCACGCAGAAAATTGATGTGACCGGTTTTGAGCAATACCAGGGTAGCTATGAGATGCGCGGCAATACTTTCCGCAAAGAGAGTTTTGTTTGCTCTTTTGACGCAGAAGGGCAGTTTTTACATCTTTCCATGCGCTAAGTTCCCCCTTTTTCCCGTTTCGTACTGTATATCTTGCGGTCAGCGGGTATACTGATCCCTTCCTTTAAATCCACACGTATCCAGCACGAAATAATATGCAAAAGTTTGATACCAGGACCTTCCAGGGCTTGATCCTGACCTTACAGGATTACTGGGCTCGCCAGGGCTGCACCATTGTTCAACCATTGGACATGGAAGTCGGCGCGGGGACTTCTCACCCAATGACCTGTCTGCGCGCGCTGGGGCCAGAGCCGATGGCGGCTGCCTATGTGCAGCCTTCTCGTCGTCCGACCGATGGTCGCTATGGCGAAAACCCGAACCGTTTACAGCACTACTATCAGTTCCAGGTGGTGATTAAGCCATCGCCGGATAACATCCAGGAGCTGTATCTCGGTTCTCTGAAAGAGCTGGGGATGGACCCGACTATCCACGATATCCGTTTCGTGGAAGATAACTGGGAAAACCCGACGCTGGGCGCCTGGGGTCTGGGTTGGGAAGTGTGGCTGAACGGCATGGAAGTGACTCAGTTCACCTACTTCCAGCAGGTTGGCGGTCTGGAGTGTAAGCCGGTTACCGGTGAGATCACCTACGGCCTGGAACGTCTGGCTATGTACATTCAGGGCGTAGACAGCGTTTACGACCTGGTCTGGAGCGACGGCCCGCTGGGTAAAACCACCTATGGCGACGTGTTCCATCAGAACGAAGTGGAGCAATCCACCTACAACTTCGAATACGCCGATGTGGATTTCCTGTTCACCTGTTTCGAACAGTATGAGAAAGAAGCACAGCAACTGCTGGCGCTGGAAAACCCGCTGCCGCTGCCTGCTTACGAGCGTATTCTGAAAGCCGCCCATAGCTTTAACCTGCTGGATGCGCGTAAAGCCATCTCCGTTACCGAGCGTCAGCGCTACATCCTGCGCATTCGCACCCTGACCAAAGCAGTGGCAGAAGCTTACTACGCTTCCCGTGAAGCCCTTGGCTTCCCGATGTGCAACAAAGACAAATAAGAGGCGGCCATGTCTGAGAAAACTTTTCTGGTGGAAATCGGCACTGAAGAGCTGCCACCAAAAGCCCTGCGCAGCCTGGCGGAGTCCTTTGCTGCGAACGTTACTGCGGAGCTGGATAACGCTGGCCTCGCACACGGCAACGTAGAGTGGTTCGCCGCGCCGCGCCGTCTGGCGCTGAAAGTGGCGAATCTTGCTGCTTCTCAACCCGATCGCGAAGTTGAAAAACGCGGCCCGGCGATTGCCCAGGCGTTTGACGCGGAAGGCAAACCGAGCAAAGCGGCAGAAGGTTGGGCGCGTGGTTGCGGTATCACCGTGGACCAGGCTGAACGTCTGACCACTGACAAAGGCGAATGGCTGCTGTATCGCGCACATGTGAAAGGCGAAAGCGCAGAAGCGCTGCTGCCGAACATGATTGCCACCTCTCTGGCGAAACTGCCGATTCCGAAACTGATGCGCTGGGGCGCGTCTGACGTTCACTTCGTGCGTCCGGTACACACCGTAACGCTGCTGCTGGGCGACAAGCTCATTCCGGCAACGATTCTGGGTATCCAGTCCGATCGCGTCATTCGCGGCCATCGTTTTATGGGCGAGCCGGAAATCACCATCGACACTGCTGACCAGTATCCGCAAATCCTGCTGGAGCGCGGTAAAGTTGTTGCTGATTACGAAGCGCGTAAAGCGAAAATCAAAGCCGATGCAGAAGAAGCGGCGCGTCAGATTGGCGGTAACGCTGACCTGAGCGAGAGCCTGCTGGAAGAGGTCACTTCGCTGGTGGAATGGCCGGTGGTGCTGACGGCGAAATTCGAAGAGAAATTCCTCGCGGTGCCGTCTGAAGCGCTGGTTTACACCATGAAGGGCGACCAGAAATACTTCCCGGTTTACGCCGCAGACGGCAAACTGCTGCCGAACTTTATCTTCGTGGCGAACATCGAATCCAAAGATCCGCAGCAAATCATCTCCGGTAACGAGAAGGTGGTGCGTCCGCGTCTGGCAGATGCCGAGTTCTTCTTCAATACCGACCGTAAAAAACGTCTGGAAGATAACCTGCCGCGTCTGCAAACCGTGCTGTTCCAGCAACAGCTGGGTACGCTGCGCGACAAGACCGACCGTATTCAGGCGCTGGCGGGCTGGATTGCTGAACAAATTGGCGCGGATGTTAACCACGCTACCCGTGCGGGCCTGCTGTCGAAATGTGACCTGATGACCAACATGGTCTTTGAGTTCACCGACACGCAGGGCGTCATGGGGATGCACTACGCGCGCCATGACGGCGAAGCGGAAGATGTAGCTGTCGCGCTGAACGAGCAGTATCAGCCGCGCTTTGCCGGTGACGACCTGCCGTCTAACCCGGTTGCCTGCGCGCTGGCGATTGCCGACAAGATGGACACGCTGGCGGGTATCTTCGGTATCGGTCAGCATCCGAAAGGCGATAAAGACCCGTTCGCGCTGCGTCGTGCCGCTCTGGGCGTGCTGCGTATCATCGTTGAGAAGAACCTGAATCTGGATCTGCAAACGCTGACCGAAGAAGCGGCGCGTCTGTACGGCGACAAGCTGACCAACGCGAATGTGGTTGATGACGTTATCGACTTTATGCTCGGTCGTTTCCGCGCCTGGTATCAGGATGAAGGTTACACCGTGGACACCATTCAGGCGGTTCTGGCGCGTCGTCCGACCCGTCCGGCGGATTTCGATGCCCGTATGAAGGCCGTGTCGCACTTCCGCACGCTGGAAGAAGCCTCCGCGCTGGCGGCGGCGAACAAACGTGTGTCCAACATTCTGGCGAAGTCTGACGAAGTGCTGAACGATCGTGTCAATGCGGCAACGTTGAAGGAACCAGAGGAAATTGCTTTGGCTCTGCAAGTTGTGGTTCTGCGTGACAAACTTGAACCCGTGTTTGCTGAAGGTCGTTACCAGGAAGCGCTAGTCGAACTGGCTGAGCTGCGTGAACCGGTCGATACGTTCTTTGAAAAAGTGATGGTGATGGTTGATGACAAAGATCTGCGCATCAACCGCCTCTCTATGCTGGCGAAACTGCGTGAGCTGTTCCTGCAAGTAGCGGATATTTCCCTGTTGCAGTAAGTTGTTGCAGTAAGTTCGTCGCAATAAAATAAAACCTGCCATCTGGCAGGTTTTTTTATGGGGAAAAAGGTAAAAAAAATCCCCGCCGATTGGCAGGGATCTTCAATTCTGAGCTTATAAAGCTAAGATTACAGGCTGGTTACGTTACCAGCTGCCGGGCCTTTAGCGCCGCTTTCGATGGTGAAGGAAACTTTCTGACCTTCATCCAGGGATTTGTAACCGTCGTTCTGGATAGCAGAGAAGTGTACGAACACGTCTTTGGAGCCATCGTCAGGAGTGATGAAGCCGAAGCCTTTATCAGCGTTGAACCATTTTACGATACCAGTCATTTTACCGGACATAGTGTATTACCTTTTAAAAAATAAGTGTGCCTTTCGGCGATATGGCGTGCTTTACAGATTTTTTAAGCGTTAAGGAAATGCGCACTACGAGGGGTATCAACGGATAACTCTTGAAGGGGACTGCCTTACTAAACTGCTTTAATGGTCTGTACGTCAAACCGTTGGACGCATTAACTCATGTAACGCTTGTGGATGCAACTTTTATTTTACTTCTTTCGGGTAAGTCTGTCGGGAAACGGCCCCTTAACAGGACCGTTAAACGAAAAAATCAGGCAATAATCTATTTCATCAACTGCTTACTTAAACCTGGGTTGGCCTGGATCAGGCGCATCAGATTTAACTCGGTACTCGACGGTTTTACCCGTCTGGATTCCCATTCCTGCACCGTGGCAACGGTTACGCCCATCGCCCGGGCAAAATCATCTGTTTTTAGCCCGGTTCCTCTTCGTAACTGTTCAAACTCTGTAAAAGGGTTGGGCTTGTTTGTCAGGATAATCGTCTGCGATACATCTTTAAAAACAATTTGTTCCAGACTGCTCAGCAGTTCAAACATAGGATCTTTGTATTCCATTGAGAACTCCTATAAATCACACAGCGGGATCGTGAATTTCATCGAAGCTCATTAAGAATAGTCGGGAAACGTGAAGCCGGTTGGAAGCGGCAAAGAAGTGGATTCGTTTCAGCGCATTCCGGTCAGGATCGCGCGTTGGCTAAGGATCTGAAAAAGGCCGACATATCGGATCGACGGCGCGCAATTGTAAAGATAACAAAAATTTTATCACGTAAAAAAGCTGGCCGTTTCTTCGTATAATATTCCACGGCAAGATTACGCAGAAAGGGTATCTTGCAAGGCTGTCCTGGACTATCCTTGTCAGCGTCAGGCACGCGGCATCGTTGTGCGCATTTTTGGGTGAAAGGAGTATTAAAATGGCGACAGGTAAGTCCTGCTCTCGCTGGTTTGCGCCTGTTATGGCGTTATTAATGGTAGTTAGCCTGAGCGGGTGTTTTGATAAAGAAGGTGATCAGCGTAAAGCGTTTATTGATTTCCTGCAGAATACTGCGATGCGTAGCGGGGAGCGTCTGCCGACGTTGACCGCCGATCAGAAAAAACAATTTGGTCCGTTCGTGTCTGATTATGCGATTCTGTATGGCTATTCGCAGCAGGTGAATCAGGCGATGGATTCCGGTCTGCGTCCGGTTGTGGATAGCGTCAATGCGATCCGCGTTCCTCAGGACTATGTCACTCAGCGCGAGCCGCTGCGTCAGGCAAATGGTTCTCTGGGCGTGCTGGGCCAGCAGTTGCAGAATGCGAAATTGCAGGCAGATGCCGCGCACAGCGCGCTGAAACAGTCCGACGACCTGAAACCGGTCTTTGATCAGGTTTACAGTAAAGTGGTGACGGCGCCTTCGGAGGCGTTACAGCCGCTGATTCCGGCTGCGCAAATTTTCACGCAGCAACTGGTGCAGGTCGGCGACTTTGTGGCGCAGCAGGATACGCAGGTGAGCTTTGTCGCGAACGGCATTCAGTTCCCGACGTCACAGCAGGCCAGCCAGTACAACACGCTGATTGGGCCGCTGGCGTCTCAGCACCAGGCATTTAATCAGGCCTGGACCACTGCGGTAAACGCGATCCAGTAACGCTGTTTATGCCCGATGGCGCTGGCGTCGATCGGGCATACGGTTAAGCAACGTTGTAGGCCGGGCAGGGCAACGCCGCCGCCCGGCCATTTATTATCCTGCGACCTGCGGGTTCACGCAGTTCTTCTCCACCTTGCCTTGTAACGCATCAATTAAGTTATCCACCGCGCAGGCAGCCATGTTGTAGCGCGTCTCATGGGTGGCGGAGCCGATGTGCGGCAGCGCCACAACGTTCGGCAGCGACAGCAGCGGCGAATCGACCGGCAGCGGTTCTTGTTCAAACACATCCAGACCCGCCGCATGAATTTCACCGCTTTGCAGGGCGGCAATCAGCGCGTTTTCATCCACGACCGGGCCGCGCCCTGCGTTAATGAAAATGGCGGAGGACTTCATTTTGGCAAACTGCGCCGCGCCAAACAGGTGATGCGTCTCTTCCGTCAGCGGCAGGATCAGGCAGACAAAATCCGCCGCCTGTAACAGGGTGTCCAGATCGCAGTACCGGGCGTTGAAGCGTTCTTCCGCCTCAGGATGATGGCGGCGGGCGTTGTAGAGAATCGGCATGTTAAAGCCGAAGTGAGCGCGTTGCGCCAGCGCAAGACCAATGCGCCCCATCCCGACAATCCCCAGCGTTTTGTGGTGTACATCAGTGCCAAACCAGTCTGGCCCGATGCTTTTTGTCCATTCCCCCACTTTGACGCGTTCGGCCACTTCCACCACGCGGCGGGCGGTGCTCAGCACCAGCGCCATTACCGTATCCGCAACGGTTTCCGTCAGCACGGTCGGCGTGTGCATCAGCAATACGCTGCGCGCATTGAGGGCAGCCACATCAAAATTGTCATAACCCACGGAGACGGTCGATGCCGCGCGTAGTTTCGGCATCTTCTCCAGCAGTGCGCTATTGACGGTTTCGCTGGAGCCCAACAAACCTTCCGCGCTGGCGAAAGCCTGGGCGTGTTGTTCTACCGTTTCCGGGCGAAGATTTGGCACCTGCGTGACGGTGAAATGCTCTTCCAGGCGATGCAGTAAATCGTCAGGTAACGCTTTGTAGAGAATAATGGACGGCTTCATGCGGATCTCCGTGAGTTAAGGTTTAAGCGTGGCGTGCGCCAATCGGTAATTGCTGATTGTTAGCAGGCTTAACAATTAAAGTTAGCCATACTGAGGCGAAAAGCGCCACCCCCATAAAAATGTACGAGGCGGCCGGGCTGCCGGTTGCGCCGTTGAGATAGCCGACGAACCATGAACCAAAGAAAGAGCCCAGCGCGCCCATACTGTTGATCAGCGCCATTGCGCCGCCCGCGACGTTACGCGGCAGCATTTCAGGAATAATGGCGAAGAACGGGCCATAAGGGGCATACATCGCCGCACCGGCGATAACCAGCAGGGTATAAGAGAGCCAGAAGTTGTTCGCGCCAACGGCCCATGAGCCGATAAAGGCAAAGGCGGCAATCAACAGCAGCGGCCAGACGAACAGTTTACGGTTTTGCAGTTTATCGGATGCCCAGGAGACAACGATCATCGCGATCGTCGCCGCCAGGTACGGCACTGAAGAGAGCCAGCCGACTTCCACCATACCCATATTCGCGCTGCCGCTACGGATGATGGACGGCAGCCACAGAACAAACCCGTACACTCCGATACTCCAGGTGAAATACTGCATGCACAGCAGGATGACGTTGCGTGAGCGGAATGCCTCGCTGTAATTGCGTACCGCTTTGATGCCCTGCTGCTCTTTTTCCAGTTGCGCCTGAAGCGCGGCTTTTTCTGATTCCGTCAGCCAGCCGGCCTGTGACGGTTTGTCTTTCACCAGCACCCACCAGAAGAACGCCCAGATGATGGCGGGGAAGCCTTCAATAATGAACATTTCACGCCAGCCGAGCGCCTGAATCAGGTAGCCTGAAACCACGGACATCCACAGCACCGTCACCGGGTTGCCGAGAATCAGGAACGTATTGGCGCGCGAACGCTCTGACTTTGTGAACCAGTTGCTGATGTAAATCAGCATGGCGGGCATAACGGCCGCTTCCACGACGCCGAGAATAAAGCGGATGGCGGCAAGCATTGGGATATTACTCACCATCCCGGTCAGCGATGCGCATGCTCCCCATAAAATCAGGCAGATGAAGATCAGCTTACGTACGCTGCGACGCTCGGCGTACACCGCGCCTGGGATCTGGAAGAAGAAATAGCCGAGGAAGAACAGGGCGCCCAGCAGGGAGGAGATCCCTTTCGTGATGCCGAGGTCTTCGTTAATTCCCGCTGCGGAAGCGAAGCTGAAGTTTGCGCGATCCAGGTACGCCAGGCTGTACGTGATGAACACGATAGGCATGATGTACCACCAGCGTTTTGCTGCATTTGTTGAGCTTGTCATAGGCCTGCCTCTGTCACTATGCCGCCGCTGTATGTAGGGTACAGGGGGCTGTTATCATTGCGTGAAGTTTATTCGCCTAACGCTTCACGAGTGGGTAATCCTTCGCTGTCGCCCTGAACCTGAATCGCCAGCGCGCCAATTTTATTGCCTCGCGTCACTGCCTGATGCAGCGTGCGGCCTTCCAGCAGGGCGCTGATCACGCCCACGGCAAAGCCATCGCCCGCACCAACCGTATCGACCACGTTGTCCACTTTCACCGGTGCGACGCAGCCTTGCTCGCCCTCAGCGGTTTTGTACCAGGCGCCATCCGCGCCGGTTTTCAGCACCACCGCTTTCACGCCGTGGCGCAGATAAAAATCGGCAATGCCCTCAGGCGTTTGCTGTCCGGTTAATATCATTCCCTCTTTCAGACCGGGCAGCACCCAGTCGGCCAGGAAGGCGAGGCGGTTAAGTTTTTCCACCATTTCGGCTTCGCTTTTCCACAGCACCGGGCGCAGATTCGGATCGAATGAAATCGTTTTGCCCTGTGCTTTCATGGTGCGGGCGGTATGCGCCAGCAGTTCATAAGAGCTGGCGGAAAGCGCCGCCGCAACGCCGCTTAAGTGCAGATGACGCGCGCCGGAGAAGTACGCATCGTGGTAATCGTCCACGGAAAGGTGGCTTGCAGCGGAACCTTTACGGAAATATTCCACAATGGGATCGGTTCCATTTTCGACTTTAGATTTAAGCTGAAAGCCGGTGGCGTAACGTCCGTCCAGCGTGACGCCCTGCGCATCAATCCCTTCTTTTTCAAGCGACTTAAGGACAAAACGGCCAAAGCTGTCATCACCGACGCGGCTTACCCAGCCGACGTTTAACCCCAGGCGCGCCAGGCCGGTCGCTACGTTAAGTTCGGCCCCGGCGACGCGTTTGATAAACGCGTCTACGTCCGCGAGATCGCCCGTTTGCGTGGCGACGAACATCGCCATTGCTTCACCAATCGTGATGACATCCAGAGAATTTTTCATGCGTTACTCCTCACGTAACAAATCGACGTAGCGACGAGTCACCGCCGTCAAATCTTGCCCTTCCAGTGGGAACTCAATACCGCGCGGTACATCAACAGGCAGCGCGTTCAGCAGCGCCAGCCAGCGGGGATCGGCGTCATCCGGCGCAACGGCGCGGAAACTGTCGTGATGGGGCGTGGCGGCTTTAACGTGGATATAGCCGACGGCGGGCGCCAGGTAGCGTGCGGCGTCTTCCGGCGAGTCGCCTACCCACAGCCAGTTCCCCATATCAAACGTCAGTCTGATGGGCAGGTTCTGTACCTGACAGGCGGCATTGAAGCGTTGCATCGGGCGCAATTTCCCGCAGGCGGTTTGATCATTTTCCACCACCAGCGCCATGCCGCTGCTCTCCAGCCAGTCACGCAGGGTGTCGAGCTGATCCTGGCGTTCAAAATGACCCAGCGACACTTTCAGCCACAGCGCTTGCAGCGTACGGGCTTCCTGTAACAGGTCGGGAAGGTGGGGGTTGAGGCTGCCATCCTCCAGGAACAGCGGTTCCGGCGCGGAATAGCAGGCCAGCAGGCCGAAAATGTCAATGGCGGCCGCCAGCAGCGGGAGCGCGTTAAGCTCGGCGTCAGTGAACATTTCACGGCGAATCTCGACGCCATCCGCCCCCGCTCCGGCAATGATGGGCAGCATCGCGGTTTGCCCGCCTGCGGCACGCACCTGGTCGTAGCCATAGGCGGCGGTGACCACCATAATTTTTCTTTGCATGGGAACTCCAAATCTATCGCTCTTGCTATTACGCTAGATGGAACCGGTTCCAAAGAAAAGTGCAGCGTGTCGAAATTATGATCACCATCACGAAGGAAAATTAGCGGGCGGTGGAGCCGCGAACGATCAGCTCGCCGGAGAAAACCTGCTCGTGAATCGCGTCGCTGCCCCCTTCAATGCGGCGTACAACCTGCTCGACAGCGGCAAAACCAATTTGCCAGGTCGGCTGTTTCAGCGTGGTGATGCCGACGCCTGCCAGCTCTGCCCATTCCAGTTCGTCAAAACCGAGCAGGCCGATGTCGCTGCCCCAGTTAAGACCAATGCGTTTGAGCGAACGGGCGACCTGCAATGTGAGCGCGCCGTTAGCGGAGATCACGGCTTTGCGCATCCCCCGGTGCTGTTGATGAAACTGGCGCAGGGTGTTATCCAGTTGTGTATTTTCCGCCAGCGGCACCTCGGCGTTTTCCGCCACCACGCCAGGGTAACGCGCCAGCGTCGCACGAAATGCGTTCAGGCGCTCGCGGCGGGTATTGACCATACCGAGCGGTTCGCTGAGAAACAGGATCGCCTCGAACCCTTGCTCAATGAGATGTTCGGTGGCGGTTGTTGCCGCCTGGGTGTTATCCAGACCGACGACATCGCAGGCGAAATCAGGAATTTTACGGTCAATCAGAACCATCGGCAGCGCCGACTGTTGCAGGCGGTTCAGCCCCTCCTCGCGCATCCCGACGGCGTTCACCACGATGCCTTCCACCTGGTAGCTACGCAGCAGATCCAGATAGTGCAGTTCCTGATCCACCTCATTGTTGGTGTTACAGACCAGGGGAGTGAACCCTTTCTCGCGGCAGGCGGCTTCAATGCCGCTCAACACGTTAACGGAATAGGGGTTGGTAATATCGGCGATGATCAGGCCAATCAGGCGGGTACGGCCGCGTTTCAGGCCTCTGGCCATCAGGCTTGGGCGATAGTCGAGTTCGGCAATGGCTTTTTCAATGCGCGCCAGCAGGGCATCGGACAGCAAATGCTTCTCACCGTTGAGGTAGCGTGAAATGCTGGTTTTTCCGGTTTTAGCGGCTTTCGCCACATCGCTGATGGTTGCCCGTGTTGATTTGCTCATCGCTGATTTCCCTGAATTTGGTGACAACACCTTAACGCGAAAATCAACGATGGCAAGCGCTTCATGCCGGATAAGAATGTAGGCCGGATAAGGCGAAGCCGCCATCCGGCGATGTGCCCGGTGGCGCTGTCGCCACCCGGCACAACGATTACTGCAACGGACTTAAGGTGATTTCCACGCGGCGGTTTTGCGCTTTACCTTCGGCGGTGCTGTTGCTGGCGATCGGGTTCGCCGGGCCCATGCCGCTGGTGCGGATGCGGTTGGCGGCAACGCCCTGGGTGATCAGTGCGCTGGTCACGGAGTCTGCGCGCTGCTGCGACAGACGCATGTTCAGATCCTGCCCGCCGGTACTGTCGGTGTAGCCCACTACGTTAACGGCGGTTTTGTTGTACTCTTTCAGCACCATCGCCACGCCGGTCAGCGTGTTGGCGCCTGCCGGTTTCAGGGTTGCGCTGCTGCTGTCGAAGGTGACGTTATTCGGCATATTCAGGATGATGTTATCGCCACTTCGCGTCACGCTCACGCCCGTTCCCTGCATTTTGTCACGCAGTTTCGCTTCCTGTACGTCCATGTAATAGCCAACGCCGCCGCCCAGCGCCGCGCCTGCCGCTGCGCCAATCAGCGCGCCTTTGCCGCGATCTTTCTTGGAAGAGGAGAGTGCGCCGACGCCTGCGCCGACCAGAGAACCAATGCCCGCGCCAATACCGGATTTACCCGCTTCGCGCTCGCCGGTGTAAGGGTTTGTTGTGCAGCCAGATACTGCCAGGGCGCCGCTCACGATAGCAGCAATGACCAAAACATGTTTTTTCATCTTAGTTCCTTAATGACTTTTTTATTTTTTCGCCACAGCGACGGTGGCGGTTGATTATGACGTGCGAACATGAAGAAAATTCCAGGGAAGACTCTTAAATTTGTAAGTAACATTGAGCGGCATAATAAATAAGCCGTCACACCTGCATCGCATTCAGGAGCGCATTTTGATCAACGCACCATCGCACTATTCGGTATTAACCGCCGCCCACTGGGGACCTGTCCGGGTCGACACTGACGGCGAGACGGTTCTCGCGTCTCGCGGGGCGCTGCCCACTTCGCATCTCAATTCCCTGCAAACCGTCGTACGCGACCAGGTTCACAGCCCTACCCGGGTGCGTTTCCCGATGGTGCGTAAAGGATTTCTCGCCTCGCCAGAGAAGCCACAGGGCGTGCGCGGTCAGGATGAATTTGTGCGGGTGAGTTGGGATGAGGCGTTGGATCTGATCCATACCCAGCACAAACGTATTCGTGAAACATATGGGCCGTCCTCGATTTTTGCCGGTTCTTATGGCTGGCGCTCGAATGGCGTGCTGCATAAAGCTTCCACCCTGTTGCAGCGTTATATGGCGCTGGCGGGCGGGTATACCGGGCATCTGGGGGATTACTCCACGGGGGCGGCGCAGGCCATCATGCCGTATGTGGTGGGCGGAAACGAAGTCTACCAGCAGCAGACCAGCTGGCCGGTTGTGCTGGAACACAGTGACGTGGTGGTGCTATGGAGCGCCAACCCGTTGAATACGCTAAAAATTGCCTGGAATGCGTCGGATGAGCAGGGCATTGCTTACTTTGCCGCGTTGCGCAACAGCGGGAAACGGCTGATCTGCATCGATCCAATGCGATCGGAAAGCGCGGCGTTCTTTGGCGATAAGATGGAGTGGATCGCCCCGCATATGGGGACTGACGTGGCGCTGATGCTGGGGATTGCGCATACGCTGGTGAAAAACGGCTGGCATGATGACGCGTTTCTGGCGCGCTGCACGACCGGTTACGAGACATTCGCCGACTATCTGCTGGGCGTGAGCGACGGCGTGGCGAAAACGGCGGAATGGGCCGCAGATATTTGCGGCGTATCCGCCGCTAAAATTCACGAACTGGCGGAACTCTTCCATAAAAACACCACTATGTTGATGTCTGGCTGGGGAATGCAGCGTCAGCAGTTCGGCGAGCAAAAACACTGGATGCTGGTAACGCTTGCCGCCATGTTAGGGCAAATTGGCACGCCCGGCGGCGGTTTTGGCCTCTCGTACCATTTCGCCAACGGGGGAAACCCGACGCGTCGCGCCGCCGTACTGGCTTCAATGCAGGGCAGTCTGCCAGGCGGCACCGATGCGGTAGATAAAATTCCGGTGGCGCGTATTGTCGAGGCGCTGGAGAATCCCGGCGCGCCCTATCAGCACAACGGTATGAACCGCCATTTCCCGGATATCCGCTTCGTCTGGTGGGCCGGTGGCGCGAACTTTACGCATCATCAGGATACCAACCGTCTGATTCGCGCCTGGCAAAAGCCGGAACTGGTGGTGATCTCCGAATGTTTCTGGACCGCCGCGGCGAAACATGCCGATATCGTGTTACCTGCCACGACCTCTTATGAACGTAACGACTTAACCATGACCGGCGACTACAGCAACCAGCATCTGGTGCCGATGAAGCAGGTTGTGCCGCCGCGTGATGAGGCCCGTAATGACTTTGACGTGTTTGCCGAACTGAGCGAGCGCTGGGAAACGGGCGGTCATGCGCGCTTTACCGAAGGGAAAAGCGAGCTTGAGTGGCTGGAAACCTTCTACAACATCGCCGGGCAACGCGGCGCCAGCCAGCAGGTGACGCTGCCGCCGTTTGCACAGTTCTGGGAAGCCAACGATCTGATTGAAATGCCGGAGAATGCGGCCAACGCGCAGTTTATCCGCTTTGCGGATTTCCGCCGTGACCCCGACGCGCATCCACTGAAAACGGACAGCGGCAAGATAGAGATCTACTCCCGGCGAATTGCGGACTACGGCTATGCGGACTGCCCAGGACACCCAATGTGGCTGGAGCCGGACGAATGGCACGGCAATGCCGAACCCGGTCAGCTACAGGTGCTGTCCGCCCATCCGGCGCATCGTCTGCACAGCCAGCTTAACTACAGCCAGCTTCGTGAACAGTATGCGGTGGCGGGGCGCGAACCGGTTACTCTGCATCCGCAGGATGCGCAGACGCGGGGCATTGCTGACGGCGACACGGTGCGGGTCTGGAATCACCGAGGACAAATTCTGGCGGGCGCGGTGGTGACGGAGGGCATTAGACCCGGCGTTATCTGCATTCATGAAGGGGCATGGCCGGATTTAGAGGTGTCGGCAGGCGGCATTTGTAAAAATGGCGCGGTAAACGTGTTGACCAAAGATCTCCCCAGCTCGCGACTGGGGAACGGCTGTGCGGGCAACACCGCGCTGGCGTGGATTGAAAAGTATACCGGCCCTTCGCTGACGCTTACGGCGTTTAATCCGCCTGCCAGCCCATAATCCATGTCGGATGCTGTGTATCTTCCTGCCATGCGCTGTCTTCGATACGAAAACCCAGCGCATGGTAGAAATTCACCGCCGACTGATTTTTCTGGTAAACCTCCAGGCTGAGCGCGGTAAAGTGCTGCTGAACATGCTGCACCAGCGCCTTGCCAATCCCGCGGCGGATCGCGTCCGGCGTGACAAACAGCGCGCCCAAAAAGCGCGCTTCCATCACGCTGGCAAAGCCTTTCAGTAAACCTGCTTCTTCCCACACCCAGGTCTGCGCGGCGGGCAAGTACACGTCACGCACTATCGGTTCGCTTTCGCGCCAGTAGCGCGCTTCGATAAACGGGTGGGCATAGATCGTGCTCTCCATCCAGAGCGTCAAAATTGACGCCATATCGTCAGTCCGGGATTCGCGAATCATGCTGACCTCCAGGATGGCAGAAACAGCCCGTGATATGGTCGTTGACCAGCCCGCACGCCTGCATAAAGGAGTAGCAAATGGTGGTGCCGACGAACTTGAAGCCGCGTTTTTTCAGCGCTTTTGCCAGCGCATCCGACGCGGGGGTTGAGGTGGGGATCTCGCTCAGGCTGGCGGCGCGCGTTACCTGCGGCTGGTTTTCGACAAAAGACCAGACGAATTCAGCAAACGGTTCGCCATTTTGCTCCATTGCGAGATATGCCCTGGCATTGCCGATGATGGCCTGAATTTTCCCCCGATGGCGAATAATGCCCGCATCCTGCAACAGACGCTCAACGTCGTCTTCCTGCATCGCCGCGACGCGAACGGGATCAAAGTGGTGGAAGTTTGCGCGATAGTTTTCCCGTTTCTTCAGCACGGTGATCCAGGAAAGCCCCGCCTGCTGGCCTTCAAGGCAGATCATCTCGAACAGCTTTTTGCCGTCGGTTTCGGGAATGCCCCACTCCTTGTCGTGATAGGCGATGTATAGTGGGTCCTGACTGACCCATCCGCAACGCTGCATACTCTTCCTCGCTGTTTTGACTACCGCAAAAATTTCATTCGGCCCGCCTTGACGCGCCAGCTAAAAAGACAATATTTAATACAGGGCTAATAAGCCCTGGAACCGCCAAACAATGACAATAATATCGCCGAATTCGGCTCTTCTCTGGAGTCGCGTTGATGATTATAAAAAAATGCAGTGGTCGCCAGGTGTGGTGCTGCCTGGCGAGCGTTATCGTCTGTGCAATTTTCACTAACACAGCATATGCCTGGCAACAAGAATATATCGCTGATGCCGTATCGGGTCATACGACAGAACGCTATACATGGGACAGCGATCACCAACCAAGTTACAACGATATTCTGGCGGAGCGGATTCGGTCCAGCCAGAATGCGCCTGGCCCTGTGCTGAGTCTGGCCGATCAAACGCCACTGGATGCGGCCAGCGGCATGAGCGTGGGCTGGAATTTTCCGCTTGCCGGGCGCGTGACGACCGGGCCGGTCGCCAGCCTGCATTACGACGGCTCAACCACCTCGATGTTTAATGAATTTGGCGACAGCGTGACGGCGCAGGCGCTGACCGACCCTCTGTGGCATGCCAGCGTCAGTACGTTGGGCTGGCGGGTGAATTCGCAGTTTGGCGATATCCGTCCCTGGGCGCAAATCAGCTATAACCAGCAATACGGAGAGAACATCTGGAAAGCGCAGTCGGGGCTGAGTCGAATGACGGCGGCGGATCAGAATGGCAACTGGCTGGATGTGACGGTGGGGGCGGACATGCTACTGAACCCGCATATCGCGGCGTATGCGGCGCTCTCTCAGGCAGATAACAGCGCAAGCAATAGCGACTATCTGTACACCCTGGGCGTTAGCGCCAGATTTTAACGAGAATAAGCACGTAATAAAAACAAGTTTTTTACAATTAAGTCTCTTTCATAACAAGACATACAGCGATAGTGGGTACTAACTGACATTAAAAAAATCACGCTGCGCAGTCTTTGTCTCGTCATTCATTCCGCAATCCAGGCATTTCATTCCGTTCTGATGGCATTTCATGCCGTTTTTCCCCTGCATAAAAAGCACTTCGTTATTGTTGTCGGCAGTGAATTTCTCCTTTGTTTATGCAGGAAGACTGCCATGAAAACTTCTGATTATCAGCGTACCCGTTGGCTGACGCTTATCGGCACCATCATCACACAATTTGCGTTAGGTTCTGTTTACACCTGGAGCCTGTTTAATGGCGCGCTCTCTGCGAAACTGGATGAGCCCGTCAGTCAGGTGGCCTTTTCATTTGGCTTGTTGAGCCTGGGACTGGCGATCTCCTCTTCCGTGGCGGGTAAATTACAGGAACGTTTCGGCGTAAAACGCGTCACGATGGCGTCGGGTGTTTTACTGGGCATCGGCTTCTTTTTAACGGCGCATTCCAACAACCTTATGATGCTGTGGCTGAGCGCCGGGGTGCTGGTTGGCCTGGCGGACGGGGCGGGATACCTGTTAACGCTGTCTAACTGCGTAAAATGGTTCCCGGAACGTAAAGGGCTGATTTCCGCCTTCGCGATTGGTTCTTATGGCCTCGGTAGCCTCGGCTTCAAATTCATCGACAGCCAGCTGCTGGCGACGGTCGGTCTGGAAAAGACATTTATGATCTGGGGCGCGATTGTGCTGGTGATGATTGTCTTTGGTTCAACGCTGATGAAAGACGCGCCGAATCAGGATGTTAAAGCGGTAAACGGGGTGGTGGAAAACGACTTCACCCTGGCGCAGTCCATGCGTAAACCGCAGTACTGGATGCTGGCGGTGATGTTCCTGACGGCCTGCATGAGCGGTCTGTATGTCATCGGTGTGGCGAAAGACATTGCTCAGGGGCTGGCGCATATGGATGTTGCTTCGGCGGCCAACGCGGTCACGGTGATTTCCATCGCTAACCTGTCAGGCCGCCTGGTGCTGGGCATTCTGTCTGACAAAATCGCCCGTATCCGCGTGATTACTATCGGTCAGGTTGTCTCGCTGGTCGGGATGGCAGCATTACTGTTCGCGCCGCTGAGTGATGTGACGTTCTTCGCCGCGATTGCCTGCGTCGCCTTTAACTTCGGCGGTACGATCACGGTGTTCCCGTCGCTGGTGAGCGAGTTCTTCGGCCTGAATAACCTGGCGAAAAACTACGGCGTGATTTACCTGGGCTTTGGGATTGGCAGTATTTGCGGGTCGATTATCGCCTCGCTGTTCGGTGGGTTCTACGTCACCTTCTGCGTTATTTTCGCTCTGCTGATCCTCTCTCTGGCGCTCTCGACCACGATTCGCCAGCCTCAGCGCCGCGTCTTTAAAGAGGCTCACGCCTGATTTTATTCATCATTTAACCACTTCCCGGCCCGGATATTTTTGTAAATATCCGGGCCGCTTGCTTATTCTTCCGACACTTTTACGCTTCCCTGTGGTCTACATACCCGCGCGTGTAGACTGTCTGACATCTGCTGTTACCGCATTTATCCACCTGCCCGGTCTGGAATGGCCTTTTGCGGGTGGTTTTTATCCCGATTTCCAGGGTTTGCTTGCATGAAATACATTAAATCGATGACGCAGCAGAAGCTGAGCTTCTTGCTTGCGCTCTATATCGGCCTGTTTATGAATTGCGCAGTGTTTTACCGCCGGTTCGGCAGCTATGCGCAGGAATTTACCGTCTGGAAAGGCCTCTCGGCAGTGGTTGAACTTGGGGCCACGGTTCTCGCCACGTTCTTCTTACTCCGTCTGCTTTCCCTGTTTGGTCGCCGCGCCTGGCGGGTTCTGGCTACGCTGGTGGTGCTGTTCTCCGCGAGCGCCAGCTATTACATGACCCTCCTGAACGTGGTGATCGGCTACGGCATTATTGCCTCCGTGATGACCACGGATATCGATTTATCGAAAGAGGTCGTCGGCTGGCACTTCATTTTGTGGCTGGTGGCGGTGAGCATTCTGCCGCTGGTCTTTATCTGGAGTAACCGCTGTCGTTACACCCTGCTGCGGCAGTTACGCACGCCGGGCCAGCGCGTTCGCAGCGTGGCGGCGGTGGTTCTGGCTGGGGTGATGGTGTGGGCGCCGATTCGCCTGCTCGACGTTCAGCAAAAGAATGTTGAACGAACAACGGGTATCGATTTGCCGAGCTATGGCGGCGTGGTGGCGAACTCTTATTTACCGTCGAACTGGCTATCGGCTTTAGGGCTGTACGCCTGGGCGCAGGTGGATGAGTCGTCGGATAATAACTCGCTGATGAACCCGGCGAAGAAGTTTACCTATGTTGCGCCAGAAGGCATTGATGACACGTATGTTGTGTTTATCATCGGCGAAACCACGCGTTGGGATCATATGGGCATCTTCGGCTACGAGCGGAACACGACGCCGAAGCTGGCGCAGGAAAAAAATCTCGCGGCGTTCCGGGGTGAGTCGTGTGATACCGCGACCAAACTTTCGCTGCGCTGTATGTTTGTGCGCGAGGGTGGCGCGTCGGAGAATCCACAGCGTACGCTGAAAGAGCAAAACATTTTTGCGGTGCTGAAGCAGTTAGGGTTTAGCGCCGATCTGTATGCGATGCAGAGCGAAATGTGGTTCTACAGCAATACGATGGCGGATAACATTGCCTACCGCGAGCAAATCGGCGCAGAGCCGCGCAACCGGGGTAAGACGGTTGATGATATGTTGCTGGTGGATGAAATGCAGCGTTCGTTAGCGCAAACCCCTGACGGGAAACACCTGATCGTAATGCATACCAAAGGGTCGCATTATAACTATACGCAGCGGTATCCCCGCAGTTTTGCGCAGTGGACGCCGGAGTGTGTCGGCGTTGACGATGGCTGCACAAAAGCGGAGATGATCAACTCTTACGATAACTCGGTGAGCTATGTTGATCACTTTATTACCCGCGTGTTCGATCAGCTGCGCGATAAGAAAGCCATTGTGTTTTACGCCGCCGATCACGGCGAGTCGATCAATGAGCGCGAGCATTTGCACGGCACGCCGCGCAAGATGGCGCCGCCAGAACAGTTCCGGGTGCCAATGCTGGTGTGGATGTCGGATAAGTATCTGGAGAACCCGCAGCATGCGCAGATGCTTGCGCGCCTGCAACAGGCGGCGGCGATGAAAACGCCGCGCCGCCATGTGGAGCTGTATGACACGGTGATGGGATGTCTCGGTTACACCTCGCCAGATGGCGGAATTAACAAAAACAACGACTGGTGCCATATTCCGGCTGAACAGAATGCAGCGGTGCAGTAAGCGGTCTGCTGACTTTCTCGCCGATTGAATGGCATTTTCAAACTAAGGGATTGACGGGCGCGCACCTGAGCAGTAAGATGCGCCCCGCATTCGGTGATTGGCGCAGCCTGGTAGCGCACTTCGTTCGGGACGAAGGGGTCGGAGGTTCGAATCCTCTATCACCGACCAATTCAGAAAAGCCAGCCCACGGGCTGGCTTTTTGCTGTCTGGAATTCAGCATTGTAGGCCTGATAAGCGCAGCGCCATCAGGCAGGATCGATCGCTCATTTTCGGTAACGCCGGATGGCGGCGCAGGCGCCTTATCCGGCCTACGGCTCAGTATTGTAGGCCTGATAAGCGAAGCGCCATCAGGCGGGCTCGGTTGCCCACTTTCGGCAACGCCGGATGACGGCGCAGGCGCCTTATCCAGCCTACGGCTCAGCATTGTAGGCCTGATAAGCGCAGCGCCATCAGGCGGGATCGGTCGCTCACTTTCGGCAACGCCGGATGGCGGCGCAGGCGCCTTATCCGGCCTACGGCTCAGCATTGTAGGCCTGATAAGCGCAGCGCCATCAGGCGGGATCGGTCGCTCACTTTCGGCAACGCCGGATGGCGGCGCAGGCGCCTTATCCGGCCTACGGCTCAGCATTGTAGGCCTGATAAGCGCAGCGCCATCAGGCAGGATCGGTCGCTCATTTTCGGTAACGCCGGATGGCGGCGCAGGCGCCTTATCCGGCCTACGGCGCAGCATTGTAGGCCTGATAAGCGAAGCGCCATCAGGCGGGATTGGTAGCTCATTTTCGGCAACGCCGGATGGCGGCGCAGGCGCCTTATCCGACCTACGGCTCAGCATTGTAGGCCTGATAAGCGCAGCGCCATCAGGCGGGATTGGTAGCCCACTTTCGGCAACGCCGGATGGCGGCGCAGGCGCCTTATCCGGCCTACGGCGATTTCGCCATTGGCAAAAAATGTGCATCACTTCTCACTGTTTGTTCACGTTTTTGTGACATATTCCATTGTCTTTTTTTATCTTTGCTTAAATTTTTTTTTGCGTTACTTATGGCTGAGCCCAGCATTTTCCGCTGTGCGTTTTAGCGTTCGTGATATTAATCGCTCAGATATGCAGCATTTCGTCAGAAATTTTTCACAATCTGCACAAACGTTAATCACCAAATGTTGCGAAATATGAAGCGATTAATTCTGGTGTTAACGGAGTAGCACAAATTTCCCTGCTGAAAATAGTCGTTTGAAGTTTTTTTAATCTTTGTTTGTGAATTCTCACCGTTGTTGTAAATCATGGTTGCCTGTATTGACGTTTTCACATTCTGTTGACAGATTGTAGGGCATGAGGGGCATTTCATGGAGAATCCGCACTGCAACTCAGGCGCTTATGTGAACGGAATCCCCATCCTCTTAACGCCGACCCGGCCGGGTAAAAAACAAAAAAGGCCAGGCGGTGCAAACCCACTGCAAAGGGTAAAACAACAACATCACATTTGGAGCAGAAGAATGAGTATTTCCTTGAAGAAGTCAGGGATGCTGAAGCTTGGTCTGAGCCTGGTGGCCATGACCGTCGCAGCAAGTGTACAGGCTAAAACTCTGGTTTATTGTTCAGAAGGTTCTCCAGAAGGCTTCAACCCGCAGCTGTTTACCTCCGGCACTACCTATGACGCCAGCTCAGTACCTATCTATAACCGTCTGGTGGAATTTAAAATCGGTACAACCGAAGTTATTCCAGGCCTCGCTGAAAAGTGGGATGTCAGCGAAGACGGCAAAACCTACACCTTCCACCTGCGTCAGGGCGTGAAGTGGCAGGACAGCAAAGACTTTAAACCGACGCGCGATTTCAACGCCGATGACGTGGTGTTCTCGTTCGATCGTCAGAAAAATGCCGAAAACCCGTACCACAAAGTGTCCGGCGGCAGCTATGAATACTTCGAAGGGATGGGTCTGCCAGACCTGATAAACGAAGTGAAGAAAGTGGACGATAGCACCGTTCAGTTCGTGCTGACCCGTCCAGAAGCGCCGTTCCTCGCTGACCTGGCGATGGACTTCGCCTCCATCCTCTCTAAAGAATATGCTGACAACATGCTGAAAGCCGGTACGCCGGAGAAAGTGGATCTGAACCCAATCGGTACGGGGCCGTTCCAGCTGTTGCAGTACCAGAAAGACTCCCGCATTCTGTATAAAGCGTTTGATGGTTTCTGGGGCACCAAGCCGCAGATCGACCGTCTGGTGTTCTCCATTACGCCTGACGCGTCCGTGCGTTACGCCAAGCTACAGAAAAATGAGTGCCAGGTGATGCCGTACCCGAACCCGGCGGACATCGCGCGCATGAAGCAGGACAAAAACATCAACCTGATGGAGCAGGCGGGTCTGAACGTCGGCTACCTCTCTTTCAACACCGAGAAGAAACCGTTTGATGACGTGAAAGTCCGTCAGGCGCTGACCTACGCGGTGAACAAAGAAGCGATCATTAAAGCGGTTTATCAGGGCGCGGGCGTTGAAGCCAAGAACCTGATTCCGCCGACCATGTGGGGCTATAACGACGACGTTAAAGACTACAACTACGATCCAGAAAAAGCCAAAGCGCTGCTGAAAGAAGCGGGCCAGGATAAAGGCTTCACCGTTGAACTGTGGGCGATGCCGGTACAGCGTCCGTACAACCCGAACGCTCGCCGTATGGCTGAGATGATTCAGGCTGACTGGGCGAAAATTGGCGTACAGGCCAAGATTGTCACCTACGAGTGGGGTGAATACCTCAAGCGTGCGAAGTCAGGCGAACATCAGGCGGTGATGATGGGCTGGACCGGTGATAACGGGGACCCGGATAACTTCTTCGCGACCCTGTTTAGCTGCGCTGCGGCGAAAGACGGTTCTAACTACTCTCGCTGGTGCTACAAGCCGTTTGAAGACTTGATTCAACCGGCGCGCGCCACTGACGACCACAACAAGCGTGTTGAACTCTACAAACAGGCTCAGGTGGTGATGCATGACCAGGCGCCTGCGCTGATCATCGCTCACTCCACCGTGTACGAACCTGTGCGTAAAGAAGTCAAAGGCTATGTGGTTGATCCTCTGGGCAAACACCACTTTGAAAACGTCTCTGTCGAATAATTAAAAGCCAGGGGTGCCTGAGCACCCCATGCCCGGCGGCGCTGCGTTTGCACGAACCTACGATCGTAGGCCGGGTAAGCGCATCGCCACCCGGCGTAATGCTTTACCCCACGGCGGCGTATGCCGTGGGATAAGATTTGTGAGCAATACAGACGCACTGTCACCAGGCGGCGCGTCATTAGAGAGAATCCGGGTTATGTTGCAGTTCATCCTCCGACGTTTGGGACTCGTCATCCCCACGTTTATCGGTATCACCCTTCTCACCTTTGCCTTCGTCCATATGATCCCGGGCGATCCGGTCATGATCATGGCAGGTGAGCGTGGTATCTCTCCTGAGCGTCATGCTCAACTGCTGGCTGAACTCGGTCTGGATAAACCGATGTGGCAGCAGTACCTCCATTACATCTGGGGGGTGATGCATGGCGATTTGGGCATCTCGCTGAAAAGCCGTTTGCCGGTGTGGGACGAGTTCGTGCCTCGCTTTAAAGCGACGCTGGAACTTGGCGTCTGCGCCATGATTTTCGCCACCGCAGTAGGGATTCCGGTCGGCGTGCTGGCCGCCGTGAAGCGCGGTTCCATTTTCGATCATACCGCTGTTGGCCTGGCGCTGACCGGTTACTCTATGCCTATCTTCTGGTGGGGCATGATGCTGATCATGCTGGTATCGGTGCAATGGAACCTGACGCCGGTTTCCGGGCGCGTCAGCGATATGGTGTTCCTTGATGACTCCAATCCGTTAACCGGCTTTATGCTGATTGACACGGCTATCTGGGGCGAAGAGGGCAACTTTATTGATGCTGTCGCGCACATGATCCTGCCTGCGATGGTGCTCGGTACGATACCGCTGGCGGTTATCGTGCGTATGACCCGCTCCTCCATGCTGGAAGTGCTGGGTGAAGATTATATCCGTACCGCGCGCGCCAAAGGTCTCACAAGGATGCGCGTCATCATCGTACACGCGCTGCGTAACGCGATGCTGCCGGTCGTGACCGTTATCGGTTTGCAGGTAGGGACGCTGCTGGCAGGGGCGATCCTGACCGAAACCATCTTCTCGTGGCCTGGCCTTGGCCGTTGGCTGATTGATGCGCTGCAACGACGCGATTATCCGGTTGTACAGGGCGGGGTGTTACTGGTAGCGACGATGATTATTCTCGTCAACCTGCTGGTCGACCTGCTGTACGGCGTGGTGAACCCGCGTATTCGTCATAAGAAGTAAGGGGCCATCATGTCACAGGTTACTGAAAATAAAGTTATCTCTGCACCGGTGCCGATGACCCCGTTGCAGGAGTTCTGGCACTATTTTAAACGCAACAAGGGTGCGGTTGTCGGTCTGGCGTATGTCGTCATCATGATCCTGATTGCGGTGTTCGCGAACGTCATCGCGCCGTATAACCCGGCAGATCAGTTCCGCGATGTGCTGCTGGCGCCGCCTGCGTGGCAGGAAGGCGGCAGTATCGCGCACCTGCTGGGAACGGATGATGTCGGTCGCGATGTGCTGTCGCGTCTGATGTATGGCGCACGTCTGTCGCTGCTGGTGGGCTGCCTGGTGGTGGTGCTGTCGCTGGTGATGGGGATTGTGCTCGGCCTGGTCGCGGGTTACTTCGGCGGCATTGTTGATAACATCATCATGCGCGTCGTCGATATCATGCTGGCGCTGCCAAGCCTGCTGCTGGCGCTGGTGCTGGTGGCGATCTTTGGCCCCTCTATCGGTAACGCCGCGCTGGCGCTGACCTTCGTGGCGCTCCCGCACTACGTGCGTCTGACCCGCGCCGCCGTGCTGGTGGAGGTGAACCGCGATTACGTTACCGCTTCCCGCGTGGCGGGCGCAGGCGCGATGCGCCAGATGTTCGTCAATATCTTCCCGAACTGCCTTGCGCCGCTGATCGTTCAGGCGTCGCTCGGTTTCTCTAACGCCATTCTCGATATGGCCGCCCTGGGCTTCCTCGGCATGGGTGCGCAGCCGCCGACACCGGAGTGGGGCACTATGCTCTCCGACGTGTTGCAGTTCGCACAAAGTGCCTGGTGGGTCGTGACCTTCCCGGGTCTGGCGATCCTGCTGACGGTGCTGGCATTTAACCTGATGGGTGACGGTCTGCGTGACGCGCTCGATCCCAAACTGAAGCAGTAAGAGGTTCGAGATGGCGTTATTAAACGTAGATAAATTATCGGTGCACTTCGGTGACGAAGGTACGCCGTTTCGCGCGGTAGACCGCGTAAGCTACAGCGTAAATCAGGGCGAAGTCGTTGGTATTGTCGGCGAGTCCGGCTCCGGTAAATCGGTTAGCTCGCTGGCGATTATGGGGCTGATTGACTTCCCGGGCCGCGTGATGGCGGAAAAACTGGAATTCAACGGCCAGGACTTGCAGCGCATCTCTGAGAAAGAGCGCCGCAACCTGGTGGGCGCGGAAGTGGCGATGATCTTCCAGGACCCGATGACCAGCCTGAACCCGTGCTACACCGTAGGTTTCCAGATTATGGAAGCGATTAAGGTGCATCAGGGCGGCAACAGGAAAACCCGTCGGCAGCGGGCGATTGACCTGCTGACTCAGGTGGGGATTCCCGATCCGGCGTCGCGTCTGGATGTCTATCCGCACCAGTTGTCCGGTGGGATGAGCCAGCGCGTGATGATTGCCATGGCGATTGCCTGTCGTCCGAAACTGCTGATTGCCGATGAACCGACCACTGCGCTGGACGTGACCATCCAGGCGCAAATCATCGAACTGTTGCTGGAATTGCAGCAGAAAGAAAATATGGCGCTGGTGCTGATTACTCACGATCTGGCGCTGGTGGCGGAAGCCGCGCATAAAATCATCGTAATGTATGCCGGACAGGTGGTAGAGACAGGGGCGGCGCACGATATCTTCCGCGCGCCGCGTCATCCGTATACGCAGGCGTTGCTGCGCGCACTGCCGGAATTCGCGCAGGATAAAGCGCGCCTGGCGTCGCTGCCGGGCGTGGTGCCGGGAAAATATGACCGCCCGAACGGCTGTCTGTTGAACCCGCGCTGCCCGTATGCCACGGATAAATGCCGTAGCGAAGAGCCGGATCTGAATCTGCTCGGCGATGGCCGCCAGTCCAAATGCCACTATCCACTCGATGATGCCGGGAGGCCCACACTATGAGTACGCACGAGGCCACCTTGCAACAGCCGCTGTTGCAGGCTATCGACCTGAAAAAACACTACCCGGTGAAGAAGGGGCTGTTTGCGCCCGAGCGCCTGGTAAAAGCGCTGGATGGCGTATCGTTCACCCTTGAGCGCGGCAAAACGCTGGCGGTCGTGGGCGAGTCCGGCTGCGGGAAATCCACGCTGGGTCGCCTGCTGACGATGATTGAAACGCCGACCGGCGGAGAATTGTATTATCAGGGGCAGGATCTGCTCAGGCACGATCCGCAGGCGCAAAAACTGCGTCGGCAGAAAATCCAGATTGTGTTCCAGAACCCGTATGGTTCGCTGAACCCGCGTAAGAAAGTGGGGCAGATTCTGGAAGAGCCGCTGCTGATCAACACCTCGCTCAGCAAAGAGCAGCGTCGTGAAAAAGCGCTGGCGATGATGGCGAAAGTCGGTCTTAAAACCGAGCATTACGATCGCTACCCGCACATGTTTTCCGGCGGCCAGCGTCAACGTATTGCTATCGCCCGCGGTCTGATGCTTGACCCGGACGTGGTGATCGCCGATGAACCGGTCTCCGCGCTGGACGTTTCCGTGCGCGCGCAGGTGTTGAACCTGATGATGGATTTGCAGCAGGAGCTGGGGCTGTCTTACGTCTTTATCTCGCACGACCTGTCGGTGGTCGAACACATTGCCGATGAGGTGATGGTGATGTATCTCGGCCGCTGCGTGGAGAAAGGGACGAAGGAGCAGATCTTTACCAACCCGCGCCATCCGTATACGCAGGCGCTACTCTCCGCGACGCCGCGTTTGAACCCGGATGACCGCCGCGAGCGCATCAAGCTGACCGGCGAGCTGCCAAGCCCGCTGAATCCGCCGCCGGGCTGCGCCTTCAACGCCCGTTGCCGTCGTCGCTTTGGCCCCTGCACCCAGTTGCAGCCGCAGCTTAAAGATTACGGCGGTCAACTGGTGGCCTGTTTCGCCGTCGATCAGGATGAGAACCCACAGCAATAACTGTTGGTTATTGCCTCATAACCGGAGCCTTGTGCTCCGGTTTTTTTATAATCCTTTTTTGGCTCCACAATGTGAGTCCATCGGCAGAACATTATCCCATAGCGACTAGAATGTAAGCAGATTTCTGATTGCCACAGAAATATCTGGAGCCAACGTGGTCACGATACGCTGGGATATTAAAACAATCGATCGTCTGTCTATGGTTGAGGATGTCCTCAAGGAGTTTTCCTGCCGCGATATTAATATTATCTCCATGAAGGTCACGCCGGGTCGGATTCTGATTAAATCCTGGTGCCGCCATTTGCAGGATATTTCCAGCGTCCAGACCTGCCTCAATCAACATGCCGACATTATTAATGTCGCTTATCTCTCTGAGAATCTTTCTGAACTGGCCACGCCCGAACTGACGCGACCGCGCTATTTCTCCGACATTATCTGTAGCAGCCAGAGTATGCAGGTGCTGATTGAAAAAGCGCTAAAAATCGCTGACAGCAAATATACCGTCCTGATCCGTGGTGAGACCGGCACGGGTAAAGAGTTGCTGGCGCGCGCCATTCATAATTCCGGGCAGCGGCGCTTTTATCCGTTTATCCCCGTCAACTGCTCAACGCTGCCTGAGGCATTGATGGAGAGCGAACTTTTTGGTTATGAAAAAGGGGCGTTCAGCGGTGCGGACGGCAGAGGGAAAAAAGGGTTGTTTGAAATGGCGGATAAGGGAACGCTGTTTCTTGATGAATTTGGCGAAATGCCGCTGAATTTACAGGCCAAGCTGCTGCGGGTGCTTCAGGACGGCGGCATCCGCCGCGTCGGCGGGGCGCAGGTGATCCCGGTTAACGCGCGTATTATTGTCGCCACCAACGCGAATCTGGAAGAGATGGTCGAACAGCGCCTGCTGCGCGCCGATCTCTGGTATCGCATTAACGTACTGACGCTCACGATTCCGCCGTTGCGCGAGCGCCCTTCGGATATCACTTTACTGATCCGCCATTTTGTACAGAAATATGCCAAAGAGTTTCAACGGCGGCTGATACTGGACAAAGCCTGTTTTGAGTCACTGCGTCACCACCACTGGCCGGGCAACGTTCGCGAACTGGAGAACACCATTATCCGTCTGATGCTGATGTCAGAAAGTGATGTCATCACCTGCGATGATTTGGGGCTTTCAACGGTGTCACAAGCGTTGCCGGGGCATCCCGACCGCCCCTTCAAAGAGCAGGTGCAACATGCTGAGCGGCAGCTGATTGAGCAGATGGTGGAAGAGAATGTCTCCTCCCGGCATATCGCGAAAGCGTTGGGGGTTTCGCACACGACGGTGCTGAATAAAATACGCAGCTACCAACTGGAGGGGGTGAGTTAAGCGCCGCCAGGAACCGACGGCGCACGGAACGCGTTATTCAATCAGCTTCAGGAGCGGCGACAGGCACAGCAAAATCCCATACAGCAGAATCAGCCAGGTTTTCAGGCCGCGCAGTTTTTCCAGTTGCGTGACTTTATAGATCAGGAAAAAAGGGATGATGCACGACACAATGCCGTACAGCGGGCTACCCAACTGGAAGAACACCAGCACCGAGACGCGGAACGATACCCAAATGACCAGCGTGATAACGATAAAGGTACAGATGCCAAGCGTCAGCGCCAGCGGATTGATCTTCTCCACGTCGATAACCCGACTCAGCACGTTGAGAATGATGCCCTTAATCGCTTCATGAAAGCCCAGGTAAATACCGAAGAAGGCGGTGAGAACCGCAAAGATATTCAGTACCGTTGAGGTGAAATGAATGATCTGTCCGGGAATGACCTGCGCAGCCAATGCCAGCGCGGAGATATTCTGCTCAAAGGCGGAAACGGCTTCTTCGTGGCTGATGGAGAAGGTAAACGAAAACGAGAAGAACAGGATCACGGCAATCAGCGTGATATAGCTGATGCGGTGGGTACGAATTGCCATGCGCGTCGCCAGCACCCTGTCGGCTTCTCGTTTGCGGTAGGCAATGTTCATCGGGTTCAGCACCTGAATAAACACCGCCGAGAAAAAACAGAAGGGGACGGTGAGCAGCACATCGCGGAAGAAGACCGACGCCTGCGGGAAGGCCGTAATATTGCTGAAGTTCCAGTGCGGAATCATCGCGAAACCGAAGATCAGGATGATGCCTACTTTCACCACCACCATAGGGCCGGAGATTTTAAACAGCAGCTTTTCTCCACCGGAGGCGATAGCGACCAGTACGGCGAAGATCGCCACTTTATAGAGGATGGACTGCGAGAGATCGGCATCGGTCAGACCGAAAGTTTTAATGTACGACGCGCTGTCGAAAACCACGGATAAAGAGTAGATAAAAATGCCGTGGATAATCATCAAAAAGTAGATCACGCCGAGGAAGACGCCCCAGTTTTTCCCCAGGTAATGACTGATAATATCGGTGTAGTCATTACAGGTTTCACTTTCTGATAACGTCTTTAAGTAAATATCCTGCACGATATAGGTTGCGGGGTAGGCGATAATAAACGCGGTGATAAAGACCCAAATTCCTTTTAGCCCAATCTGTACCGGCATTAGCACCGTTCCGGCGCCAATGGCCATGCCGATACATAACAGCACCCAGCCAAAATCGTATTTCGTAAACGGTAGTTTTCCTGAGAACGCTGCGGTGGTCGCTTTACTGTTGCTTAATTGTAATGTGTTGTCCTGCATAGAGCCCCCTGCCCAAAATACGCGTCACCCCGGGAAGGATGATGCGTATAGCCAGGCCGTTGTGCCTTGATTCTCAACAGCCGGAGCCGACGCAGGCCAGCTCCGACCGTAATGGTCAGAATGTCGCCTTTCTGATGGCGTGTTCAAGGTCGTTAATAATATCTTCTGGATCTTCAAGACCCACAGAAAGACGGATAAGCCCGTCGGTAATACCTGCTTTAAGCCGTTCCTCTGGCGCAACAGGCGAATGTGTCATAGACGCAGGGTGCTGAATGAGGGTTTCGGTATCACCGAGACTGACCGCGAGGAGGCACAATTCTACCGAATTGATCATGCGTCTGCCAGCCTCCAGGCCACCCGCGATTTCGAAGCTGATAATGCCGCCGGGCAGGCTCATCTGGCGTCTGCCAAGTTCATACTGCGGGTGCGAAGGAAGCCCCGGATACCAGACGTGGGTAATCTTCGGATGGCTTTCCAGGAAACGGGCGATTTTCAGCGCGTTCTCGCAGTGGCGTTCCATGCGAATCCCCAGCGTCTTCACGCCGCGCAGCGTCAGCCAGGCGTTAAAGGGGCTCATGCAGCCGCCGGTGATATCCTTCAGCCCGATAAACCGCGCCTGATCGACAAACTCCTGCTTGCCGACGATGACTCCGCCAATAACATCCCCGTGTCCGTTGATGTATTTCGTGACGCTGTGAACCACGATATCGGCTCCCTGGAGCAGGGGTTGCTGGCAGTACGGCGACATAAAGGTGTTATCCACAACCAACAGCACGCCCCGCTGATGGGCGATCCCGGCGACCGTTTCGATATCGACCAGGGAGAGCGTTGGGTTGGCGGGCGTTTCGATGTACACCACTTTGGTTTCCGGGCGGATGGCTTCGCGGATCTCATCCGGGTTGGCGGCATTAACGAAACTCACGTCAATACCGAACTTCGGTATGCTGTGCGACAAAAATGCGTGCGTGCAGCCATAAATCGCGCTGGCTGAGACAATGTGATCGCCCTGCTCACAGAGCGTCAGCAGCGTGGTGGTGATGGCGGAAATACCGGACGCGGTCGCCAGCGCCGCTTCGCCTCTTTCCAGTACCGCCAGCTTTTTCTCCAGCGCGTCCGTCGTGGGGTTGCCCAGGCGGGTGTAAATGTACCCGGACTCTTCGAGCGCAAAGCGGGCGGCCCCCTGTTCGGCGCTGTCGAAAACAAACGTCGACGTCTGGAAGATTGGCGTACTGAGCGCGCCAGTTGAAGGATCGGGTTGTTGCCCCGCGTGAACGATCTGGGTGTTGAATCCGTAAGTACGACAGTCAGACATGATATCTCCTTTGATTCGGAACAGAACAGCTCACACTCAAATAGCAATCGCTGTGCCAGAAAAGGAGTTTTTATATATCAACGAGTTAGTGGGTTTCGTTTTTTACGGGTCGTCAGAAAAGTTGCCAGCTGGCAAGAATCTTTCCAGCGTGTTGCGGCGCTTGCGCGAGTTTTGCCGGATGGCGACGAAAGCGTCTTATCCGGCCTACAAATCGGCATAATTTCAGGAGATTGTGCCTGACCTGTAGGCCTGATAAGCGTAGCGCCATCAGGCCTTTTTCGTTTACTGCGGATAAGGCACCCAGTCGCCGCCGTTCAGACGCACATACGGTTTACCCTGATACTGGATAACCACCGCGTTGGCGTTTTCAGCGACCGGCGCGGTCTGCGGCAACCCACGGGTGAGCTGATCCCAGTTGACGTTGTCTTCGACAAACAGTTTGCCATCAAGGGCGCGCACCACCAGTTCGGAAATCGCCAGGTAGCTGCTCGGCTGGTCAATCTCAATCGATGCGCCCTGATGAGGCGTTTTCATACCGAAGAATTTCACCGCTGCCGGTACGTTGGTGATAGACGGGCTGGGGATGTCGCGTAGCCCGGAAACCTGCATTCTGTCGCCTTTGAGCGCGCCGCCGTGTTCCGGGACCATCACCACCATCACTTTACGGCCCGATTTCTCCAGTTCGGTAAAGAAGGCGTCCAGCTCATCGAACAGCTTTTGCGCGCGAATTTTGTAATCCGCCGTTTTGCTGACGCCAGGGAAGTGGTTCCCGTCGTGCAGCGGCAGCGTGTTATAGAACGTTGCGCTACGCGAGTTCTGATCTTTCTCGGTGGTTTCCAGCCAGCGATTGAGCACGGCGGTGTCGTCATAAACCGGAGAACCGTCAAAGCCCAGCAGCGTGACGGGCAGCCCTTTTTGATCCATCAGCTCCGTCTGCATACCGCCATTCTCACGTACTTCTTTCAGGAAGCCGCCGAATTCGCCGTTATGACCCATCATCAAATGCTGCGTGAAGCCCAGCTTCGACAGGTTATCAAACAGGTAGCAGTCGTTGCCTGCCGGTTGATACAGATTCGTGTGCGACGACTGGCCGCAGCTGGCGCGCAGCAGGCGGATCGCCGCCGGGCCGCTGTAGGAGGTGGCGGAGTTAAAGTGCTTAAACAGAATATCGAAATGCGACCATAACGGATGTGACATCAGGCCTGCGGCTTCAACATCAGACCACGAGAGGGAACAGATGTTGATCACCAGCAGTTCAAACGGCTGCGCATCGGCCGGCAGCGCCGTCGGGAACGGCGTTTTTCGTTTTTCTTCCGCGTTATAGAAGGTGTTCAGCCACGCGTTCAGATTGGCTGAGGTCGGAGGTGCGGTCTGCGCCGGGATATCGCCGACCACCGGGGTGTCTCCTGCCGTTGCGACCGTCGCCGCCGCAGAGCCGCCGGTGGTCGTCACCGTGTCGGTCGGCTGGCCGCCAGGCCACAGCGTAAAGACTGGCCCTGTCAGCGTCAGCACGTTCAGCCAGATCATAATGGCGACAACAAAAAGAGTGACCCGAATCCACTGCGATAAAAACAGCCAGGCGACGAGCAGCACAAACACGGCGCCGATCATTTGCCAGTTGATAAAGCGAGTCACCAGATCGAGCATATAGTCCGCGCTAAAACCCGCGACCTGCGAGCCCTGACTGATAATGCTTTGTGGGCCAGGCAGCCAGGTGTCATGCCAGAAAAGCGCAAAGCCGATTGGGATAGCGACCCAATGGCGCAGGCGGTGCAGGCTGAGTTTGGGGACTGGCATTAACAAAAAGGCCATGAAGACCAGGTTCTGCAACGGATGGAAGTTGAGATATCCCGCCCAGAGCAGGCCAAACTTTACCAGAAAGTAGAAATTCCAGCCCGCAAGGCCGCGCCAGTATTGCCAGAGTGGTGAAGGCATGGATGAGGTTTGAGTATGCTGAGTCATTTTTTGTCTGCCTTGACGTTTGTTGCACGGCGCAAGGTTCCGGCGGGTTTTACATAACGGGGTCTGGCGAATAACAGTCGGGCTGTGTTACGGATGCGGCGAAGCGAATGGCGCGCCAGATAGCCCAGAGGAAAAAAGATCAGCGCGCAAAAGACGATGATCTGGATGATATCGTTGACGTTCATCATTGTGGGCGCTCCACGCTGTCATCCAGCAGTCGTAAGGGTTCGGGAATACGTCGCCAGACCCGCCCGTCATGCTCGGCATTGAGCACAGGGTTCGGCCCCTGAGTCAGCGGCAGCGGTGTGCCCCACAGTTCAGGCGACAGCAGGCGCATTTGCACGAGTTCAGCGCTGATTTGGTTATCTTCGAACCAGACCATGCGGTTGGAAAAGATATCGCCGGTCGGCAGCGGGAAGATATGGTTCAGCGCAGTGTCCAGATCGTTGACCCGACAGAATGATAAAAACAGCACCAGCCGGTTGCCGCCGATAGTCATGATATCGCCGGTACGGTTTGGGCGGCAGAGCGTCAGCGCCTGCTCGATGCGGATACCCGGCACCGGGCGCAATGCGACCATCACGCCTTTCCCGTCAGCGGGCAGCAGCGTGTTGCTCATCATGTTATGTACGGCTTCGCAGAAGACGTCCCATGTCTGGAAACCGCGCAGCTTCATGGGCTGCGTCATCGACAGGAGTGTGGCGATCTCTTCCGGGACGTAGCGGCTGAATTGCTGTCCCTGCACGCTTTCAATCAGCGTCAGGCAGCGGGAAAGCGGCGCATTCCACGGAATAACCATATTCGCGCCGCAGCCTAATAGCAGTCGCTCGTCGGTTGCCCGCAAACTGGCGAGATTTTCGCGGACGATAATTTTCAGCGCGCTTCCGCGCTGGCGGCGCAGCGTATGGATATTTCGCGCCATGGGTTCGATTTGGCTATTTTGCGTCAGGGAGAAGATGATCGTCGCCGCCTGCGCAGTTCGCGCCTCGTTGAACAAGGTTTGGTTATTATCAAAAAGCGCCCAGTGTTCCGACAGCGGCGGAGCGCCTTCAAGAACGGTGATATTGCTGAGGATGCGTTTTTCGTCGCTGCGCGGCTGGATGTTTGCCTCTTCCTTGTGGGCCAGCTCCCAGTGCGCATCTTTATGGCGCAGCGTCAGTTGTTGCCGGGCGCTGACCCCTTTTTCGCTGCACCAGAACGCGATGTCGAACAGATGCTGGTCGCCCTGAAAACGTAAGCTGGCAAGGCCGAAAAGCGAACGATACTCCCCCATCAACAGGGAGAACTGTTTGTCATTATTATTTCCAGGGTTAATAACCAGAAGCGAACAGTGATGGAACCGGGTCCATTTATTCATTTTTTCCAGCCACTGATGAAGGCGTTCCCCTGATATATTTTGCCAGGCGTTATTCGCGCAAAGGAGAATGAAAAAGTAATGTGTAGGATCAACAGAACAAAGCAAATCGCGGGGCAAGAAGTATAACCCCTTTTCAGAATCCGGCATTGAAAATAACTGGATTTTTTCCGGGCCGTGAGATTCATCTAATTTGATTAATTCACCCGGATCGCTGCCCATACAAATGACCGCGACTTTCGCGTTCCCTGCCTGCGAGGCAATCGTTTGATTCACCAGGCTGATGGCATCTTCATTGCGATCAGCGTCAACCCACCAGACACCGCCGGCAGGCATGTGGCGTAGTTCATCCCATAATGATGAGATGCCGATAGAAAATACGGGGTCCACAGCGTCCCTCTTGTCGCTATTTTATCTGTTTATCAGTTTACTAGCGAAAGCTCAGAAATAAACCTAACATTGAAATTAAAACACATCAGATTTAGCATATGAATCAATTCGGCGGGCAGGAAGCCTTGCGACCTCGGTCATGGTGTTTTCTTTACTCTTACAGTTTGCGTAACGGAAAGGCGAGAAATGAACGATCCCCTGCATTGAAGATTAACAGTGAAGAGGGGGGGATGCTGCCAGAAAAATTGTCTGAAGCATGGTGAGTATATTCAAAAGGGACACAATACAGAATGTATAACAACAACGAACCTGACTCTCAGTTTGATTCAGCATTGGGCTATACCTTTCAAAATGATTTTCTGGCGTTAAGTCAGGCTTTCTCCTTGCCCGAAATAGACTATACCGATATTTCCCAACGCGAACAGCTGGCTGCGGCGATTAAACGTTGGCCTTTATTGGCTGAATTTGCGCAACAACCATCATAAGGGAGTCAGGGATGTCCATTCTGGGATTGCAGGGCGTGCGCGGCGGTGTAGGCACCACATCAATCACTTCGGCGCTCGCCTGGGCGCTGCAAATACTCGGGGAAAATGTGCTGGTCGTTGATGCCAGCCCCGATAACCTGCTGCGTATGTCATTCAATGTCGATTTTGCCCATCGCGACGGCTGGGCCAGGGCGCTGCTGGACGGTAAAGACTGGCGCGATGCCGGACTGCGTTATACCACCCAGCTCGATCTGCTGCCGTTCGGACAGCTTACGGTGGAAGAGCGGGAGAATCCTCAGGAATGGGCGGAAAAGCTGGGAGCTATTTGCGCTGGCCTGCGCGAACTGAAAGAGAGCCGACGCTATTCGTGGATTTTGCTGGATCTTCCCCACGGCGTCTCACCGCTGACGCAACAGTTGGTCAGTCTCTGCGATCATACGCTGGCGGTGGTAAAAGCGGACACCAATTGCCATATCCGGCTGCATCAACAGGCGCTGCCCACGGGCGCGCATATTCTGATTAACGATTTACGCATTGCCAGCCAGTTGCAGGACGATCTGTACCAGGTCTGGCTGCAAAGCCAGCGTCGTTTGCTGCCGATGGTGATCCATCGCGATGAAGCGATGGCGGAGTGTATGGCTTCGAAACAGCCGCTGGGCGAGTACCGTGGCGATTCGCTGGCGGCAGAAGAGGTGCTGACGCTGGCGAACTGGTGTTTGCTGCACTATGCGGGCAATCGCGCCCCTGCCGGGAGCGCATCATGAACATCCTGACCCGGTGGCTTCTCATTCCGCCGGTCGGCGCACGCCTGAGCGAGCGCTATCAGGGGTATCGCCGTCATGGCGCGTCGCCGTTCAGTGCGATGCTGGGCTGCCTGTGGGTGATTCTGGCGTGGACTTTTATTCCGCTTGAGCATCCGCGCTGGCAGCGCATTCGCGCGCAGCATAAAGCGCTCTATCCGCACATTAACGCCAACCGACCGCGTCCGCTGGACCCGGCCCGCTATGCCATTCAAACGCTCTGGTTGATGGCCTTCTCGCCGCGTAAAGAGAAGAAGGTCGAACCGCGCTGGCGGTCGCTCTCCCGCCTGCTGGGCGTGCGCGGTCGCTATCATCAGTGGATGGACACGCTGCCCGACCGCGTCAGTAAAAAGACCACGCACCTGGAAAGCGAAAAAGAGCTGGGCCATCTTAGCAACGGGGTGCGCCGCTTTATCCTCGGCGTCATCGTCACTTTTTCCCTGATTCTGGCGATCATCTGTATTACCCAGCCGTTTAACCCGCTGTCGCAGTTTATCTTCCTGATACTGCTGTGGGGCGTCGCGCTGCTGGTGCGGCGGATACCGGGGCGTTTCTCCGCCCTGATGCTGATTGTGCTGTCGCTGACGGTGTCATGCCGTTATATCTGGTGGCGCTATACCTCGACGTTAAACTGGGATGACCCGCTGAGCCTGGTTTGTGGGCTGATTTTGCTGTTTGCGGAAACCTACGCCTGGATTGTCCTGGTGCTGGGGTATTTCCAGGTCGTCTGGCCGCTTAACCGTCAGCCCGTGCCGCTACCGAAAGAGATGGCGCAGTGGCCGACGGTGGACATTTTTATTCCGACTTACAACGAAGACCTCAGCGTGGTGAAAAACACCGTTTACGCCTCGTTGGGCATCGACTGGCCGAAAGACAAGCTGAGCATCTGGATTCTTGACGACGGTGGGCGCGAAGAGTTCCGCCAGTTTGCCCAGACCGTCGGCGTACAGTATATCGCCCGTACCACGCATGAGCACGCCAAGGCCGGCAACATCAATAACGCGCTGAAATACGCGAAAGGCGAGTTTGTCTCGATTTTTGACTGCGACCATGTCCCGACACGCTCGTTCCTGCAAATGACGATGGGCTGGTTCCTGAAAGAGAAAAAGCTCGCCATGATGCAGACGCCGCACCACTTTTTCTCGCCGGACCCGTTTGAACGCAACCTCGGTCGTTTCCGTAAAACGCCGAACGAAGGCACGCTGTTTTATGGGCTGGTGCAGGATGGCAACGACATGTGGGATGCCACGTTCTTCTGCGGATCGTGCGCGGTGATTCGCCGTAAACCGCTGGATGAGATTGGCGGCATTGCCGTTGAGACCGTGACCGAAGATGCGCATACCTCGCTGCGCTTGCACCGTCGTGGCTACACCTCGGCCTATATGCGCATTCCACAGGCGGCAGGTCTGGCGACGGAAAGCCTGTCCGCGCACATCGGGCAGCGTATTCGCTGGGCGCGCGGCATGGTGCAAATCTTCCGTCTGGATAACCCGCTGTTCGGCAAAGGCTTAAAGCTGGCGCAGCGTCTGTGTTACGTCAACGCCATGTTCCACTTTTTATCGGGCATTCCACGGCTCATCTTCCTGACGGCGCCGCTGGCTTTCCTGCTGCTGCACGCCTATATCATCTATGCGCCCGCGCTGATGATTGCGCTGTTTGTGTTGCCGCACATGATTCACGCCAGCCTCACCAACTCGAAGATTCAGGGGAAATATCGCCACTCCTTCTGGAGTGAAATCTACGAAACGGTGCTGGCCTGGTATATCGCGCCGCCGACGATGGTGGCGCTGATCAACCCGCATAAAGGGAAATTCAACGTTACCGCGAAAGGCGGGCTGGTAGAGGAAGAGTATGTCGATTGGGTGATTTCCCGGCCCTATATCTTTCTGGTGCTGCTCAACCTGCTGGGGGTCGTGGTGGGCGTCTGGCGTTACTACTACGGCCCCGCCAACGAAATACTCACGGTGATCGTCAGTCTGGTGTGGGTTTTCTATAACCTGATCATTCTGGGTGGCGCGGTGGCGGTCTCTGTGGAAAGTAAGCAGGTACGCCGGGCGCACCGCGTTGAAATCTCCATGCCGGCGGCCATTGCCCGTGAAGATGGCCACCTGTTCTCATGCACCGTGCATGACTTCTCCGACGGCGGCTTGGGGATTCGGATCAACGGGCAGGCGCAGGTGCTGGAAGGGCAAAAGGTTAATTTATTGCTTAAACGCGGCCAGCAAGAGTACGTCTTTCCTACTCAGGTCGTGCGCGTGCTGGGCAATGAGGTCGGGCTGCAATTGCTGCCGATGACCACGAAACAACATATCGACTTTGTGCAGTGCACATTTGCCCGCGCGGATACGTGGGCGCTCTGGCAGGACAGCTTCCCGGAAGACAAACCGCTGGAAAGCCTGCTGGATATTCTGAAGCTGGGCTTCCGTGGCTACCGCCATCTTGCGGAATTTGCTCCGTCTTCCGTCAAAGTAATTTTCCGTTCTCTGACGACGCTGGTTTCCTGGATTGTGTCGTTTATTCCGCGTCGCCCGGAGCGGCAGCCGGATCAGGTGATGGCTCAACAATGATGATAACGCGATGAAAAGAAAACTTTCCTGGGTTTATGCAGTGGCTATGGGGATAAGCGCTTTCCCCACTTTCATGACGAATGCGACGCCTGCAACGCAACCATTGATCAATGCTGAGCCAGCGCAAGCGCCGACAGCGCCTGCGCCAGAAACGCCGGAGCAGCCGGTCGGCCAGGTAATGCCGGGCGTGCCGGGCGCCGATGCGCCCGTGGTGGCGCAAAACGGGCCTTCCCGCGATGTGAAGCTGACCTTCGCGCAAATCGCGCCGCCGCCGGGCAGTATGGTGCTGCGTGGCGTGAACCCGAATGGCAGCATTGAGTTCGGTATGCGCAGCGATGAGGTGGTGTCGAAAGCGATGCTGAACCTGGAATACACCCCGTCGCCGTCGTTGCTGCCGATCCAGTCGCAGCTGAAGGTCTACCTCAATGATGAGCTGATGGGCGTGTTGCCGGTCACGAAAGAGCAACTGGGCAAAAAGACGCTGGCCCAGATGCCGATCAACCCGCTCTTTATCACCGATTTTAACCGCGTGCGGCTGGAGTTCGTCGGGCACTATCGTGATGTCTGCGAAAACCCGGCCAGCAGTACGCTCTGGCTGGATGTTGGCCGCAGTAGCGTGCTGGATCTGACGTACCAGACCCTGCCGGTGAAAAACGATCTGTCGCACTTCCCGGTGCCGTTCTTCGATCCGCGGGACAACCGCCAGGTTACGCTGCCTGTGGTCTTTGCCGGTTCGCCGGATCTGATGCAGCAGCAGGCGGCATCCATTGTCTCTTCATGGTTCGGTTCGCGCGCAGGCTGGCGCGGCCAGCATTTCCCGGTGATGTACAACACGCTGCCGGATCGTAATGCCATCGTCTTTGCCACGAACAACAAGCGCCCTGATTTCCTGCGCGATCATCCGCCGGTAAAAGCGCCGGTGATTGAGATGATCAGCCACCCGGACAACCCATATGTGAAGCTGCTGGTGGTCTTTGGCCGCGACGATAACGATCTGTTGCAGGCGGCGAAAGGCATTGCGCAAGGGAATATTCTGTTCCGTGGCGACAGCGTGGTGGTGGATGAGGTGAAGCCTCTGCTGGCGCGTAAACCTTATGATGCGCCGAACTGGGTACGTACTGACCGTGCGGTGACGTTCGGCGAGCTGAAAACCTATAAAGAGCAGCTCCAGTCCACCGGGCTGGAACCTGCGGCGATTTCGCTGTCGCTGAATCTGCCGCCGGATCTCTATCTGCTGCGCAGCAACGGTATTGATATGAACCTCAACTACCGTTACACCACGCCGCCGAGCAAAGACAGCTCGCGTATGGATATCAGCCTGAACGATCAGTTCCTGCAAGCGTTCAGCCTGAACAGCACCCAGGAAAGCAATCGCCTGCTGCTGCGTTTGCCGGTATTGCAGGGGCTGATTGACGGTAAAACGGACGTGTCGATCCCGGCGCTGAAGCTGGGGGCGATGAACCAGCTGCGCTTTGACTTCCAGTACATGAACCCGATGCCGGGCGGCTCGGTGGATAATTGCGTGACGTTCCAGCCGGTACAAAACCATGTGGTGATTGGCGACGACTCCACCATTGATTTCTCGAAATATTATCACTTTATCGCGATGCCGGACCTGCGTGCCTTCGCCAATGCGGGCTTCCCGTTCAGCCGGATGGCTGACCTTTCAGAAACCATTGCCGTGATGCCGAAAAACCCGAACGAAGCGCAGATGGAAACGCTGCTGGATGTGACCGGGACGATTGGCGCGCAGACCGGTTTCCCGTCGATTAACCTGAATATCACCGACGATAGCCGCCAGATTCAGGGTAAAGACGCGGATATTATGGTGATCGGGACAATCCCCGACGCACTGAAAGATGACAAACGCATCGACCTGCTGGTACAGGCGACGCAAAGCTGGGTGAACACACCGATGCGCCAGACGACCTTCCCGAGCATCATGCCGGATGAGGCCGACCGCGCGCCGGATGCGAAATCTACCATCACCTCTGCTGGCGCGATGGCGGCGGTAGTGGGCTTCCAGTCACCGTTCAACGACCAGCGTAGCGTGGTGGCGCTGCTGGCAGACAGCCCGCGCGGGTATGAACTGCTGACCGAAGCGATGAACGACAGCGGAAAACGCGCCGCCATGTTTGGCTCCGTGTCGGTGATCCGCGAGTCTGGCGTCAACAGCCTGCGGGTGGGCGATATTTACTACGTAGGGCATTTACCGTGGTTCGAACGCCTCTGGTACGCGTTATCGAATCATCCGGTGCTGCTGGCGATACTGGCGGCGGTTAGCGTCGTGCTGTTGGCCTGGGTTCTGTGGCGTCTGCTGCGCATTATCAGCCGTCGTCGACTCGATCCCGATAACGAGTAATCGATGATGAACGCGCTGCGTGGATGGATGTTAACTGCCCTGATGCTGGCGACCGTCAGCGTGCAGGCGGCCTGTACGTGGCCGGCATGGATACAGTTCAAAAAGGACTATATCAGTCAGGAAGGACGGGTGATTGACCCCAGCGACGCGCGCAAAATCACGACGTCGGAAGGGCAAAGCTATGCGCTGTTCTTTGCCCTCGCCGCCAACGATCGTCCGGCATTTGACCTGATCCTCGACTGGACGCAAAACAACCTGGCGCAGGGTTCCTTACAGGCGCATCTGCCTGCCTGGCTGTGGGGGCAGAAAGACCCCTCGACCTGGGAGGTGCTGGATGCAAACTCCGCTTCCGACGGCGATATCTGGATGGCCTGGTCGCTGCTGGAAGCCGGGCGCTTATGGAAAACGTCGCGTTATACCGACACTGGCGCCGCGCTGCTAAAACGCATTGCGCGTGAAGAGGTGGTAACGGTGCCGGGGCTGGGGTCAATGCTGCTGCCGGGGAACGTGGGTTTTGCGGAAAAGACGCGCTGGCGCTTTAACCCGAGCTATTTACCCCCGCAACTGGCGCAATATTTTACCCGCTTTGGCGCGCCCTGGACCACGCTGCGTGAAACCAATATGCGTTTGCTGATGGAAACCGCCCCGAAAGGGTTTTCGCCGGACTGGGTGCGCTATGAAAAAGACAAAGGCTGGCAGCTGAAACCGGAAAAAACGCTGGTCAGCAGTTACGATGCCATCCGCGTTTATTTATGGGCGGGGATGATGCACGACGGCGATCCGCAAAAAGCGCGGCTGCTGACGCGCCTGAAACCGATGGCGACGCTGACGACAAAAAACGGCGTTCCGCCAGAGAAGGTGGATGTCGCCAGTGGTAAAGCCCAGGGCGACGGGCCGGTGGGCTTTTCGGCTTCTTTATTGCCTTTCCTGCAAAACCGCGATGCTCAGGCGGTGCAGCGACAGCGCGTGGCGGATAATTTTCCCGGTAGCGATGCCTACTATAGCTATGTGCTAACGCTTTTCGGACAAGGATGGGATCAGCATCGTTTTCGCTTCACCGCTAAAGGTGAATTACTACCTGACTGGGGCCAGGAATGCGCAAGTTCAAATTAAGTCTCATCGATCTCATTTTGCCGGGTGGCGGTAACGCCTTATCCGGCCTACGGGATGCCGCTGATTGTAGGCCGGATAAGACGCTAAAGCGTCGCCATCGGGCAGTGCTCGGCCTGACGCTCGGCATCGCCTGGATGCCGTTCGCCGAGGCGGCGCCTTCCGCGCAACAGCAGTTGCTGCAACAGGTTCGGTTAGGCGAAGCCTCGCACCGTGAGGATTTGGTGCGCCAGTCGCTTTATCGCCTGGAACTGATCGACCCGAACAACCCGGAAGTGGTCGCCGCCCGGTTTCGCTACCTGCTGCGCCAGGGCGACAATGACGGGGCGCAGAAACAGCTCGACAGGCTTTCCCAGTTAGCGCCGAGTTCCAGCGCGTATCAGTCCTCCCGCACGACGATGATGCTTTCCACGCCGGAAGGACGCCAGTCCTTGCAGGAGGCGCGTTTACAGGCGACCACCGGTCATACCGAAGAAGCGATTGCCGCTTACGACGCGCTGTTTAAAGGTCATCCGCCGCAAGGCGATCTGGCGGTGGAATACTGGACGACGGTGGCAAAATCTCCCGCGAGACGTAACGAGGCGATTAATCAGCTTAAAAGAATTAACGCCAGTACGCCGGGCAATACCGCCCTGCAAAACACGCTGGCGCAGTTGCTGTTTGACGGCGGGCGACGCGATGAGGGATTTGCCGTATTAGAGCAGATGGCGAAATCCAGCGACGGGCGCACGACGGCTTCCGCTCTCTGGTATCAGCAGATTAAAGATCTGCCTGCCAGCGACGCCAGCGTAAAAGCGCTGCAAAAATACCTGACGGTGTTTAGCGAAGGCGACAGCGTCAATGCCGCGCGCAGCAAGTTGAGTGAACAGCAGCAACAGCTTTCCGACCCGGCGTTCAGAGCCAGAGCGCAAGGCCTGGCGGCGGTGGAAGCCGGACAGGGCGGGAAAGCCGTAACGGAATTGCAGCAGGCGGTAAGCGCGGATCACCGCGACAGCGAAGCCGTCGGCGCGCTGGGGCAGGCCTATTCGCAGCGCGGCGATCGTGCCCGCGCGGTGGCGCAGTTCCAGAAAGCGCTGGCGATGGACCCGAACAGCAGCAGTCGCGGCAAATGGGAAAGCCTGCTGAAGGTAAACCGCTACTGGCTGGCGATTCAGCAGGGCGACGCCGCGCTGAAAGCGAATAACCCGGACCAGGCGGAACGCCTCTACCGGCAGGCCAGGAGCATCGACAATACCGACAGCTATGCCGTGCTGGGGCTGGGCGACGTGGCGATGGCGCGTAAAGATTATCCCGCCGCCGAGCGCTACTATCAGCAGACGCTGCGAATGGACAGCGGCAACAGCAACGCCGTGCGCGGCCTGGCGAATATCTATCGTCAGCAGTCCCCGGAGAAAGCCTCGGCGTTTATCGCGTCGCTCTCCAGTCGTCAGCGGCAAAGTATTGATGATATTGAGCGTAGCCTTGAAAACGACCGGCTGGCGCAGCAGGCCGAAGCGCTGGAAAACCAGGGGAACTGGGCGCAGGCGGCGGAACTGCATCGTCGCAGGCTGGCGCTGGACCCCGGCAGCGTCTGGGTAACGTATCGTTTGTCCCGCGATCTGTGGAACGCCGGGCAGCGCAGCCAGGCTGATGCGCAAATGCGCGCGCTGGCGCGTCAGAAACCGAACGACCCGGATCAGGTGTATGCCTATGGGCTGTACCTCGCGGGCAACGATCAGGATCGCGCGGCGATGGCGCATATCAATAATCTGCCGCGTAGCCAGTGGAACAGTAACATTCAGGAACTGGCGGACAGGCTGCAAAATAATCAGGTGCAGGAAACCGCCAGCCGCCTGCGTGATAGCGGCAAAGAGTGGGAAGCGGAAACGCTGCTTCGCCAGCAGCCCGCCTCTACGCGCATTGATTTAACCCTTGCCGACTGGGCGCAGCAGCGGCGCGATTATTCTTCGGCGCGCGCCGCCTATGATGCGGTTCTGGCGCGGGAGCCGGGTAATGTCGATGCCCGACTTGGCCTGACGGAAGTCTATATTGCGCAGGGCGATAACGCGGCGGCGCGGGCGGAACTGGCGAAACTTCCCGCCCCGGCAACCGGGGAGCCGCTGTCCATCAATATGCAGCGCCGTATGGCGCGAGCCCAGGCGCAGCTGGGCGATACCGTCGCGGCGCAGCAGACCTTCAACACGATTGTGCCGCAGGCGAAGTCACAGCCGCCTTCTATGGAAACTGCGATGGTGCTGCGCGACGCGGCGGGCTTTCAGGCGCAAAACGGTGAACCGCAGCAGGCGCTTGAGACGTACAAAGACGCGATGGTGGCTTCCGGCATTACGCCGACCCGCCCGCAGGATAATGACACCTTTACTCGCCTGACCCGTAATGACGCGAAAGATGACTGGTTAAAACGCGGCGTGCGCAGCGATGCGGCGGATTTATATCGACAGCAGGATCTGAACGTCACGCTGGAGCATGATTACTGGGGATCGAGCGGCACCGGCGGCTACTCCGATCTGAAAGCGCATACCACCATGTTCCAGGTTGACGCGCCGTTGTCAGATGGCCGGATGTTCTTCCGTGCTGACCTGGTGAACGTGGATGTCGGCAGTTTCTCGACCCATGCGGACGGCACCTGGGACAAGAACTGGGGCACCTGTACGCTGCATGACTGTAGCGGCAACCGCAGCCAGTCTGATACCGGCACGAGCGTGGCGGTCGGCTGGAAAAACGAGACCTGGAGCTGGGATATCGGGACCACGCCGATGGGCTTTAACGTTGTCGATGTGGTTGGCGGCGTGAGCTACAGCAATGATATCGGGCCGCTGGGCTATACGCTGAACGCGCACCGTCGGCCAATCTCCAGTTCTCTGCTGGCCTTCGGCGGGCAGAAAGACGCGCCGAGCAACACGGGCACAAAATGGGGCGGCGTGCGTGCGGACGGCGGCGGTGTGAGCCTGAGCTATGACAAAGGTGAAGCCAACGGCGTCTGGGCTTCGCTGAGCGGCGATCAACTGACCGGTAAGAACGTCGCGGATAACTGGCGCGTGCGCTGGATGACGGGCTATTACTATAAAATCATCAATGAGAATAACCGTCGCGTCACCGTCGGCCTGAACAATATGATCTGGCACTACGACAAAGACCTGAGCGGGTATTCGCTGGGGCATGGCGGTTATTACAGTCCGCAGGAGTATGTGTCGTTCGCCGTGCCGGTGATGTGGCGGCAGCGTACGGAAAACTGGTCGTGGGAGCTGGGCGGTTCGGTATCCTGGTCGCATTCACGCACCAAAACCATGCCGCGTTATCCGCTGATGAATTTGATCCCGACGGATTACCGCGAAGAGGCGGCCACGCAGACGAATGGCGGCGGCAGCAGCCAGGGCTTTGGTTATACGGCGCGGGCGCTGATCGAGCGACGGGTGACGTCTAACTGGTTCCTCGGAACGGCAATTGATATTCAGGAAGCGAAGGATTATACGCCGAGCCATTTCCTGCTGTATGTGCGTTATTCCGCTGCGGGATGGCAGGGCGATATGGATTTACCGCCGCAGCCGCTGGTGCCGTACGCGGACTGGTAAGCGCCGAACGCCTGATGGCGACGCGTTCGCGTCTTATCAGGCCTACAACTCGCTCTTTCGTAGGCCGGATAAGGCGGTCACGCCGCCATCCGGCAAGGTGCGCTTTCTGTAGGCCGGATAAGGCGGTTACGCCGCCATCCGGCACTGATGATTCAGAAAAGTCCTTTTCAGATACGGCCTCTCTTTATGTCTGCGCGATCGGGTATACTCTGGCGGCAGCCTGGGGATAGTCATGGAGAGTCAATTTGCGCGTCAGCCGCTCGTTAACAATTAAGCAGATGGCAATGGTTGCGGCCGTTGTCCTGGTGTTTGTATTTATTTTTTGCACCGTTTTGCTGTTTCATTTAGTACAGCAGAACCGCTATAACACGGCTACGCAACTGGAAAGTATCGCCCGTTCTGTCCGCGAACCGCTGTCCGCCGCAATCCTGAAAGCGGATATCCCTGAAGCGGAAACCATCCTGGCGCGCATTCAGCCTGCGGGCGTGGTCAGCCGCGCCGACGTGGTGCTGCCGAACCAATTCCAGGCGCTACGAATGAGTTTTATTCCTGAGCGCTCCGTCCCGGTGACGGTGACGCGTCTGTTTGAACTGCCGGTGCAGATCTCGCTGCCGGTCTATTCCCTTGAGCGGCCAGCCAACCCACAGCCGCTGGCGTATCTGGTGCTCCAGGCGGACTCGTTCCGCATGTATAAGTTCGTGATGAGCACACTCTCGACGTTAGTGACCATTTACTTACTTTTATCGCTGATGCTGACGGTGGCGATAACCTGGTGTATGAACCGCCTGATTGTGCATCCTCTACGCAAAATCGCCCGGGAGCTTAACGATATCCCGCCGCAGGAGCTGACAGGCCATCAGCTGGCGCTGCCGCGTCTGCATCATGACGATGAGATCGGTATGCTGGTGCGTAGCTACAACCTGAATCAGCAGATTGCCCAGCGTCACAGCATTGAGCAAAACGATCATGCGATGCGCTTTCCGGTTTCCGAGCTCCCCAACAAGGCTTTTCTGATGGGGCTTCTGGAACAGGTTGTGACGCGTCAGCAGACGACGGCGTTAATGATTGTCACCTGTGAAACGCTGCGCGATACCGCAGGCGTGCTCAAAGAGACGCAGCGGGAAATCCTGTTGCTTACGCTGGTGGAAAAACTGAAATCGGTGCTGGCGCCGCGAATGGTGCTGACGCAGGTAAGCGGCTTTGATTTCGCCATCATCGCGCACGGCGTAAAAGAACCGTGGCACGCGATTACGTTAGGTCAGCAAGTGCTCACTGTCATTAATGAACGGCTGCCGATCGAAAGCATCCAGCTGCGCCCCAGTTGCAGCATTGGGGTGGCGATGTTTTACGGCGACCTGACGGCTGAGGCGCTTTATGGTCGCGCCGTCTCCGCCGCCTTTACCGCCCGCCGCAAAGGTAAAAATCAGATTCAGTTCTTTGACCCGGCGCAGATGGAAGCCGCGCAGCAGAGATTGACGGAAGAGAGCGATATTCTCAACGCGCTGGATAACCACCAGTTCGCCATCTGGCTGCAACCGCAGGTGGAGATGTCCAGCGGTAAGGTCCTGAGCGCAGAAGCATTATTACGCGTGCAGCAGCCGGATGGCAGTTGGGAACTCCCGGAAGGGTTAATTGACCGTATCGAATCCTGCGGTCTGATGGTGACGGTCGGGTACTGGGTGCTGGAAGAGTCCTGTCGCCAGCTTTCCGCCTGGCAGGAGCGCGGCGTGATGATGCCGCTCTCGGTGAATCTTTCCGCATTGCAGCTCATGCACCCGAATATGGTGTCGGATCTGCTGGAGCTGCTAAGCCGCTATCGTATTCAGCCGGATACATTGATTCTGGAAGTAACGGAAAGCCGACGCATCGACGACCCGCATGCCGCCGTCGCCATCCTGCGCCCGCTGCGCAGCGCGGGCGTACGCATCGCGCTGGATGACTTTGGTATGGGATACGCAGGGTTGCGTCAGCTTCAGCACATGAAATCGCTGCCGGTCGATATACTAAAAATCGACAAAATGTTTGTTGAGGGATTGCCGGAGGATGACAGCATGGTTACGGCGATTATCCTGATGGCGCGCAGCCTTAACCTGAAAATGATTGCGGAAGGCGTGGAGACCGAAGCGCAGCGCGACTGGCTGGCGCAGGCAGGGGTGGACGTGGCGCAAGGTTTCTTGTTTGCCCGCGCGGTTCCGCCGGATGTGTTTGAAGAACGTTACCTGAAGAACGCGCAGCCTGATTACAAAACTTAAAAAAGGTCAGACTTGTGCGAGCCAGCTCAAAGTTTTTAACATTTTTGTTTCAATTATGATCCAGGTGCATTTCTGTCATGTTGTGTGGGTGTTATTTTAAGGCCGCAGGTTAACCATAACCTTACAAGACCTGTGGTTTTTACTTCAAGGACACCCTATGAAAACCTCTCTGTTCAAAAGCCTTTACTTTCAGGTCCTGACAGCAATTGCCATTGGTATCCTCCTTGGCCATTACTACCCTGAATTAGGCGCACAAATGAAACCGCTTGGCGACGCGTTCGTTAAGCTGATTAAGATGGTCATCGCACCGGTTATCTTCTGTACTGTCGTTACCGGCATTGCAGGTATGGAAAGCATGAAAGCGGTGGGCCGCACCGGTGCGGTTGCGCTGCTTTACTTTGAGATTGTCAGTACGATTGCGCTGATCATTGGTCTCATTATCGTCAACGTCGTTCAGCCTGGCTCCGGGATGAACGTCGATCCGGCGACGCTGGATGCTAAAGCGGTGGCGATCTACGCCGAACAAGCAAAAGACCAGGGAATCGTGGGCTTCCTGATGGATATCATCCCGGGCAGCGTCATCGGCGCGTTCGCCAGCGGTAATATCCTACAGGTTCTGCTGTTTGCGGTGATGTTCGGCTTTGCGCTGCATCGTCTGGGCAGCAAAGGCCAGCTGATTTTCAACGTGATTGAAAGCTTCTCGCAGGTCATTTTCGGCATCATCAACATGATCATGCGCCTGGCGCCTATCGGTGCTTTCGGTGCAATGGCCTTTACTATCGGTAAATACGGCGTGGGTACGCTGGTGCAGTTGGGGCAGCTGATTGTCTGCTTCTACATCACCTGTATTCTGTTCGTGGTGGTGGTGCTTGGCTCGATTGCCCGCGCAGCTGGCTTCAGCATTTTTAAATTTATCCGCTACATCCGTGAAGAACTGCTGATTGTGCTGGGGACGTCCTCCTCCGAATCCGTGTTGCCGCGTATGCTGGATAAGATGGAAAAGCTGGGCTGCCGTAAGTCGGTGGTGGGGCTGGTTATTCCCACAGGCTACTCGTTTAACCTGGACGGAACCTCGATCTATCTGACGATGGCGGCGGTGTTTATCGCCCAGGCGACCAACAGTCATATGGATATCTTCCATCAGGTAACTCTGCTGGTGGTGCTGCTGCTCTCCTCGAAAGGGGCGGCCGGGGTAACGGGGAGCGGATTTATCGTGCTGGCTGCGACGATCTCTGCGGTGGGCCACTTACCGGTTGCGGGTCTGGCGCTGATCCTCGGTATCGACCGCTTTATGTCTGAAGCCCGCGCGCTGACCAACCTGGTCGGTAACGGCGTGGCAACGGTCGTTGTGGCGAAGTGGGTGAAAGAACTGGACCACAAAAAGCTGGATGATGTGCTGAATAATCGTGCGCCTGATGGCAAAACGCACGAATTATCCTCTTAATCTCACCTCTTATGCCCGCAGTCCCTTCCAGGACTGCGGGTGTTTGCGCATAATTGACCCCTGCACCCGAATCACTCAACATGTGGCTTCGGGATTTTTTCACTTCTGGCGTGACATTTTTATGTTCGCGCGGTCTAACACGAAGTGTTTTTAACGTCATATTCAGATAAGCCTTCCAGGCTGTCTTTTTATTACCAGGATTGTTGATCAGGGGTTTACATGCAGGGCACAAAAATTCGACTCTTAGCGGGCAGTCTGCTGATGATGGCTACTGTCGGCTATGTGCAGGCAGATGCGCTCCAGCCTGACCCGGCATGGCAACAGGGGACGCTGGCAAATGGATTACAGTGGCAAGTATTAGCTACCCCGCAGCGCCCAAGCGATCGTATTGAGGTTCGTCTGCTGGTCAATACCGGTTCGCTCACCGAAAGTACGCAACAGAGCGGTTTCAGCCATGCCATTCCCCGTATCGCGCTGACGCAAAGCGGCGGCCTTGAGGCCGCGCAAGCACGTTCACTCTGGCAGCAGGGCTTTGACCCCAAACGCCCTGTGCCGCCCGTTATCGTTTCTTATGATTCCACGTTATATAACCTCAGCCTGCCCAACACCCGTAACGATCTGCTAAAAGAGGCGCTCTCTTATCTGGCGCATACCTCCGGCAAACTGTCCATCACGCCAGAGACAGTTGCGCATGCAGTCAATAGTGAAGATATGGTTGCCACCTGGCCTATGGACACCAAAGAGGGCTGGTGGCGCTATCGTCTGAAAGGGTCTGCGCTGTTAGGCCACGATCCGGCCGAGCCGCTGAAACAGCCTGTGGATGTGGAGAAACTTAACGCGTTTTACCAGAAATGGTACACCCCGGACGCGATGACGCTGATTATCGTCGGTAACGTGGACGCGCGTTCGGTTTCTGAGCAGATCAACAAAACTTTCGGCGAGTTGCAAGGCAAGCGTGAAACGCCTGCGCCGGTGCCGACGCTTTCCCCTCTGCGCGCCGAAGCGGTCAGCATTATGACTGACGCCGTGCGCCAGGATCGTCTCTCCATCATGTGGGATACGCCGTGGCAGCCCATTCGCGAGTCTGCCGCGCTGCTGCGCTACTGGCAGGCGGATTTAGCCCGTGAAGCCCTGTTCTGGCATGTTCAGCAGGCGCTCAGCAAGAACAACGCCAAAGAGATTGGTCTCGGCTTTGACTGCCGGGTGCTGTTCCTGCGTGCGCAGTGCGCGATCAACGTTGAATCCCCCGGCGATAAGCTGAATCTGAACCTGGGGCTGGTGGCGCGTGAACTGGCGAAAGTCCGTGATAACGGCTTGCCGGAAGAGGAGTTTAACGCGCTGGTGGCGCAGAAGAATCTGGAGTTGCAGAAGCTGTTCGCCACTTATGCGCGTACCGATACCGATATCTTGATCAGCCAACGGATGCGCTCGTTGCAAAATCAGGTGGTCGATATTGCCCCGGAACAGTACCAGCGTTTACGGCAGAACTTCCTGAATAACCTGACCGTTGAGATGTTGAATCAAAACCTGCGTCAGCAGCTATCGCAAGATATGGCGTTGATTCTGCTTCAGCCGAAGGGCGAACCGGAGCTGAATATGAAGGACCTACAGGCGACGTGGGATCAAATCATGGCGCCAGTGACAGCAGCAGCAACAAGCGCAGAAACCGATGATGTCCACCCGGAAGTCACGGATATCCCGGCTGCGCAGTAGCAGTAGGCCGGATAAGGCGGTCACGGCCGCCATCCGGCGAGAATGTCATGCCCGATGGCGCTACGCTTATCCGGCCTACAGTGCGGTTATTGCGGCATCGCATCGCGCGGGATAATCGCCCCGCGATGCTGAATGACCGTGCTGGCGGTCAGGTGCCCGCGCTGTGCGGCCCCGGCAGCGTCGCCGCCGGTTAAACGTATTGCCAGATACCCGGCGCTAAAGGAGTCGCCCGCTGCGGTGGTGTCGATCACTTTCTCTTTTGGCAATTTCACCGCCGGAACGTCAATCACCTCTTCGCCTTTGATGGAAACCAGGCAGGAATCTGCGCCGCGTTTCACCACCACTTCCTGGACGCCTGCGTCGTGCGTGCGGGCAATGACCTCGGCAACCGGCTTTTCACCCCACAACGCGTCTTCATCATCCAGCGTCAGGAACGCGATATCCGTGCATTCCAGCATCTGCTGATATACCTGCTGCGTCTCTTCTTTGCTTGCCCACAGGCGCGGACGATAGTTGTTGTCAAAAATGACTTTCCCGCCGTTGGCGCGGCATTCGCGCATCAGCGACAGTAATTTATCGCGGCTGGACGGGCTTAAAATGGCAAGGCTGATCCCGCTCAGGTAGAGGTAGTCGAAGGTCGCCAGCTCTTCGCAGATTGCCGCAGACTGCTCGCTCTCCAGCCAGAATTTCGCTGCCGCCTCGTTGCGCCAGTAATAAAAAGTGCGTTCGCCAGTGCTGTCCGTCTCGATGTAATAGAGGCCCGGTAGACGGTTTTCCATGCGCTGCGTGAGGGAGGTATCGACATTTTCGCCTTGCCATGAATCCAGCATTTGCTGGCTGAAGCTGTCAGTGCCCAGCGCCGTCACGTAGTGTACGGACAAGGCCGCAGAATCGACCTGACGGGCGATGTAAACGGATGTATTCAACGTGTCGCCACCGAAACCGCGCTGAACGTCTGCGCCTTTCTGTGACAGCTCAATCATGCATTCGCCAATCACGGCAATCTTTTTGGACATAGTCGTGAACCTGCTCTGAAAAAAATTAGCGTTAGTGTGCGCTGTGGTGTATTCAGCGGTCAACTATATTAAAACATCGTTCCATTATTTTTTTGAGCCAACGCGTATTCTGTGTTGATTTTTGTCATGCTGTTTCTATTTTGCGGGACGCTGAACATAAAGTTCTTTGCCAGAGCGCCGATAACCTTTGACGAGTCCGGGCAGTCACACTCTCATTAACAGGACATCTGAGATGATAAAGCAGGTTATCCAGCAGCTAAGCATTCCTGAGGCAAGCATTGAAAGCTTGCAGGAGCGGCGCTTTTGGTTGCAGTGCGAACGTGCTTACACTTATCAGCCAATCTACCAGACCAACGGGCGATTGATGGCCGTGGAACTGCTGACGGTTGTGGTACACCCGGATAACCCTTCCCGGCGCGTTGCCCCGGATCGCTATTTTGCCGAACTGGCGGTAAGACACCGCGTGGATGTGGTGAAAGAACAGCTCCAGTTTCTGGAGCAGAAAGCCGATTTTTTCATGCGTCATGACCTGCTGGCCTCGGTCAATGTCGATGGCCCGACGCTGATCGCGATGCGTCAGCAGCCAGAGGTATTGAAAACGATTGAGCGCCTGCCCTGGCTGCGATTCGAACTGGTGGAACATATTCGTTTACCGAAAGACTCTTCGTTCGCCTCAATGTGTGAATTCGGCCCGCTCTGGCTGGATGATTTCGGCACCGGCATGGCGAATTTCTCTGCCCTGAGCGAAGTGCGTTACGACTACATCAAAGTGGCGCGGGATCTGTTTGTGATGCTGCGCCAGACGCCGGAAGGGCGAAACCTCTTTACGCTGCTGCTGCAACTGATGAACCGCTATTGCCGAGGCGTTATCGTCGAAGGCGTGGAAACGCTGGAAGAGTGGCGCGATGTACAACGTTCGCCCGCTTTCGCGGCGCAGGGGTATTTTCTGTCGCGTCCTGTTCCGCTGGAGAACCTTGAACAGGTGATCCTGATGCTGTAATACCCGCTGTTTCCCGGAATGGCGCGTCTTTCACGCGGTATTCCAGGACGCAGCCTGCCTCCCTTTTCCGTCTGCTGGACTATCTTTAGGACTGGCAAGGAAAGAAGTGAGGAAGTAAAACATGACGAAAGCAGGCAAAATAACCGCTGCCATATCAGGGACTTTGTTGTTGTTGATCGTCGTACTCATCGTCCTGATTGCGACATTTGACTGGAATCGCCTCAAACCGACCATCAACCAGAAAGTCTCTACAGAACTCAACCGGCCATTCGCCATTCGCGGCGATCTGGGCGTGGTGTGGGAACGTCAAAAACAGGAAACCGGCTGGCGAAGCTGGGTGCCCTGGCCGCACGTTCATGCCGAAGACATTATCCTCGGCAATCCGCCGGATATCCCCGAAGTCACGATGGTGCATCTCCCGCGCGTTGAAGCCACGTTGGCGCCACTGGCGTTGCTGACCAAAACCGTCTGGCTGCCGTGGATCAAACTGGTGAAGCCTGACGCCCGCCTTATCCGCCTCTCGGAGAAAAACAATAACTGGACCTTCACTCTTGCGGCTGACGAGAAAAACGATCCCAATGCGCAGCCGTCCGCCTGGTCGTTCCGTCTGGATACGATTTTGTTCGATCAGGGGCGCATCGCCATTGACGATAAGGTCAGCAAAGCCGATATCGAGATCCTGGTTGATCCGCTGGGTAAACCACTGCCTTTTAGCGAAGTCACGGGAGCCAAAAGCAACAACGACAACAACGTGGGGGATTATGTTTTCGGCCTTAAGGCGCAGGGGCGTTATAACGGGGAACCGCTGACCGGCACGGGCAAAATTGGCGGTATGCTGGCGTTACGCAGTGAAGGCGCGCCTTTCCCGGTGCAGGCTGATTTCCGCTCGGGCAATACTCGCGTGGCCTTTGCCGGGGTGGTCAACGATCCGCTGAACATGGGCGGCGTCGATCTCCAGCTTAAGTTTTCCGGCGACTCGCTGGGCGAATTGTACGACCTGACCGGCGTACTGCTGCCGGACACGCCGCCGTTTGAAACGGACGGTCGCCTGGTGGCGAAAATCGATACGGAGACATCCTCAGTTTTTGACTACCGCAATTTTAATGGCCGCATCGGCGACAGCGATATTCACGGCTCTCTTGCTTACACCACCGGCAAGCCGCGCCCCAAACTGGAAGGGGATGTGGAGTCGCGCCAGCTTCGCCTGGCTGACCTGGGGCCGCTGATCGGCGTGGATTCCGGGAAGGGGGCGCAGCAGTCGAAACGCGCCGAGCAAAGCAAGGGTGAAAAGAGCATCCAGCCTGCCGACAAAGTGCTGCCTTATGACCGCTTTGAAACCGATAAATGGGACGTGATGGATGCCGACGTACGCTTTAAGGGCGGGCGCATTGAGCACGGCAGCAGCCTGCCGGTCAGCGATCTCTCTACCCATATCATCCTGAAAAATGCCGATTTACGTTTGCAGCCGCTGAAATTTGGCCTGGCAGGCGGCAGCATTGTCTCCAGCATTCATCTGGAAGGGGATAAAAAGCCGATGCAGGGAAGGGCGAATATCCAGGCGCGTCGTCTTAAACTGAAAGCGCTGATGCCGGATGTCGAACTGATGCAGAAAACATTGGGCGAAATGAACGGTGACGCGGATATCCGGGGAAGCGGCAATTCAGTGGCGGCGCTGTTAGGTAACAGTAATGGCAACCTGAAGTTGCTGATGAACGATGGCGTGATCAGCCGCAACCTGATGGAGATTGTCGGCCTGAACGTGGGTAACTTTATTGTCGGGCAGATATTTGGCGACGATGAGGTACGGGTCAACTGCGCGGCGGCTAATCTTGACATCGTTAATGGCGTTGCGCGCCCGCAAATCTTTGCTTTTGATACGGAAAATGCGCTGGTTAACGTCACCGGAACCGCGAGTTTCGCCTCTGAGCAACTGGATTTAACCATCGATCCAGAGAGCAAAGGGATTCGCATTATTACGCTGCGTTCGCCGCTGTATGTGCGCGGGTCGTTTAAAAACCCGCAGGCGGGGGTGAAAGCCGGGCCGCTGATCGCGCGAGGCGCGGTCGCTGCGGCGCTGGCGACGTTAGTCACGCCTGCCGCCGCGCTTCTGGCGTTGATTTCCCCGTCAGAAGGCGATGCGAATCAGTGTCGGACGATTTTGTCGCAGATGAAGAAATGATGATAGTGCCGGATGGCGGTGTAAACACCTTATCCGGCCTATGGGTGATGGCGGTCAAATCACAACGACTGGTGGCGCGTTTCATGGGTCAACAGCAGCGCAATCAGCGTCAGGGCGGCCATTGACGCCAGATAAGTGCCGACCGCCGCCAGACCGTAGTTCCCCTGCAACCATGCGGCAATATATGGCGCTACGGACGCGCCAAGAATTGACGACACGTTATACGAGAAGGACGCGCCGGTGTAGCGAACTTCTGTCGGGAACAGCTCCGGCAACAGCGCGCCCATCGGGCCGAAGGTCAGCCCCATCAGACTCAGCCCCAGCAGCAGGAAAACGAATATCAATGCCGGATTACCGGAACCGAGCAACGGTTTAAAGGCAAACAGCGCGAACAGAATGATCATTGTCGTGATAATGACCATGCTCTTACGGCGACCAAAAGCGTCTGCCAGCAGGCCCGCAACCGGCACCATCACGCCAAAGCCGATCACCGCCAGCATCAACATCCACAACACCTCGTTACGCGGTAAACCGAGCCCCGCAGGAGCGGCTGCGGTACTGTACGTCATGGAATAGACCGTCATGATGTAGAACAGCGTATAGGTCGCCAGCATGATGAATGTCCCGAGTACCGTTACGCGTACGTGCCGGGTCAGCAGGGTGCCCAGCGGGATTTTCACCTGCTTTTTCGCCGCAGCGACCTTAGCGAATACCGGTGTTTCATGCAGCGAGACGCGGACGTACAGGCCGATAATGACCAGCACCGCAGAGAAAATGAACGGTAAACGCCAGCCCCAGGTCATGAACTGCTCATCGGTCAGCAGCCAGGAGAGGAGCAGGAACGTGCCGTTGGCGAAGAAGAAGCCGATAGGCGCGCCAAGCTGCGGGAAAGAGCCGTACAGCGCGCGCTTGCGCGGCGGGGCGTTTTCGGTCGCCAGCAGCGCCGCGCCGCCCCATTCTCCGCCGAGACCCAGACCCTGGCCAAAGCGCGCCAGCGCCAGCAGCAGCGGGGCGAAAATGCCAATGGTGGCATAGCCCGGCAGCAGGCCGATCACGACGGTGGAGATCCCCATCGTCAGCAATGACGCCACCAGCGTCACTTTACGCCCGACGCGGTCGCCGAAGTGGCCGAATAGCGCAGAGCCAATTGGGCGCGCGACAAAGGCGATGGCGAAGGTGGCGAGGGACTGAAGCGTTGCCGCTGCCGGATCGCCCTGCGGGAAGAAAATATGGGGGAACACGATTACCGCGGCAGTCGCGTAAATGTAGAAGTCGAAGAACTCAATGGCGGTGCCGATGAGGGAGGCAACGACGACTTTATTGCGCGAGTTTACCGGAACGTGTTCCTGTTCGTTGTCGAGTGTGGTGGCGGTTGCTTGCATAGTATTTTCTTATTTTTTGGCGAACGAACGGCCATATTACGCACAGCAAAAGCGACATTTCAATCTGTAACAAAGCGGGATTTTGCTCAAATAATGGTCAAAAAGGGGATAATGTTTAGACCTGCGATTTCACGTCTATGAAATGCTTCACACAATTTTAAACTTAGATGATAAAACTGGTTTTAGGTTAAATAAAAGTTACGGTCTGGATTTATATGCTGCAATGCGTGCCGTATAAGGCGTAGCGACCTGCCGGGCGGTAGGCCGGATAAGCATCGCGCCATCCGGCATCAAATGATGAACTAGCGGTGGGTTTTCCCTGGCATACGCGGGTCGTCTTTGTATTCGGCGGTGGCTATCCAGGCCGCGCAAAACAGCGTCAGGCGGGCAAAGAAGTAGAAGAACGCCATCAGGCCAAGCACGGAACCGAATGCGGCGCCGGACGGGGATTTCACCAGGGAAGGCAGCGTGTAGGTCATGATGATTTTGATCACCTCAAAACCGATCGCGGCGATAAACGTACCGCGAATCAATGCCTTCTTGCGCGGTCGATGGCGCGGTAGCCGCCAGAAAATCCAGAAGAACAGCAGGTAGTTGGCGAAAATCGAAATGGCCAGCCCAATCAACCGCCAGGCGGGTTTTAGCCACTCAATGCTGTCGAGATACAGCGCGGAGATAATCATCTGCTGCGCAGAACCGGCAATCGAGGTAATGGACAGCGTGATAATCAGCGCAACCAACAGCCCAATCAGCGAGACAAAATCGCGCAGGTATTTTATCCAGATTTTTTCCTGATCCTGCGGGGTGCGCTCCCACACGTCCCGAGACTGGGCGCGAATCGCTTCACGCAGGTTGCCCATCCAGTTGATCCCGGAATAGAGCGCAATGCCCAGCCCCACCAGGCCGACGGTGGTTCGCTGCTGAACGGCGGTGTTGATGGTGCTTTTCAGCGTGGACGCCAGCGTAGGGTCGCTGACGTTCATCAGGATTTTATTGAAGATGTCCTCTAACAGCGTGGGATGTGACGCGAGAATAAAACCGGCGGCGGCAAACGACACCATCAGGACAGGGATCATCGACAGAAACGAGAAATAGGTGATAGCGGCGCCAAACTGGTTGCCCAGCCGATCGTTAAAACGCTCTGCGGCGCGGATCAGGTGGGCAATCACCGGCTGACGCTGGATTCTCGCTGCCGTCGTGGAGACCGTTTTGAGCGCCTGGGTGGCCTTGTTGTTTGTTTCTGGTTCGTCACGATCGTGCGTCTCCACTTTGGGCACCGGCGCATGGTCGAGTTCCTGAATAGGGCGTTTTACGTCTTTTTCCTGCGTCATCAGGTCGATAGTCCTTCTTTTGTTAACTCTCAGAACAGTATAGCGTGTCAGTCCACGTAGTCTTTCATTACGCCGGTCAGCCACTCCATAAACAGGTGTACCCGGCGGGAGAGGTTGCGGCGATGCGGGTAGAGCAGGGACACCGGCATTGGGTCAGCGCGATACTGCGGCAGGATCTCGATGAGCGTCCCGGCGCGCAATGCCTCACGAACGCCGATGCGCGGCACCTGAATGATTCCCAGCCCCGCCAGGCAGGCGGCATGGTAGGTCTCGGTGCTGTTGACCGTCAGAATGCCGCCGGTTTTAATCCACTGCGTGCCGTTTGCCGTTGCCACTTCGAAGCCTTGCGGGCGCGTGCCCAGATTGACGGAATAATGAACCACCGCATGCGAGGCCAGATCGTCCAGACCTTCTGGGTAGCCAAAACGCGCCAGATACTGCGGGCTGGCGCAGTTAATGACCGACAGCTTTCCCAACGGGCGGGCGATCAACCCGGAATCTTTTAGCGTCCCGACCCGCACTACGCAGTCGAACCCTTCCCGTATCAAATCCACCAGGCGATCGCTGCTGCTGAGTTCCAGCTCAATACCCGGATATTGCTGTAAAAACGCGGGCAGGCGCGGTATCACCAGGTTCTTGGCGACCCCAACCGGCATATCGACCCGCAGCTTGCCGCTGATGCTGGCCGGGTCGTGCTGGAATAAACCGTCCAGCTCGTCCAGGTTCGTCAGCAGATCTTTCGCACGTTCGTAATACACCATTCCGTCCTGAGTAAGCTGAACCCGCCGGGTGGTGCGGTGCAGCAACTGCGTGCCGAGGTGGTTTTCCAGCGCCTGTATCTGGCGGGATACGCTACCTTTAGGAAGGCCTGATGTTTCGGCGGCGCGGGAAAAACTCTCCAGTTCAGCGACGCGAATGAACAACTGCATTGCGTGAATTTTATCCATCGCGAGGTCCCGGTGTTGTTCTGAATGAAACAGTGAAGCGCATTTCGCTACATTTATTGTTTTTCTAACACCTAATAAGCTCTTTCTCAATCTTCACAACACCTGAAATGAGGTTTCTTATGACGCAACGTATCGCATTAGTGACCGGCGGCAGCCGAGGGCTCGGTAAAAACGCGGCGCTTAAGCTGGCGAACAAAGGAATCGGGATCATTCTGACGTGGAACAGCAATGAAAAAGAGGCGCAGCAGGTCGTGCATGAAATTACGCAATCAGGCGGGAAAGCCGCAGCATTGCAGTTGAATGTCGGGGATATTTCGGGATTCCCGGCGTTTGTTGAAAAGGTGCGGGAAACCCTGAAAACGGAGTGGCAGCGTGATTCGTTTGATTATTTATTGAACAATGCCGGAATCGGCATCAACGCGCCGTATTCGACCTTCACTGAAGCGCAGTTTGACCAGCTTTTGAACATTCAGTTTAAAGGGCCGTTTTTCCTGACTCAGGGGCTGTTACCCCTGCTGAAGAATGGCGGCAGGATCCTCAATGTGTCGACGGGGCTGGCCCGTTTTGCGTTGCCTGGCTACAGCGCTTATGCCGCGATGAAGGGGGCGATGGAAGTGCTGACGCGTTATCAGGCAAAAGAGCTGGGCGAACGCGGCATCACCGTGAACATTATTGCGCCGGGAGCCATTGAAACTGATTTTGGCGGCGGCAATGTGCGGGACAATGAACAACTGAATGCGTATATCGCGTCACAAACCGCCCTGGGACGGGTTGGTTTGCCGGACGATATTGGTGATGCCATCGCCGCGTTGCTCAGCGATGAACTGGGCTGGATGACCGCGCAGCGTATCGAAGTGTCGGGCGGCATGTTCTTATAATCAGGATGATAATATTAAGCGGGTGGTTTACACCCGCAACATTAATTTAGATTAAGGATAAACTTATTTCAGGAACGCTGTTTTATTCCTGACGTTAATTTTAATATTCCGCGATGACTGTTCATCGACTTCTCTTTATTTCCCTCGCCGCCCACAATAAATTTCTCAACCTTTGCGTTGTAGTCACTGTAATGCCAAAAAAATCTGTTATATCTATCAAAACAGATAATTAAAATAATATTAAAAGCCTTCTTTATGGAGGGGCTTTTTTAGGGAAGATCATGACGAATAACGCTTCGCAGGCGATGCATTCGCCTTTTGAACACTGTCTGGGCATCATCCGTCAGGCGTCAGTGGAGATCCTGCTGCTGCTGGGCGTACATGTTGCGGAAGGAAAAGAACCGCGCTGGTTTATGGAACAACTGGATCAAGCCCGCCTTAATTTAGGCGGCTGGAGCGTGGTGGCAAAAAAATTACATATAAACGATGCGCAACTGAGCCAGTTTATGCTGCATTTGCGACATCTCCAGCAGTATGTTCCGCAATATGACAGCGGGAAGGATGTCAGTGAAAACCAACTGCTTGCCGCCCTGCGTTTTGTGGCGTCGTTGGAACAACTGCGCCAGCGGCAGCCGCTTCTCACTTATCAGACTGATATTGATGCAGGCAATCAGGACGCGCAAATACAGGCCCGGCGTCAGCTGCGGGCGATTGAACTCACGCTGAAAGCGCTTATTTCGCAGGTGTGGCCGGATCGTCATCAGTTGAATAGCTACCTGAAGCTGCATTTTGGCGCCGATCGTCTGCGACGCTGGTTAAAACTCAGCGAAGGACAGGATGCGCTCAGCGCGATGCTGTTCAGCGAGCTGGCATTGATGGTGGTCGATAAAAAGTCGTTTGCCCGTCACTATTCCGCATTTTTCAAAGACGCGTCTGCGCTGACGCTGTTTGTTGAGCCGCGTACGACCCTGCGTATGTTCCTTGAAGATTGCCGTCAGGCGCGTAACGGCATCATCGCCGGGCAGCCGCTCAGTTCCGTGCAGTTGTCGCTACTGGATTGTCAGTTCCGCCAGATCACCCGCTCGGTACAGCGGGCGTTTAATGAAAAACGCACCCGCATAAATCCGGCTTCGTTTATGGCGTCCGATGAGGGCGTGGTGGAGAAATTCTGGGAGGAGGCGCGAGAAAAAGACGCGCTGGCGGGGGGAGATAACCAGGAAATTGGCGAGAGTATTGAACCGCCTCACAAGCGACAGCAGCGGACGGCTGAAGAGCGTGAGCAGCTGATTTCCGGGGTGTTGTGGGGTGCGGTTGGTACAATGGTGTTGGCGATTCTGGTGGGGGCGTTTTGGTTGTTCAGCTCGCCGCCTCCTTCTGCCGCGCCCGTACAACGCGACGAGGTCATGCAGGATGACGCCCGGCTTGAGGCGCCCTCCGCGCGGGAAACCATGAGCCGCATGGGGATCACCTGGGACCCGTTTAATATGCGCTCGGCGATCGACCGTAATGATACGCGCGTTACGGCGTTGTTCTTACAGGGCGGGATGAACTGGCAGCTGGCCTGGACCGAACAGGCGTTTTCGGCGGGCAATGCCGATGTGCTGCAACTGCTGCTACGCTACCCTTCGCTGATGGATGAGGTAAAACCCTGCCGACGCTTCCTGATGTCGCTGAGCCACGCCATGCTGAACGGAGCGTCGCTGACGTCGCTGCATAAAAAGTATCTGCAAAGTTTTTGTACCGTTCCGGCGGTGGTGATGCGCCAGCAGCATGATATGGAGCAGGCCCGGCTGCGTGTTCAGGCCGAGCCCAGCGTGGAAAACAAAAAATGGTTAAAGATTCAGACCTCCATTTATAACGTGATTCGGTAACGCCGCTATGGTTCGCCGTATAAACCAATCAAACGGCGAACCACGCCATTGGTCCAGCCAAACCCATCCTGCAACGGATATTCCCCGCCGCCCCCTTCACGCGGCGTGCCGCAGGCAATATGGTACTTTTCGATCAGTTTATGGTGCTGCTGGTAAAAAATATTGACGGTTTTTAACCAGTTGCGGGCAATTTCATCCCCCAGCATATCGTCGCCGTACAGCTTGAAGCCCTGGATTGCCATCCACTGTAGCGGCGCCCAGCCGTTAGGCTTATCCCATTGCTCGCCGGTTTCATACTCCGTCGCCATGATCCCGCCAGGCGTCAGCAGGCGGCTGCGAACGGCGTTAGCGAGGCGGTCTGCCTGCTCGTGAGTCGCCATGCCGACGTACAGCGGCACGATACTGGCGGCGGAAAAGAGCGCCATTTGCTCGCGCCGCCAGTCGTAATCCCGATAGCAGCCATTCTCGTCATCCCACAGATAGCGGTTTACGGCGGCGCGGCGATCGCTGGCTTTCTGGCGAAATGCCGCTTCGGTTTCACGATCGCCTTTCAGGGCGGAAATGTTGGCTATCGCGCTCTCCAGTTTGTAGAGGAAAGCGTTCAGGTCGATGGGGATGAACTGGGTTGTGCGGATGCTGGCCAGCCGGCTTGCATCGCGCAGCCAGCGTGATGAGTAATCCCAACCGGAGGCCGCACCGGCACGGAGATCCCGGTATACCTCATTGGCCGGGCGACCCGAATGTTTGGCGGTTTCCACATCCTCCAGCCACGATTCGTCGCGGGGCGTGTCGCGATCGTCCCAGTAGCGGTTGAGCAGGGAACCGTCCGGCATTCTGATGACATGGCGATAGGCCTGGTTGAGCACCAGAGATTCCGCGCCGTCCATCCAGAAGGCGTACTCCATTTTCAGATGATCCAGATAGCGCCGCGCCCCGCGCACGCCATCCTCTTCGAACAGTTCGACCATCAGCGCAAAGACCGGTGGCTGCGAGCGGCTCAAATAATATGTGCGGTTTCCGTTGGGGATGTGGCCGTAATTCTCAATCATCCACGCGAAGTTGTCTGCCATACATTTCAGCAGGTCTTCCCGGCCGCTTTCCGCCAGGCCCAGCATGGTGAAATAGGAGTCCCAGTAGTAGGTTTCGCTAAAACGTCCGCCCGGCACGATATAGGATTGCGGCAGCGCCAGCAGCGAGGACCAGGGAATGTGATCCTGCGGCTCACGCGTCAGCACCGGCCAGAGCTGATCGATATGCTCTTTCAGTGAGTTTTCCGGGTTGGAGACATATTCACTGGACCAGGTTTCCGGTAGCCAGAAGTGATTTTCAACAAAGCGCAGCAGGTCAAAGTCGCGGTGTCGTCTGACTTTACGGTAGCGGATCAGAATATCCAGCGGGTCCATTTTCGGCGCGCAGTCGGGGAAAGTTTTACTGTCGGCAAAAAGCCGGGATGATTGCACATGCTCGAACAGCTCAAGATAGCGATCGGCTGGGGTAAGGGCGTCGGAGGCGGGTAGCCCCTCAATCATCTCAGGTTCCGGTTCTGCCTCGATCATTTCATCCAGCTTTAACTCGCACGGATCCGTTTCATAAAGCAGATCGATTTCGATCGTTAATTCGTCGGATGGGGCGGGGTGTAATTTCTGGTTGAGCATAATGAGAAGGACCTCCGGATTGCGTCGTAAATGATACGGGTGTTGCCCGGCTGTCTATTAAGCGTAGACATTCGCTTCGGTATATGAGGTGCAAACTGTGCGATAGATCACGCTTTGTTAATGCGTGAAAAAGAGTCTTTAAATATAGATTACTGATAATAATATAAAAAATATGGAATAGCCGTAACAGGAAGATTTTCACTTTCAGAACATTCGATTGCAACGAGTTATGAATACCGACGCCGAAAGACCCTGCTTATAATAGGGAGAAGCTATCTTATCGATAGTTTATCCCCATGTAATTGCTTGATACTTATCAAAAACCCTTCGCCTGTATTTCCTATGATGGCTATGTCTAATAAAGACATACGCCTGATTTATGTTCATCTTCTGGGCCATAATATCTCACTATAGTGAGGGTAAAATAATGAAAATCATTACCCGTCTTACCGCGATAGCCATAGCAGGCATTGCGATTTGTTATTTAGGATTATCTGGTTACGTCTGGTATCACGATAATCAACGTAGTAAAGAAGCTGATGTGCAAGCCTCAACGCTGGAAGACAATAATAAAATCCTGGGTTTTTTACGGGAAAAGGGATGCGATTATTGTCATACCCCCTCTGCTGAACTGCCTTTTTATTCCTCTTTTCCCGTTGCTAAGCAGTTGATGAATTATGACATTCAACTGGGCTATAAATCTTTCAACCTTGAAGCAGTACGCGCCGCGTTGGTCGCGGATAAACCCGTCACGCAAAGCGATCTGAATAAGATTGAATGGGTGATGCAGTACGAAACAATGCCGCCAACGCGCTATACCGCGCTGCACTGGGCCGGTAAGGTCAGTGATACGGAGCGGGAGGAGATTCTCGGCTGGATCGCTAAACAGCGCGAGCGTTACTACGCCAGCGCGGATACGGCGGCGGCGCATCGTAATGAGCCGGTTCAGCCTGTCCCCGAAAAACTGCCGGTTGACGATCAAAAAGTCGCACTGGGTTTTACCCTCTACCACGATGCCCGTTTATCGGGTGACAGCACCATCTCCTGCGCGCATTGCCATGCGCTGAATGCGGGCGGCGTGGACGGCAGGAAAACCTCCATCGGCGTGGGCGGTGCGGTAGGGCCAATCAACGCGCCAACGGTGTTCAACTCGATCTTTAACGTTGAGCAATTCTGGGATGGTCGCGCGCCGACGTTGCAGGCGCAGGCTGGCGGGCCGCCGTTAAACCCGATTGAAATGGCCTCTAAATCCTGGGATGAAATCATTGGGAAACTCGATAAAGACCCGGTGCTAAAACAGCAGTTCACGGCGATATATCCGCAGGGCTTCAGCGGAGAAGCGATTACGGATGCCATTGCCGAGTTTGAGAAGACGCTGATTACGCCAAATTCGCCTTTCGATAAGTGGTTACGAGGGGATGAAAATGCGCTGACGGCGCAGCAGAAACATGGCTATGAGCTGTTCAAAGAGAATAAATGTGCGACCTGTCACGGCGGTATTATTCTCGGTGGGCGTTCCTTCGAGCCGTTGGGTCTGAAGAAAGACTTTAATTTCGGCGAAATTACCGCTGCGGACATTGGACGTATGAACGTCACCAATGAAGTTCGCGATAAATTGCGTCAGAAAGTGCCAGGATTACGTAACGTTGCGCTGACCGCGCCGTATTTCCACCGGGGGGATGTGCCAACCCTCGACGGAGCGGTGAAACTGATGTTGCGTTATCAGGTGGGGAAAGAGATTCCGCAGAAAGATATTGATGATATCGTCGCATTCCTGGAAAGCCTGAACGGGGTGTATACGCCGTATATGCAAGGAAAATAAAAGAATGCCGGATGACGGCTGAGGTTCCTATCGGGCCTACGGAAAACCGCACGCGTAGGCCCGATAAGCATAGCGCCATCGGGCATGGTGCCAGATGGCGACGTAAACGCCTTATCCGGCCGACAGGATCGTCACACCATCCGGCGCTTATCGACGATTAACGCATTGTCACGAACTCTTCCGCCGCCGTTGGGTGAATCGCCACGGTGTTGTCGAAGTCTTTCTTGGTGGCGCCCATTTTCAGTGCGACCGCGAAGCCCTGCAACATTTCATCCATCCCGAAGCCGATGCCGTGAATACCGACAATCTTCTCGTCTTCGCCGACGCATACCAGCTTCATGCGGCAGGGCTGACGGTGAGAGGTCACCGCAGTGTACATGGCTGTGAACGATGATTTGTACACTTTCACCTGGTCGTCGCCGTACTGTTCGCGCGCCTGCGGTTCGGTCAGGCCCACGGTGCCGATCGGCGGGTGGCTAAAGACCACGGTCGGAATATTGCTGTAGTCCAGATGCTCGTTCGGCTTGTTGTTGAACAAACGTTCGGAGAGACGACGACCCGCCGCCACGGCGACTGGCGTCAGCTCAACCGCACCGGTGTTATCGCCCACCGCATAAATACCTTCCACGCTGGTATTCTGGAATTTATCGACGACGATGTACCCTTTTTCGTTGGTTTTCACGCCAGTGGCGGCAAGGTTAACGTTGTCGGTTGCCGGTTCGCGGCCAATCGCCCAAATCAGGCAATCCACCGTTTCGCTGCGACCGTCTTCCAGTTGCAGGGTCAGGCTGCCGTCGGCGTTTTTCACCACCGCTTTCGGGATCGCGTGGGTGTGAAGCGTCGGGCCTTCCGTGTTCATCACTTCAACCAGCGTTTCGGTGATCATCGGGTCAAAGCTGCGCAGCGGCGCGTGTTTACGCACGAACAGGTGCGTTTGGGCGCCCAGGCCGTTAATCACGCCAGCCAGTTCTACGGCGATGTAACCCGCGCCGACCACCGCAACGCGCTCCGGCAGCGCAGGCAGCGCAAAGAAACCGTCGGAGTCGATACCGTATTCCGTACCCGGAATGGACGGATGGCTCGGGCGACCGCCGGTGGCGATCAGAATGTGATCGGCGGTGATCGTTTCCCCATTCACTTCAAGGGTTCTGGCATCCACGAAGCGGGCGAAGCCTTTGATCACATCCACGTTATTTTTACCCAGCACGTTGTCGTACGAGGTGTGAATACGGTCGATATAGGCCGTGCGGCTGGCAATCAGCGTGTCCCAGTTGAATGCGTTGATGGTGGTGTCAAAGCCGTAGTCCGGGCCGTACATATGGATCGCTTCGCGAATCTGCGCGGCATGCCACATCACTTTTTTAGGGACGCAACCGACGTTGACGCAGGTGCCGCCCAGCTCTTTGGCTTCAATCAACGCACATTTCTGACCGTACATAGCGGCACGGTTAATCGAGGCAATACCGCCGCTTCCGCCGCCGATCGCGATGTAATCATAGTGTTTGGTCATGACCGCTCCTTCATGTTCATTGTAGGGCGAATGAGCGCAATGCCATTCGCCAAAATATTCGCGATTGTATACCTGGAATTAAAAGGTTCCACCGATGGCTGTGATTACTCTGGCACGATCCAGCTGACGGAAGCGTGCCCGGTGCCCGCTGGAACCAGCTTGCTGTGCAGCCACGGCAGCACGTTGTTCATCTGCTGTTCCAGCTTCCACGGCGGGTTAATGACAATCATGCCAGAGGCGGTCATGCCCCGCTGGTCGCTGTCCGGGCGTACTGCCAGCTCAATTTGCAGGATTTTGCGGATTCCAGTGTCTTCCAGGTCGTGAATCATGCGTTTAATTTGCTGGCGTAACACCACCGGATACCACAGCGCATAGGTGCCGGTAGCAAAGCGCTTATACCCTTCGCTGATGCCGCTGACGACCGCCTGATAATCGGTTTTCATTTCGTAAGGCGGGTCGATGAGGATCAGGCCGCGACGCGAAACCGGCGGCAGTTTGGACTTCAACTGCATATAGCCGTCGGCACGCTCCACGCGGGCGCGGCTGTCTTTTTGAAACTCAGAACGCAGCAGCGGAAAATCGCTTGAATGCAGCTCCGTCAGTTGCAGGCTGTCCTGCTCACGCAGCAGCTGGCGGGCGATGAGCGGGGAACCCGGGTAGTAACGCAGTTGCCCGTTACGGTTAAAGTGCTCTACCACGCCGATATAAGGCTCCAGCTCGGCCGGTAAATCGTCCTGCTGCCAGATGCGGGCGATCCCTTCCATATATTCACCGGTGCGTTCGGCGTGTTCGCCGCTCAGCTGATAACGGCCAGCGCCAGCGTGCGTGTCCAGATAAAGAAACGGTTTCTCTTTCTCTTTGAGCGACTCGATAATCAGGCTCTGAACAGTGTGTTTGAGGACGTCGGCGTGGTTGCCAGCGTGAAAGCTGTGGCGATAACTGAGCATGGGTAATTAAATTCCGCTGAAATAGACGATTTGTCACAGTTTACAGCAGAAAAGGGCAGATTACCCGTAGGCCGGTAAGCGCAGCGCTACCGGGTATTTTTCCGCTACGCTCGCCATTGAAATTCACTACACTTACCCCCATCTGAAACAAATATGCACAGCGCCGGATGCGCGCTTCATTCACCTCATTCAACAGGACAGCGCTTATGACCAATCCATTACTGACGCCTTTCTCGCTACCGCCGTTTTCCCAAATCCAGCCTGAGCATGTGGTGCCTGCCGTGACAAAGGCGCTGAATGACTGCCGTGAAAACGTGGAGCGGGTAGTGGCGCAGGGCGCGCCGTACACCTGGGAAAATCTCTGCCAGCCGCTGGCGGAAGTGGACGACGTGCTGGGGCGCATTTTCTCTCCGGTCAGCCACCTGAATTCCGTTAAAAACAGCCCGGAACTGCGCGAAGCCTATGAGCAGACGCTGCCGCTGCTGTCTGAATACAGCACCTGGGTTGGTCAGCACGAGGGTCTGTACAATGCGTACCGCGACCTGCGCGACGGCGACCATTACGCGACCCTGAACCTCGCGCAGAAAAAAGCGGTTGATAACGCGCTGCGCGATTTTGAGCTTTCCGGTATTGGTCTGCCGAAGGAAAAACAGCAGCGCTATGGTGAAATCGCCACTCGCCTGTCCGAGCTGGGTAATCAGTACAGCAACAACGTGCTCGACGCCACGATGGGCTGGACGAAGTTAGTGACTGACGATGCGGAACTGGCGGGTATGCCGGAAAGCGCTCTGGCCGCCGCGAAAGCGCAGGCGGAAGCGAAAGAACAGGAAGGCTGGCTGCTGACGCTGGATATTCCAAGCTATCTGCCGGTGATGACCTACTGCGACAACCCGGTATTGCGTGAAGAGATGTACCGCGCCTATGTGACGCGCGCCTCCGATCAGGGGCCGAACGCGGGTAAATGGGACAACAGCCCGGTGATGGAAGAGATCCTCGCGCTGCGTCATGAACTGGCGCAACTGCTGGGTTTCGACAGCTATGCCTTTAAATCGCTCGCCACCAAAATGGCGGAAAACCCGCAGCAGGTGCTGGATTTCTTAACCGATCTGGCGAAACGCGCGCGTCCGCAGGGCGAGAAAGAACTGGCGCAACTGCGCGCCTTCGCGAAAGCGACGTTCGGCGTCGATGAACTGCAACCGTGGGACATCGCGTACTACAGCGAGAAACAGAAGCAGCACCTTTACAGCATCAGCGATGAGCAACTGCGCCCGTACTTCCCGGAAAACAAAGCCGTGAACGGCCTGTTTGAAGTGGTACAACGCATTTACGGCATTACGGCCAGAGAGCGTAACGATGTGGATGTCTGGCATCCCGACGTGCGCTTCTTCGAGCTGTATGACGAAAACAACGAACTGCGCGGCAGCTTCTACCTCGATCTGTATGCGCGTGAGCACAAGCGTGGCGGGGCGTGGATGGATGACTGCGTCGGCCAGATGCGCAAAGCCGATGGCTCGCTGCAAAAACCGGTCGCCTACCTGACCTGTAACTTTAACCGTCCGGTTAACGGTAAACCGGCGCTGTTCACGCATGATGAAGTGATCACCCTGTTCCACGAGTTCGGCCACGGTCTGCACCACATGCTGACCCGCATCGAAACGGCGGGCGTTTCCGGCATCAGCGGCGTGCCGTGGGATGCGGTCGAACTGCCGAGCCAGTTTATGGAAAACTGGTGCTGGGAGCCGGACGCGCTGGCGTTTATCTCCGGTCACTACGAGACCGGCGAACCGCTGCCGAAGGAACTGCTGGATAAAATGCTGGCGGCGAAGAACTACCAGGCGGCGCTGTTTATTCTGCGTCAGCTGGAGTTTGGCCTGTTCGACTTCCGTCTGCATGCGGAATTTAACCCGGAACAAGGGGCGAAAATTCTGGAGACGCTTTCTGAGATCAAAAAACAGGTCGCCGTGGTGCCGGGGCCGTCATGGGGTCGCTTCCCGCACGCCTTCAGCCATATTTTCGCCGGGGGATATGCGGCAGGTTACTACAGCTATCTGTGGGCCGATGTACTGGCGGCGGATGCCTTCTCGCGCTTTGAGGAAGAAGGCATTTTCAACCGCGATACCGGGCAGTCGTTCCTCGACAACATCCTGACGCGCGGCGGTTCGGAAGAGCCGATGGAGCTGTTCAAGCGCTTCCGTGGCCGTGAACCGCAGCTGGACGCGATGCTGACGCACTACGGCATTAAAGGCTGATAGCGTACGTGAAGATCTGCTTAGTTGATGAAACAGGCGCCGGAGACGGCGCCTTATCTGTTCTTGCCGCCCGCTGGGGGTTAGAGCATGACGAAAACAACCCGATGGCGCTGGTGCTGACGACTGCGCATCTGGAACTGCGTAAGCGCGATGAGCCGAAGCTTGGCGGCATCTTTGTCGATTTTGTCGGCGGGGCGATGGCCCATCGCCGCAAGTTCGGCGGCGGTCGCGGCGAAGCGGTCGCGAAAGCGGTCGGCATTAAAGGCGATTACCTGCCGGATGTGGTCGATGCGACGGCGGGACTGGGGCGCGATGCTTTTGTGCTGGCTTCCGTGGGGTGTCGAGTGCGCATGCTGGAGCGCAACCCGGTGGTCGCGGCGTTGCTGGATGACGGTCTGGCGCGCGGGTATGCCGACCCGGAAATCGGCCCGTGGTTGCAGGAACGCTTGCAGTTGATTCATGCCTCCAGCCTGACGGCGCTGACGGATATCACGCCGCGCCCGCAGGTGGTTTATCTCGATCCGATGTTCCCGCATAAGCAGAAAAGCGCATTGGTGAAAAAAGAGATGCGGGTGTTTCAGTCGCTGGTTGGGCCGGATCTTGATGCTGATGGTTTGCTGGCGCCAGCGCGCCAGCTGGCGACCAAACGGGTCGTAGTGAAGCGCCCGGATTACGCGCCACCGTTAGCGGATATCGCCACGCCGAACGCGGTTGTCACCAAAGGCCACCGGTTTGATATTTATACCGGTACGGCATTGGTGGAGTAACGAATTGCCCGATGGCGCTTCGCTTATCGGGCCTACGGTTCATGCAGGGTATGCCGCCATCCGGCAATGCTGACTAAACAAACGGCGCCAGCGGATCGGCAATCTCAAACGCCACGGCTCTGTCGGCCTTCGGTGGATAGATCAGCTCGCTGACAATCGACAGCTTGAGTTTTTTCGCTTCCGCACGCGTCAGTTTTACCTGCTGATCCCAGCCTTCGGTGTAGACCGCGCCCCATGCGCCAAGATCCAGACAGGTGACATAGTTTTCCTGACGATACGGCAGAGGAGCGACCTCCAGCAGGTCAGCGGCCGCGTTATTCCCGGCAAACTTGCCCAGCAGAATAGCGTGCTGGCAGGTCATTAACGCATGATTGCCTTTGTCATCGGTTGCGGCGTACGCCACATCGCCAGTGGCATAAATGTCATCGTGACCCACCACCTGAAGCTGAGCGTTCACATGTAAACGCCCCTGACGGTCGCGCGGAGCGTCAATCTGCCCGGTCAGATCGTTCGCCTGAACGCCGACGGTCCAGATGACGGTTTGCGACGCGATGGTTTGCCCGCCTTTCAGCGTGATGCCCGTTGCGTCTACGCTTTCCACTTCCGTATTCACCAGCCACTCCACGCCCAGCTCTGCCGACGCTTCGATAATCACGTTGCGCAGTTCTTCGCTGTAGCGAGCGCCAGGCTGCGGGCCGCGTTCAACTACGACTACTCTGGTCTTAGCATCAGCGCCGAGAATATCACGCAAACGGCCAGGCAACTCCAGCGCCATCTCGATCCCGGTAAAGCCGCCGCCGCAAACAACAACGGTATTGCGCGCGTCGCTTTCTTCTTTGTTCGCCAGATCCTTCAGGTGCTGCTCCAGTACGGCGGCGCTTTCCAGTTGATCCAGATCGAACGCATGCGCATCTGCGCCCGTTACGAGTGAACGGTTAACGTGGCTGCCGCTTGCCAGAATCAAACGGTCGTAGCGATGTAAGTGCGTTTTGCCGGAGGCATCTGCCCAGCTCACCTCTTTTGAGTCGGGAAGGATCTGCGCAACCGTCCCGCGCAGGAAGTTGACGCCGGTTTCGTCGAACAGCGGTTGCAGGGGAGCGACCAGCGTCTGGACGGCATTTTCATAAAAGCGAGGGCGTACGCGAAGCTCGGGTTGTGGGGCGATAACGGTGATATCAATTGTGTCATTCTGGTGTTTATCTGCCAGACGGGCGGCGCTCAGCGCGGCCCACATCCCGGAAAAACCTGCACCAACGATCAGAATTTGTTTACGCATTTAGGTTGCACTCAATGTTAACGATGAAGTTATTTACTCGGATTTTATTAGTCGTAGTTAATGAATGCAATGTCATTTGTGCGATCCGGTGGAAAATGATCCAGATCTGGTGGTTATCATTATGATAAATAATGAATTAAATTTTAATTTCTAATGTGCTGTGGTTCTCTGTCTGGCAAGCGCCTGTCGAAAAAGCTACAATAACTCAGAATTATTTTGGCTGAGATAAGAGCATGGCATTCTACAGTTCCGGGGTTGAGTACGGCATCCATAGCCTGATGTGTATGGTGGACAGCAAAGGCGACGCCCGCGATATGAGCGTTCGCGAAATTGCTGACCTGCAAAGCGTGCCCTACGACTATCTGGCCAAGATTTTTACCCGTCTGTCGAAAGCGGGCCTGGTGCGCAGCATCGAAGGCAAAGGCGGTGGTTTTCAGCTCGCCAGGCCTGCCGAACACATCACGGTGCTGGATGTGGTCAACGCCATTGACGGTGACAAGCGCATCTTTGAATGCCGTGAAATTCGCCAGCGTCTGGCTGTTTTTGATGAGCAGCCTCCGGCGTGGGCCTGCGAAGGTATCTGCGGCGTGCGCTCGGTAATGGACATGGCGCAGCAGCGTATGGAAGAAGCGTTAGGGCAGCATACCATTCTCGATCTGGCGCGTAAGATGTACCGCAAAGCGCCAGAGACCTTTGTGGTTGAAGTGCAGGAATGGATTGACGCGCGTAAAGGGTAAATGCCCGAACGCAGGCCGGATGCGGCTATGTCCGATAGCGCTGTGCTTATCGGACTATGTTGCGATTAGACTGTTTTGAAAAGATTAACCATCTCTGGATTACGCTCTATCACCCGAAGAACCTTAAGATAAGTTCCGGTAGGGATACGCCTCTTCTGCTCCCAGGCCTGAATCAGGGAAGATGAGACGCCTATTGCCTGTGCAAACTCATTCTGCTTCATATTGGCTTTCTTCCTGATAGCTTTGACATCTGGAAGTTCATATCGGGTGATTCGGGCAGCAGGTTTGCGACCCTGGCTGATTTCAACGGCCTCGCTTGCAGATTCCATCAGATCTTTAAAGAAATCGTTCATAACGAGCCCTCTTTTAGTTGGTGAATGATGGATTTGAGGGCGTTTTTTTCTTCGCCGCTCAGACTATCCTTTTTGTTCTTAGGGTAAGCCATGAAAAGCCAGATACGCCCTTCGCTATTTTGAAAATAGTAAATACTACGAATCCCGCCGCTTTTTCCCTTACAGTGGCTTGCTGGAGCAAAACGAACTTTCCTGCAACCACCTGTACCCTGAATTAAATCACCTTCCAGCGGGTTTATAATGAGCATTTCCTGAAATGCGCGATATTCATCCTCGGTGAGCAGAGCTTCCCGCTGGCGGGCAAAGACAGAAGTCTCAATAAATTCAATGTAGTTCATGGTCATGTCCGTCCATGATGACCTGTTTGTTTAAATTATACTCTTACATAGTAAGAGTTAACAGATAAAAAACCGCGATGTTACTCGCGGTCAGAACTAAAAGTTGACGCTTATTTACTGCTATCCGGCGTATTAATCATCCGGTTCAACCACGGCACCATAATTGCCATCACAACGGTGACCGCCAGTGTGACGAGGCCTATTTTGCTGAACACGCCGGTGTAGATAGGCAGCGTCTGGAGCGGGTCGGTGATGTTTTCTGGTACGGCGGTGAAGGTTGCGACATAGCCGCCCAGCAGGAAAGCCGCCGCCTGCGTCAGGAACCACATCCCGAGAATAAAGCCCATCAGGTGCTGAGGCACCAGCGCGGCAACCATTGCCAGCCCCAGGGCGCTAATCAGCAACTCACCCAGACTCTGGAACAGGTACACCAGCACGATAAACCACGGTGAAGTCAGCCCCTGCGCATCGGCGAACCACATGCCTGCGGCGGCGGCGGTCAAAAAGCCCAGCGAACAGAGGAACATGCCCAGCGTAAACTTCATCGGCATGGTCAGATCTTTGCCTTTGCTCCCCAGACGCGTGTAAATCGCCGCCAGTACCGGGCTGGCAACCACCACCCAGAACGGGTTCAGCGCCTGGAAGCTGACCGGGTTAATGGTAAAACCGAGAATATCGTGATGTACGTTATTGATTGCGAAGAAATTCAGCGATGTAGGCATCTGTGCGTACAGAATATAAAACAGCACCGCTTCAAGCATCAGGATAAAAGCGACGAACATTTTGTTGCGTCCGGTTTTATCCAGACGAAACGCTTCACGGAAGAAGAAAATGATGACCACAATCGACAGGACGATCAGCACCAGGTTGGCGATTTTTACGTTATGCATCAGCCAGGCGCAGAGGAAAATCATGGCGACGGTGCCGATCAGTACGGCGAGCAGATTACGGAAGCTCAGCGGCTTATGGTCTGGCTCTGAACCGATATCTTTCACCATACCGCGACAGGCGAAGTAGACCAGCAGCGCGACAATCAACCCGGCGCCGCACAGGTTATAGGTAACGGCATAGCCGAATTTGTCGGCGATGACCGGGGCGAGGGAGAGCGACAGCAGCGACCCGATGTTAATCGACATATAAAACAGGGTGAACGCGCCGTCCAGACGGGGGTCTTTGGGCAGGTAACACTTGGACAGCAGGCTCGCAGGGTTGGCTTTAAACAGCCCGTTACCGACGGCAATCGTCCCCAGCGCGATAAAAATCAGGTTCGGTTTCAGTAACGATAACCCGGTCATGAAGTAGCCGATCGCCAGGACAATCGCCCCCAGTACCAGGGTACGTTTAGTTCCCAGCAGGTGATCGCCAACGTAGCCGCCAATGGATATCAGGCCGTACACCAGTGCGGCAAATGCGCCAAAGGTGATAAATGCCTGTTCCTGAGAGAAGCCAAGCTGTTTAACAAAGAAAACCGCCAGGATGCCCTGGACGCCGTAATAGCCGAATCGTTCCCATAATTCTACAAAAAAGATCATGAAGAACGGACGGGGTTGCTGTAGCAAGCCCGTAGGTGCAGTTGTATTCATATTCCTTCGCCTTTCAATGCCATCCCGAAAAGTATGAACGCGTATGCCAAAACGCGCCGAAAAAGTCTGACTCTGTTATAGACTGCGGTCATTAACCGAATGAATAGATTATTATAGAGATAGTTTTCGATCTAATTAGTTGATCACACTAATTATGATTTGTGGTCTGGAATGTTGTACTGGAATGCGTTCGAGGGAAGGCATAAACAAAAACGCCCGCATTGGCGGGCGCTGTGTATATCGGGCTGATGAATGCCTGGCCGGATAAGGCGTCAGCCGCCATCCGGCACAACAGAACTTACTCTTCTTCGTCGCGCAGCGGAACAATCAGCATGTCGACATGCACGGTATTAATCAGCTGGCGTGCTGAAGACATCAGTTTGCTCCAGAAGTCCTGATGATGACCACAAACGACCAGATCCATATCGTATTTTTTGATCGCGTCAACCAGTACCTGACCCAGATCGCCGCTGCCGCTCAGGGTTTCGGTGATAGGGTAACCGGCATTGGTGGAAAGTTCGGTCAGCGCATGGTGTGTTTCTTCAGAGATGCGTTTTTGCATATCGCCCAGATTCACGTCGATCAGGCCGGTGTACAGGTCAGAGTAATTGACATCAACGTGGATAAGAGAGACTTTCGCGTTGTAAGGACGCGCCATTGAAACCGCTTTTTCTACCAGAACTTTACTTTCCGGGGAAAGGTCAACCGCGATGAGAATGTGTTTGTAAGCCATAGTGTTACTCCTTCCATAAGTTGTCGATGACTAGCCAGCTAGCGTTTCTTGTGCCGCCGCGTCACCCGCGTCCTGCGAACTACAGCGCGGGGCTAGCCCAGCCGAGAAGTGAATGTAAAGACTATCCTTACATTATAGCGACCTGGATAATCCGTCAATCCGCCTTGCTTGCCAATCAGTTAAACAAAATTTTCAGTTAATTGCATTGATAGCGGTTAACCTTCTGGCAAAAAAATTAACTGATCTCCTACACTATTTAATAGAGCCGTTCGGATGCAGGGCACTGGCGTGAACGGTTTAGCAGGACTCTTTCACTGAACTGTCTGGCTGAGTATCGGGGGAGCGGTAGTCCCGGAGAGGAGCTCCGTGGGCGGGTCGCCGGGGAGGAGGTATGATAAGCACCGTCGCATTATTCTGGGCTTTATGTGTCGTTTGCATTGTTAATATGGCGCGCTATTTCTCATCGTTACGCGCGCTGTTAGTGGTACTGCGTGGTTGCGATCCATTGCTCTACCAATATGTGGATGGAGGTGGCTTCTTTACCTCACATGGTCAACCCAACAAACAGATGCGTCTGGTGTGGTATATCTACGCGCAACGTTATCGCGATCACCACGATGATGAATTCATCCGCCGTTGTGAACGCGTTCGCGGCCAGTTCATCCTCACCAGCGCATTATGCGGTCTGGTGCTGATCAGTATGGTTGCGCTGTTGATTTGGCACTGAGCAAAAAAAGCGGGTCAGTTTCCTGACCCGCTCAATACGGTTGATTCTGCATTCCTTTGCCTGATGGCGCGTCGCTTTAAGGCCTACGTGCTGCGTTTTTGTAGGCCGGATAAGGCATCGCCGCCATCCGGCACGGTCGCGCTTAGATAATCTTTAGCGAGATCCAGTACAGCACGCCGGACAGAATAATCGCCGCTGGCAGGGTAAACACCCAGGCCATCAGAATGCTGGTGACCGTTTTGCGCTGTAGACCGCCACCGTCCACAACCATTGTCCCCGCGACGGAGGAAGAAAGGACGTGCGTGGTGGATACCGGCATACCGGTGTAGCTGGCGAGACCGATAGAGACTGCGGCCGTCATCTGCGCCGACATCCCTTGCGCATAGGTCATGCCTTTCTTACCAATCTTCTCACCGATGGTGGTCGCCACGCGGCGCCAGCCGATCATGGTGCCAATACCCAGCGCCAGCGCGACGGCCATGATTATCCAGATCGGCGCGTACTCAATGGTGCTCAGCATATCGGTTTTCAGTTTTTTCAGCAGACGCTGGTCGTCATTGCTTACGCCAGGCAGCTTCACGACTTTATCGGTCGTGTCGGAGATGCACAGCATAATGCGACGCAGCTGGCTACGCTGGTCAACGCTTAACGTGTCGTAGCTTTCCAGATTCGCCAGCATACCTTTCGCGCGATCAAGCGCATTGATGGTATTCGCCGGGTGGCAGTGGAACTCTGCGGGTTCTGTCGCGCCCGGTTCCGGTGCGGGAATCAGTTGATCCACGCCGGTGACTTTTTTCAGCAGATCAGGGTGCTGCTGGAAGTACGTTTCGACGTTGTTGATGGCGTCGCGGGTACGGGTAATTTCATAGCCGGATGCGTTCATATTGACGACGAAGCCCGCAGGCGCCACGCCAATCAGAACCAGCATGACCAGACCAATGCCTTTCTGACCATCGTTAGCGCCATGAGAGAACGCCACGCCGATAGCCGAGAGGATAAGTGCGATACGCGTCCAGAATGGCGGCTTTTTCTTACCGTCTTTCTTTTCACGTTCAGCAGGGGTCAGGTGGATACGTGCGCGCTTTTTAGTGCCGCTCCAGTAGCGACGCAGCAAAAAGATCAGACCGCCAGCAAACACCAGGCCTACGATAGGGGAGACAATCAGTGACCCAAAGATATTGATAACTTTAGGTATATTTAGCGCATCCACCACTGAAGTGCCGGTCATCATTGCATTGGTTAAACCGATACCAATGATGGCGCCAATCAGCGTATGGGAACTGGAGGCAGGCAGACCAAAGTACCATGTACCGAGGTTCCAGATAATGGCCGCCAGCAACATAGAGAACACCATAGCGAGGCCATGTGCGGAACCCATGTTAAGCAGCAAATCCGTAGGCAACATATGCACGATGGCATAGGCTACACTCAGACCGCCCAGTAGAACGCCAAAGAAGTTAAAGACCGCAGCCATAACAACCGCCAGTTGCGAACGCATCGCACGGGTATAAATCACGGTTGCCACTGCGTTGGCTGTATCATGGAAGCCGTTAATCGCTTCGTAGAACAGCACAAAAGCCAGAGCAAGCAATAATAAAAGCCCGGTATGTAAATCCAGGCCAGCAAACAAATGTAGCATAGGACGTTACGCCATTTTGAGGACATGAACGCGGCGCATTATCAGTGACTTTCGCGGCGCGGGCAAAGTGAAATATAGACTTTTTTTGATATAACGCCTGCTTAATGTCATGCCACTAAAGAATTATCTTATAGAATTCAATTAAATACTCATATCCATTGATTTTGTCGCTGGTGCGACCACTGAGGAATCTTTACAATTCACGCCCTGTTTTCAGAGAGGATCGCAAAGTGGAAAGGTTTGATGCCGTTATTATAGGCGCTGGCGCGGCGGGTATGTTCTGTGCGGCGCAGGCCGGTCAGGCGGGTCGCCGCGTGCTGCTCATCGATAATGGTAAAAAACCGGGGCGTAAGATCCTGATGTCCGGCGGCGGACGCTGCAACTTCACGAATCTGTATGTCGAACCTGCTGCCTATCTGAGCCAGAACCCCCATTTCTGCAAATCGGCGCTGGCGCGTTACACCCAGTGGGACTTTATCGATCTGGTGGGCAAACACGGCATCGCCTGGCATGAAAAAACGCTCGGCCAGCTGTTCTGCGACGACTCTGCGCAGCAAATTGTCGATATGCTGGTGGCGGAATGCGCAAAGGGCAACGTGACGATGCGCCTGCGCAGCGAAGTGCTCAGCATTGCGCGTGATGACGAAGGGTTTACCCTGGAACTGAACGGCATGACGGTCGCAGCGAAAAAAGTGGTGATCGCCACGGGCGGCCTCTCCATGCCGGGTCTGGGCGCGTCGCCGTTGGGTTATAAAATTGCCGAACAGTTTGGTCTGGACGTCCTGCCGACCCGCGCCGGGCTGGTGCCCTTCACGTTGCATAAACCGCTGCTGGAGCAGCTTCAGGTGTTATCCGGCGTTTCGGTGCCTGCGGTGATCGCGGCGCAGGACGGTACGGTATTCCGTGAAAATCTGCTCTTTACCCACCGTGGGCTGTCAGGCCCGGCGGTTTTACAGATTTCGAGTTTCTGGCAGCCCGGCGAATTTGTCAGCATCAATTTGCTGCCGGAGGTCGATCCTGATGATTTCCTCAATGAACAACGTTGCGCGCACCCGAATCAAAGCCTGAAAAATACGCTGGCGATGCAGTTGCCGAAGCGCCTGGTGGAATGTTTACAGCAGCTTGGGCAGATCCCGGATGTTTCCCTGAAACAGTTGAACGCACGCGAGCAGCAGGCGCTGATTGAAACGCTGACCGAATGGCGCGTACAGCCTAACGGTACGGAAGGCTATCGCACGGCGGAAGTGACGCTTGGCGGCGTGAACACCGATGAACTTTCTTCGCGCACGATGGAGGCCCGAAAAGTGCCGGGACTTTATTTTATCGGCGAGGTGATGGATGTCACCGGTTGGCTGGGGGGCTATAACTTCCAGTGGGCCTGGTCGAGCGCGTGGGCATGCGCGCAGGCGCTGAGCGAAGGATAACGGGTTTGCCCGACCAGAGAGCGGTCGGGCGCAGTTGTCAGTTCAGGCCAAGAAAATACTGGGCGATTTTAAAGTAGATAATCAGTCCGGTGCCGTCGATCAGCGTGGCGATAAACGGCGCAGAGACCACCGCAGGGTCGATGCCGATGCGCTTGAGCACCATCGGGATCACCGATGACACCACCGCGCTCCACAGCGTAATGCATACCAGCGTCAGGCTGACGATCAGCGTGATTTCCACGCCGATACCCATCATCCAGGCGCGCAGACAACCCGCCAGGCCCAGCGTTATGGCGATCAGCAGCGAGGTCGACGCCTCTTTGCGAATGACCCGCCCCATGTCGCGCAGCCGCACTTCGCCCAGCGCCATTGCGCGCACCAGCGTAGAGGTTATTTGCGTGCCGCTGTTGCCGCCGGTGCCAATCAGCAGGGGGATGAAGAAGGCCAGCGCAATCGCTGACTCCAGCGCCTCTTCGAAATGTTGCAGTACGCTACTGGTATAGGCTTCCGCCACAAACAGCAACAGCAGCCACACAGAACGTTTCTTCCACAGCGTCCACGGGCTGATGTCCAGATACGGTTTCTCCAGCGGCAGCGTCGCCCCCTGGCGCTGCACGTCTTCAGTGACGTCATCTTCCAGAAGATGGGCAATCTCTTTTTCCATCAGGCAGCCGACCAGCTCGCCTTTATCGACGACCGGCACCAGATCGAGCTGGCGTTCGGTCAGCTCGGCAATGATGTGTGGACGTTCGTCGTCGGGTTTGACGCGAAACAGGCAACTGTCCATTAAGGCGCGGATAGATTGCGCCGTGTCGCTTGCCTGCAAAAGTTTCTTGATGGATAAAACCCCGCGCAGCTGTTTTTCCGCAACCACAAACACCTGGCCGGGAATATCATCTGAGGTGAGTTGCGACACAAAGAATTCACGCGCCTCATGAACGCTGAGATGATCCGGCAGCGTAATAAAATCGGTACGCATATATTGCGCGATAGCATCGCCGTCAAAAGCCGGAGCCGGGTGATGTGCGTTGCAAACGTGGATGGATGACATTGATGTAATTCCCTATAAAAAGCTCTCATAGGGGCGAACAAGACAGGATGAGCACAGGCAGATCCCTACGTCCTGGTTTTAGCACTGCACAACGTATCTGCCCGATAGTGATATCGTCAGAAGTTACCTTGGCAACACCTTGATTCGATGGATGCCTGTATTTCCCTGAGTGGTCTCTCTCGATACCAGCAGGGCGGTAACTTATATTTGTGCAGGAGCCTCGCCATAACGAGATCGATAAAATGAGCCGCCAGTATAGAGAATGTTAACCATTCACAATGTTTATAATTTAGATGGTTTATCAACGGTTGATATACCACATCGTCTCTCTGCCAATAAAAGCCAGCGAAACCCATTAAAGAATGAAGTGAATAGACATCACGGGTATTGGTGTTAGTATTTCATTGATAGTACATATGAGTATGCGTGTTTCATTTACGGCCAGGAACGCTGATGATGACAACATTAGTACCCGTTTTTCGAGCATTTCCGTCATTCACTTTCCTTTACGGCGAGCGCCGCGCTGACGCCTGCATGCCGTCTGGCCATTTTCTTTTTTTCCTTCTTATCCCGGATGGAATATCCCGCTGAACATGTGTTCGGGGGTGTTGTGACACGCATTGTTGGCTAACAGGGATCACGGCGGGTCGGATATGGACAAAATAAAGCGTCATCTGGTGTGGTGGAGTGTTGGCATCCTGGTGGCAATAGCAGCCGTAGCGTGGTGGATGCTACGTCCTGCTGGCGTACCGGATGGCTTTGCCGCCAGCAACGGCAGAATTGAGGCAACAGAAGTCGATATTGCCACCAAAATCGCCGGTCGAATTGACACCATTCTGGTGTCGGAAGGGCAGTTTGTGCGCCAGGGCGAGGTGCTGGCGAAGATGGACACCCGCGTGTTGCAGGAACAGCGGCTGGAAGCCATCGCGCAAATCAAAGAGGCTGAAAGCGCGGTTGCCGCCGCGCGCGCCCTGCTGGAGCAACGCCAGAGCGAAACGCGCGCCGCCCAGTCGGTGGTGAAGCAGCGTGAAGCCGAGCTGGATTCGGTCTCCAAACGTCATGTGCGTTCCCGCTCGCTGTCGCAGCGCGGTGCGGTTTCCGCTCAACAGCTGGATGACGATCGCGCCGCTGCCGAAAGCGCTCGCGCCGCGCTGGAATCCGCCAAAGCCCAGGTCTCTGCGACGAAAGCGGCGATTGAAGCGGCCCGCACCAGCATTATTCAGGCGCAGACCCGCGTAGACGCGGCGCAGGCTACCGAGCGACGCATTGTGGCGGACATCGATGACAGTGAATTAAAAGCGCCGCGAGATGGCCGCGTCCAGTACCGCGTTGCCGAACCGGGAGAGGTGCTGTCTGCGGGCGGTCGGGTGCTGAATATGGTCGATCTCAGCGATGTCTACATGACCTTCTTCCTGCCGACCGAGCAGGCCGGCCTGTTGAAAATTGGCGGAGAAGCGCGCCTGGTGCTGGATGCCGCGCCCAGCCTGCGCATTCCGGCCACCATCAGTTTTGTCGCCAGCGTCGCGCAGTTCACGCCGAAAACCGTCGAAACCAGCGATGAACGGCTGAAGCTGATGTTCCGCGTGAAGGCGCGTATCCCGCCAGCGCTGTTACAGCAGCATCTGGAATACGTTAAAACCGGTTTGCCGGGTATGGCATGGGTGCGGCTGGATGAACAGCGCCCCTGGCCTGACGATCTGGCGGTGAGGCTGCCGCAATGACGAACCTGGCGCGTCTTCCCATTCCTCCCGTGGCGCACCTTGACGGCGTGAGTCAGCATTACGGGGCAACGGTGGCGCTGAACAACATCACGCTGGATATCCCAGCTCGCTGTATGGTGGGGCTGATTGGCCCGGACGGCGTCGGTAAGTCGAGCCTGCTATCACTTATCTCCGGCGCGCGCGTTATCGAGCAGGGCAATGTGCGGGTGCTGGGCGGCGACATGCGCGACGCGACGCACCGCCGCGATGTCTGCCCACGGATAGCCTGGATGCCGCAGGGGCTGGGAAAGAACCTCTACCATACGCTGTCGGTATATGAGAACGTCGATTTCTTCGCGCGTCTCTTCGGGCATGATAAAGCGGAGCGTGAAGCGCGAATTACCGATCTGCTGAACAGCACCGGGCTGGCGCCGTTTCGCGATCGCCCGGCGGGGAAGCTCTCGGGCGGCATGAAACAAAAACTGGGGCTGTGCTGCGCGCTGATCCATGACCCGGAACTGCTGATTCTTGACGAGCCTACCACCGGGGTTGACCCGCTTTCCCGCGCCCAGTTCTGGGCGTTGATCGACAGCATTCGTCAGCGCCAGACTAACATGAGCGTGCTGGTCGCCACGGCCTATATGGAAGAAGCCGAGCGTTTCGACTGGCTGGTGGCGATGAACGCAGGTGAAGTGATGGCGACGGGCAGTGCGCAAGAACTGCGGGACAAAACCGGCAGCGCCACGCTGGAGCAGGCGTTTATCGCCCTGTTGCCAGAGGCGCAGCGCCAGGCGCACAAACCCGTTGTTATCCCGCCTTATGATGCGACGCAGGAAGAGATCGCCATTGAGGCGAAAGATCTGACCATGCGGTTTGGCAATTTCGTCGCCGTCGATCACGTCAATTTCCGCATCCCGCGCGGAGAGATTTTTGGTTTTCTGGGATCGAACGGCTGCGGCAAGTCCACCACCATGAAAATGCTCACCGGGCTGCTGCCTGCCAGCGAAGGGGAAGCCTGGCTGTTCGGACAGTCGGTTGACCCGAAGGATATTGAAACCCGCCGCCGGGTGGGTTACATGTCGCAGGCGTTTTCACTCTACAGCGAGCTGACCGTGCGGCAAAACCTGGAGCTACATGCCCGCCTGTTCCACATCCCGGACGCAGAGATTCCGCAGCGCGTAGCGCAGATGAGCGAGCGTTTTATGCTCTCTGACGTCGAAGATATGCTGCCGGAGGCGCTGCCGCTCGGTATTCGCCAGCGCTTGTCGCTGGCGGTGGCGGTGATCCATCGCCCGGAAATGCTGATTCTGGATGAGCCGACCTCCGGCGTGGACCCGGTCGCCAGGGATATGTTCTGGCAGTTGATGGTGGATCTGTCGCGCCAGGATAAGGTGACCATTTTTATCTCCACCCACTTTATGAACGAAGCGGAACGCTGTGACCGCATGTCGCTGATGCACGCCGGAAAGGTGCTTGCCAGCGGCACGCCGCAGGAACTGGTAGAGCGGCGGGGCGCTGCCAGTCTTGAAGAGGCGTTTATCTCCTGGTTACAGGAAGCCGCAGGGCCAGCGCCAGTATCACCGCTGCCGCCAGCGGACGCGCCAGACGCGCATAAAACGGGTAAACCGCCGCGCCAGGGCTTTAGTCTGCGACGCCTGTTCAGCTACAGCCGCCGTGAAGCGCTGGAGCTGCGCCGCGATCCGGTACGATCAACGCTGGCCTTGCTGGGGACGGTCATTTTGATGCTGATCATGGGCTACGGTATCAGCATGGATGTGGAAAACCTGCGCTTTGCCGTGCTCGATCGCGATCGAACCGTCAGCAGCCAGGCCTGGTCGTTGAACCTGGCGGGGTCTCGCTATTTTATCGAGCAGCCGCCGCTCACCAGTTATGACGATCTTGACCGGCGTATGCGCTCGGGCGAGGTGGCGGTCGCGATAGAACTTCCGCCCAATTTTGGACGGGATATCGCCCGCGGCACGCCGGTGCAGATTGGCGTGTGGGTAGATGGCGCAATGCCCAGTCGCGCGGAAACGGTAAGGGGATACGTACAGGCGATGCACCAGAGCTGGCTACAGGATGTGGCGAGCCGTCAGCCGAACGCCAGCAGCCAGGGCGGGCTGATGACTATTGAAACACGCTATCGCTACAACCCGGATGTGAAAAGCCTGCCAGCGATTGTGCCGGCGGTAATTCCGCTGCTGTTGATGATGATCCCGTCAATGCTCAGCGCCCTGAGCGTGGTGCGTGAAAAAGAGCTGGGATCGATTATCAACTTGTATGTGACGCCGACCACCCGTAGCGAATTTTTACTCGGTAAACAGTTGCCGTACATCGCGCTGGGGATGCTGAACTTCCTGTTGCTCTGCGCGCTGTCGGTGTTCGTTTTTGGCGTGCCGCATAAGGGCAGCTTCCTGACGCTCACCCTGGCGGCGCTGCTCTACGTCACCATCGCCACCGGAATGGGGCTGCTGATTTCGACGTTTATGAAAAGCCAGATCGCCGCGATTTTCGGCACCTCGATCATTACACTGATCCCGGCGACGCAGTTCTCCGGGATGATCGACCCGGTGGCGTCGCTGGAAGGGCCGGGGAGATGGATCGGCGAGATCTACCCGACCAGCCATTTTCTGACGATCGCGCGCGGTACGTTCTCGAAAGCGCTGGATCTGATGGATCTCTGGCCTCTGTTCGTGCCGTTGGCGATCGCCATTCCGCTGGTGATTGGCCTGAGCGTATTGCTGCTGAAAAAACAGGAGGGGTGATGCGCCGATTACGCAATATTTATAACCTCGGCATCAAAGAGTTACGCAGCCTGCTGGGGGATAAGGCAATGCTGACGCTGATTGTCTTTGCCTTCACGATTTCGGTGTACTCCTCCGCCACCGTTCTGCCGGGTTCGCTGCACCTTGCGCCAATCGCGATTGCCGATATGGACCAGTCTCAGCTGTCGAATCGCATTGTGAACAGCTTCTATCGCCCGTGGTTCCTGCCGCCGGAGATGATCACCGCCGATGAGATGGACGCCGGACTGGATGCCGGACGTTACACCTTTGCCGTCAATATTCCGCCCAATTTCCAACGGGATGTGCTGGCGGGGCGGCAGCCGGATATTCAGGTGAACGTCGATGCGACGCGCATGAGTCAGGCGTTTACCGGCAACAGCTATATCCAGAACATCATCAGCGGCGAGGTGAACAGCTTTGTGGCGCGTTACCGCGACAATAGCGAGCCGCTGGTCTCGCTGGAAACCCGGATGCGCTTCAACCCGAATCTGGACCCGGCATGGTTCGGCGGCGTAATGGCGATTATTAATAACATCACCATGCTGGCGATTGTGCTGACCGGCTCGGCGCTGATCCGCGAGCGGGAGCACGGGACGATTGAACACCTGCTGGTGATGCCGATCACCCCGTTTGAGATCATGATGGCGAAGGTCTGGTCGATGGGGCTGGTGGTGCTGGTGGTTTCCGGGCTGTCGCTGATGCTGATGGTAAAGGGGGCACTCGGCGTGCCGATTGAGGGCTCCATCCCGCTGTTTATGCTGGGTGTCGCGTTAAGCCTGTTCGCCACCACGTCTATCGGCATTTTTATGGGCACCCTGGCGCGTTCGATGCCGCAACTGGGGCTGCTGATGATTCTGGTGCTGCTGCCGTTGCAGATGCTCTCCGGCGGTTCCACGCCGCGTGAAAGTATGCCGCAGATGGTGCAGGACATCATGCTGACGATGCCGACCACTCACTTTGTCAGCCTCGCGCAGGCGATACTTTATCGCGGCGCCGGGTTTGGCATCGTCTGGCCGCAGTTTCTGACGCTGCTGGCGATCGGCAGTGCTTTCTTCCTGATAGCGCTACTGCGTTTCAGAAAGACGATTGGCACGATGGCGTAAACATTATTGCCGGATGGCGGCTGCGCCTTATCCGGCCTACGAACTTATCCGGCCTGTGAACTACCAACGGAAACGATGTAGGCCGGGCAAGCGAAGCGCCCCCGGCAACGAAACAGGCAATCACTCTTCCTTCGGCAAACACTGCAAATGACCGTGGCGCACGCCGCGCTGGGCGATGACGTCATCGGCAAAATGCTGAACGTCGCCCATATCGCCTTTCAGTACGGCGATCTCCAGACAGTCGTCGTGATTAATGTGTACATGCAGCGTCGCCACCGACAAATCATGGTGATGATGCTGAGTGGAAACGATGCGGCTGGCTAAATCGCGTTTCTCATGCTCATAAACATACGAGAGCACCGCGAAGCCCTGGGTGCCGTGCTCCTGCGTGGCCTCCTGCGCCAGCGCGCCGCGCAGAATGTCACGAATCGCTTCGGAGCGGTTGTTGTAGCCCCGGCGCTGGCTCAGGCTATCCAGCGTTTCGAGTAAATCGTCATCGAGAGTAATAGTGACACGTTGCATCTGAATTAAACCTTTTCTGTCGCGCGACGGCGCACGGGAAATGCGGGAAGTACCGCATTTTGTAACACACGCCCGGCGTCAGAGGAAAAGGTTAATGTGTCACCTACGGTTCGCGTCTCAACAATCTGCCCTTCATCCATCACCATTACCCGGTGGCAAAAACGTTCCACCAGACGTAAATCGTGGGTGATAAACAGACAGGCGGTGCCGAACTGCTGTTGCAGCTTTTTGAGCAGACGAATGACGCCCGCCTGCAATACCAGATCGAGGTTGGAGACCGCTTCATCCAGAATCAGTAACTTGGGTTCGACCGCCAGCGCCCGCGCCAGGCAGACGCGCTGTAATTGCCCGCCGCTCAGCTGTGGCGGACGTTTATCCAGAAGCGTGTCGTCCAGGTCCACCGCCCGCAGCATCTCGCTGGTGCGCGCGATTTGTTCGGCTCTGGAAAGCGACAGCAAATGGCGCATCGGTTCACGCAGGATCTCGCGTACGGTTTTACGCGGGTTTACCGCGCTGATTGAGTCCTGAAACACCATCTGGATATCACGGCGAAACGCTTTTTGTCTGGCCCGGTTAAGCGTGGAGAGCGGCTCGCCCTGCCAGCAGACGCGGCCCTGCGTCGGCGATTCCAGCCCGACCAGCAGGCGGGCAAGCGTGCTTTTCCCGCAGCCGCTACGCCCCAATAACGCCACGGTTTCGCCGCTTTTCAGGCTTAATGACACCTCTTTCAGCACCGTGTGATGCTGATGTTTGCCGCTGAGGTTAGCGTGCGCGTATTGATGGGAAATACCGCTTACCGTCAGTAACGTCATGAGGCTAACTCCATACCGTACAGCGCGAGATGCGCCGAAACCAGATTACGCGTCACGCTATGCTGCGGGGTGCGGAATAACGTTTCAACGTCACCCAGTTCTACGATCTTGCCGTTGTCCATTACTGCCACATCGTCCGCCAGTCGCGCGACGACGCCCATATCATGAGTGACCAGCAGCATACCGGGCGCGCGGCTACGCATAATGCTTTCCAGGAGATCGAGGATTCGTGCCTGGGCGACCACGTCCAGGTCGGTTGTTGGTTCGTCCGCGATGATGAACGGCGCGTCACACAGCAGCGCCATCGCAATCATCATGCGTTGCAGCATGCCGCCGCTCATCTCGAACGGGTAAAGCTTCAGTACCCGCGCGGCATTTTCCAGACCTACCGCCTCCAGTGCCGCGATAAGCGTGGCGTCATCCGCCGGTTTACCTGCCGCCAGGCAGGTTTCTTTTGCGTGGGCCGCCATCGTGTGCAGCGGATTAAAGGCGCTGCGCGGGTTCTGCATGATGGTCGCGACCTTAATTCCACGCAGCTTGCAGGGGGAAATCGGCTGACCATCGGCCAGAATGGCGCCCGCTGTCTGACGCACGCCTGCGGGCAGGATGCCCAGCGCCGCCGCGCAGGTCAGCGATTTACCGCTGCCGCTGCCGCCTACCAGCGCCAGTACGCGCCCACGCCTGAGCGCTAACGACACGCCGTGCACCAACGGTCTGTCTGCTTGCAACACAATGTTTTGTAATTCAATTTGTTGTGGCATCAGTGGGCATGCTCCGTCACCAGATGAGGGTCGAGGTGATCGCGCAGGGCGTCACCCACCATGTTAAAGGCCATCACGCTGATAAACAGCGCCAGTCCCGGCCAGAACATCTGTAGCGGCTGAGTCCAGATATACTGGCGCGCATCGTTAATCATTACGCCCCATTCCGGCGTTGGCGCAGTGACGCCGAGGCCGAGGAATGACATCCCGGCGACGTGCAGCATCATATGGCCGATATCCAGCGTCGCCAGCACGAGCAGGGAGGGGATCACCGCCCCGGCCAGGTGGTCGATAAACACGCGCACATGCCCGGCGCCGGAAAGGCGCGAGGCGAGCACAAATTCACGCTGGCGCAGGGAGATCACCAGGCTGCGCACCATCCGCGCATACCAGGCCCAGTGCGACAGGGCGATTGCGATGATGACGTTGGTCAACCCCGTCCCCAACACGCCCACGAGGAAAAAAGAGAGGATGGAGGTCGGGAACGTCATAAAGATATCCGCGACGCGCATGGTGAACTGATCGACGCGACCGCCCATCAGTCCGGCGCTGCCGCCGACGATCAGCCCCAGCGCTAACACCAGCAACAAACAGGCGATTACGGAACCGAGCGAGACGCGGGTTGCCGCCAGCAGGCGGGAGAAAATATCGCGCCCCAGATGGTCGGTGCCCAGCCAGTGCTGGCTGTCCGGCGACAGTAAACGTGACGGTAAATCAATCGCCTGCGGATCGTACGGCAACCACCACTGGCTGGTGAGCGCGATGATCGCCAGCAAAGCGATAATGAGGAGCGCCAGGCGCACCGGCCAGCGTGCAGAGAGAAAAAAATTCACGAATGCGCTCCTTCATGGCGACGAATGCGCGGGTCCAGCGCGGCGTTCAGCAGGTCAACAATCAGGTTACAGACCACGAAAACCACCACCATAATGAGCGTAAAGCACTGAATGACCGGGTAGTCGCGGTTAAAAATGGCTGACACCGCATAGCGCCCGACGCCCGGCCAGGCGAAGATGTTTTCGATAATCATCGTGCCGCCAATCAGTTCGCCAATGTGCATCCCGACGGCGGTAATCATGGGTAGCGACGCGTTACGCAGAATATGGCGGCGCTCGGTTTGTTTCGCGTTCAGGCCGCGCAGACGCGCCCATGTGACGTGGCGCTGACCGGCGACTTCCAGCATGCTGGCGCGCAGCAGGCGGGCGTTAATCGCCAGCGACATAAACGCAATCGACACCGCAGGCAGAATGATGTGCTGCCAGCCGCCGTAGCCCATTGCCGGTAGCCACTTTAAATACACCGAGAAGAACATCACCAGCAGGAAGGCGAGCCAGAAGTTGGGCATTGATACGCCGAGAAACGCGATCAGCCGCACGATGAAGTCCGGCAGACGGTCACGATGGCGCGCCGCCCAGATCCCCAGCGGTACAGACGTGAGCAGGATCAGCACCAGCGCCGCGCCCGCCAGCTGTAGCGTGGCGGGCAGAAAGTTCAGTACGTCCTCCAGCACCGGGCGCTGAGTGGCGAAAGAGATGCCAAAATCCAGATGCAGCGCTTTCCACAGCCAGGAGCCGTACTGCACGACCAGCGGTTGATCCAACCCCAGCATAACCCGCGTGGAGGCGACCATCTCTGGCGTTGGCGGTAAGTTAGAGAGCCGCAGATAGTCGAGCGCCGGGTCGCCGGTGCCCATGCGCAGCATTAAAAAGATAATTACCGACGCGGCGAAAATCATCGGGATCAGCAGCAAAATGCGCCGCACAATATAACGCAGCATCAGGGTTTCACCGGGTTGATCTGTTCAAATGGGATCTCGGAGGTAATGGGCGCATAAGGAATTTTCCCCAGCCCGGGTTTCGCCACCACCATCATCGACATATAGCTGATGGGCAGATACACCGCATCGTTATGCAGACGCGTGAGGATGTCGCGATACAGAGACTTACGCTGCGCCTCATCGGTGGTGGTGAGCACCTCGCCAATTTCTTTATCAATTTGCGCTTTGTCCGGCAGCCCAAGCTGCGCCTGATAATCGGCGTGGGACGGTACGCGCATCGAGCTCATAAACGCATGCGGATCGTACGGCGCGCCCCAGGTGCGGGAGAAAATCATCCCGAAACGGCCATCGCGCATACGGGCATAAATACTGCTCTCTTCCTCGCCTACCAGCGACACATCGACGCCCACTTTGCGCATATCGGCCTGGATGATTTCCGCCATCGATTTGCTCAGCGCGTCGGTGCCGATATAGGCCAGCTCAACGTGTAGCGGCTGACCGGCTTTTTCACGAATGGTTTTCCCGGCAGGCAATGTCCAGCCCGCTTTTTCCAGCAGCGTGTTAGCCTGTTGGGGATCGTACTGGCGTGGTTTCAGGCCAATGTCGGCGTAAGGCACGGAGGGGGCAAACAGCGTATCGGCGATCTGCTGGGTGCCGTACAGGGCATTATCGATCAGCGATTTTTTATTTACCGCATAGTTCAGCGCTTCACGCACCGCCAGCTCGTTGGTTGGCGCTTTGGCGGAGTTCAGCGCCAGCATGACGGTCTCAACCGGCGCGGAAAGCTGGGTACGGTATTCCGGCGTCTGGCTGAAACGGGCGAAGGTATCGAGCGGCAGCAGTCCTTCATTGCCATACAGCAGGTCAATATCGCCGGTCTCAAAGGCCACCGCGCGGGTCGTCGGGTCCGGGATCACTTTAATCGTTATCTGGCGGATCGCAGGTTTTTCGCCCCAGTAGTGGTCATTGCGTACCAGCACGTCGTACTGGTTGAGCTTCGACGCTTTCAGAACCCACGGCCCGGTTCCGACAGGCGCTTTAATGCCGTTCATCGTTTCGTTGTTTTTAAACTGGGACGGGGCGATAAAGCGGAAAGGGCGCGGCAGGGCGAGTTCTTGCAGGAAAGGATAATAGGCGCTTTTCAGGGTGATTTGCAGTTCGGTTTTACTCAGCGCTTTGACGTCGGTGATTTGGTTCGTCAGCTCCAGCCAGGCATGGCGCTGGCGGTTATCAAGCACCGCGCGGAAATTCTCTGCTGCGGCCTGGGCGTCAAACGCTTCGCCGTTAGAGAAGGTTACGTCATCGCGCAGCGTAAACACCCAGGTTTTGCCATCTGCCGAGTGGGTCCAGCTTTTTGCCAGCCAGGGTTTTACTGAACCATCCGCCTGATACTTCACCAGCGGTTCATACACCATGCTCTGGGCGAACATCTGGTTAGGCGTATAAAGGTGCGGGTTTAGCGGCCCTACGTTTACCGGCCATGCGGTGGTGATCTCGTCAGGTGCGGCGGCATGCGCGAGGAATGACGCACAGGCCAGCAGCGCAAAAAGTGTGCGGCGTAGTCTGGACAAAATGGTGGCCCCGATTAAAAAGAGGTACGACTAAATGAGTATGACGATTCTAAAGATTCATCATACTTTTGACGTGTTCTGGATCAATAGTTGGGCGGTCAAAGGGGGAAGGTATACGAAAATCATATGGTAGCGGCGGCGGAAGGGACACCGGGTGCGCCCCTTTTCCGCAATAAATTTACGCGATGGATTCCAGGCGCTGCACGCAATCAGCGGTCAGCGTGAACGGTGTCGGCGTGCAGACCGCCAGACTCAGGGTATCGAGCTGGCACTGGCTGACCGACAACGCCGAGTTGAGCGTGCTGTCCACGCTGACGATTTGCCAGGCGCTGCCGCCGCGCTGTTTTACGATAGCCTCTTTGCGCGTCCAGATGCGCCAGAACGCCGTCAGCTGTTGTTCGGGATGTTCGGCTTCCACTTCCGCATGTTCGCCAAGGCTGAACACCGCGTTGGCCAGCGACCGCCAGTTATCTCGCGGGCGGATCACTTCAATGTCGCAGCCGACTTCGCCCTCGTCGCTCAGCAGCAGGGCGATATCGTCCCCGCTATGACTCAGGTTAAACCAGAGCCGGGTGTCAGGAGAAAAAGCAGGTTTTCCCTGTTCGCCATACACAATCTCCGGCAATGGCGAAAGGGCATGGGAAAGCAGTACGCGACCGGCCAGCCAGCGCGCGCGGCGAGCGCCCTGCGGCGCCTGTGCGTACAGTGGCGACGGCAGCGCGCCTGTGCTCAGTGTCGAAACTTTTCCCAGAACAATCCGGTACATATCAGGGCCAACGTTTAATAATGATAGAAGTATTGATGCCGCCAAACGCAAAGTTGTTGCTTTGCAAAAACTCACAATCAATCTTGCGGGCTTCACCCATGATGTAATCCAGCGCGCCGCATTGGGTATCCGGCTGACTCAAGTTTAGCGTAGGTGCAAACCAACCTTCACGCATCATTTGCAGACTCATCCAGGCTTCCAGTGCCCCGCAGGCGCCAAGGGTATGCCCAAAGTAGCTTTTTAGCGAGGAGATCGGCACATTATCGCTATAAATTGCGGCCGTTGCCTGACTTTCTGCGATATCGCCCCGATCGGTCGCCGTGCCGTGGGCGGAAATGTACCCTATATCCCGTGCGCTTAAGCCTGCTATTTTCAGCGATTGTTCCATGCAAATCTGCATGGTTTCACGCTGTGGCTGGGTGATATGCGCGGCGTCGCAGTTAGTGGCAAAGCCGATGATTTCGCCGTAAATGGTCGCCCCTCGGGCTTTGGCATGTTCCAGCTCTTCGAGAATCAGCGTCCCTGCGCCTTCGCCAATTACCAGACCATCGCGCTTTTCATCGAACGGCGAAGGCGTCGTTTTCGGTTCGTCATTGCGCTGGCTGGTGGCAAACAGCGTGTCAAAAACCGCCGCTTCAGACGGGCATAACTCTTCTGCGCCGCCGGCGACCATCACCGTCTGGTAGCCGTGACGAATCGCTTCCCAGGCATAACCAATCGCCTGACTGCCGGAGGTGCAGGCGCTGGACGTCGGGATCACGCGGCCCCGCAGGCCAAAGAACAGCCCGGTATTGACGGCGGTGGTGTGCGGCATCATCTGCACGTAAGTGGTGCCGGTGATGTTGTTGGTGTGTTTCTCCGTCAGCATGGTGGCGAATTCGCTCACCGGACCGGTACTGCCGGTAGAAGAACCATAGGCAATTCCGGTTTCGCCGTTGGTCAGCACCGCATCGTCGATAAGCCCTGCCTGCTCCAGCGCCAGTTCGGTGGCGCGGGTGGACATGAGCGACACGCGGCCCATCGCCCGAATACGCTTGCGGGTATAGTGTGCCGGTAGGGTGAAATCATCGACTGGCGCGCCGAGCAGCGTATGCAGTCCGTCATAAACCTGCCATTCCGGCATCTGGCGCACGGCGTTTTCGTAAGCTTTCAGTCTGGTGGAAACGTCCTGCCAGTTCTCGCCAAACGCGGTGACGCCGCCCATGCCTGTAATCACAACGCGACGCGTCATAACATCCCTCCATTGATGGATATGACCTGGCGGGTAACGTAACCCGCAATATCCGACATTAAATAACTGGCCAGCCCTGCCACTTCATCTGCCTGGCCCATACGTTTCATTGGGATGATGGACATCGCCTCTTTCAGCGCGGCCTCTTCCATTGCGATCATGCCGGTGTCAATCAGCCCCGGCGCGATGCAGTTGACGGTGATTTTACGTTTTGCCAGCTCAATCGCCAGCGCTTTTGTCGCACCGATAATGCCCGCTTTTGCGGCGCTGTAGTTAACCTGACCACGGTTGCCCATCACGCCGGAAACGGATGACAGGGTAATGATCCGTCCACCCTGACGTGCGCTAATCATCGGCATGATGCACGGCTGAATCACATTGTAAAAGCTGTCGAGATTGGTGTGGATCACGGCATCCCAGTCGTCGTCGCTCAGCGCCGGAAAGGCAGCGTCGCGGGTGATCCCGGCGTTGCTGACTACGCCATACCACGGGCCATGCGCGTCGATATCCTGCTCCAGCACCTCGCGGCACTGCTCGCGACTGGCGACGTCAAAACTGAGCAGACGGCCTGCGCCGCCGACGGCGAGAATGGCATCCAGCGTTTCTTGCGCGCCCTGTGCGTCACGGTGATAGTGAACCCCGACAACAAAGCCGTCAGCCGCCAGTTGACGGGCGATGGCGCGACCGATGCCTTTGCTGGCCCCGGTAACCAGAACGGAACGACTCATGTTGCAGCTCCCTGTTGAAATAGCGTGGTGAGTTCTTCCTGCGTGGGCTGGAACGTATTTACGCGGCCTGTCGCCAGCGTGTCATCCCCCACGTCGATTGTGCATTCAAAGCTGCCGAAACGCTCATCCTGCATGAGTAATGTGGCCCTGATGGTCAGCGTTTCCCCGGCGGGGAGGGCGCCTGCGGCGCAGACGAGTTCACGCGCGCCGAGCACCATGCCCAAAGAGATGGCGCTCTGACCCTGTTGATGACGATGCCAGCCTGACCAGACGCCGACGGTTTGCGCCATCAGTTCCAGCGCGAACCAGCCGGGCAGATTGCCCTGCGGGTCAAGAAACGGGGCCAGCACGCCGCCTGGCGCCACGGTGACGCGGCAGGCGGCGGACTCGTCCGTGACGCACTCGACGTCTTCGAGCAGCAACATGGGGGCGTCATGTGGCAGATACTCGCCGGGTGATAAATAGCGACTCATGAAACCCTCCCGAGCAGAATGCTGGCGTTGTTGCCGCCAAAGGCGAACGAGTTAGATAAGATCACCGGGCGTTCAAGCGCGCGCGGTTGTTCGATGATGCCGCAGCGCGGCAACGCCGGGTCACGCGGCGAATCGCTGAAATCCTGCGGCGGCAGCGGCAAGCCGCGTTGCAGAATCAACATGCTGAGGGCGGCTTCGGTGATTCCCGCAGCGCCCAGCGTGTGCCCGGTCAGATGTTTGGTGGAGCTACAGGGCACATTCTCGCCAAACAGTTCACTCACGACTTTCGATTCGATCTGGTCGTTGAGCGGCGTGGCGGTGCCGTGCAGGTTGATATAACCCACCTGCGTCGGCGTGATGCCTGCGTCATCGAGCGCCTGGGTAATCGCGCGAATCGCGCCTTCACCTTGCGGATGCGGCGCGGAAATATGGTACGCGTCGCTGGACTCGCCGACGCCCAGCAGCGCGACAGGCTGCGGTTCGCGGGTCAGCAGCATCAGCGCGGCCCCTTCACCGATGGTAATGCCGCTGCGATCCCGGCCGAACGGCAGGCATCGCGTTGGAGAGAGCGACTCCAGGCTGTGGAAGCCGTTAATCGGCATCCGGCTTAAGGTGTCCGCGCCGCCGACAATCGCCACGTCTGCCAGACCGGCTTCGATCAGTCGGCGTCCGCTGATGATCGCTCTGGCGCTGGAGGAACAGGCGGTGGAAAGGGTGAACGCCGGGCCATCAAGCGCCAGCCAGTGGCTGAGAAAGCGCGACGGATCGCCCAGCTCCTGCTGCGGGTACTGCCAGGAGAGGCTTTCCTGGCCGTTTAGCGTCAGGTTGACATGGGCATCACCCTCGTCGAGGCCGGAGGTGCTGGTGCCGAGCACCACGGCGACGCGATCGCGGCCATACTGCGCGATGGCTTCATCCACCCGGGGCTGGATCTGCGCGAGCGCGGCCAGCAGCAGCTGATTGTTGCGCGAACGGTGAGCGGCAAAGTCATCGGGGATGGCGGGCAGTTCGCCGTCAACACCGGCGAGCACCGCCTGTGGATGCCCCTGTAGCCAGCCGGGGCGAGGGCGCATGCCAGGCGCCACGCCGCGCGTCAGGTTCGTGGCGATCTCATCCGTATCGTTGCCCAGCGCGTTGATCATACCGATCGCAGAAATATAGATCATATCAGTCACCCAGATATTGAATGGTGATGTGGTATTTGAACACATGCTGCTCAATGCTGATTGGCTCGCGTTTGCCTTTGCGGTTCAGATAGATAATTTCCGTCACCAGCTTACCGCTGGCATTGCGCAGCTCGCGTTTGTCGCCGTTGTCGGTGAGCGTCCAGCCCGTCGGCAACTGCGGCTGCCAGGCGCTAATCGGCCAGTGGCTGAGCATTACGTCGGCCAGAACCTGGCTGGCGGGCGGCAGCTGCGGCACCACGATGGACTGCTCGGTGTGCAGCCCTTTCTCATCATAGGTGACAAGGAACAGGCGGATGCCAACCGACGACAGTCCGGCAAGGGTGATTTTTTGCTCGTCGGCATTGAGCATCACCAGCAGCGACTGGGTTTTGCCGTTAAAGCTGCCGGTGAGCAGTTGTTGCGAACTGACCGCCGGAGAGATGCCCGGCGCAGGCAGCGTGACGCGCGCGCCGGGTTCCAGCCACGCCTGCGGGCGGCCTTCCGGCGCTTTCTGCGAGTGGCTGCATCCGGTCAGAATGAGCGCTGCGGTCATCAGCAAAAACTGCCGGATGGCACTACGCTTATCCGGCCTGCGGTTTGTGCGCTGGCGTAGGCCGGATAAGGCAAAGCCGTCATCCGGCAAAAGGTGTCTCAACCAGCGCGCTGTTTGTTTGATCATCTTCTTTTTTTCTCTTTTTTACCGGGCATTGCCAGAGGCGATAACAGAAATGCGGTGAAAATCCCGCTGACCAGTACGATACCGAAACTGCTGATGGCCTGGGTGGCGCTAAAGACCAGCATGCCGAGGGTCAGCAGCGTGGTCATCATCGCCAGCGTAATCGCCAGTAGTGAGGTCAGCGGCGTTCCGCGTGGGTTGCTGAAAAACAGCGTATAGTTGATGCCAATCCCCAGCACCAGCACCAGCGCCAATAGCGAGAACAGATTGACCGCATGGCCGCTCAATGTCAGCGCTGCCAGACCGCAGCCCAGCGACAGCACTGACGGCACCAGGCTTACCAGCCCTTTGCGCCAGCCAAGCCTGATCATCGCGCCGCAGGCAATGACCGCCAGCGCCACAAACAGCAGTCCCGTCAGCACATTGCGATAGAGGGCGAACAGTGCGTCGAAGGTGCTTTTTCGGTCAACCCACGCCACGCCGGAATATTGCGTGGCGAGGGCGTTCAGCGCGGCGCTCCGCTTCACGCCGTCTACCGGCACCAGCACGCCGCTTTCGCCATTTTCCCGCGTCAGCCACAGCAGCCGCCAGCCTTCGCTGGCCGGGCTGGCAAGCCAGGCGTCCACCGTTACCGGCATGGCGTTCAGATCCGGGTTAACCGTGGAAAGCCCGGCATTCTGTAGCGCGCGGCTCACCGCCGGAGCAGCGTTTTTCAGTAGCTTCAGATCCTGCTGCTGACGGGCGAGCGAGTTGATCGGAAGCGTGCGATAGCCGCCGAGCAGCCCGTCGCGCTTTGCCTGTTCCAGCGCTGGGGTAAAGGCTTCCAGCCGCTCCAGCGTTTGCTGTGCGGACTGACCGTAAACCACAAACCATTTCTGATCGACGCTCTGCCCGGTCAGGGCGGTGATTGCTTTTTCCTGCGCAAGAATCTGCTGCGGCAGCGCCTGTAGCTGTGAAATATCGTCATCCACATGCAGTGTTGCGATGCCCGCCAGCGAGAAGATCGCCAGCGCCACAGGCAGGCCGATGGACAGTTTTTTATTGCGCCGCCACGCCGCCAGCCAGCGCAACATCAGCACCATTGCCGGAACGGGGCGCACAGGCAGCCCGCGACACAGCCACGGATGCCAGAAAATGACCGTCAGGCAGGAGGCGCTTAATCCCACGGCGGCAAATACCGCCATCTGGCGAATGCCGGGGAAAGGAGCGAGCATCATGATCAGATACGCCGCGACGGTGGTCAGCAGCGCCAGCAGCAGGGCGTTACGCACTTTGGCGAGGCTCTGCCACGGCGACGCGTCGTTGCCGTGCACCATGCGCTCGGTCAGGTAATAAAGCGTATAGTCGGCTGAAATACCGATGATGCTCATGCTCATCACCAGCGTCATCAGGTGCAGCTCGCCAAAAATCAACAGGGTGACGACGGTTCCGGCCAGCGCGCCGACGCCAATTGATATCAGGCACAGCAGCAGCGGGCGCAGCGAGCGAAAGACCGCCACGATCAGCAGAATCACGCCCAGAACCGTCGCCACGCCAAGGGTGGAGATATCCTGTTTCGCCTGCTGGCTGGCGTAATCACTGTAAAAAACCGTACCGCGCGACAGCAGCTGCGCCTGCGGATAACGTGTTTTTAGTTCACCTTCCAGCGCGCTGAGCGTGGTGACGAGCTGGTGCGTTTGCTGCATATCAAACGACGAACCGGCCAGCTCGCCGTGCAGCAGATACCAGTAGTGCCCCTGCTCATCCTGAGTGACCAGCCAGCCGTCCATCAGCCGCAGACGCTGGCCGTTTTTCGCCATCGCCAGCTGCGAACCGCGCATCAGCATCAGCGGATCGTTTTGCAGCTCTTTACCGCTCACCCCGGAGAAGGCGGAATACAGCTGAGACAGAATCCACTGCGCCTGCGCGTCGCCGCCGTTTTGCAGACGAGCACGGGTGGCCTCATCGATCAGGCCGTTGCGATGCTGCCAGAAAAAGGCGCCCCATGCCTGCTGGCTGTCGGCGTCCATCGGGCCTTTGACGTCCGCCAGCGCGTGGGATTTTTGCAACAGCGCGAGCCAGTCGCGCGCCACCTGCGGATCGGCCTGTTTACCCGGGCTTACCAGCCAGACCAGCTGTTGGTCGAGGCGCTGCATGAAACCGTCGTTCAGGCCAGGCGGAATGTTCCCTAAAGCCTGTTTTGGCAGCATTGCCAGCACGCTGCTGTTCAGCCGTGACTGGGGCAGCAGCGTCAGCAATGCGCCCAACATAATCAGGCAGGCGACACCCCATAGCAGCGCGAGGCTTTTACGGTTATTGCGCGGTAAAACGTTGGCGTTCGTCATCGGTCAGTTGAGCGGGCGTCAGTTGGTGTTGAGTGAGTGCGATATCCGTGCGATCGCCTTGTTTATCATTCAGTTGGATTGACTCCAGATACGTTTGTCCGGCCAGGTCAATCGTGGCGAAAATCTTGTCCAGCGGCGTGGTGATCGGCGTTAGCCGCAGCGCCCAGCGCCCCTCGCCTTTATCGGCGAAATCGACGCGGAAGTTCTGCTCCAGCACGCTGCGGTCAGCCTGGAACAGCGCGCGCAGCAGGTGATTAAACTGGAACATCTGCGGGTTGTTTTCGGCGGTGATGACCTGCGGCGGCTGGCCGTTGATCACCTGTACCATCCGTTTGTCGTCCAGCAGCAACTGCATCGGGAACGGGGCGGTTTGATCCCACAGCAGCCCCTGGTCGCGAGCGATCAGCATCCTGCCCTGGGATCGCAGCGGCTGCGGCAGATCCTTAATCGTCCGGGTTTGATCGAAGTGGGCGCGGACAACCGGCTGTTCGGTAAAGCGCTGTTGCAGATCGTCGAGCGTCAGAGCGCTCACGAACGGGCTGATGATCAGCGCCAGCAGCGGCAGGAATCTCATGGCGTTACTCCCATACGTTCAAACAAAATATCCGGGCTGACGAAGCACATCTCGCGGCTTTTCTCTTCTACCGCCACCTGGATGGTGTAACCCGTCGTGGCGCGTTTTCCCGTCTGCGCATCAAAAATTTCGTAGCCGATGCGCAGGCGGTTTTCGTACTCCTCAAGACGGGCGCGCACCCGAATGCGTTGTTCGAATGTCAGCGCGTTGCGGTACTTCACGCGGGTATCGACCACGGGCCACAGGTAGCCGGACGCTTTCATCTGGCGGTAGCCGTAGTCGAACTGGTTGAGCAGCGCCTCACGGGCAATCTCGAAGTAGCGGAAATAGTTGCCGTGCCACGCGACGCCCATCATATCGACGTCGTGGAACGGAATGGTCAGCTCTACTTCAGCAGTAAAACGGGGATCGTTAAGCACCCTTTACTCCTTGTTTTTGGCATCCGGCAGTTGCCAGAAATCGAAAAAATTAAACCAGTCGAGCGGCGACTGTAGCGCGTAGTGCTCAAGGCGTTCGGCGTAGCGGTCGATGGCCTGCTGTAATGCCTGCTGGCGTTCGGCGCGCGGCAACAGTAGCGGGTCGGCGAACGGTTCACAGTGGATATGCCGTTTCCCGTTCTGGCGCAGAGCGAAAATAAGTTGAACCGGGCAGCGCAGGATGGAGGCCAGAATAAATGGCCCCTGCGGAAACGGCGCGGGCTGGCCCATAAAACGGCTCCAGCAGACGCGCCACTCGCCGCCACGCTGTGGGTTAACCGCAATACGGTCGCCAACAATGGCGATCCACTCGCCGCGTTCCAGCTTCTCTTTCAGCAGGATGGCGGTGTCCGGGCCGATGTCGGTGACGGGCATCAGGTTCAGCCCGGCCTGCGGCGCCATCTCGTCCATAATCTGTTTAAAACGTTGGGCATTGTCGCTGAACATCAGAGCGTTGATGGTTTTGCTGCCCTGCAATTGCGCCAGCGCGCGGCAGGCTTCGACATCGCCCAGATGCGAGGCCAGCAACAGTTTGCCCGTTGGCGCCGTGATGTTGAGCGTCTCTTCTGCGCCCGGCGCAAAGACCACATCGCGGCCAAACTGTAGCTCCCCGCGCCAGCTGGCGATTTTATCCAGCATCGCCTCGCCAAAACGCAGAAAGTGGTGGAAGCTGGTCAGCCGGGACGGAACGGGGCGCTGGCGTGACGTCAGTTGCGTTCGCACGCGGGCCAGCCAGTGTTGCGACGCGTTGCGGGCGTGCGCTGCCGTCAGCCAGTAGACGCCGACCACCGGATAAAGCAGCAGCGAGAACGCCTTACGCCCAAGCAGACGCCAGACCAGCAGCATCAGACGCATTCCCCACAGCCCTTTAACTTCCTGCTGGCGCGCCCAGTGCGGCGACGAGCGGCGAAACAGCAAAGACGGGATGCGCGGCAGCATGCCGAAGAACAAGCGGGTGTGCATCAGTGAAATTCGGCAGTTGTCTTTTAGCGCGTCAAAATGGGACAGCCCGTCCAGCGGATAGGTAACGCGGGTCGGGACAAAATAGCTGGTGTTGCCCTGCCAGTAGAGGCGCACCATGACTTCGGTGTCGAAGTCCATCCGTTTGCCGAGCGTGGCGCGCTGCGCCAGTTGCAGCACAGGGGCGACCGGATACACGCGAAACCCGCACATGCTGTCTTTCAGCTGGAACGAAAGCGTTTCAATCCATACCCAGACGTGGGTTATCCAGCGACCGTACAGGCGCGAACGGGGAATGGAATCGTCATAGATCGGCTGCCCGGAGATCAGCGCGGCTGGGTTTTCCTGCGCCAGTTCGAGCAGCTTCGGAATATCTTCAATGGCATGCTGGCCGTCGGCGTCCACCTGCACCGCGTGGGTAAATCCCGCGTCTGAGGCCGCCTGTAGCCCACGAATCACCGCAGCGCCTTTGCCCGCGTTTTCCGGCAGGCGGATCAGCGTTAGGTTCGGTTCCTGAGCCGCCAGCTGTGCTAATTGCCGACGTGTTGTTTCGTCACTGCCGTCATCCACCACAATGCAGGGCAGATTAAACGGCTGTAGCCGCGCCAGCACCCGCGCCATCATCGCGCCGTGGTTGTAGCAGGGGATGAGCACGCAGGGAGTGAAGGTCAACGGCATAACCGGATCTTCCCGCTACTGGCGGTATGCCGCGCGTCGCCATCGTGGCGCTGATAGCTAAACGTCAGGAGCTGGCGCGTTTCCTGCCAGCTCAGGGTCAGCGTCACCGTGGTTTCAGGCAGCAGCGGCGCCTGGAATTTGACGTTCTGGATGCTGTGAAAACGCCAGCCGGGCGTGAGCAGCGTGGTGGCGTAATGCATCACCCAGTCCAGTTGCGCGACGCCGGGCAGCAGCGGCTGCACGGTAAAGTGGCCGCTGAACCAGAACAGGGAAGGGTCGAGATGCAGGACGATCTCAAGCTGTTGGGGTTGTGCCTGATGGCGCTCAATTTCATGGGGTATCATGAAATAACTCCTGTAATTGCGCATAGACACGCTTGTTCATACTGTTGACCGGGATCTCGTCGATCACGCGCCAGTAGCGAGGTACGGCAACCGGCTCCAGCCACGGCAGCAGCGAGCGACGCCAGGTCAGCTCCTGGGCTTTGCCGCCGCAGCGCTGCCATTGTTGGCGGGTTTCGTCATCCAGCACCAGCAGAACGCCAATGCCCTGACGACCGCCGCGTGAAACAGGCAGCGCGACCGCCTCGCGGATGCCCTTCAGCTCCAGCAGCCGCTGTTCAACTTCGCTGAGCGAGATCCGTTTCTCTTCAATTTTGACGACGCGCCCCCGGCGTCCCATCAGGCGGAACTGGCCGTTCTCATCAAACTGGAGGATATCGTCGAGCAACAGGCCGTCCTGCTGCACGATCAGCGGCGAAAAGGCGCGAAATGCTTCGCCCTCCGGCTGGAAATGTACGCCGGGGAAGGGGAGCCAGGCGATCTCCTCCTGCTGGCGGTAGCGCCAGGCGAGAATGCCGGTTTCGGTGCTGCCATAGATTTCATCCGGCCAGATATTGAGCCAGGCGGCGGTTTGCGTGACATCGCCCCAGGGCAGCATACCGCCTGCGGAAAGGATCATGTTGACCGGCGGCGGCGTGAGCCGGTGGTCGAGGCGTTTCAGGAACGCCGGACTGCTGATAAACGCATAGCGGTGGTCGTGGCTTAGCGCGGCAAGCTGCTCTGCGTAGTAGAGCATTGCGGCATGAAGCGGCAGGCCGAGCGCCATCGGCAGGAAAATACGGAAAGTCAGACCGTACAGATGCTGAGGAACGACTGACGCCACGACGCGACAGCCTGCCAGGCGGTCGGCAAAACGCATCGCCAGCAGTTCGGCCTCGCAATCCAGCCGCGCGATGGGTTTGATGATGCGCTTGGGCTGACCGGTGGAGCCAGAGGTAAACAATTCAACGAAGGCATCGGCGGCAATATCGTCGAATGTGAAGGCTTCTGTGCTGAACTGTCGTGATGTATTGACCACCAGTAGCGGGCCGTGCCAGCCAGACGTCTTATCGCTGAGCACGCCGTTGAACAGCGCGCGCTGCTCATCCAGCAGAGAGACGCGGTTATGCCCCGGAATAACGGGCGTTTTTCCGCTATGCAGCGTTGCCAGCAGCGCAACAATAAACAGATAGCTGTTCTCAAAACACAGCGCCCAGCGCTCGCCCTCCTGCTGTTGCAGGTGTTTCACCAACTGCGCGACGTCATGGCGCAGGTGGCCCAGCGTCCAGGTGTCCTCACCCAGCCAGGCAACAGGCGTTTCATCCGGGCGTGGCGCGGTGAGCCAGCGGGAGAGCGGAAGGGTCTGCTTCATTGTGTTTCTCGTTTAATCACCTGGCGGCGCACCAGCCACTCGCCCGCCATCAACACGCCCATCAGCAGATAGGCAATCATGCCGTTCCAGGCGGTCCATAGCGCCATGTCGCCGTGTAGCGCGGTAAAGAGCGCAATACCGCCGTTGCCGATGAAAAAGGCGCACCAGATTTGTGTTACGCGACGGGTGTAGCGCACTGCGGCTTCCGGCAGCGCAGGTTCACGCAGTCGCGCCAGACGTTCGACAATCGGCATGGATGTCCACAGCGAGCCGCCAAAAACGGCAAGCATGGCGCCGTTAACAACAACCGGGTAAAACAGCAGCAGTTGATGTGTTTTAAGCAGATAGCTGGCGACGCAAAGCGCTATGCCCGCCACCGCCGCCACCTGAGTGACGACGCGCAGCGGCCCCGCCTGTCGCCGGGTCTGACGAAAGCGTAAAAAGAGCAGCAACGCCATCAGCGGCAGCAGCCAGTGGAGGCTGTTATGCGTCAGCCCAAACCAGATCAAAAATGGCCAGGCCAGCAGCATCAGGCCGGTCAGCAACTGAATACCCATACGCGCGTGAGCGCCTGACATGGCGTATTACGCTTCTTTCAGCAGGCGTTCTACGGCGTCGACGACATCCTGCACGGTACGCACCGCTTTGAACTCTTCCGGCTTGATTTTCTTACCGGTTTTCTTTTGCAGATGCACGATCATGTCAACGGCGTCGATGCTGTCCAGCTCCAGATCTTCATACAGGCGCGCCTCAGGTTTGATGTCCTGAGGGTCGATTTCAAACAGTTTGACCAGCAGCGCGGAGACTTCTTCATAAATGGCATGTTGTTCTGTCATAACGGACTCGCCTCAGGCACGTTGAGCGTGAATGAAAGATGCCAGCGTGGCGACGGAAAAGAAGTGCTGACGCATCTCTTCGCTCTCTGCGGAGAGCACCACGCCATACTGGTTTTTCACCGCCAGCCCCAGCTCAAGGGCATCGATCGAATCCAGTCCTAAACCATCACCAAAGAGCGCCGCCTCGGTATCGATATCGTCAGCGGACAGCTCGTCCAGATTCAGCGTATTTATTATGAGATTTTTAATTTCAAGGTAGAGCGCTTGCATCATTAATTCCTGAAAGAGGTGTAGTACCTGGTTGTAATTGAAGCAAAAGATGCCGGTTCAACTGCCTTGCCGCCAGCGCCGGTTCTTGTAAATTTGCATCGTTAAACGGGTCGATCGCGATCCGCTCGCGCACCTCTACGGTAAACAGAGGTTTCGCGGGAGGCACGTCATACCATTTGCTCTGCTTATCCAGCAGATGCTCGCTACAGTGGATAGTCACTACGCGTAAATCGCTGCCGCAGCGCACGGCGATATTGGCCGCGCCGCGTTGCAGCGTCATTTTTTCACCGGGTCGCGTTCGCGTCCCTTCGGGGAAAATCAATATTGTGTCGCCCTGATCCAGACGCTGCTGGCAGGCTGGTAACAGCGCGTCGGCCTGGCTGTTGATCAGGTAATCCGCAGCGCGAATAACGCCGCTGACGAACGGGTTTTTCAGCAGTGCGCTCTTCACCAGGCAGTCGGTTTCGGGCATGACGGAAGCCAGCAGCACGTAATCGATAAGCGTGGGATGGTTCGCCACCACCAGACACCCTTTCTCCTGTCGCAGCACGTCGCTCCCCTCGATGCGGTAGTCCAGAACGCCAAGCGTTTTCGCTACCGTTAAAAAGGCGCGAAAACTGGCCGCAATGCTGCGACGGGCCAGGCGGCGGCGTCTGACGGGGTTCCATACCAATAGTAACAATAAGTTGAACCACACGACAGAAAGCAACAGCCCGCCGATGCCGAACAGGGCAAAACAAAAACCGGTCATCACCAGTCGCCATGCCCAATCCAGGCGCGCCAGAAGCGTATTCACGCGCGGCTCCACTGCCACTCTACCCGCTCGCCCGGCAGCGTAAAGGCGTCGGCGTTTTGTAAGTAACGCTGTAAAAACAGCAGGCTTTGCGGAAGCGGCGTTTCATCCTGAGGCGCGCCGGGCCGCGTGGCGCAGGACAGCGAATTCCCCGCTTCAATGACAAAGGCGACGGCGTAAGGCCAGGTCGGCATCTGCGGCGGTAATCGCGGATGGTAAAACTCGGGCAGAAAGCCGTCGAAATCGACCATCAGTACCCGCTGATAACCCGCCTGAAGCAGGCACATCACTTCGCACAACCCTTGCTGGAAGGTGTCTCTCCCGGCGGAAAGCGAGGATGAGACAACCGGCTGTTTTGCGGCAATGGTCAGATTACCGACCGCGGAATTGTGTACTGACAGGGCGAAATCGGTGGGAGAGAGCGCCTGTTCCATCGCCAGCGCGTGCAGGATGCGGTAGTTACGCTCCAGTTCGCCGTGGCGGCTGGTATAGAGCACCGCGTCGATATCGTGGCGACGCAGCATGGCCAGCCCGCATTCCACCGCCAGTTTGCTGCCGGAACTGAGCCGCCGGGCGGTCATCATCGGGAGTTCGTGCAGTTTTGCCTGCGGCGCGGCGGGATCGATGGCGTACGGCTCCCGCGACCACTGCTGCCAGTGGGTCGCTTCGCTAAGTCCTGGGGCTCTGGCCTGCCAGTCTGTTATGTTTAGTGCAAATTTCATCAACGCGCGTCCGCGGTAATCCGGTGATACCAGTGACGTTTTTTTAACGTCACTTTGTTATTTTTTCTTTTGGCATATCAATAAAGTATGCCCAACGCCCAGGTTGTCATGGCGTTCATCCACCTGAAACCCTGCCATGTCCAGATAGTGATAAAACTTCTCTACGCTGTAGAAACGGCTGTTGCCATTTGCCATACAGGTAAAATAAAGCGAAGACGCATTCAGGCTAAAAGAGGCCGCTTCAAATTTCTGCGCATCCCAGAACAGCTCCATAATGCACAGCCTTGCGCCGGGTTTCATCACGCGGGCAACGTTACTGAGCATGGTGATAATCTGTTCCGGTGAAAAGCAGTCCAGAAATTGGCTCATCCACCAGATATCGGCCTCTCCGGGTAAAGGCGTATCACCCAGCATATCCACTGCATGGAAATCTATGCGATGAGATAATCCTGCATTTTCGATATTTTTACGGGCAAGTGCAATTTGTTGTGGCAAATCTAATAAAGTGACCGCGATATTTTCATCGTACTGGCAGCAGCGTAATGCCCATTTCCCGGTATTTCCGCCCACATCGTACAGGGTTGCCGGGCGACTGGCGAATACATAAGGCAGCGCGGCGTCAAATGCGCCGTCGGAATAGTAATGATCGAAGGCGAACCAGCTGTCACGCGCCGCCTGCGGTAATTGCGACAGCGCGGGATAAATCGTTGGCCAGTCGCCGAATATTTTCAGTCCTGACGGTTTGCCTTCCTTTAGCGCATTTTCCAGATAAAACAGCCCCTGATAGCAAACATCCTGGGTGAAATCCATATTTATGCGGGTCATGGCGTCATGCAGAAGAAAATGCCCCACCTTCGCGAGATAATAATGCCCCTCTTTGTGAGTAATAATACGTCCGCTTAATCCCATATCCAGCAGTACGCTGGCGGCATATTCATTGATGCTGCTGTTTTCAGTGATATCGTCGAGCGTTGCGCCGCGTTTACCCTGCCGATCCAGATATGTCAGCACACCCGCGTTACGCAGACACAATGCGGCCTGGAAAAGCATGGGGGCGAAGGCGATACGTTGTGCTTCCGTGATGGCATCCAGTGCGCTAAGCGAGTCCTGTTCGTACATAATGGGGACAACCTGTTAAGAGGGGGTAAAAGCGAGTTATCGGGCCGTCTTCGACCCGACTTTAATAATCCGCGTCATCTTTCAGGCCGCCGCTTTTGACGCGTGAACGTTCAGTTCAATGCCGCCTGAATGAAAGTGCGTACCGCCTGAATTACAGACCCGCGCCTGCGGACAAGTTAACCTGGATGTCTTTGTCCAGGTTATGTACCCAGCGGTTGTAGTTTTTGTGAATTTTGCCGCCGGAAGCCTGCAAATTGAGGCTGCTGTCGTATTTGATGTCGTAGCGGGTGGCGGAGTAGGTAATGCGCACTTCAGCGACGTGGTTGCGCGTCTGCTGACGTCCTTTGATAACGCCAGGCCCGACTTCAGACATGATCCATTGACGTTGAACGCCTGCCTTCAGAATGGCGTTTTTGACCTGCTCCTGAGTATGGCCCGCGCTCACGCTGGAGTGAACCTGATCGATAGGCGCAGTACGCGCGCAACCCGCCAGAGTACCCACAACCGCAATAGCGGCAAACCATTTAATGAATTGTTTCATGAAAACTCCCTATCAATTAACTAGTTGACTAATAATGTGCTTATTAATTTATTAATAACGAACGCCAGCCATAATGGCGTCGGTTTTTATTTTATGCATTTTTCATTTCACGCGAAAACCGGCTGAATGCGATATTGTTATATCTGTTTGAGTTAAGTCGCTTTATTCCGGTGAATGCTGTTTCTTATTTATTAAATAACGGGCGGCAGGACATATTTCATTTAAGGTAAACTGCCACATATATTTAAAACGCATGACAGTTTACCGGGCAGGTGCGTAGATAAAAACTACCCTGGTTGGTAGGTAAATTAATTATCCGGGCAACCGACTTTTCGGGCGACCCGGCCCCAGTAAAATCGCCAGCTTGCTGCCGCCTTTGGTGGTCTCCATCCAGATCTTACAGACGCTGGTAAGCGGAACGGAAAGCAGCATTCCTACCGGGCCTAATAACCATCCCCACACCAGTAAAGAGAGGAACACCACCAGCGTGGACATTCCCAGGCGGTGGCCCATCATGCGCGGTTCCAGGATATTGCCGATGATCATATGCACCACCAGAAAGAGCGCGCCGACCAGAACGCATTCGTAGAAACCGTTGAACAGCAGCGCCTGAATCATCGGCGGCACTGCTGAAATGACCGAACCAATGTTAGGGACATAGTTGAGTAAAAACGCCAGCACGCCCCACATCAGCGCAAACTGGATGTCCATCAGCGCCAGCCCCAGCCAGACAATCACGCCGGTCCACAGGCTCAGCAGCGTTTTCAGTGCCAGATAGTGCGACACGCCTTTGAGCGCCCGGTGTAAACCCGCAATGTGAATTTGCGGGTTGTTCAGCGCGAAACGCAGTTTGTAGGGAACGTGGCGGACTTCGAACAGCATAAACACCACCGTCATCACCAGCAGGACTACACTTGCCATCGCCCCGGAAAGGCCGGTCATCAGTGTGGTGGTGAAGGTCATCAGTTTATCGGAGTCGATACGTTGCAGCAGGCGTTCCGGCGACATGTGCAGGTTGAGGAAGGGCAGCATCTCCTGCAAATGCAGAACCTTACGCGTCAGCTCCTTGTTGTATTTCGGCAGCATGGCGACGAATTCATTGATTGACGCAGCCAGCACGCCGATCAGCGCCGTCAGCACGATAAGCATCACGACCACCACGAGGGTAATCGCCACCGGGCGGTTAACGCCGCGACGAATAAACCAGGTTACCAGCGGGTTGAGGACAATGGCGAAAAAGAGTGCCAGTAAGAGCTGCACAATAATATCTGCTGCGGCATGAAGCCCTGCCAGTATGACGACCAACGACGCCAGTTTGAGCAGAATATGCATCCCCGTTTTGTCGGGGTGAGGGGTTGTCATGTCATCTTCCTTTTTGCATTTTTTCTAAGTGTAGCGCCTGGCCTGAGACCAATATTCTTAATCTTGCTACTGATTTTCGCGACTCAGCATGATAAAAATGAAACACTGTTGTAAAAACGTGGTGACCTCCCATGCCCGAACCCGTCGCTGAACCGGCGCTTAGCGGATTGCGCCTCAATCTGCGTATCGTTTCTGTTGTGATTTTTAACTTCGCCAGTTATCTGACGATCGGTTTGCCGCTCGCAGTCCTGCCGGGCTATGTCCATGATGTGATGGGGTTTAGCGCCTTCTGGGCGGGGCTGGTCATAAGCTTACAATATTTTGCGACGCTCGTGAGCCGCCCTCATGCGGGGCGCTACGCTGACCTGCTGGGGCCGAAAAAGGTTGTCGTCTTTGGTTTGTGCGGCTGCTTTCTGAGCGGCCTGAGCTATCTCCTGGCGGGATTCGCCAGCGGCTGGCCGATTGCAAGCCTGCTGCTGTTATGCCTGGGGCGTGTCATTCTGGGTATTGGACAAAGCTTCGCCGGAACCGGATCAACGCTCTGGGGCGTAGGCGTGGTGGGGTCGCTGCATATTGGCCGGGTGATTTCGTGGAACGGTATTGTCACGTATGGCGCGATGGCGATGGGCGCCCCGCTTGGCGTGCTGTTTTACGCCTGGGGCGGGTTACAGGGGCTGGCGTTGACGATCATGGGCGTGGCGCTGCTGGCCGTGCTGTTTGCGCTCCCGCGCCCGGCGGTGAAAGCCAGTAAGGGCAAACCGCTGCCATTTCGCGCCGTGCTTGGGCGCGTCTGGCTGTATGGAATGGCGCTGGCGCTGGCATCCGCGGGATTCGGCGTTATCGCCACCTTCATCACGCTGTTTTATGACGCGAAAGGGTGGGATGGCGCCGCCTTCGCGCTCACGCTGTTTAGCTGTGCGTTTGTGGGCGCCCGTTTATTGTTCCCCAATGGCATCAATCGGTTAGGCGGCTTAAACGTGGCGATGATCTGCTTTAGCGTGGAGATTATCGGGCTGCTGCTGGTGGGCGTTGCGCTGATGCCGTGGATGGCGAAAATTGGCGTGCTACTGGCGGGGGCGGGGTTCTCGCTGGTCTTCCCGGCGCTGGGCGTGGTAGCGGTAAAGGCGGTGCCGCAGCAGAATCAGGGGGCGGCGCTGGCGACCTATACGGTGTTTATGGATTTATCGTTGGGCGTGACCGGGCCGCTGGCGGGGCTGCTGATGACCTGGGCGGGCGTGCCGGTTATCTATCTGGCGGCGGCGGGTCTGGTGGCGATTGCGCTGTTGCTGACCTGGCGGTTAAAAAAACGGCCTCCGGCGGTATCGCAGGAGGCCGTGTCATCGTCTTAACCGTTACTGGATAACCAGCGTGTTAATGATGTTTTCAGCGGCGGTTTGCGCCTTCTGCTGATCGTCTGCTGGCAGCGTGATTTGCAGGGTCAGCAGTTGGTTATCCACTTTGCCCAGCAGTACGGAAGAGTACGCGGTCTGGCCTTTCGCAGAGATAATGCTGTCCAGCTGTTGCAGCGTGTGGCCTTTCAGCTCGATGGCTTTATTGGTCACGACCTGCAACTGCGGGTCGCGGCTGCGCTGTTGATCTTCCAGACGTTTCGCCAGCACGGCGAGGTCTTCATTGGTGTTATCGCCAACAATCACGATCACCGCTTTCTGGCCTGTCGCGTCAGAGTAGACGTGCATATTATTGGCCTGAGTGCCCAGCTTGCCGCTCTGGTCGGTCATATCCGCTGGCAGTGAGAACGTCAGCTTACCGTCCAGCAGGCTGACAGGTTGTCCGGTTGCGTTGCTTTCCGTAGAGGTTCCCTCTGCCGGAGCATTGGTATCGTTGTTATCACAGGCCGCAAGCCCCATAACCAGCAGGCCAATACCGACATATTTAACCAGATTGCGCATTGACTTCTTCCTTTCGATAAACGGCCATAACGGCTCATTCATCCATCTTATCACAACTCGGAAAATGAACCTTTAACTCGTCTGCAATGCCGAGATTTCAGATTTATCTGCCAGCCTTTTCAGCAACATATTCAGCAATACGCCATACATCGGCAGGAAGAAAATGATGCTGATGAGCACCTTGAAGCAGTAATCGACAAGGGCGATTTCCATCCAGTGCTCGGCCATAAAGGCATCGGGGCTGCGCCAGAAAGCGATGAAGAAGAAGGCGAGGGTATCGCTGACGTTGCCAAACAGCGTGGAGGCCGTAGGAGCCATCCACCAGCGGCGGTTCTGGCGCAGGCGGTTAAAGACGTGTACATCCAGAATCTGGCCCAGCGCATATGCCATAAAGCTGGCGGTGGCGATACGCGCGACAAACAGGTTGAAGTGCAGCAGCGCGCCAAATCCCTGCCAGGAACCCATATAAAACAGCGATGAGATGACATAGGAGATGAGCAGCGCCGGGATCATCACCGCAAAGATTATCCGTCGTGCCAGCGGCGCGCCAAAAATGCGCACGGTCAGGTCGGTCGCGAGAAAAATAAAGGGAAAGCTAAAGGCGCCCCACGTCGTGTGGAACCCGAAAACAGAGATCGGAAGCTGTACCAGATAGTTACTGGAGGTGATCACCAGTAAGTGGAATAGCGATAGCCAGAACAACGCTTTTACGCGCTGTATTTGAGTAAAGGAGTTCATATTGTACCTTTTTGATCGATATTTGGGGTGAGGGAACCCAATAAAACCGCCGCATCATACTGCTTTGAAAACGTATTGCAATGGTTGTTTTTCACGCAATCGTTAACTTGATTTGCTTACGGGCAAACAGGGCGTAAACTACAGCCGTTTTTTTAGTGAATGAGACGAAGATGACCGATCTGTTTTCCTCCCCCGACCATACGCTTGATGCCCAGGGGCTACGCTGCCCGGAACCGGTAATGATGGTGCGTAAAACCGTGCGTAACATGCAAACGGGCGAAACGCTGCTGATTATTGCCGACGATCCGGCGACAACCCGCGATATTCCTGGCTTTTGTACGTTTATGGAACATGAGCTGATGGCGAAAGAGACGGATTCGCTGCCATATCGCTATTTGCTGCGTAAAAAGCATTGAGTCTCAGCCGGATAAAACCGGCGTGACCGCTGCGACATTTTTAAACCATCGTTTCAATTTTTCCTGCTTTTTTGTGAAGCACTTCACCTTCATCTTTCAGGGCATCGGCTACGGTTTAAGCGTAAAAACTAAAACAATGTTTTAACGCTACCCTCTCAACCTCTGGAGCTGACCCGATGAAAGTGACTCTCAAGCCGCTCGCGGCTTCCCTGTGCCTGGCTACCGCGTCAATACTGTTTTCCCATTCCGTTTTCGCGCAGGTCATTAAAGCGGCGGATGTCCATCCGCAGGGCTACCCGAATGTCGTCGCCGTGCAGAAAATGGGCGAAAAACTCAAACAACAAACCGACGGTAAACTGGAAATTAAAGTGTTCCCGGGCGGCGTGCTGGGCGATGAAAAACAGATGATTGAACAGGCGCAAATCGGCGCGATTGATATGATTCGCGTATCGATGGCGCCGGTGGCGGCTATTCTGCCGGATATCGAAGTCTTTACGCTGCCCTATGTGTTTCGCGACGAAGACCACATGCACAAAATTATTGATGGCGATATCGGGAAAAGCATTGGCGATAAGCTGACGAACAACCCGAAATCACGTCTGGTGTTTCTTGGCTGGATGGACTCCGGGACGCGCAACCTGATTACCAAAAACCCGGTGGAAAAGCCGGAAGATCTCCACGGTATGAAGATTCGCGTGCAGGGAAGCCCGGTGGCGCTGGATACGCTGAAAGACATGGGGGCGAACTCGGTGGCGATGGGGGTGAGCGAGGTGTTTAGCGGTATGCAGACCGGCGTGATTGACGGTGCGGAAAACAACCCGCCGACTTTTGTCGCGCATAACTACATGCCGGTTGCGAAGAATTACACCCTCAGCGGGCACTTTATCACCCCGGAAATGCTGCTCTATTCCAAAGTGAAGTGGGACAAGCTGACTGCGGATGAGCAGCAGAAGATCCTGACGCTGGCGCGCGAAGCGCAGTTTGAGCAGCGTAAATTGTGGGATGCCTACAACCAGGAGGCATTAGCGAAGATGAAGGCTGGCGGCGTGCAGTTCCACGAAATTGATAAAGCGTATTTCGTGAAGGCCACCGAACCGGTACGCGCGCAGTATGGCGAAAAACACCAGGCGTTGATGAAGGCGATTGCCGACGTGCAGTAAGCGCCTTCGCTTCGCCGGATGAGCAGGCCTGCGTGGGTTCGTGCCATGATCCCCGTAGGCCTGATAAGCCTGGCGCCATCAGGCGACAATCTACCCTTTACGCAATAGCCGCAGCGCGTTGGCGGTCACCAGCACCGTCGCCCCGGTATCCGCCAGCACGGCCAGCCACAGACCGGTTATGCCGAGCAGCGTGGTGATGAGGAAGATCCCTTTCAGCCCCAGGGCAATCGCGATGTTCTGACGAATATTGGCGTGGGTGGCGCGCGCCAGCTGGATCATCTGTACCAGCCCGCGCAGGCGGTTATGCGTCAGGGCGGCGTCTGCCGTTTCCAGCGCGACATCCGTTCCGCTTCCCATCGCAATACCTATCGCGGCGGCTTTCATTGCGGGGGCGTCGTTAATGCCGTCACCCACCATCGCCAGCGGGGCGTGCTGATTGAGCGCCGTCACCGCCCGGACTTTATCTTCCGGCAGCAGGCCCGCTTTAAACGTCAGGCCCAGCTCTCCGGCAATGGCCGCTGCCGCGCGTGGGTTATCGCCGGTCAGGATCACGCCTTTCACCCCTAACTGATTAAGCTCGCCGATCGCGGTGCGGGCGTCATCGCGCAGCGTATCCTGTAGGGCGAGCACGCCGAGTACGTCGTCGTTGCGCAGCACCAGCACGACCGTCTGTCCGGCGCTTTCCAGTTCGCTGATTTGCCCGGCAAAGGCTTCCGCCGGGCGTTTGCCTGCGGCGCAAATCAGGATGCGCTCGCCATTAACCTGAGCTTCGATACCCGAACCGACCAGCGCGCGCTGATCCAGCGCTGGCGGAATGGTCAGTTCACGCGTCTGCGCTTCACGCACAATGGCCTGCGCCAGTGGGTGCGTCGCGCCTTGTTCCACCGCCGCCGCCAGCGCCAGCAGCTCCGCTTCGCCGATCCCGCTTGCCGGATGGATGGCGGTGACGCGTGGTTTCCCTACGGTCAGGGTACCGGTTTTATCGAACGCCACCTGAGTGACTCTGCCTAGCTGCTCCAGCGCTGCGCCGCCTTTAATCAACGCCCCGCGACGTGCCGCCGCCGCCAGCCCGGAGGTGATGGCCGCCGGAGTGGAAATGACCAGCGCACACGGGCAGCCAATCAGCAACAGCGTGAGTCCCTTATAAATCCACTCTTGCCAGGACGCGGCAAATAGCAGCGGCGGCACCAGCGTGACCAGCAGCGCGACGGCCATAATCACCGGGGTGTAAATCCGGCTGAAGCGGTCAATAAAACGCTCAATGGGCGCGCGGCGTTCCTCGGCTTCTTCAATCAGCTTCAGGATACGGTCAATCGCGCTGGCGCCCGGTTCTGACAGCACTTCCAGCGTGACGAGCCGATCCACGCTGGTGGCGCCGGCGGGGACTTTCTCGCCCGTTGAGCGCTCGACCGGAATCGACTCGCCGGTGAGCGCGCTCTCATCAAAACTGGCGAAACCGGAGACCAGCCTGCCGTCGGCGGGTAAGCGCCCACCTGCCGCCACTTCGATAATGTCGCCGGGTTGCAGGGTGTTGATCGCCACCTCTTCGCGCACGCCATCGCGCAGGCGCGTGGCGGTTTCCGGTTTGAGGGCCATCAGCGCGCTGACCCCTTTGCGGGCGCGGCTGGCGGCCCACCCTTCGAGGCGTTCGCCGATCAGAAATAACAGCAGCACCATCGCCGCTTCCGCCGTCGCGCCAATAAACAGCGCGCCAATCGCCGCCACGCTCATCAGCGTTTCGATAGCGAACCAGCTACCGGTTTTCATCAGGCGCAGCGCCTGACGGGCAATGGGATACAGGCCGACCAGCGTGGTGGCGATAAACGCCAGTTGGCCGAACGGATGGTTGAATTGCTCCAGCCCCCAGCTAATCGCCATCATAATGATGAGCGTGATCAGCGGCAGGTTTTCTTGCAGCCGGGATTCGCGCGCCTCTGCTGTGGCCTGTTCATCACGCAGGGTATAACCCGCCTTTTGTACGGCGCGTTCAACGTGTTGGCGGATATCGGCATTCGCATCCACCACCAGTTTCTCGGTGGCGAACAGCACCTGTACCTGATTGACGCCCCCGACCTGGCGCACGGCGTTTTCGACTTTACGGGCGCAGGCGGCGCAGTCCATACCGGCGACTTTCCAGGTGTAACGCGTCCCTTCGATGGTGTCGGGAACGAGAGCTTCCGTTGCGCAGGCGCCCTCACAGCAGCAGTCATCTACCTTCCGGGGGGCTGGCGCCAGTTTGAAGGATGAAAATTGTGGGACTTTTTTGCCATCAGTATCGGGTGTCAACATGGCATCCTCCGGTTGATGATAATTTTCTCATTAACCGGAGGATACACTCTGGAGTCGACTCCAGAGTCAAGCGTTATTAAAGATAAAGTGAGCGGACAATCAGGAAGTGCCCGGCAAAGTAGCAGGCGGCGGAAATAGCGTTATCCGCGCGGAAGCGGCAGCGGTAATGGCTGCCCAGCCAGACGATGTTGCCGAGGAATAACAACGATGCGCCCATAAAAGCAGAGAGCGCCGGGGCGGTCGGGCGGAAGAACCACAGTTCACCGGCCAGCCAGACCATCATGAGCGTCATGGCGATAAAGGTGCATATCGGCCAGCGCAGCTCTTCCAGACGCGTCCAGATCACCGCAATCAGCAACCCGCCCAACACCAGCAGCACTAACGGCAATGGCCAGAAGAACGACAGCGTCATCTGGCTGGCGAAATAGAGGGTGTACAGCAGGTGCGACAGGAAGAATGCGCCAATGGCGTACAGCAGACGTTGGCGCGGCAACAGCGTCAACGCATCGCCCAGCAACGAGGCGCACAGGCCCGCCAGCACAAGGTAGCTGATCGCGTCGAACATCGGCGCTTGCCAGGCGAGTAAAAGAAGGAGAATCAGGGTGAGAGGTTTAAAGACCCAGCGCTGCCACGCTGGCCCACGATAGGATGCGTCCACAAATAGCCATGCGGAAAGACAGACAGCGATAAACGACCAAAGCATCTTAGTTCCTTGAATTCGTTATTTTTTCGCGAGCGGTATGCTCACGGCCCTGTTGTCCAGTGTAGAGGTCGGCGCAGGCAGATGACAACACCATAACGGGCAGGGTATGCTTATTTCCGCATTTTCTGATGGGTTAAAATGATGAGTAAACCACCACTTTTTTTCATTGTTATCATTGGCTTGATTGTTATCGCCGCGTCGTTTCGCTTTGTTTCGCAGCGGCGAGAAAAAGCCGATAACGATGCTGCGCCATTGCAGCAAAAGCAGGTAGTGGTGAGCAATAAGCGCGAAAAGCCGATCAACGAGCGGCGCTCGCGTCAGCAGCAGGTGACGCCAGCGGGCACCAGTATGCGCTATGAGGTTAGCTTTAAACCGCAACGCGGCGGGCTTGAGCAGACGTTCCGGCTTGATGCCCAACAGTACCATGCGTTAACGGTCGGGGATAAAGGCACGCTGAACTACAAAGGTTCGCGGTTTGAGGGCTTTAAGCCTGAGCAATAACGCCGATCGGCACTGTGTTTATAGCGCCAGTGCCGACAATAAATTCAACTGAAATATATAATGCCTTTCAAATATGGCTGCTATTTATTTTTCTGTGGTAATACCTTTGGTGTTATATTTTTGTGTGACTAAAATATCGGTCATATCACTATTCTGCTATCCACTTTTCACTATCCTGCTATTGCAACGTTATCGCAGATATATATGAATATAATTTAAAAAGCTAAGGAATTTATATGGCGAATACAATGTGGTTGGCCTTGAATGGGCAGGCGCAGGGGTTGATTTCTGCTGGATGTGCCTCGGTAAATTCGATAGGAAATAAATCACAACCCGCCCATCGTGATCAGATAATGGTAATGACAGTTAATCATGGCATGAGCCGGGTACAAAATGTGAACCATCAATGTTTGACATTTATTAAGCCGGTAGATAAATCCTCGCCGTTATTAGGGAAAGCCATAACTGACAATGAAACATTGAACTGTGAATTTAGCTTCTACCGAACTAATAGGGCGGGTTTAAACGAGTGTTATTACACGCTAAAACTTATCAATGCCAGAATATCCAGCATCCATCTGCAAGTACCTCATACCATTGATGACTGCGCGGGTCAGCCAGAAGAAGTCATTGAGCTGTCGTATGAGTCTATTGCCTGGGAACACCTTATTGCTGGGACCAGCGCATACAGTATCTGGGATGAACGAATTTATTAAGGAGTAATGATGGAAAGGTATTATGACTGGATAGGGAATCACCGTGAAGATATTCTTAGAGGAAATAACTGGCAACGTAATCAGCGTGTCGAGAATGAAATCAGAACGCTAAAAAATAACCTGAACAACAATCCTCAACACATCATGCTGCTGACGCCTGAGGAGGCTCAGGGCGTAATTGACGATTTGCTGGGCAGTAAACCCGTCAGTTTTTCGACGAATTATGCCGGTAACATTAAAGATACGGTTTCTGCTACTAAAAACCTGTCAAAGCTTTTTTCTTATCAGCAGGCCGGGAAGATTGTCTTCACCTTAAAAGGCCTTGGGATTAAAGCAACGCAGTATGCTTATCAGGGAAAGCTGTATGTGAAGATTACAGGTTACCCTTCTTTGCGACGCATCCTTAATGGAACCCGTTACCGGATTAATCATCCTAAGGTACTTGAAGTGGGCATTGGCCGCGCTGGATTTCGAAATGGCATAATGTCAGGGGCCAGATTCTGCATCTGGTTTTCCGCATGCTGGCGGTTGATTGAGTTGATCTTTAAATCCGACCATGACGTCGCCGCACTGCTGGGGAACGTGACGATGGATGTGGCGAAGGTGATTGTGGGTCTTTTTGTCTCGCAATCAGCGGGTAATGCTCTTAGGTTAGCCGTACCGCTCTTGTTCTCTAGCGGGGCCGTTCCGGTTTGGGGAGAAATCGTCGTTGTCGTTGCATTAGGTTTTTTCATTGCCTGGACTTTGAATGAGGTGGACACAAAATATAAGTTATCAGACAAACTTATAGCGTGTATTCGTCAGGGATTTAAAGAACGGCAAAGAATTGAAGAGTGGAACGCCCAACGCCTGGGGTACAGAAGCTCCCTTTATGGCGGAATTTATTGATATGAATGTTAATATTAATCTGGAGAATCTTAAGAAAAGGTGCAGCCTGTTTCTTTGTATGTTCTTTTTTGGGGGAATGACCTGGGGTTTTTATATTGCCAGCGTACCGGATCTCACCGATCTGGTTGAATCAAGAAGCATCGTCTATTTTTTCTGGGGTTCATTTTGCATGTTATTCATGGTTCCGGTGATGGGTTGCCTTGCTTTAGGTATTGCTTACCTGGCCTTTGCAAAAAGCATGCAGCCGCCCAAATTCTTCGACAGGACATTTACCATTGTTTTCCACGTCGCGGGGGGAGGGTTTGTTGTTGGTAATATCCTCTCTTTTATTGTTATTTTTTATCCCCTCGGCACTAATTATGTCTTATGTGAGCGCTCAGGCCCGACGTCTGGCACCTATTACACCCGGACCGAAGAGATTTGCGAGCAGGTGAAATATCTGCTCAAAACAAAATACAGCGATATTGAAAAACTGAACGACACACTGGACGGCAAACCAAAGCAGCAATAGCGTTTTTGGCCCGGCTCGCCACGCGCCGCCGGGCCAAAAGATCACGGTTACTTCTTCAACTGATCTTTAATCTTCTTCTGCCACACCAGCAGCTCAAACACGCCGAACAGGAAAATACGGATTTTCTCGCCGGTGGTCATCTGCGGGCCGTCTTTAGGCATGGTGCTTTTTAACAGCGCCAGCTGCATACCGTGCATCAGCACCATAAAGACCAGCGCGACGTTGACGAAAATATTCAGCGGGCGTGGAAAGGGTTGGAAAATATTCAGTAGTAAAAATGCCCAGACGCACAGCATCAGCAGACGTCCCAGATTAATCAGCATCGCTTTCTCCTTGTGCTTCCCGTTGATACAGGCGGTATGCGACCTGTCCGGCCACTTTTTCACGATACAACGACCAGTTTGCCGGGACGGGCGGCAGACCGTTTTCGACTTCGCTTTCGACGTAAATATACGCGTCATCAGCCAGCCAGCCGTACGTTTCCAGCAGGCTTAACGTCTCTTCCAGCAGCCCTTTGCGAAACGGGGGATCGACAAACACCACGTTGTGCGGCGTACCGGTCTGCGCCAGAAAGGCCAGCGTATTGGCGTTGACCACGCGGGCGTTGCCTGCCTTTAGCGTAGCAAGATTCTTTTGTAACTGCTGTGACACGGCGCGATCCATCTCCAGCAACGTCGCGCCCGCCGCATAGCGGGAAAGCGCTTCCAGCCCCAGCGCGCCGCTTCCGGCGAAACAATCCAGACAGTGGGCGTCTACCATGACCGGTGCCAGCCAGTTAAACAGCGTCTCGCGAACCCGGTCGGTTGTCGGGCGCAGCCCTGGGCTGTCGGGAACCGGAAGTTTACGGCCCCGCCACTGTCCGCCAATAATGCGGATTTGACCGCTGCCAGAGTGATTCGGTTTTTTCATTTCTATTGCTCAATCCGCTGCTGACGTGTCATTCCAGGCGGTGATGTGAATTAAGTTAAGTGGTAGACTATTTCATCATTTTTTTAGCTTCCATGTATATAGCGCCAGATATTAACCGCGAGGAGTACAGTCGCAGATGGCAAAACAGAAAAAACGTGGCTTCTTTTCCTGGCTGGGCTTTGGTGAAAAAGAGCAGGAACAGGAACAAAAAACCGAAGAACAACAGCGTGTTGAAGAACCGTTAGCGCCAGAGACGCCGGTTGAGACGGCGGCAGACGCCGACGCGGAAACGCACGCCCACGGCAAGGCGGAGACCGACGCTTTCGCCGAAGCCGTGGTGAACGTCACCGAACAGGTTCAGGAAAGCGAAAAACCGCAGCCGGTTGAGCCAGAGCCTGTCGTAGAGCCTGTTGTTGACCCCGTGGTTGAAGAAGACATCGTTGAGCCGCAGGCGGTGGTGGAACATGAAGAACTGCCGCTGCCGGAAGAGGTGAACGTCGAAGAGACGTCGCCTGAAGAGTGGCAGGCCGAAGCGGAAACGGTAGAGATCGTGGAGGCGGTAGAAGAAGAGGCGCAAAACGAACCGCAACTGACCGACGAAGAACGGGAAGCGCAGGCGCTGGTGGTGGAAGCGGCGGAAGACGCGGTGGTTGTCGTGCCGGCGGCAGAAGAAGAGACGCCGGTTGAGGAGGTGATTCAGGAGCAAGAGAAGCCGACAAAAGAAGGTTTCTTTGCGCGCCTGAAACGTAGTCTTCTGAAAACAAAAGAAAATCTCGGTTCAGGATTTATCAGTCTGTTCCGTGGTAAGAAAATCGACGATGATCTGTTTGAAGAACTGGAAGAGCAGTTGCTGATTGCCGATGTGGGCGTGGAAACCACCCGCAAGATCATCGCTAACCTGACAGAGGGCGCCAGCCGCAAACAGCTGCATGACGCCGAAGCGCTGTATGGCCTGCTGAAAGACGAGATGGGCGATATCCTCGCAAAAGTTGACGAACCGCTTAATATTGAAGGCAAAACGCCATTTGTTATTCTGATGGTTGGCGTTAACGGCGTGGGGAAAACCACCACGATCGGTAAGCTGGCGCGTCAGTTCGAGCAGCAGGGCAAATCCGTGATGCTGGCGGCGGGGGATACCTTCCGTGCGGCGGCGGTAGAGCAGTTGCAGGTCTGGGGCCAGCGTAACAACATTCCGGTTATCGCCCAGCATACCGGCGCGGATTCCGCTTCCGTTATCTTTGACGCCATCCAGGCGGCGAAAGCGCGTAATGTGGATGTGCTGATTGCCGATACCGCAGGTCGCTTGCAGAACAAAGCGCACCTGATGGAAGAACTGAAAAAAATCGTTCGCGTGATGAAGAAACTCGACGAAGATGCGCCGCATGAAGTGATGCTGACCATCGACGCCAGCACCGGGCAGAATGCGATAAGCCAGGCCAAACTGTTCCATGAAGCGGTTGGCCTGACCGGTATCACCCTGACCAAGCTGGATGGCACGGCGAAGGGTGGGGTTATCTTCTCGGTTGCCGATCAGTTTGGCATTCCTATTCGCTATATTGGTGTGGGCGAACGTATCGAGGATTTACGTCCGTTTAAGGCGGACGATTTTATAGAGGCACTTTTTGCCCGAGAGGATTAACAATGATTCGCTTTGAACATGTCAGCAAGGCCTATCTCGGTGGGAGACAAGCGCTGCAAGGAGTCACATTCCACATGCAGCCAGGCGAGATGGCGTTTCTGACCGGCCACTCAGGCGCGGGGAAAAGTACCCTGCTGAAGCTTATCTGTGGGATTGAACGGCCGAGCGCCGGGAAAATCTTCTTCAGCGGGCATGACATTACGCGCCTGAAAAACCGTGAAGTGCCGTTTCTGCGTCGTCAGATCGGAATGATTTTCCAGGATCACCACCTGCTGATGGATCGTACGGTCTATGACAACGTGGCGATCCCGTTGATTATCGCTGGCGCCAGCGGGGACGACATCCGTCGTCGTGTGTCGGCGGCGCTGGATAAAGTCGGGCTGCTGGACAAAGCGAGGAATTTTCCCATTCAACTCTCTGGCGGTGAGCAGCAGCGCGTGGGGATCGCCCGTGCGGTGGTGAACAAGCCTGCGGTGCTGCTGGCGGATGAACCGACCGGGAACCTGGATGATGCCTTATCGGAAGGGATTTTACGTCTGTTTGAAGAGTTTAACCGCGTTGGGGTGACGGTATTGATGGCGACGCACGACATCGGGCTTATCTCCCGTCGTTCGTACCGTATGCTCACCCTGAGCGAAGGTCATTTGCATGGAGGCCTGGTCAGTGAATAAGCGTGACGCTATCAACCAAATCAGGCAGTTTGGCGGCAGACTGGACCGTTTTCGTAAATCTGGCGGTTCGTCCGGCGACGGCGGCCGCAATGCGCCGAGACGCGCAAAATCCTCGCCAAAGCCGAACTCGCGTAAAACCAACGTCTTTAACGAGCAGGTGCGCTATGCGTTCCAGGGCGCGTTACAGGATCTGAAAAGCAAGCCGCTGGCGACGTTTCTGACGGTGATGGTGATTGCCATCTCTCTGACGCTGCCAAGCGTTTGCTACATGGTCTATAAGAACGTCAACCAGGCGGCGACGCAGTACTATCCGTCTCCGCAGATCACCGTTTATCTGCAAAAGACGCTGGATGACGACGCGGCCGCCGGGGTGGTCGCACAGCTCCAGGCCGAGCAGGGGGTGGAGAAGGTTAACTATCTCTCCCGCGACGATGCATTGGGCGAGTTCCGCAACTGGTCCGGCTTTGGCGGCGCGCTGGACATGCTGGAAGAGAATCCGCTTCCGGCAGTGGCGGTGGTGATCCCGAAACTGGATTTCCAGGGAACGGAGTCGCTGAATACGCTACGCGATCGCATCTCGCAGATTAACGGCATTGATGAAGTGCGTATGGATGATAGCTGGTTTGCCCGTCTGGCGGCGCTGACCGGGCTGGTAGGGCGCGTTTCCGCGATGATCGGCGTGCTGATGGTGGCGGCGGTGTTCCTCGTCATCGGCAACAGCGTGCGTCTGAGCATTTTCGCCCGCCGCGACACCATCAACGTGCAGAAACTGATTGGCGCGACGGATGGATTTATCCTGCGACCGTTCCTGTACGGCGGCGCGCTGCTCGGTTTTTCAGGGGCATTTCTTTCACTGATTTTGTCAGAAATTTTGGTGATGCGCTTGTCGTCAGCGGTGACGGAAGTGGCGCAGGTTTTCGGCACGAAGTTTGATATCAATGGTTTATCGTTCGATGAGTGCCTGTTGCTGCTGCTGGTGTGCTCGATGATCGGCTGGGTTGCGGCGTGGCTTGCCACTGTGCAACATTTACGTCACTTTACTCCCGATTAATAAAAGCGTGGTATACTCTTTCCCTGCAATGAGTTCCCGTTCGCAGGGAAAGAGCTTCAAAACATCTCATCCCCCTGCCCACAGTGTTTTTTCATAGCGGTGTCACATTTTGTGCGTAATTTATTCACAACGTTGCATTGAACTTGTGGATAAAATCACTGTCTGATAAAAGAGTGAGTGCTATTCTCGTTGCTCATAAACGCTGGCACGTTTGTTGCTCATTTGCAGTGCCAGACGATATAAATTGAGAGGATTTGAATGACCAAAGAAATGCAAAATTTAGCTTTAGCCCCTGTTGGTAACCTGGAATCTTACATCCGGGCTGCAAACGCGTGGCCGATGTTATCGGCCGACGAAGAACGGGCACTGGCTGAAAAGCTGCATTACCAGGGCGATCTGGAAGCAGCTAAGACGCTGATTCTGTCTCACCTGCGCTTTGTTGTTCATGTTGCTCGTAACTATGCGGGCTATGGCCTGCCGCAGGCGGATCTGATTCAGGAAGGTAACATCGGCCTGATGAAAGCCGTGCGCCGTTTTAACCCGGAAGTGGGTGTGCGCCTGGTTTCTTTCGCCGTGCACTGGATCAAAGCGGAGATCCACGAATACGTATTGCGTAACTGGCGTATCGTTAAAGTCGCAACCACTAAAGCACAGCGTAAGCTGTTCTTTAACCTGCGTAAAACCAAGCAGCGTCTGGGCTGGTTTAATCAGGATGAAGTGGAAATGGTGGCGCGCGAACTGGGCGTAACCAGCAAAGACGTTCGCGAGATGGAATCCCGTATGGCGGCGCAGGACATGACGTTTGACATGTCTTCGGACGACGAGTCTGACAGTCAGCCGATGGCGCCAGTGCTGTATTTGCAGGATAAAACCTCTAACTTTGCCGACGGCATTGAAGAGGATAACTGGGAAGATCAGGCGGCAAACAAACTGACCCACGCAATGGAAGGTCTGGACGAGCGTAGCCAGGACATCATTCGCGCCCGTTGGCTGGACGAAGACAATAAGTCCACGCTACAGGAACTGGCCGACCGCTATGGCGTTTCTGCTGAACGTGTACGTCAGCTTGAAAAGAACGCGATGAAGAAACTGCGCGCCGCTATCGAAGCGTAATTTCCGCGAAGTGCCCGAAAAACCCTGGATGAGAATCCGGGGTTTTTTGTTTTCCAGGCCGGATAAGGCACCGCCGCCATCCGGCAAACAGGCAAACATAAATGCCCGATGGCGCTTCGCTTATCGGGCTATGGGGATAACGCTTTTTTTCTCCCCCGCTCTGGCGAATTCTTCCCCCCTGGCAAACACTTACCGATGGGTTGTGCGCATCTTAGGGGGAGAAGGTGAAAAATAACGAACTGAATGAAAGACGGTTGCAGGCGACGCCGCGCGGCATCGGGGTGATGTGCGGTTTCTATGCCGACAGAGCGGAAAACGCCACGCTGTGGGATATTGAAGGCAATGAGGTGATTGATTTCGCCGCCGGAATTGCCGTGTTGAACACCGGGCACCGTCATCCAAAAGTCATCGCGGCAATTGAAAAACAGCTCCAGTCATTTACCCATACCGCGTATCAAATCGTGCCTTATGAAAGCTACGTTACGCTTGCCGAGCGTATTAACGAGCGCGTGCCGGTCAACGGCCCGGCGAAAACGGCTTTCTTCTCCACCGGCGCGGAGGCGGTCGAAAACGCGGTGAAAATTGCGCGCGCCTGTACCCGACGACCGGGGCTGATTACCTTTGGCGGCGCGTTTCACGGGCGAACCTTTATGACGATGGCGCTCACCGGTAAGGTCGCGCCCTACAAAACTGGCTTTGGGCCGTTCCCGGGATCGGTCTATCACGCGCAATATCCGAATCCTTTGCATGGCGTTACCACGGCGGATGCGCTGAACAGTCTCGAACGGATTTTTAAAGCCGATATTGCGCCGGACCAGGTGGCGGCCATTATCCTGGAACCGGTGCAGGGGGAAGGGGGCTTTAACGTCGCGCCAACGGATTTCATGCAGGCGCTGCGTACGTTATGCGATACCCACGGCATCTTGCTGATCGCCGATGAAGTGCAGACCGGTTTTGCCCGTACAGGCAAACTGTTTGCGATGGAGCACCACGGCGTTCAGCCGGATCTCATCACGATGGCCAAAAGTCTGGCTGGCGGTATGCCGCTGTCGGCGGTATCCGGTCGCGCCGAGGTGATGGATGCGCCTGCTCCGGGCGGTCTTGGCGGCACCTACGCCGGAAACCCGCTGGCGGTGGCCGCCGCGCATGCGGTGCTTGATGTGATTGAAGAAGACGATCTCTGCACTCGCGCCACGCAGCTTGGTCAGCATCTGGTTGAGGTGTTGAACAAAGCGAAAGCCGCCTGCCCGTCCATTGCCGAGATCCGCGCGCAGGGCTCGATGGTGGCGGTAGAGTTTACCGATCCGCAAACCGGTCAGCCGTCCCCGGAATTTACCCGGCAGGTGCAGGATCGCGCGTTGCAGGAGGGTCTGCTGCTACTCAGCTGCGGTGTTTACGGCAACGTGATCCGCTTCCTCTATCCGCTGACGATCCCCGATGCGCAGTTCCGTAAAGCGCTGGAGATCATTACGCGTTCGCTGACACGATAAACCGACGCCGCCCGTTGCGGCGGCGTCCCGTTTTGTCATCAACTTGTTATCTGACTGTCAAATTAGCTATTCCAAAATCATAAAAATCGGGTATGTTTTAGCAGAGTATGCTGCTAAAGCACGGGTAGCTTACCATTAATTGAAATAAAGTGCTGAACAACAACATCACAACATACGTAATAACCACAATAATGGGGATTCTCAGGATGAATATGAAGGGTAAAGCGTTATTGGCAGGATGTATCGCCCTGTCTTTGAGCAATATGGCGTTTGCTAAGGATATCAAAGTGGCCGTTGTCGGCGCGATGTCCGGCCCGGTAGCGCAGTACGGCGATCAGGAATTTACCGGCGCGGAGCAGGCGATTGCCGATATCAACGCGAAAGGCGGCATCAAGGGCGATAAGCTGGTTGCCGTGAAATATGATGATGCCTGCGACCCGAAACAAGCGGTAGCCGTAGCCAACAAAGTGGTCAACGACGGCATTAAATATGTTATCGGCCATCTGTGCTCCTCATCCACGCAGCCTGCGTCTGATATCTATGAAGACGAAGGCATTCTGATGATTACTCCGGCTGCGACCGCACCGGAACTGACCGCACGCGGTTATCAGCTGATCCTGCGCACCACCGGTCTGGACTCCGATCAGGGGCCGACGGCGGCGAAATATATTCTGGAAAGCGTGAAGCCGCAGCGCATCGCCATTATTCACGATAAGCAGCAGTACGGTGAAGGCCTGGCGCGCGCGGTGCAGGATGGCCTGAAAAAAGGCAACGCCAACGTGGTGTTCTTCGACGGGATTACCGCCGGCGAGAAAGATTTCTCCACCCTGGTGGCGCGCCTGAAGAAAGAGAACATCGACTTTGTGTATTACGGCGGCTACCACCCTGAGATGGGGCAGATCCTGCGCCAGGCTCGCGCTGCTGGCCTGAAAACGAAGTTTATGGGGCCGGAAGGGGTAGCGAACGTGTCGCTGTCTAACATTGCCGGTGAGTCTGCCGAGGGGATGCTGGTCACCAAGCCGAAGAACTACGATCAGGTTCCGGCGAACAAACCGATTGTAGATGCTATCAAAGCGAAGAAACAGGACCCAAGCGGCGCGTTTGTGTGGACCACTTACGCGGCGTTGCAGTCATTGCAAGCGGGTCTGAATCAGTCCGACGATCCGGCTGAAATCGCCAAATACCTGAAAGCGAATACCGTGGAAACCGTTATGGGGCCGTTGTCCTGGGATGAGAAGGGCGATCTGAAAGGCTTTGAGTTTGGCGTCTTTACCTGGCATGCCGACGGTACGGCAACCGACGCCAGGTAATTGAGTGCCGGGTGGCGGCTTCGTCTTACCCGGCCCGCATGCCTGGAAAATTGCGTGAGAGTTGCAAAACACGTAGGCCGGATAAGCGTTAGCGCCATCCGGCTTTTTTATTACCGTTTTTCCCAGCCGTCCGCCTGCGCCGTAAACCCTAATGCCTGCATAAACGCCGCCATTACGCCTCGCTCTTCGACGCCGACATCTGCCATCCACCAGGCTGAAACGCCCGGATTATTGCGGATCACCTCTTCCACCAGATACTGCCCCACGCCGCGACGACGCGTGATCTCGCGAACCCGCAATGAATCCAGCGCGCCTTGCGTACCGCTTAGCGTTACCCGCACAGCGCCCAACAGACGCTCATTGAAACGCGCCGCGTAGATCCGGTGAGTATCATCTACGCTTAAAGACGAGGCGGAGTATTCCGGCCAGATTTTACCCAGATCGATGAGATCCTGGGCGCTAAAGTTTTCTAAACGAACGATGGTCAGCTTCATCGACAGCATGTCCAAATCACCAAAGAGAGAACCAGTGTACCGAAATAATGTGTTCCGACACTTTCTCTTTTTTATTTCATTTACCAGGCGATTAGTTTTTTGGCAACGATAAGTACAGTTTGAAACATCAGAGAATGAAAAACAGGCAGGATAATCCCCTGGGAGGCAGTGTTTTATTCCGCTCTTTGTACCGTTATTTTATGCTGACAAGTGCGCTTTTTTTTGTTTATCTATAGTTGAAATCAGAATATTATCTTTTCTTAATCGACTGAAAAATAGAGTGTTTACTCTGATTTTGCATAAAAAACTGTGCTAAACCATTAATGCAACAGGTAAAAATAGCATAGTTCAAAAAAAGCACAGTCTGCTTTTTAACCACATAAATACAAAATATATACACAAAATCATTCAAGGTGCATCAAGGCGGCAAGAGCGTGAATCCCCAGGTGCTTACATAAGTTAGTGACTGGGGTGAACGCACGTAGCCAACACCGGGGCAGCTTGAAGGATGAAGTGTAATAACGTCACGAATGGGGATTCAGTAAATGAAACGGAATGCGAAAACGATCATCGCAGGAGTGGTTGCACTGGCGATGTCGCATACGGCAATGGCGGACGATATTAAAGTCGCCGTTGTCGGGGCGATGTCCGGCCCGGTAGCGCAGTGGGGCGATATGGAATTTAACGGCGCTCGTCAGGCCATTAAAGACATCAACGCCAAAGGCGGCATCAAAGGCGATAAGCTGGTGGGCGTTGAGTATGACGACGCCTGTGACCCGAAACAGGCTGTCGCGGTGGCGAACAAAATCGTCAACGACGGCATTCAGTACGTTATCGGCCACCTGTGCTCCTCTTCCACACAGCCCGCGTCTGATATCTATGAAGATGAAGGCATCCTGATGATCTCCCCGGGTGCCACAAACCCGGAACTGACGCAGCGCGGCTACGAACACATCATGCGTACGGCGGGCCTGGACTCCTCCCAGGGGCCAACGGCGGCGAAATACATTCTTGAGAAAGTGAAGCCGCAGCGTATCGCCATTATTCACGATAAGCAGCAGTACGGCGAAGGTCTGGCGCGTTCCGTACAGGACAGCCTGAAAGCGGGCAACGCCAATATCGTGTTCTTTGACGGGATTACCGCTGGCGAGAAAGACTTTTCCGCGCTGATTGCCCGCCTGCAAAAAGAGAATATCGACTTCGTTTATTACGGCGGTTACTACCCGGAAATGGGCCAGATGCTGCGCCAGGCGCGCGCTATCGGTCTGAAAACCCAGTTTATGGGGCCAGAGGGCGTGGGCAATGCCTCACTGTCCAACATTGCTGGCGCGGCGGCAGAAGGCATGCTGGTGACGATGCCAAAACGCTATGACCAGGACCCGGCGAACAAAGGCATTGTCGATGCCCTTAAAGCCGACAAAAAAGATCCTACCGGCCCTTACGTGTGGATCACCTACGCTGCGGTGCAGTCGCTGGCAACCGCAATGGATCGTACCGGCAGCAAAGCGCCGCTCGATCTGGTGAAAGATCTGAAAGCACACGGGGCTGATACCGTGATTGGGCCGCTGAACTGGGATGAAAAAGGCGATCTGAAGGGATTTGAGTTTGGTGTCTTCCAGTGGCATGCCGACGGCTCATCGACCGTTGCCAAATAACGCCTGAAGACAAGTTATCCCTCCGCCCGCGCAAAACGGGCGGGTTGAGAAAGGTTACCTTATGTCCGAGCAGTTTCTCTATTTCTTGCAGCAGATGTTTAACGGCGTCACGCTGGGAAGCACCTATGCGCTGATCGCTATCGGCTATACGATGGTTTACGGCATTATCGGCATGATCAACTTCGCCCACGGCGAGGTCTATATGATCGGCAGCTATGTCTCTTTCATGATCATCGCCGCGCTGATGATGATGGGCATTGATACCAGCTGGCTGCTGGTCGCCGCCGGGTTCGTCGGGGCTATCATTATCGCCAGCGCCTATGGCTGGAGTATTGAACGGGTGGCCTATCGGCCAGTGCGCAGTTCCAAGCGACTGATTGCGCTCATCTCCGCGATCGGGATGTCTATTTTCCTGCAAAACTACGTCAGTCTTACCGAAGGTTCGCGTGACGTGGCGCTCCCCAGCCTGTTTAACGGCCAGTGGATTATCGGCAGCAGCGAGAACTTCGCCGCCAGCATTACCACCATGCAGTTGGTCATCTGGATTGTCACTTTCCTGGCGATGCTGGCGCTGACGCTGTTTATCCGTTACTCCCGTATGGGACGCGCCTGCCGCGCCTGTGCGGAAGACCTGAAAATGGCGAGTCTGCTGGGCATTAATACCGACCGCGTGATTGCGCTGACCTTTGTGATTGGCGCGGCGATGGCGGCGGTGGCGGGCGTGCTGCTCGGTCAGTTCTATGGCGTTATCAACCCGTATATTGGCTTTATGGCCGGGATGAAGGCCTTCACCGCTGCTGTGCTTGGCGGCATCGGCAGCATTCCTGGCGCGATGATTGGCGGCCTGATTCTGGGCGTCGCCGAAGCGCTCTCCTCTGCGTACCTGAGTACCGAATATAAAGATGTGGTGTCGTTTGCGCTGCTGATTCTGGTGCTGCTGGTCATGCCGACCGGTATCCTGGGCCGCCCGGAGGTAGAGAAAGTATGAAACCGATGCATTTTGCGATGGCGCTGCTCTCTGCCGGCATGTTCTTCGTACTGGCGGGCATCTTTATGGGCGTTCAACTGGAACTCGATGGCACCAAACTGGTGGTGGGGACTGCTGCGGATATTCGCTGGCAGTGGGTGTTTATCGGTACTGCCGTGGTCTTTTTCTTCCAGTTGCTGCGACCGATTTTCCAGAAAAGCCTGAAGGGCATTTCCGGGCCTAAATTTGTTCTGCCAGCGATTGATGGCTCAACCGTGAAGCAGAAGCTGTTCCTGATTGCGCTGCTGGTCATCGCCGTCGTGTGGCCGTTTATGGTGTCGCGCGGCACCGTTGATATCGCCACGCTGACCATGATTTACATCATCCTCGGTCTTGGGCTGAACGTGGTGGTGGGGCTGTCTGGTCTGCTGGTGCTGGGCTACGGCGGTTTCTACGCCATTGGCGCGTATACCTTCGCGTTGCTGAACCACTATTACGGTCTGGGGTTCTGGACCTGCCTGCCGCTGGCGGGGCTGGTCGCGGCGGCGGCGGGCTTCCTGCTTGGCTTCCCGGTATTGCGCCTGCGCGGCGACTACCTGGCGATTGTGACCTTAGGCTTTGGCGAGATTGTGCGTATCCTGCTGCTCAATAACACCGAAGTGACCGGCGGGCCGAACGGTATCAGCCAGATCCCGAAACCGACGTTCTTCGGTCTGGAGTTCAGCCGTACCGCCCGAGAAGGCGGCTGGGATACCTTCAGCAACTTCTTCGGCGTGAAATACGATCCATCCGACCGCGTGATTTGGCTTTACCTGGTGGCGTTGCTGCTGGTCGTCTTCTCGTTGTTTGTGATCAACCGTCTGCTGCGTATGCCGCTGGGGCGGGCATGGGAAGCGCTGCGTGAAGATGAAATTGCCTGCCGTTCATTAGGCTTAAGCCCGACGCGCATTAAGCTGACGGCGTTTACCATCAGCGCCGCGTTTGCGGGGTTCGCCGGAACGCTGTTCGCCGCGCGCCAGGGCTTTGTCAGCCCGGAGTCGTTCACCTTTGCCGAATCCGCTTTTGTACTGGCGATTGTGGTGCTTGGCGGCATGGGTTCGCAGTTCGCGGTTATTCTCGCCGCCATCCTGCTGGTGGTATCGCGCGAGCTGATGCGTGACTTCAACGAATACAGCATGTTGATGCTCGGTGGTTTGATGGTACTGATGATGATCTGGCGTCCGCAGGGCTTGCTGCCGATGACCCGTCCGCAGTTGAAACTGAAAAACGGGGAAGCGAAAGGAGAGCAGGCATGAGTCAGCCATTATTATCCGTTAACGGCCTGATGATGCGCTTTGGCGGTCTGCTGGCGGTAAACAACGTTGAACTGGAGTTGCATCCACGCGAAATCGTCTCATTGATCGGGCCAAACGGCGCCGGGAAAACCACGGTCTTTAACTGCCTGACCGGTTTCTATAAACCGACCGGCGGCACCATTATGCTGCGCGATCAGCATCTGGAAGGGCTGCCGGGCCAGCAGATTGCCCGTATGGGTGTGGTGCGTACCTTCCAGCACGTCCGCCTGTTCCGTGAGATGACGGTGATTGAAAACCTGCTGGTGGCGCAACATCAGCAGTTGAAAACCGGCGTCTTTTCGGGTCTGTTGAAGACTCCGGCGTTCCGTCGGGCGCAGAGTGAAGCGCTCGATCGCGCCGCCACCTGGCTGGAGCGTATCGGCCTGCTGGAGCACGCCAACCGCCAGGCCAGCAACCTGGCCTACGGCGACCAGCGTCGTCTGGAGATCGCCCGCTGCATGGTGACGCAGCCGGAGATCCTGATGCTGGATGAACCGGCGGCGGGCCTGAACCCGAGAGAGACCAAAGAGCTGGACGAATTAATTGCGGAGCTGCGTAATCATCACAACACCACCATTCTGCTGATTGAGCATGATATGAAGCTGGTGATGGGGATTTCCGATCGCATTTACGTGGTGAACCAGGGAACGCCGCTGGCGAACGGGACGCCGGAAGAAGTTCGCAACAACCCGGACGTGATCCGCGCCTATTTAGGTGAAGCATAATGGTGGTGACGCATAAGATGGAAAAAGTCATGTTGTCCTTTGACAAAGTCAGTGCCCACTACGGCAAAATCCAGGCGCTGCACGAGGTGAGTCTGCATATTCGTCAGGGAGAAATCGTCACCCTGATTGGCGCCAACGGCGCGGGTAAAACCACGCTGCTCGGCACGTTATGCGGCGATCCGCGCGCCACCAGCGGTCGGATTGTGTTTGATGGTAAAGACATTACCGACTGGCAGACGGCGAAAATCATGCGTGAAGCGGTGGCGATTGTCCCGGAAGGGCGTCGCGTTTTTTCTCGTATGACGGTAGAAGAGAACCTGGCGATGGGCGGTTTTTTCGCCGAGCGCGACCAGTTTCAGGAGCGCATTAAGTGGGTTTACGCGCTGTTCCCGCGTTTGCATGAGCGTCGTATCCAGCGTGCGGGCACCATGTCCGGCGGTGAACAGCAGATGCTGGCGATTGGTCGTGCATTGATGAGCCAGCCGCGTTTGCTGCTGCTGGATGAACCGTCCCTGGGTCTGGCGCCGATCATCATCCAGCAGATTTTCGATACCATCGAACAGCTGCGCGAGCAGGGAATGACCATCTTCCTCGTCGAGCAGAACGCGAATCAGGCGCTGAAGCTGGCGGATCGCGGCTACGTGCTGGAAAACGGTCATGTGGTGCTGGAAGATACCGGCGATGCGTTGCTGGCCAACGAAGCGGTGCGCAGCGCATACCTCGGAGGTTAAACCGTCTGTGTGCCCGGTGGCGCTACGCTTACCGGGCCTACATATTATCTTCACCATTCCATCATCTTCTTATCATCCTGCTGACGTTTGGCTGTCATTTATTTGTAACTAAAAAGTTATTTTTCTGTCATTCGCGCATGTCATGTTACCTCGCGAGCATAAAACGCGTGATATCGCGCATCCGGCACAACAAGAGAGATAAGCGAATGACATCGTTACGACATACAGCGTTAGGACTGGCGTTAAGCCTGGCATTCGTGGGAAACGCCATGGCCGTTACCACCATTCCATTCTGGCATTCTATGGAAGGCGAGCTGGGGAAAGAGGTTGATTCTCTGGCGCAACGTTTCAATGCGGCCAATCCTGATTACAAGATTGTGCCGGTGTATAAGGGCAACTATGAACAGAGCCTGAGCGCGGGTATCGCCGCGTTTCGTACCGGTAACGCTCCGGCGCTGTTGCAGGTTTATGAAGTCGGCACTGCGACTATGATGGCGTCGAAAGCGATTAAACCGGTCTATGAAGTGTTCAGCGACGCGGGCATCAGTTTCGATGAGTCGCAGTTTGTACCGACGGTGTCCGGTTACTACACCGATTCCAAAAGCGGACATCTGTTGTCCCAGCCGTTTAACAGCTCCACGCCGGTGCTGTACTACAACAAAGACGCTTTCAAAAAAGCCGGTTTAGATCCAGAGCAGCCGCCGAAAACCTGGCAGGATCTGGCGGAGTACACCGCGAAGCTGAAGGCGGCGGGAATGAAGTGCGGCTACGCCAGCGGCTGGCAGGGCTGGATTCAGATTGAAAACTTCAGCGCCTGGCATGGTCTGCCGGTCGCCACCCAAAATAACGGCTTTGACGGTACTGACGCGGTGCTGGAATTTAACAAGCCGGAGCAGGTGAAACATATCGCGCTGCTGGAAGAACTGAACAAGAAGGGTGATTTCAGCTACTTCGGGCGTAAAGACGAATCCACTGAGAAGTTCTACAACGGCGATTGCGCCATCACCACCGCCTCTTCCGGTTCTCTGGCGGATATCCGCCACTATGCCAAATTTAATTACGGCGTAGGCATGATGCCTTATGACGCGGATGCCAAAGATGCGCCGCAAAACGCCATTATCGGCGGGGCGAGCCTGTGGGTGATGCAGGGTAAAGACAAAGAGACCTACACCGGCGTGGCGAAATTCCTCGACTTCCTGGCGAAGCCGGAAAATGCCGCTGAATGGCATCAGAAAACCGGCTATCTGCCGATCACCAAAGCGGCTTACGACCTGACCCGCGAGCAGGGATTCTATGATAAGAACCCCGGCGCGGATATTGCCACGCGCCAGATGCTGAACAAGCCGCCGTTGCCGTTCACCAAAGGTCTGCGTCTGGGCAACATGCCGCAGATCCGCACCATTGTGGATGAGGAGCTGGAAAGCGTGTGGACCGGGAAGAAATCCCCGCAGCAGGCGCTGGATGCCGCCGTTGAGCGTGGTAATCAGCTGCTGCGTCGCTTTGAGCAGTCAACGAAATCGTAACGCATGATATGCCCGGAGGCGCTGCGCTTACCGGGCCTACAAGACCGTAGGCCGGGTAAGGCGAAGCCGCCACCCGGCACTGTTCAGGAATCAAATCTTCATGTCATCATCCCGTCCGGTGTTTCGCTCGCGTTGGCTGCCGTATTTGCTGGTTGCGCCGCAACTGGCGATCACCGTCATTTTCTTTATCTGGCCTGCGGGCGAAGCGCTGTGGTATTCGCTGCAAAGCGTCGATCCGTTTGGGCTGTCCAGCCAGTTTGTCGGTCTGGATAACTTTGTCGCCTTATTCCATGACAGCTACTACCTCGACTCCTTCTGGACGACGATGAAATTCAGTGCGCTGGTGACGGTAAGCGGCCTGTTGGTCTCACTGTTTTTCGCCGCGCTGGTGGATTACGTGGTACGCGCAAGCCGCCTGTATCAAACGCTGATGCTGCTGCCTTACGCCGTTGCGCCAGCGGTGGCCGCCGTACTGTGGATCTTCCTGTTCAACCCTGGGCGCGGGCTAATCACCCATTTTCTTGCCGGGTTCGGCTATGACTGGAACCATGCGCAACACAGCGGCCAGGCCATGTTTTTGGTGGTGTTCGCTTCAGTCTGGAAGCAGATTAGTTACAACTTCCTGTTCTTTTTTGCCGCGTTGCAATCCATTCCCCGCTCGCTGACGGAAGCGGCAGCGATTGATGGGGCGGGTCCGGTTCGGCGCTTCTTTAAACTTTCGCTACCGCTGATTGCACCGGTGAGTTTCTTCCTGCTGGTGGTCAATCTGGTGTATGCCTTCTTCGACACCTTCCCGGTGATCGACGCCGCTACCGCAGGCGGACCGGTACAGGCGACGACCACGCTGATTTATAAGATCTACCGCGAAGGCTTTGCCGGGCTGGATCTCTCCGCCTCTGCCGCACAGTCGGTGGTGCTGATGTTCCTCGTCATCATTCTGACGGTTATCCAGTTCCGCTATGTGGAAAGTAAGGTGCGTTACCAATGATTGAGAACCGTCGCGGGCTGACGATATTCAGCCACACTATGTTGATTCTGGGGATTGTGGTGATCCTGTTTCCCTTGTACGTCGCCTTTGTGGCGGCGACGCTGGACAACAGCGCGGTGTTCGATACGCCGATGACGCTCATCCCCGGAACGCATCTGCTGGAAAACATGGCAACGATCTGGGTTAACGGCGTGGGCGTGAACAGCGCGCCGTTCTGGCTGATGATGCTTAACAGTTTCATCATGGCTTTTGGCATTACGGTGGGGAAAATCACCGTTTCTATGCTGTCGGCGTTTGCCATTGTCTGGTTTCGTTTTCCGCTGCGTAATCTGTTTTTCTGGATGATCTTTATCACCCTGATGCTGCCGGTTGAGGTGCGTATTTTCCCGACGGTGGAAGTGATCGCCAATCTGAAAATGCTCGACAGCTACGCGGGTCTGACCCTGCCGCTGATGGCCTCAGCGACCGCCACCTTTCTGTTTCGCCAGTTCTTCATGACGCTGCCGGACGAGCTGATTGAAGCGGCGCGCATCGACGGCGCTTCACCGATGCGCTTTTTCCGCGACATCGTGCTGCCGCTGTCAAAAACCAATCTCGCGGCGCTGTTCGTCATCACTTTCATCTACGGCTGGAACCAGTACCTGTGGCCGTTGCTGATTATTACCGACGTTGATCTCGGCACCGCCGTTGCGGGGATTAAAGGCATGATCGCCACCGGGGAAGGCACCACTCAGTGGAATCAGGTGATGGCGGCGATGCTGCTGACCCTGATTCCCCCCGTCGTTATCGTTTTAGCCATGCAGCGCGCGTTTGTACGCGGCCTGGTGGACAGTGAGAAGTAGGAAATTTTATGGCTGGTTTGAAATTACAGGCAGTAACCAAAAGCTGGGACGGCAAAACCCAGGTCATACAGCCGTTAACGCTGGATGTGGCGGATGGCGAGTTTATTGTGATGGTTGGGCCGTCCGGCTGCGGTAAATCGACGCTGCTGCGTATGGTGGCCGGGCTTGAGCGGGTAACGAGCGGCGATATCTGGATTGACCGCCAGCGCGTTACGGAGATGGAGCCGAAAGACAGGGGCATTGCGATGGTGTTCCAGAACTACGCGCTCTACCCACACATGAGCGTAGAGGAGAACATGGCGTGGGGGCTGAAGATTCGCGGCATGGGCAAAGGGCATATTGCCGAACGGGTGAAAGAGGCGGCGCGGATTCTGGAGCTGGACGGTTTGCTCAAACGCCGTCCACGCGAGCTTTCCGGCGGCCAGCGCCAGCGTGTGGCAATGGGGCGTGCGATTGTGCGCGATCCGGCCGTCTTCCTGTTTGATGAGCCGCTGTCCAACCTTGATGCTAAATTGCGCGTCCAGATGCGCCTTGAGTTACAACATCTGCATCGCCGCCTGAAAACCACCTCGCTGTACGTGACGCACGATCAGGTCGAAGCGATGACGCTCGCCCAGCGGGTGATGGTGATGAACAAAGGCGTGGCGGAGCAAATCGGTACGCCGGTAGAGGTGTATGAGAAGCCCGCCAGCCGCTTTGTGGCGAGCTTTATCGGCAGCCCGGCGATGAATCTGCTGGAGGGGCGCATCAGCGCCGCAGGCACCCATTTTGAGCTGGAGAGCGGGATGGCGCTGCCCGTTAACTGGAACTATCGTCGCTATGCCGGGCGGAAAATGACGCTGGGTATCCGTCCTGAGCATATTGCGCTAAGCTCGCAAGCGGAAGGCGGCGTACCGCTGGTGATGGACACGCTGGAGATGCTGGGGGCGGATAACCTGGCGCACGGACGCTGGGGCGATCAAAAAATGGTCGTGCGGCTGGCGCATCAGCAACGCCCGACGGCAGGCAGCACGCTATGGCTGCATTTGCCGGAAAATCATCTGCATCTTTTCGATGGCGAAACAGGACAACGAGTATGAGTAACTGGCCTTATCCCCACATCGTCGCGCATCGCGGTGGCGGAAAACTCGCACCGGAAAACACGCTGGCGGCGATTGACGTGGGGGCGCGGTGCGGACACACGATGATTGAGTTTGACGTGAAGCTGTCGAAAGACGGCGAGATCTTTCTGCTGCATGACGACAACCTGGAGCGCACCAGTAACGGCTGGGGCGTGGCGGGGGAAGTCAACTGGCAGGATCTGCTGCGCGTTGATGCCGGGAGCTGGTTTAGCGGCAAGTTTAAAGGCGAGCCGTTGCCGCTGTTGTCTCAGGTAGCGGAACGCTGCCGCGAGCACGGCATGATGGCGAATATTGAAATTAAACCGACGACCGGCACCGGGCCATTGACGGGGAGAGTGGTGGCGCTGGCGGCGCGGGAGCTGTGGTCTGGAATGACCGCGCCTTTGCTTTCATCGTTTGAAATTGATGCGCTGGAAGCGGCGCAACAGGCGGCGCCAGAGCTACCGCGCGGTTTACTGCTGGATGACTGGCGTGACGACTGGCATACGCTGACGACCCGACTGGGCTGCGTCTCTGTTCATCTCAACCATAAATTGCTCGATGAAGCGCGGGTAAAAACGCTCAAGGCGGCGGGACTGCGCATTCTGGTTTACACCGTCAACAAACCCCAGCGCGCGGCGGAACTGCTGCGCTGGGGCGTGGACTGCATCTGTACCGATGCCATTGATGTGATTGGGCCGGATTTTACTGCGGCGAGTTATTGAGCATATCGCCACTCTGTCGCTGGGGCAGCAGATGTTGCTGACCGCTGCTCTGGCGGGTTCCACCGCTTAACATACCGCCATTGTTGTTTGGTAAAACCTGCTCACGCACCTGGCCCTGCTGGACCCGCTGCGCGTTATTGTTCATCTGCGTTTGCAGATGCTGTTGCTGAAGCTGGGTCTGCGTTTTTAACTGCTGGTTAAGCATTCCTTTCTGCTGGGTCTGCTGCGTCTGCATTTGGGTTTGCATCCGCTGTTGACTCGGGATCTGATACCCCGGCTGATTCGGGTTATTCATGGTGTTGATGGGCTGCGCAAAGCCGGAAAACGGCAGTAGCGCCGCTAAAATTAAGAGTCGTTTCATCGTCTTTCCTCCTCTGGGGGGATCTATTAAGTTTACTCCTTTCCCGTCGCAACGATGATTATTTCAGAGTTATGCACCAGGCTTAGTGGGGGGCTGACCCCGTATCTCTGGAGAATAACGATGATGAAACCGACGTTTTTGCGCCGGGTAGCCATTGCTGCTCTGCTCTCAGGAAGTTGTTTTAGTGTTGTTGCCGCGCCGCCTGCGCCACCTCCGGTGTCATACGGTGTTGAAGAGGATGTTTTCCACCCTGTTCGTGCGAAGCAGGGGATGGTGGCATCCGTGGATGCGATGGCGACCCAGGTCGGCGTCGATATCCTTAAGCAAGGGGGAAATGCCGTCGATGCGGCGGTTGCCGTTGGCTATGCGCTGGCGGTGACGCATCCGCAGGCGGGGAACCTCGGCGGCGGGGGTTTTATGCTGCTGCGCACCAAAGACGGGAATACCACGGCGATCGACTTCCGCGAAATGGCGCCAGCCAATGCCACCCGCGATATGTTCCTGGACGATCAGGGCAATCCTGACAGTAAAAAATCGCTGACGTCGCACCTGGCGACCGGTACGCCGGGCACCGTGGCCGGATTCTCGCTGGCGCTGGAGAAATACGGCACCCTGCCGCTCAACAAAGTGATACGCCCGGCGATGAAACTTGCGGATGAGGGATTCGTCGTCAACGATGCGCTGGCGGATGACCTGAAAACCTACGGTAGTGAGGTGCTGCCGAATTATGAAAACAGCAAGGCTATTTTCTGGAAAGACGGCGAACCGCTGAAGAAGGGCGACAAGCTGGTGCAGAAAAACCTGGCGAAAAGTCTGGAGATGATTGCTGAGAATGGCCCTGATGCCTTCTACAAAGGGGCAATAGCCGACCAGATCGCACAGGAGATGCAGAAGAACGGGGGGCTTATCACCAAAGAGGATCTGGCGGCTTACAAAGCGGTAGAACGTACGCCGATTAGCGGCGATTATCGCGGGTATCAGGTCTTTTCGATGCCGCCTCCGTCCTCCGGCGGCATTCATATCGTGCAGATCCTCAATATCCTTGAAAACTTCGACATGAAGAAATACGGGTTTGGCAGCGCCGATGCCATGCAGATAATGGCTGAAGCGGAGAAATATGCCTATGCCGATCGGTCGGAGTATCTCGGCGACCCGGATTTTTTGAAGGTGCCGTGGCAGGCGCTGACCAGTAAAGCGTATGCGAAATCCATCGCCGATCAGATAGATATCAATAAAGCCAAACCGTCCAGCGAGATTCGCCCCGGTAAACTGGCGCCGTATGAAAGCAATCAGACCACCCACTTCTCGGTGGTGGATAAAGACGGCAACGCGGTGGCCGTTACCTACACCCTGAACACCACGTTTGGCACCGGGATTGTGGCGGGAAACACCGGAATTCTGCTCAACAATGAGATGGATGACTTCTCCGCGAAACCTGGCGTACCAAACGTTTACGGTCTGGTGGGCGGCGATGCTAACGCCGTAGGGCCGAAGAAACGTCCGCTGTCGTCAATGTCGCCGACCATTGTGGTGAAAGACGGCAAAACCTGGCTGGTGACAGGTAGCCCTGGCGGTAGCCGGATTATTACCACCGTGCTGCAAATGGTGGTCAACAGCATCGATTTCGGGATGAATGTCGCTGAGGCGACCAACGCACCGCGTTTCCATCATCAGTGGCTGCCGGATGAGCTGCGCGTGGAAAAGGGCTTTAGCCCGGATACGCTGAAACTCCTGGAACAGCGTGGGCAAAAAGTCGCGCTGAAAGAAGCGATGGGCAGCACCCAGAGTATCATGGTCGGGCCGGATGGTTCGCTGTACGGCGCGTCTGACCCGCGCTCAGTCGATGATTTAACGGCGGGGTATTGAGGTAAGTGGCCCTCTTCGGTGGAAGGGGGCTTGACTTATTAGACATAATTTTGGGAAGGATTATAAAATTCAAGGCTAAAGAAGTTGTTGTTGGTTTTTAAGGAAGTCAAAACCATTTTGGGAAACTCTGTAGCGTGGTCTTGATTTGTCCTTACCGTATACGACATCAACTAATCCGTGATTAACCAGAATAGTTACGATATTAGCAACGTTACTAAATCCAGGAATGTTTCTGGTAGCCAGGGTACGATCCAGAACCATCCAGTTCCAGTTAATGTCTTTTTCTGCCATAACTTTCAATACGTTAAACTCAATTATAGTTATTGTTATATATAACTATTTGATTTTTATTTATTGCTCTTTACCTTTTTAAAGGTGTTTTTTTTGTGATGCATTAGATAATTCCCAATGATTCTGGAAGGTTTCTAACATATTCTGCTTTATCACTTGTATATTTTTTTGATAAATTTTTAAATATATTAGCCATGTTGTCTCTATCTTCATGGTTTAAGGATTGCAGTTCAGCTGAAATACCTTCCATTGCTTCTACAGCGCAGTCAGGATCAAGCAAATCAGGGCTGGTAAACTCCAAAAATATAGCCAGATCGACAATGATTTTTGCAAGTTTCACTTCACTGTTCTTTAACAATTTTCACCTCTATATTTTTGATTCCCAATTCATCAAACATCTTTTGTGCGCGACTTGCTTGAGTTTGATTTGGTACTTCCCAACGTCCTGTCATTTTGTTATTGTTCAATGCTTCGGACTGTCTTATTGCTTGATCTTTAGCTTTTTGAGTCGTAACTACAGATATCTTCCTGTCTATCATTACATTTCCATCAACTCCATCAAAGCGAACCGGCCTGCTATTATTTTTTGTATCGGTTCTATCTATGGTTGGTGCTTGACCTTTTTGAGTATTAATGTTTGAACGAGCACCAGTAGCTGAATCGTTATAATTTCTTGCTCTTTGACTCATTCCTGCATTTTCATCAACCCATTTAACCTTTTTTAATTCCTCTAACTGCCTGAGGTTGGGTTGTTTTCTTGCAAAGAGTATAGATGCAGCAGCAATACCCAGTCCAATTGTTTTTTCATTAAGCACCTGCTCGTAACCAGCAGGTGCATCGCCACCTAATTTATCCGCAGTGGCCCTGAACCTCTCTATATTCCCATTGTAAACGCCACCTGCGGCAAGCAGTCGGCCGACAGCTTTACTGTTAAGGGTTTTCAATCCCGGATTGAGCGGGGGGATAAACAGACGGTTGTAGTTCTCGGGCAACGCCAGGTAGCTAAACTCAGTGTCGGCAATAAGGTGTTTGCAGAGGATATATTCATAGCTGATGGTTATTGTTTCTGTATCTAAATTATTTTCGCTGAATTGGT
>NZ_JAOWFV010000037.1:0-126394 GCF_030333505.1 Citrobacter sp. CK189 | reverse complement strand
GTACTGGTTATGCTATTCGAGAGTGAAAATACGAAAATTTCATCCTCGTGTCCGGTTTGCCAGCGGTTGCCCACTGAGGCTATCGTTCCACATCCGGCAGAAATAGCGCCCTGCTGTTGTCCTGAAACCGTCAGGTAGACGATATCACTCATTCCATTCAAATCCTTCTGTTACGTGCTGTCGTAAATAATGGCGTCGCTTGCTCCTTATCCATTTCTTTATTTACGCCTGATGACGTCGTTCGTATACAGAAGAAACGAAAACTTTCACTTTTAGACTAATGCTTTGAGGGTAATCTTATTGGATGTGATATGCAGGATAAATATATCTGTATATATGATAAATTGTGGTGATTAGTATGGGATTTTCCTGGGGTTATTATTGCAATACTGGAGGGGACTTATCGGGTCGTTCTAACTGCTGGCTCACTTTCGCTGGTGCAATCCGAATCGGTGTTCTGAACGGTTGCTATGGTGAGTTGCAGTCAGAACTAATATTATAAATTCTCTTTTTTTAGTCGCCTGTATCCTTGTTCTGAGACGTGGTAGTGAGGCATGGACTTATGCCCGCTATCTTCAATATTTACCAGACCCTCGCTAGCCAATTTATTCACAATATTAACGACATTGCTGAACCCCGGGATTATTTTCATGGAAAGCGTGCGATCCAGATTCATCCAGTTCCAGTTAATATCTTTTTCGGCCATAACTTTTAGTACGTTAAGTTCAGTTTCAGTTATCATAGTTAATTGTATCCGGGTAAGCTTAGCTTCGTGCTTTTTTGCTCTCTTCGTAGTCTTTTAAATATTTCTCCAGCGGCCAGGTAGTACCTAAATCAAAGATTTCACCGCTATCTTTATCGATGATGAAAGGAGTGTTTCCTGCCAGACGGGAAGCGTTGTCTCCGGTTTTGAGATACTCCATTGATTCGAAACAAAAAAACCAACCTTCTGTAAATCTTCCGTGGAGTGTGATGACGACAGGGGCATCTGTATCGTGAAGATACTTATTGGCTTTGTTTATGGCTTCTTTGTAAGTGATCATTAGCATTCCCCTTAAAGCGCATAACTTTATTATCTGGATTTCTACTTTTTCCGCTCAAGCCCAATATATTCTACAAAACCTTCTCCTGAATAAATATTCATTCTTATTCTAAGTATGTCTATTGTATCTTTTGCTCGCTCTTTAGGAATGAACAGCACAAAAACTCTGTCGTCACCATCAATAATTACTCCTGAAGCCAATTGTGAAAATATATTGTCTGGCAATATATAATCACCCAATGTCTTTCTGCTAATTTCTTTTGCTTTTTGTTCTAAAATGTCTAAAGGTATTTTTTTCATTCTATGGTCTCCATTCTGGGCTAATTAAATCGCCATCAGGTGAAAAGTTGAACCTGCGTCCATAAGGATCAGATATAGAACTCTTACTATTCAAATTGTGATCCTTAAATATCTTCAAAATCGCTCTATCACCAAGAGAAGATCTTAATGTTCCATCTGGATGAACATGGCTGGACCATCGCCAACCTTTAGCAGCAAGCTCTTCAGCTTCAACAATGCCTATTGGTACTCCGGTTGCATTTCCGCGAATAATCAATCTTCTACCACCTGTTGTAAACATTGCAAACTCGTCGCCTGTAGCTGCACTAAGCGCTGCTAAATCATTCTGCCCAAAGCCTTTGGTTACAATAATTCTTGAGCCCATTTTGGGCAATTGTGTCAGCGTTTTTGTTTGTGCAACACTCAAGTCTTCAGCACCAGCGGCAATTGCGCGGTAATTTTGTCCTGTTGTTGCAATGGTAGTGGTGTCAATGCTATCTGGAACTGATAGTGTCTTCCAGACTTTTGCCTGTCCGAACTTTTCCACCTCCGAAGCTAATCCTAACCGCCCCATACCAAAGACAGAAGCGATTGATGCTAAGGCTATTATGGTTCCTTTCGTTTGATCATTCAGGACGTGATCATATCCCTTAATCGCATCTCCTCCCAACTTTTCTGCCGTTTCCCTGAAACCTTCGATATTCCCGTTGTAGATACCTCCGGCGGCAAGCAATCTGCCAACCCCTTTGCTGTTTAACGTTTTGAGGCTATTATCTGCGGGTGTTTTTGGACGGGGGATAAACAGACGGTTGTAGTTCTCGGGCAAGGCCAGGTAGCTAAACTCAGTGTTGGCAATAAGGTGTTTGCAGAGGATATATTCATAGCTGATGGTTATTGTTTCTGTATCTAAATTATTTTCGCTGAATTGGTGTTGAATACCTGATAGAAATGCTCCCCGCAGTTGAATATAATAATACTTCTCCCATCTACCGAATCTATTGATGCGGTAGAAATAAAACTCCATATACAACTGCTCGTTGTTGTTAATAGCATTAACAAACAACGGCGTGCTTTTATCGATCAGTTTACAAAATCGCAGTCCGTGCAAATGAGAACCTTTACCAGTACTGGTTATGCTATTCGAGAGTGAAAATACGAAAATTTCATCCTCGTGTCCGGTTTGCCAGCGGTTGCCCACTGAGGCAGTGCTTCCACATCCATCGGAAATAGCACCTTGCAACTCCCCTGCAATTGTCAGGTAGACAATATTTCCCATTATTACCTTATCCTTTAATAACGGCATGCTAAATGTATTAGATGTGAATCCTTTCTTTATTATCTGTTTACGCTCTATTCTCAGATTCGTATACAGAGTTAATAAATGTTTTCACTTTAGCCAAATATTATTGAGGATATTCTGAATTGGGCCGGACTACTTTTAATTACGGGATATTCCCCTCTCCTGGAGAGAGGGGAGGCGAAAATTACTTCATCCGCGCCATAAAGTATGCGTCGACATACTCACCGTTACGCAGTGCGTACTTCTTGCCGGTGCCTTCAATCTCAAAACCATGCTTCTTGTAGACCGCCACGGCGGGTTCATTATCGACAAATACCGTTAGCTCGATACGCTCCACACGCAGCCAGTTATCACACATGTCGATCATGGTACGGAGCAGCGCGCTGGCGACCCCACGATTTTGCCACCGCGCATCAACACTGATGCCAAAATCGGCGACATGGCTGCGGCGCGGACGCTGGATGACCGCAATGGTGAGATGCCCCACGACAGTATCGTCAATACAGGCGACCAGCTGTTTGATGCCGGGCTGGTCGGCTAGCCGCTCCTGCCACATCGCACTGGAAGGATGAGGAACCTGTAGCGTGTTGTGATACACCTCCGGCTGGGCATGGATCTGACGAATTGCGTCGTAATCTTTTGATTCCGCGTGGCGTATCACTATCTCACTCATTTCTGTGTCCTTAGCAGATTAAAAGTCCTTTTAAACATCATTGACTTTAAAAACGGAGTCAACTGCATTTTTTTGCAAAAAGTATTGGACAAGTGCGAATGAGAATGATTATTATTGCTCTGCGTTCAGGGAGACCCTTGCGGAGAACCTGAAAGCACGACATTGCTCACATTGCTTCCAGTATTACTTTAGCCAGCCGGGTGCTGGCTTTTTTTTTGAGCTGGGTGTTCGGCCTGGCTTACTTGTCATTTTGTCCCCGGGAAGTGCTCGTGCTCCTCACGTACATTTAGTACGCTCCGGGCCCTGCGCGCTTGCCGTGAACAAACTGACCGCGACGCCGACGACCGATCTTGAGGCTGTAGGCCGGATAAGCATAAGCGCCATCCGGCATCACAAGAGCCATTACCGGATGACGGCTTTGCCTTATCCAGCCTACGATCGTTTCACCGCTATTTCCCACATGTTGTTTGCGCTATGGTGTATGCAATCACCTTTCAAAAAGGACACTCCCATGACCTTACACTGCGCATTTATTGGCTTTGGTAAAAGCACCACCCGCTACCATCTGCCGTATGTTCTTAACCGTAAAGGCAGCTGGCATGTTGCGCATATCTTCCGCCGTCACGCGAAGCCGGAGGAGCAGGCGCCGATCTACTCGCATATTCACTTCACCAGCGATCTTGATGAAGTGCTGAACGATCCGCAGGTAAAACTGGTGATCGTCTGTACCCATGCGGACAGCCATTTTGACTACGCCCGGCGCGCGCTGGAGGCGGGAAAAAACGTGCTGGTGGAAAAACCGTTTACGCCAACGCTTGCCGAGGCGAAAGTGTTGTTCGAACTGGCGCGGAGCAAAGGGCTGACCGTCACGCCGTACCAGAACCGCCGCTTTGACTCCTGTTTCCTGACTGCCAAAAAAGCGATTGAGAGCGGTAAACTGGGCGAGATTGTTGAAGTTGAAAGCCACTTTGATTACTACCGACCGGTTGCGGAAACCAAACCTGGCCTGCCGCAGGACGGCGCGTTTTACGGCCTCGGCGTGCATACGATGGATCAAATTATTTCGCTGTTCGGACGCCCGGATCATGTGGCCTATGACATCCGCAGCCTGCGCAATAAAGCCAACCCGGATGATACGTTCGAAGCGCAGCTGTTTTACGGCGATCTGAAAGCCATCGTTAAAACCAGCCATTTAGTGAAGATCGATTACCCGAAATTTATCGTTCACGGCACCAGAGGCTCGTTTGTGAAGTACGGCATCGACCAGCAGGAAGCCAGCCTGAAGGCCAATATCATGCCCGGCGAACCGGGGTTTGCGGCGGATGATTCTGTCGGCCTGCTGGAATATGTTAATGACGAAGGCGTGACGGTGAAAGAAGAGATGAAACCGGAGGTCGGCGACTATGGCCGCGTTTATGACGCTCTGTTCGAGACCATTACGCATGGCGTGCCGAATTACGTCAAGGAATCTGACGTTCTCACCAACCTTGAGATCCTTGAGCGGGCGTTTGAACAGGCGTCTCCGGCCACAGTAACCCTTGCGAAATAAACAAAATCAACGCCTCTGGGCTTGTTCATAATTTTTGAACAGAGGAGTCAATTTTCACCCTCTATGATCCCGTCTGGATTGGGTTCACACTTACTCCATCGAAAACATCTGGGGGGTGAATACAATGATCTACTTACGCAAAGCAAACGACCGTGGTCATGCGAATCATGGCTGGCTGGATTCCTGGCATACTTTTTCTTTTGCAAACTACTATGACCCTAACTTTATGGGCTTCTCGGCACTGCGCGTGATTAACGATGACGTTATTGAAGCAGGCCAGGGCTTTGGGACGCACCCGCATAAAGACATGGAAATCCTGACCTATGTGCTGGAAGGCGCAGTGGAACACCAGGACAGCATGGGTAACAAAGAGCAGGTTCCTGCCGGTGAGTTCCAGATAATGAGCGCCGGGACGGGCATTCGTCACTCGGAATACAACCCGAGCAATACCGACCGCCTGCGTTTGTATCAGATTTGGATCATGCCGCAGGAAAACGGGATTACGCCGCGTTACGAGCAGCGTCGTTTTGACGCCGTACAGGGCAAACAGCTGGTGCTGTCGCCGGATGCGCGCGACGGTTCGCTGAAAGTGAATCAGGACATGGAGCTGTACCGTTGGGCGCTGCTGAAAGACGAACAGTCGGTACACCAGATCTCCGCCGAACGCCGCATCTGGATTCAGGTGGTGAAAGGTGACGTCACCATTAACGGCACCAAAGCGTCTACCAGCGACGGTCTGGCGATTTGGGATGAGCAGGCGATCTCCATCCATGCCGACAGCGATAGCGAAGTGTTACTGTTCGACCTGCCGCCAGTTTAAATTTGCGTAATCTTGCCCGATGGCGCGCAGCTTATCGGGCCTACGCGCTGATCCAGGCCGGATAAGACGCGAAAGCGTCGCCATCCGGCTTTTCATCGTTTGTCATTAATTCCGCACGTCCGTGGTAAACTGGGGAAATCTATCCCTTTTATGCCTTTCAGGACGATGAAAAAGAAAAGACCCGTACTTCAGGATGTGGCTGACCGCGTAGGCGTGACCAAAATGACGGTCAGCCGTTTTCTGCGTAACCCGGAGCAGGTCTCCGTCGCGCTGCGGGGCAAGATCGCTGCTGCACTTGATGAACTGGGTTACATTCCCAATCGTGCTCCCGATATTCTTTCTAACGCGACCAGCCGTGCGGTGGGCGTTCTGCTGCCGTCGTTAACCAACCAGGTTTTCGCCGAGGTGTTACGCGGAATTGAGACCGTCACCGATGCCCACGGCTACCAGACGATGCTGGCGCACTACGGCTATAAGCCGGAAATGGAACAGGAACGTCTGGAGTCGATGCTGTCATGGAACATTGACGGGCTAATCCTCACTGAACGTACCCATACGCCGCGCACGCTCAAAATGATTGAAGTCGCGGGCATTCCGGTGGTGGAGCTGATGGACAGCAAATCGCCATGCCTCGATATCGCCGTCGGTTTTGACAACTTTGAAGCCGCGCGTCAGATGACCGCCGCGATTATCGCGCGCGGCCATCGTCATATCGCCTATCTGGGGGCGCGCCTCGACGAACGTACTATCATCAAACAGAAGGGCTATGAACAGGCCATGCTGGACGCCGGGCTGGTGCCCTACAGCGTGATGGTGGAGCAATCGTCGTCTTACTCTTCCGGGATTGAGCTGATCCGCCAGGCAAGACGCGAATACCCGCAGCTGGACGGTATTTTCTGTACCAACGATGACCTTGCCGTCGGGGCGGCGTTCGAATGCCAGCGTTTAGGGCTCAAAATTCCTGATGATATGGCGATTGCCGGTTTCCACGGCCACGACATTGGTCAGGTGATGGAACCGCGTCTGGCCAGCGTACTCACGCCGCGTGAGCGGATGGGCAGTATCGGCGCAGAGCGCCTGCTGGCGCGCATACGCGGTGAAGCGGTGACGCCTAAAATGTTAGATTTAGGTTTCACCTTGTCACCGGGTGGATCTATTTAGTCCAACAAATTTGAAGTAGCTCACACTTATTCACTTCTGCCACGAATGGATATTGCTTCTATTCTGGTCCGGCCGGACAATGTTACCGATAACAGTTACCCGTAACAATTCCTGATCCTTGTACTGTGGGGGCACCACTTTGAGCACGACTAACCATGATCACCACATTTACGTTCTGATGGGCGTATCAGGCAGTGGCAAATCCGCTGTCGCCAGCGAAGTGGCGCATCAGCTGCATGCCGCGTTTCTTGATGGCGATTTTCTCCATCCGCGTTGCAACATCATGAAAATGGCCTCCGGCGAGCCGTTGAATGACGACGACCGCAAGCCGTGGTTACAGGCGCTGAACGATGCGGCGTTTGCGATGCAGCGAACCAATAAGGTATCGCTGATTGTCTGTTCCGCACTGAAAAAACACTATCGCGACCTGCTGCGCGACGGTAATCCAAACCTGTCTTTCATCTACCTGAAAGGGGATTTTGACGTTATCGAAAGCCGCCTGAAGGCACGTAAAGGCCACTTCTTTAAAACGCAGATGCTGGTAACTCAGTTTGACACGCTGGAAGAGCCGGGCGCTGACGAGAGCGATGTACTGGTGGTGAATATCGATCAGCCGCTGGAAGGTGTCGTGGCAAGCACCATTGAGGTCATTAACAAAGGCAGTAAGTAGTGAGTACATTAACGCTTGTTTTAACAGCAGTAGGTTCTGTTTTACTGCTGCTGTTTTTAGTGATGAAGGCGCGTATGCACGCCTTCGTTGCTTTGATGGTGGTGTCTATTGGCGCTGGTCTCTTTTCCGGTATGCCGCTCGATAAAATCGCGGCGACGATGGAAAAAGGGATGGGCGGTACGCTTGGCTTCCTGGCGATTGTCGTCGCACTGGGCGCCATGTTCGGCAAAATTTTGCATGAGACGGGCGCAGTCGATCAGATTGCCGTCAAAATGCTCAAGTCTTTCGGCCACAGCCGCGCGCATTACGCGATTGGTCTGGCGGGGCTGATTTGCGCGCTGCCGCTGTTCTTTGAAGTCGCCATTGTGCTGCTGATCAGCGTCGCATTCTCTATGGCGCGCCATACCGGAACAAACCTTGTGAAACTGGTCATTCCGCTGTTTGCGGGCGTGGCGGCGGCTGCGGCGTTTCTGCTGCCCGGGCCTGCGCCGATGCTGCTGGCGTCCCAAATGCACGCTGATTTTGGCTGGATGATCCTGATTGGTCTGTGCGCGGCAATCCCTGGCATGATCATCGCCGGGCCGCTGTTTGGTAATTTCATTGGCCGCTATGTGGAACTGCACGTCCCGGACGACATTACCGAACCGCATCTGGGCGAAGGTAAAATGCCGTCATTTGGTTTCAGCCTCTCGCTGATCCTGCTGCCGCTGGTGCTGGTAGGGCTGAAAACGATCGCCGCGCGCTTTGTCGCGGAAGGTTCCAGCGCTTACGAATGGTTTGAGTTTATCGGCCACCCGTTCACCGCGATTCTGGTGGCGTGCCTGGTGGCAATCTATGGCCTGGCGGTGCGTCAGGGGATGGCGAAAGATAAAGTCATGGCGATCTGCGGTCAGGCGCTGCAACCGGCGGGCATTATTCTGTTGGTGATTGGCGCAGGCGGCGTGTTCAAGCAGGTTCTGGTGGATTCCGGCGTTGGCCCGGCGCTGGGCGAAGCGTTAACCGGCATGGGCTTGCCGATTGCCATCACCTGCTTCGTGCTGGCGGCAGCGGTGCGTATCATTCAGGGTTCCGCGACCGTCGCGTGCTTAACGGCGGTGGGGCTGGTGATGCCGGTGGTGGAACAACTGAACTTCTCCGGCGCGCAGATGGCGGCATTGTCTATCTGTATCGCGGGCGGTTCTATCGTGGTCAGCCACGTAAACGACGCCGGTTTCTGGCTGTTCGGTAAATTCACTGGCGCGACCGAAGCGCAAACGCTGAAGACCTGGACGATGATGGAAACCATCCTCGGCACCGTCGGCGCGATTGTTGGTATGATTGCGTTCCAGCTTCTGAGCTGAGTCTTGTTGCCCGGTGGCGCGCCGCTTACCGGGCCTACAAGTGAGCACATATCCACACCGTAGGCCGGGTAAGCGCAAGCGCCACCCGGCTTTTTTACATCCTTAACCTTTCATCCACATCCGAATGCCGTCCAGGAACATCTGGGTCGCCATCATTACCAGAATCAACCCCATCAGACGTTCCAGCGCGTTAACCCCTTTCTCGCCCAGCAGACGCAGGAACAGCGACGATTGCAGCAGAATCACAAACGTGCCGCCCCAGGCGATCAGCAGAGCGATGACCAGATGCCCCATTTGGTTCGGATACTGATGCGATAACAGCATCAGCGTCGCCAGGATGGTCGGGCCCGCCACCAGAGGGATGGCCAGCGGTACGATAAACGGTTCTTCGCCCGCCGGGAGTCCGGCGCTGTTGCCTGATGCGCTGGGGAAAATCATCTTAATGGCGATCAGGAACAGAATAATCCCCCCGGAGATCGACACGGTTTCCGCCCGCAGGTTGAGAAAGGCCAAAATTTTCTCGCCCGCAAACAGGAAAATGAGCATCAGTAAAAGCGCAATAAACAGCTCGCGAACCATAATCGCCCGGCGGCGCTTTGGTTCGGTATGTTTCAGTACGGACATGAAAATGGGCAGGTTTCCGAGTGGATCCATAATCAGGATCAATAAAACTGCCGCTGAAATGATTTCATTCATAACTCAAATTCCCTGATAATTACTGCGGACTTTCTGCTTGCTTAGGAAGCGGGATAAGTCGCATTACTGATGGCTTCGCTATCATTGATTAATTTCACTTGCGACTTTGGCTGCTTTTTGTATGGTGAAGGAAGAACCAGTAGGACACTGGTTTGCATACACAGCACACATCTTTGCAGGAAAAAAACGCTATGAAAAATGTTGGTTTTATCGGCTGGCGCGGTATGGTCGGCTCTGTACTCATGCAACGCATGGTTGAAGAGCGCGACTTCGATGCCATTCGCCCTGTTTTCTTTTCTACTTCCCAGCTTGGGCAGGCAGCGCCGACGTTCGGCGGTACGCCCGGCGGCACACTTCAGGATGCCTTTGATCTCGACGCGCTGAAGGCGCTTGATATCATTGTGACCTGTCAGGGCGGCGATTATACCAACGAAATCTATCCAAAGCTCCGTGAAAGCGGCTGGCAGGGCTACTGGATTGACGCGGCATCCTCGCTGCGCATGAAAGACGACGCCATCATTATTCTTGATCCGGTTAACCAGGATGTCATTACCGACGGCCTGAACAACGGCATTAAAACCTTCGTCGGCGGTAACTGTACCGTCAGCCTGATGCTGATGTCGCTGGGCGGTCTGTTTGCTAATGACCTGGTGGACTGGGTTTCTGTTGCGACTTACCAGGCGGCGTCTGGCGGCGGCGCGCGTCATATGCGCGAACTGCTGGCGCAGATGGGCCACTTGTACGGTCACGTAGCCGATGAGCTGGCGACGCCTTCTTCCGCGATCCTCGACATTGAGCGCAAAGTGACGACCCTGACCCGCAGCGGCGACCTGCCGGTTGATAACTTTGGCGTACCGCTGGCGGGCAGCCTGATTCCGTGGATCGACAAACAGCTCGATAACGGCCAGAGCCGCGAAGAGTGGAAAGGCCAGGCGGAAACCAACAAAATTCTCAACACCTCTTCCGTGATCCCGGTGGATGGTCTGTGCGTGCGCGTCGGCGCGCTGCGCTGCCACAGCCAGGCGTTCACCATTAAACTGAAAAAAGACGTGTCTGTTCCGACCGTAGAAGAACTGCTGGCCGCGCACAACCCGTGGGCGAAAGTGGTGCCCAACGATCGTGACATTACCCTGCGTGAGTTAACCCCGGCAGCCGTTACCGGCACGCTCACCACGCCGGTTGGCCGCCTGCGTAAGCTGAACATGGGGCCGGAGTTCCTCTCCGCCTTTACCGTTGGCGATCAGCTGCTTTGGGGCGCGGCAGAACCGCTGCGTCGTATGCTGCGTCAGCTGGCGTAATTGTGGATGGCCTGGTAGCGCGACGACGCTTATCAGGCCCACCAATAACGTGAATCATCAGGCCGGATAACGCATCGCCGCCATCCGGTAAACAAAACAGAGTTTAAATGTTGGGTGCTGAGTCACCCTTTTTTTTGCGTAATACAGGAGTAAGCGCAGATGTTCCAATATTTACCAGGAGTAAGATAAAGCATTGGCTATTCTTTAAGGGTGTCTTAATACCGGAGGTATTAAGCCTTAGCCTGAAGGTGGGACGGGGCAGAGAGGATGCACATTGGTGCTGCGCCGTTCAGGTCAAAGAAGTGTCACAACCTGATGTCGAAGATCAGTTGGAAGGGGTGACACCATAAAACAGGAAGACAGCCATGTCCGATCGTATCGATAGAGACGTGATTAATGCGCTAATTGCGGGCCATTTTGCGGACCCTTTTTCCGTACTTGGTATGCACCAAACCACCGCGGGACTGGAAGTCCGCGCCCTATTGCCTGATGCCACCGAAGTGTGGGTGATTGAACCGAAAACCGGACGTAAAGTCGGCAAACTGGAATGTATCGACTCACGCGGTTTTTTTAGCGGTGTGCTCCCCCGACGCAAAAATTTCTTTCGCTATCAGCTCGCTGTTGTCTGGCATGGACAGCAGAATCTGATTGACGATCCTTACCGTTTTGGCCCGCTGATCCAGGAAATGGATGCCTGGTTGCTGTCTGAAGGCACGCATTTACGCCCGTATGAAACGCTGGGCGCACATGCCGACACAATGGACGGCGTTACTGGAACCCGTTTTTCCGTCTGGGCGCCGAATGCCCAGCGCGTCTCCGTCGTTGGGCAATTCAACTACTGGGATGGTCGCCGCCACCCGATGCGCCTGCGCAAAGAGAGCGGTATCTGGGAGCTGTTTATTCCCGGCGCGCAACACGGTCAGTTGTACAAGTTCGAGATGATCGATGCGCATGGCAAGCTGAGAATCAAAGCCGATCCGTATGCGTTTGAAGCGCAAATGCGCCCGGAAACGGCCTCGCTGATCTGCGGTCTACCGGAAAAAGTGGTGCAGACGGAAGAGCGCAAACAAGCCAACCGGTTCGATGCGCCAGTCTCCATCTATGAAGTGCATCTGGGCTCGTGGCGTCGTCATACCGATAACAATTTCTGGCTGAGCTACCGCGAACTGGCGGATCAGCTTATTCCATACGTAAAATGGATGGGCTTTACCCACCTCGAACTGCTTCCTGTTAATGAACATCCCTTTGATGGCAGCTGGGGCTACCAGCCGACCGGGCTGTATGCGCCGACCCGCCGTTTCGGCACGCGCGATGACTTCCGCTATTTCATCAATGCCGCTCATCAGGCGGGTCTGAACGTCATTCTTGACTGGGTGCCGGGCCACTTCCCGTCGGATGATTTTGGTCTGGCGGATTTCGACGGCACCAAACTGTATGAGCACAGCGACCCGCGCGAAGGGTATCACCAGGACTGGAACACGCTTATCTATAACTACGGGCGCCGTGAAGTCAGCAACTATCTGGTCGGGAACGCGCTTTACTGGATTGAGCGTTTCGGCATTGATGCGCTGCGTGTAGACGCCGTGGCGTCGATGATTTACCGCGACTACAGCCGCAAAGAAGGCGAGTGGATCCCCAACGAGTTCGGCGGGCGTGAGAACCTGGAAGCCATTGAGTTCTTACGCAATACCAACCGTATTCTGGGAGAGCAGGTGCCTGGCGCGGTGAGCATGGCCGAGGAGTCCACTGACTTCGCTGGCGTGTCCCGACCACAGGATATGGGCGGACTGGGTTTCTGGTACAAATGGAACCTGGGCTGGATGCATGACACGCTGGACTACATGAAGCTGGACCCGGTTCATCGCCAGTATCATCACGATAAGCTGACCTTCGGCATGCTCTACAACTACACCGAAAACTTTGTCCTGCCGCTGTCGCATGACGAAGTGGTGCATGGCAAAAAATCGATTCTCGACCGTATGCCTGGCGACGCCTGGCAGAAATTCGCCAACCTGCGCGCCTATTACGGCTGGATGTGGGCGTTCCCCGGTAAGAAACTGCTGTTTATGGGCAACGAGTTCGCCCAGGGGCGCGAGTGGAACCACGACGCCAGCCTTGACTGGCATCTGCTGGAAGGCGGCGACAACTGGCACCACGGCGTACAGCGGCTGGTGCGCGATCTCAACCATACCTATCGCCACCATAAAGCGCTGCATGAACTTGATTTTGACGCTTACGGTTTTGAATGGCTGGTGGTGGATGATAACGAACGTTCGGTGCTGATTTTTGTCCGCCGCGATAAAGTCGGCAATGAAATCATCGTCGCCAGCAACTTTACCCCGGTGCCGCGCCATGACTATCGTTTTGGCATCAATCAGCCAGGGAAATGGCGGGAGATTGTGAATACCGACTCCATGCACTACCACGGCAGCAATACCGGCAACGGCGGGGGGGTGCACAGCGACGAGATCGCCAGCCACGGCCGCCAGCACTCATTGAGTCTGACGCTGCCGCCGCTGGCCACCATCTGGCTTGTGCGGGAGGGTGAATGACGCAACTGGCAACCGGCAAAGCGACACCGCATGGCGCGACGTATGACGGTCATGGCGTCAACTTCACGCTCTTTTCGGCGCATGCGGAGCGCGTTGAACTGTGCGTGTTTGATGCGCTCGGCAATGAGCAGCGGTATGACCTGCCGGGGCGCAGCGGCGATATCTGGCACGGCTACCTTGCCGACGCCAGACCCGGCCTGCGCTACGGGTATCGCGTACACGGCCCGTGGCAACCCGCGCAAGGGCACCGCTTTAACCCGGCAAAACTGCTTATCGATCCCTGCGCTCGCCGCGTTGAAGGAGAGCTGAAGGATAACCCGCTGCTGCACGGCGGGTACGACGAGCCGGACCATCGTGATAATGCCGCTGTTGCCCTGAAGTGCGTTGTCACCGCCGACCGCTATGACTGGGAAGATGACGTCCCGCCGCGCACGCCGTGGGGCAACACGGTCATCTACGAAGCGCATGTGAAGGGGCTGACGTACCTGCATCCGGCGATCCCGTCAGAGATTCGCGGCACCTGGAAGGCGCTGGGCCATCCGGTGATGATCGCGTATTTCAAGCAGTTGGGCATTACCGCGCTGGAGCTGTTGCCGGTGGCGCATTTTGCCAGTGAACCGCGCTTACAGCGCCTGGGGCTGTCGAATTACTGGGGCTATAACCCGGTGGCGATGTTCGCGCTGCATCCGGCTTATGCCTGCTCCCCGGAAACGGCGCTGGATGAGTTTCGCGATGCCATCAAAGCGCTGCATAAAGCCGGTATTGAAGTCATTCTTGATATTGTGCTGAACCATAGCGCGGAGCTGGATCTCGACGGGCCGCTCTTCTCCCTGCGCGGAATCGACAACCGTAGCTATTATTGGATCAAGGAGGATGGCGACTATCACAACTGGACCGGCTGCGGCAACACCCTCAATCTGAGCCATCCCGGCGTGGTGGAGTTTGCGTGCGAGTGCCTGCGCTACTGGGCTGAAACATGCCATGTGGACGGTTTTCGTTTTGATCTGGCCTCCGTGATGGGGCGCACCCCGGCGTTCCGTCAGGATGCGCCGCTGTTTACCGCCATCAACAATTGCCCGGTATTGTCGAGCGTGAAGCTCATTGCTGAGCCCTGGGATATCGGCGAAGGCGGCTATCAGGTGGGGAATTTCCCGCCGCCGTTTGCCGAGTGGAACGACCATTTCCGTGACGCGGCCCGCCGCTTCTGGTTGCAACGCAATCTGCCCCTCGGTGAGTTTGCCGGACGTTTCGCCGGTTCCAGCGATGTGTTTAAACGCCACGATCGCCTGCCCAATGCGTCCGTCAATCTGATCACCGCGCATGACGGTTTTACGCTGCGTGACTGTGTTTGTTTCAATCAGAAACACAATGAGGCGAACGGTGAGGAAAATCGGGACGGCACCAACAACAATTACAGTGATAATCATGGTAAAGAGGGATTAGGCGGCACGCTGGATCTGATTGAACGGCGGCGCGACAGCATTCACGCCCTGCTGACCACGTTGTTGCTCTCTCAGGGAACGCCGATGCTGCTGGCGGGCGATGAACACGGCCATAGCCAGCACGGCAACAATAACGCTTACTGCCAGGATAACGCGTTAACCTGGCTGGACTGGCAGCAGGCAAACAGTGGGCTAACCACCTTTACCGCTGCATTGATTCATCTTCGCCAGCAGATACCGGCATTAGTGGGAAATCGCTGGTGGGAAGAAAATGACGGCAATGTTCGTTGGCTGAATAAAAATGCAGAGCCCTTAAGCGCGGGCGAGTGGGAAAACGGGCCGAAACAGATGCAGATCCTGCTTTCAGACCGCTTCCTTATCGCGATAAACGCCACGCTTGAGGTGACAGATATCGTTTTACCTGAAGGGGAGTGGCACGCTATTCCCCCATTCGCTGGAGAGGATAATCCGGTGATTACGGCTGTCTGGCAGGGACCTGCGCACGGACTGTGTGTGTTCCAGAGATGATAAAAAAGGAGTTAGTCATGGTGAGTTTAGAGAAGAACGATCGTGTAATGTTGGCGCGCCAGCTGCCATTAAAATCTGTTGCCCTGATCCTGGCCGGTGGCCGTGGTACACGCCTGAAAGATTTAACCAACAAACGTGCCAAACCTGCCGTGCACTTTGGCGGTAAGTTCCGCATCATCGATTTTGCCTTATCCAACTGTATTAACTCCGGGATCCGCCGTATTGGCGTGATCACGCAATACCAGTCTCATACTCTGGTACAGCATATTCAGCGCGGCTGGTCATTCTTCAGCGAAGAGATGAACGAATTCGTCGACCTGCTTCCCGCCCAGCAAAGGATGCAGGGCGAAAACTGGTATCGTGGAACGGCAGATGCCGTGACCCAGAACCTGGACATCATTCGTCGCTATAAAGCGGAATATGTGGTGATCCTCGCGGGCGATCATATCTACAAGCAGGACTACTCGCGCATGCTGATCGACCACTTCGAAAAAGGAGCGCGCTGCACCGTGGCGTGTATGCCGGTGCCGATTGAAGAGGCCACCGCGTTTGGCGTGATGGCGGTGGACGAGAGCGATAAGATCATCGAGTTTGTTGAAAAACCGGCGAATCCGCCAGCCATGCCTGGCGACGCGACGAAATCTCTCGCCAGCATGGGGATCTACATTTTCAACGCCGATTATCTGTATGAGTTGCTGGAGGAGGACGACAAAGACGACACCTCCAGCCACGATTTCGGTAAAGATATCATCCCAAAAATCACCAAAGCCGGTATGGCATATGCGCATCCATTCCCGCTGTCCTGCGTGCAGTCCGATCCCGAATCTGAACCTTACTGGCGCGATGTGGGAACGCTGGAAGCCTACTGGAAAGCCAATCTCGACCTGGCCTCGGTGACGCCGGAACTCGACATGTATGATCAAGACTGGCCGATCCGCACGCACATGGAGTCTCTGCCGCCTGCGAAATTTGTTCAGGATCGCTCCGGCAGCCACGGCATGACGCTCAACTCGCTGGTCTCCGGCGGGTGCATTATATCCGGTTCGGTGGTGGTGCAGTCCGTCCTGTTCCCGCGCGTGAGGGTGAACTCATTCTGTAACATCGATTCGGCAGTCCTGCTGCCAGAGGTTTGGGTTGGACGCTCATGCCGCTTGCGTCGTTGCATCATCGATCGCGCCTGCGTAATCCCGGAAGGTATGGTGATTGGCGAAAACGCGGAAGAAGATGCCCGTCGTTTCTACCGCTCAGAGGAAGGCATTGTGCTGGTCACGCGTGAAATGCTGCGCAAATTGCAGGTCAAACAGGAGCGATAATGCAGGTTTTACATGTATGTTCAGAGATGTTCCCCCTGCTAAAAACAGGTGGTCTGGCGGATGTGATTGGCGCGTTGCCTGCGGCACAGATTGCGGATGGTGTGGATGCTCGTGTGCTGCTTCCTGCATTTTCTGATATTCGTCGGGGCATCCCGGATGCGCAGGTAGTGACCCGGCGCGATACCTTTGCGGGAAGAATTACGCTCCTGTTCGGGCATTATAACGGCGTGGGAATCTACCTGATTGATGCGCCGCATCTGTATGACCGTCCGGGAAGCCCTTATCACGATACAAATTTATTCGCCTATACCGATAACGTCCTGCGGTTTGCGCTGTTGGGATGGGTGGGATGTGAAATGGCCTGCGGGCTTGATCCATTCTGGCGCCCGGATGTGGTGCATGCGCACGACTGGCATGCAGGCCTGGCGCCTGCGTATCTGGCTGCGCGCGGGCGTCCGGCGAAATCGGTGTTTACCGTACACAACCTGGCCTATCAAGGCATGTTTTATGCACATCACATGGATGACATCCAACTGCCATGGTCGTTCTATAACATGCATGGTCTGGAGTTTAACGGGCAGATTTCATTCCTGAAGGCGGGGTTGTATTACGCCGACCATATTACGGCGGTGAGCCCGACCTATGCGCGTGAAATTACCGAGCCGCAGTTCGCGTACGGGATGGAAGGCCTGCTGCGTCAGCGTCATCAGGAAGGGCGTCTGTCCGGTGTGCTGAATGGCGTGGATGAGAAAATCTGGAGCCCGGAAACGGATCTGCTGCTGGCGGCGCGCTATACGCGTGACTCGCTGGAGGAGAAAGCGGAGAACAAGCGCCAGCTACAGATTGCGATGGGGCTGAAAGTGGATGACAAAGCGCCGCTGTTCGCCGTGGTCAGCCGTCTGACCAGCCAGAAAGGGCTGGATCTGGTGCTGGAGGCGTTGCCGGGATTGCTGGAGCAGGGCGGGCAACTGGCGCTGCTGGGCGCGGGCGATCCGGTATTGCAGGAAGGATTTTTAGCGGCGGCGGCGGAACACCCAGGCCAGGTGGGCGTGCAGATCGGCTATCACGAAGCCTTCTCTCACCGCATCATGGGCGGGGCGGATGTCATTCTGGTGCCCAGCCGCTTTGAGCCGTGCGGCTTAACGCAGTTATACGGACTGAAGTACGGCACGCTGCCGTTGGTGCGGCGTACCGGTGGGCTTGCTGATACGGTGTCGGACAGTTCGCTGGAAAACCTGGCGGACGGCATCGCCAGTGGGTTTGTATTTGAAGATAGTAATGCCTGGTCTCTGTTACGGGCGATCCGGCGTGCTTTCGTGTTGTGGTCCCGACCTTCGCTCTGGCGGTTTGTGCAACGGCAGGCTATGGCCATGGATTTTAGCTGGCAAGTCGCGGCGAAGTCTTACCGCGAGCTTTACTATCGCTTGAAATAGTTATCCAGGAATCACCTATATGAATGCTCCATTTACTTATGCATCGCCCACTCTTAGCGTAGAAGCGCTTAAGCATTCTATTGCCTACAAACTGATGTTCACGATTGGTAAAGATCCGGTCATTGCCAATAAACATGAATGGCTGAACGCCACGCTGTTCGCGGTGCGCGATCGCCTCGTGGAACGCTGGCTGCGTTCTAACCGTGCTCAACTGTCGCAGGAAACCCGTCAGGTCTATTACCTGTCGATGGAATTTTTGATTGGCCGAACCCTCTCCAATGCCTTGTTATCGTTGGGTATTTACGACGATGTTAAAGGGGCGCTGGAAGCGATGGGGCTGGATCTCGAAGAACTGATTGATGAAGAGAACGACCCCGGTCTTGGCAACGGCGGTCTTGGCCGTCTGGCGGCGTGCTTCCTCGATTCGCTGGCGACCCTGGGCCTGCCGGGGCGCGGCTATGGGATTCGCTACGACTACGGCATGTTCAAGCAGAACATTGTCGAGGGGCGGCAGAAAGAGTCCCCGGACTACTGGCTGGAATACGGCAATCCGTGGGAGTTCAAACGCCATAATACGCGCTACAAAGTGCGTTTCGGCGGGCGAATTCAGCAGGAAGGCAAGAAAGCCCGCTGGATTGAAACCGAAGAGATTCTGGCGGTGGCCTATGACCAGATTATCCCGGGCTATGATACCGACGCCACCAACACGCTGCGCCTGTGGAGCGCTCAGGCCAGTAGCGAAATCAACCTTGGTAAATTTAACCAGGGCGACTATTTCGCGGCGGTAGAGGATAAAAACCACTCTGAAAACGTATCCCGCGTGCTTTACCCGGATGACTCCACCTATTCGGGACGCGAGCTGCGCCTGCGTCAGGAGTACTTCCTGGTTTCTTCAACGGTACAGGACATTCTGAGCCGCCACTACCAGCTGCATAAAACCTATGACAACCTGGCGGATAAAATCGCCATTCACCTCAATGATACTCACCCGGTGCTGTCGATCCCGGAACTGATGCGCTTGTTGATTGATGAGCACAAATTCAGCTGGGACGATGCGTTTGAGGTGTGCTGCCAGGTCTTCTCCTACACCAACCACACGCTGATGAGCGAAGCGCTGGAAACCTGGCCGGTGGATATGCTGGGTAAAATCCTGCCGCGTCATTTGCAGATCATCTTTGAGATTAACGACTACTTCCTGAAAACGTTGCAGGAGCAGTATCCCAACGATACCGCTCTGCTGGGGCGGGCGTCGATTATCGATGAGTCCAACGGTCGTCGCGTCCGTATGGCGTGGCTGGCGGTAGTGGTGAGCCATAAAGTGAATGGCGTGTCGGAGCTGCACTCTAACCTGATGGTGCAGTCGCTGTTTGCTGATTTTGCGAGTATCTTCCCGACCCGCTTCTGCAACGTGACCAACGGTGTGACGCCGCGCCGCTGGCTGGCGCTGGCGAACCCGTCGCTTTCTGAGGTGCTGGACGAAAATATCGGGCGCACCTGGCGTACGGATCTCAGCCAGCTAAGCGAACTACAGCAGCATTGCGATTTCCCGCTGGTGAATCACGCGGTGCGCCAGGCGAAGCTGGAAAACAAAAAACGGCTGGCAATACTCATCGCTCAGCAGTTGAACGTGGTGGTCAATCCGAAGGCGTTGTTTGATGTGCAGATTAAACGTATTCACGAGTACAAACGTCAGTTGATGAATGTGCTGCATGTGATTACGCGTTATAACCGCATCAAGGAAGATCCTGAGGCGGAATGGGTGCCGCGCGTGAATATCTTTGCCGGTAAGGCGGCTTCGGCCTATTACATGGCGAAGCACATTATTCACCTGATCAATGACGTTGCTAAGGTGATCAACAACGATCCGCAGATTGGCGATAAGCTGAAAGTGGTGTTTATCCCGAACTACAGCGTGAGCCTGGCGCAGGTCATTATTCCTGCCGCCGACCTGTCTGAGCAGATTTCGCTGGCGGGTACGGAGGCGTCCGGCACCAGTAACATGAAGTTTGCGCTTAACGGCGCGCTGACCATCGGTACGCTGGACGGCGCAAACGTCGAGATGCTGGAGCATGTGGGGGCGGAGAATATCTTTATCTTTGGTAATACGGCGGAAGAAGTGGAAGAACTGCGCAAGCAGGGCTATAAACCGCGCGAGTATTACGAAAAAGATACGGAGCTGCACCAGGTGCTGACGCAGATCGGCAGCGGCGTGTTCAGCCCGGAAGAGCCGGGGCGCTACCGTGATCTGGTGGATTCGTTGATTAACTTTGGCGACCACTATCAGGTGCTGGCGGATTATCGTAGCTATGTTGATTGTCAGGATAAGGTGGATGAATTGTATCGTCATCCCGAAGAGTGGACCGCGAAAGCGATGCTCAATATCGCCAATATGGGGTATTTCTCCTCCGACAGGACGATCAAGGAGTATGCCGAAAATATCTGGCACATTGATTCGGTAAGGTTGTAACAAGGGACAGGACTACCTGTAGGACGGATAAGGCGTTAGTCGCCATCCGGCAAAAGGCCCGGTGGCGCTGACGCTTACCGGGCCTACAGTTTAGGAGAGTGACTCACGCAGACTGTTGTTTTTGCATGATGCCGTATATTGGCTTCCTTAATAGAGCATTGCTTGTTTGTATTCGAGAGTAATATTTCATTACCTTTGCCTTGTATATCAGCCAATATTGACTGTACCGTTGCCGATAACCACGCCACCGCAGTCAATGGCATCACCGGTTCTGGCGGCAGGCAGGCCGTCAATAAATACGGTACCTGAACCACTGGCTATTTTTCGTGGGTGAGGAGGATGTTTGGGTTTGTCGTGGGGCGTCAGCGGGTCACCCATACGGGCAGCGGGTAGCCCGTCGATAGAAACTGTTGGTGAACCCGCGATAATAACGGTTTCATGATAACCGTCATGCTGGGTACCTTTGTCTGAAAGTTTAGCAGCTAATGACATATCAACTCCTTAAGAACTTAAAAGTTTATAAAGTATTTAGTTTGGAATAGTATCAAACGATTTTAAGTGACTTCCTGTTTTTATATATACACCTGTTTTTGGTCTGTCGCATCCTCAAAGTACCATTCGTTAAATTTACCGACCTGAATTATTATTCCAACCAAGGAAAATGAATATTGGATTATATAATGATTAGTATTGTTTGGAGTGTTTATTCTATTGGTTGGAATTTTTATGTCCAATTATGTCATCAAGAATTTTATTCTTAATATGAGGCTCTAGTTTTGATTCATTAATGGATTTTTTTATTTCAATTATATCAAATGAGTCGTTTGTATAATTGTTTTTGATGAAAAGTTCAATTGTGGCAATACTACCAATTTTGATGTTTGGAGCTTCAAGAGCATATTTTAGCTTGGTTAGTTCTCCCTGGAATGCAATTTCTTTTCCAATTTTATTATTTTCTTCGAGATCTGATTTATACTGTTCCCTGGTTTTTTTATTTTTAATTATAGCTGGATCTACAGTGCCAAATATAGGTCCATCTACTGCGCCTTGAGGAGGCATGACATTCATGTAATAAGGTTTACTTGATCTATAGTTTTTAATGTGGTGTTTTTCAAACAACTCAATAATTTCAATATGATATTTTAACTCATCTAATCTATATTTTTTAAATTCAGATGGTGTTAAATCAAATTTCAAAACATTTGTATTGTTCAGTATAGAAAGTGCACCTCGCAAGTTGGCATTATTAGCTTCAAGTGCAGGATTTTCTTTGAATGTTGATATTTTGTTTTTGACGTTATTTAGATTTGAATCGATATTATCCACCATATTATTCTCACTATTCATTGCGGTTATACTAACGATGCATAAACTGAAGACCACTATCTGGATCAGTATATATTGTAGTTTCATGATGTACTGTTTTAGTCGTTGTACAACGGCCATCTGTGGAAATTTCATGTCTTTGCTCTGTTTGAGGAAAACTATAAATCTTCGTTTTATCAATAGTCCACTCCCATTGTATGGGCATAGAAAGAACACAAGGGGTAAATGGCGGTTTGGTTCCTGCATTAGAGCCTATAGTAGCAAAAATCTTATCAAAAACACTTGGATCCAAGGTGCTTCCGAAGTAAGGAGAGTACTCTTGAGCATCAATTAGGAACCAATCAGAAGTACCTGTAGCATAATTCCCATGCCACCGTCCCGTCAAACTACTATAAGGCCCAGTCCCTGTAGCCTGAGAATCTCTTTCCCTTATAAAAATAGCATAAAAGTTAACATCTACAGGTTCAACATATGGCCTGCCTAACCATCCACAATCAGGGTATCCATAGTGATGAAGTAATGGCGATCCTGATTTTCGATTCATCACAAAGGCAGATGGTTCTACAACAGTGAATTGAATATCAATCGTCCCAGTGGCTGTAGTCGCGGTCACTGTAACCACAACTGCTTTATCAGAGGCAGTAAAACTAGCAGTATTGCTACCTGTTTTTGTCAACTCTCCGCTCTCATTCGGTGACATAGACCAATTAGAAACTTCGTTATTACATGTCAAGTTAACTTGCTCGCCTACACCAATCTTTCTCCTGGCACGATCAGCAGGCATAGCAACCATTGTTTCTGTTGTAATTACATCTGGATTAACCTCTTTTGGATTTTCTGGATTGTTGGAGTTACCCGTTTCACTATCTCCCCCCGAGTTTCCTCCGCTTCCGGCTCCACTATCACTGCCGGAGTTTCCACTAATCTGTCCGGATACCATATCGTCCCCTTCATCCGCCAGCACTGTCGATTGCAGAGTCCCCACTGGCGCCCCCGGACTGCCCCCGCTGTTAAGATTAATTTTCGGCCCCATAATGTCCACGCCACCCGGATGGATAACAATGAACGAACCGCCCACCTTCAGGCTTATCTGGCTGCTGCTCTCCAGGACAATGTCGCCTTGGACCTTAATCCCCAGCGCACCCGCCACCTTCTGCGCGAGGTCGCCTTTCACCTCCAGACTGTGGCTGCCTTTCACCAGACTGATATGGTCTCCGCGGGTGGTGTGCTCCTGTTTTCCGTCCACCGTCACCCTGCGGTCATTCGCCACGTACAGCCCGTCGTCATGGCTGATGCTCACCATCCGGTCGTTCTTCACCTTCAGCGTCTGGTCATTGCCGACACTCACGCTCTGGTCATGAGCCACCGTCACAGTCTGGTCATGCCCTCCGGCATTCTCCTTACCCACAGTGACCGTTTGTCCCAGACCCACGGTGATTTTCTGGTTGTTACCGATGGTTTCGGTGTGGTCCACCTCCACGTCGGTGGTACGGTTGTTCAGCACCTCCGTATCCATGTTCTTCTGCGCATGGATATAAACCTGCTCCTGGTCCGTCGCATCCTCAAACCGCAGCTCATTAAATCCACCGCCTTTATAGGTTTTCGAGCGGATGGTCATCTGCGTTTTTGTTCCCGGCAGGCTGCCGGGTGAACGGTTGTCCTGATGGTAGGTGCGGCCCATAATAATGGGCTGGTCCGGGTCACCGTTAAGGAAGTCGACTATCACTTCCTGGCCCACGCGCGGAATGGCAAGGTTGCCAAACCCGGCTCCGGCCCACGCCTGTGACACCCGTATCCAGCAGGAACTGTCTTCGTTTCCCGGACAATAGCGGTCCCAGTGAAAACGCACCCGGACCCGCCCATGCTCATCGCAGAAAATTTCCTCGCCTTCCGGGCCGGTGACAATGGCGCTCTGGGGGCCGTCAACGGAGGGTTTTGACAGGGGGGAGGCGCGCCATGTCCGGTCAGCCGGGATGACGTCAACGTTGTTGCTCAGCGTGGTGCCTTCACCCTGGTTGCCGTGCTGCGCCTGTGGCTGTTTCCCTTTCAGAACACTGACTGTCACCTGCCACTCCCGGTTCAGTGTGGATGAAGGGTGGCCGGTGAGGGTGAAACGTTTTCCGGGCCACAGTTTCGGGGAGTTGCTCACACAGATTTGGAACTGTTATCTTAGACATAGATCCTATCCCATTAGGGTTTACTTGCCATTTTGAACTTGGGCAGTGCTCGAAATCCTCATGCAGTACGTGTACGCTCCCGTTTCTCCGCGCTGTCCGTATTCAAACTGTCTGCGCTGGTTACGCCTATCGGGATAGGCTCATAGTCTTCTCCTTGTATATCACCCGATATTGACTGTGCCGCTACCGATAACCACGCCACCGCAGTCAATGGCATCACCGGTTCTGGCAGCTGGCAGGCCATCAATAAATACGGTGCCTGAACCACTGGCTATTTTTCGTGGGTGAGGAGGATGTTTGGGTTTGTCGTGGGGGGTCAATGGATCGTTCAAGCGAGCGGCGGGTAGTCCGTCAATTAAAACTGTTGGTGAACCCGCGATAATAACGGTTTCATGATAACCGTCATGCTGGGTACCTTTGTCTGAAAGTTTAGCGGCTAATGGCATGAGTTCTCCAGTTGTTCTATTATATAACCAAGGGAAGTTATAACAAATATGATTCGAATATTAGTATGGATCATTAACCATACTAGTTATTTTAAATAACAGGAATGAACTTACCATCAATTAGTGAGAATACGGGAGCATAATAACCCATAAACTCCTCACCATTTTTGTCAGTATATTTATATGTCAATGGGGAATAAGTTGGTTTTGATTTATTATACATTCGGACCATGCGCCCCTTATTCATGACTCGAATATCGTAATCCTCCCACTTAATGGGAAGCAGTATTGCTTTTCCACCTTCTAGGTCATCTTTTGTAAACTGCGATAACAGTATCTCATCTTCGCTGTCACCGGTAGTTGCAGACCACGCTTCCAGTGCAGTCTTGTCATACGCCTTCAGGCGGTTCCGATCCCGGCTGTTGATAATTCTCGCCATCTCACTGTAAGCAGTCCGTAACTTTTGAAGTTGTTCACTGCTGCCTGTGAAAGGTTCGGCTTTAACCCATGCCCATTCCGGAATACCACTTACCGTCACTTTCTGCGTAAACCGGTAGAGTTCCATTCCTTGTGGAAAATAGGTCTTATCAAAATAATCGGGATCGATATGTCCGGGTGTGGCCTGCTCTGCCAGAACTTTGGTTCGGGTAATGGAACGCGTGTTGTCAGGTAATGCCTCAGGTAATCCCTGCGGACTGATGGTCACTTTTATTGATGAAAGCATTTGCTTTTCCTGTCCGTTAAAACGTACAAGTTCCAGACTACAGGCTGACTGTGGATCGAAATGACCTCTCTCTTCCGGGGATAGTGACTTATCAGAAAACCAGCCCAGTGCACCAATCTCCAGGCTGATTTCGTTCTCACCGTTTTCCACCAACATTAAAGTGTTGGTACTGGAAATTCCACCTCCTCGTCCCTTCCATGCAGATTTGCGATTATCAAACCCGGTGACATCATTAGTTTTGATTGCACAGTAGGCTTGCTGGATATTAAAAAGGCTTCGTATTTTTTGTGGTTCATTACTTGAAAATGCTGCTAACGACATAATACCTCCTGTTAATATTATTGTTAGGGTGATATACTTTAATCTCATATATTTTTCTCAAATTTGTGGGATTCCGTTATATCCTGTTTTATCCTCATCATTTTTATTCCAGTTTGGATTGGAACCCATTGCCCACGGTTCAAAATGAGCAGGAGGAGTAATCGCAGGACGAGGGATAACACGTTCTTTACCATATAAATTAACACGTAAAGGCGAATCTTCTGTTTTTAAAGGAGAAGATAATTGCCATTCGTCTTCTATGTTATTTTTAGTCTCAGGTTGACTTGTATTTTTACTATCTTTATCTCCAGTTCCGATATCAGCAGAAAACTTAAACGTTCCCTTAATTCCGTCATGGTATAAAACCAGATCCAGACCATTATCATGCTCATCCAGAGCAAAACCTGCTGCTGCATCGATAGTCGCTTTTGCCTCAGATCTAAGTTCTACCACAAAAACTTCGGCTTCAAAGGTGGCACTTACAACACCTTTTATACCCAGATATAACTGATTTTCTGTGAGGATTTTGAATGCCCATTTATCATCTTTTTTGCTGTATGCTGCCCCGATATTCAAATTAACACCAGGAGCTACTTCTATATAGCATTCTACACTGGTACCGTGTCTTTTGAGATAGTCTCGGCATTTGCCAACTAAAGTATCAATTTTACAATAGGCACAGATAAACTGAATAATATCAAATCTTAACTTTGCCTCCAGAAAGGGCTTTCCATACAACCCGAAATAATGACATGGACCTTCTTTTATATCAGTATACTGATAAGCGTAAGAAACTCCAATTTTTAGCGGTTCTGCATTAAATGAAAATACAGAGTATTCCCGCGTCTTGTTTCCACTTTCCGGATCAGGAGCAAAATAGGCATTAAGGTTATCAACTAACTGGTCTGCCCGATTTAACTGCTCAAGTGCTTTAGTTCTACGCAGTTTTTTGATTTCTTCTTCATATTCATGTGTAAATTCTACATTGCAAATTTTTAATCCGAAATCCACGTTCAGTGCAGTTTTATTCATCAACTCAAACTGAGCCGTTTTATATTTCCAGCCGTCGCGTAATTTATTTTTATTTTTGGGCTGAGTATTATCCATAGCTTGCCGAGATTTTATTTGCTCATCACGGCGTTCTTTTATAGTTCGCTCTCTTTGTGACGAAATAAGATCGTAACTTAACCCGACAGTAAAACGTATTTCTATCGTCGGATAGACATCAATTTCGACATATCTGCCGCACTCGTAACAGCCATTTACCACAACCGCATAATGAGCCGGTTCGTCAAACATATCTCCGGGGTGAGTAATTGAACTGAGATATTCCCATGGACTCCTGAATGAATCTACTACACTTAACCCTTTTTTTTCTCCACCGTAATAAAGTGTTACTTTATTTGGCTTTCCATCAGAGCTTAACGATTCATAAGTCCCCTCTTTATGCTCTTCCAGCCATGCTTCCGGGCACCCGCTTTTGTCGCATTTACTCTCAATAGTGATGGTTCCATCACATCCTTCCCCTTCATCCAGCAGTTCAAAATGAACTATTCCCTCTTTCGACCAGACATGATGTTCTTCATTTTCAGGAAAATCAGTAATCACATCCATCAGGCATGGATCAGGGATACCACATTCCACACAGGCTTTTCCGGCAGTCGATGACGGTTTTGACATAATAATTTCCTTACTGAGGGAAAAAACCCAGTTTCTGTAGAAGCAACATTTCAACCTGTCGGTGTACTGCCGCTTCATTATTATTTAACATATCAATCCATTCATGTGGAATATCTGTGTTATTATAAATTTTATTTTCCAGCAGTAAATAGATTATGCCTCTGATAGATCTGTCATCATTTATATTCAATGAGTGACAAAAATCAAAATAATCCTCAGCACAATGGCCATTGTGTTCCTGCTTCTTCGGAACAGGAGAACCTTTTTCTGTGTAATAATTGCGTATATATAGCTCCAGTGTTTTGATATAGTTTTTTTGTGCCTGTCTGTTCAGCAGATCATATTGTCGTTGGGAGAAAGTCAGTACAGCATCACTTTTTCCAGTAATGTTTCTTTTTCCTGACTGACGGAATGAGGAAAAATCATCCTCCCGTCTTTCTTCTGAATATTGAGTAATAATTTTATTGACTGGCTCAATAAATTTGTAGAGTTCGAAAGGAGTCAATACATTAACCAGTGCCCAGATATTACGCGGATCATAAAATCTAAATAATACTGGCTTGCTCTGTTCTGGTATGTTAGCCCACAGATAATGGCGGAAATGTTGTACTAGCAAATGAATCTTATTATATGAATAAAAATATATTCCCCAGGGCGTTTCCTTTGTAGTCAGCCACCTGGCTACTTCCTGTGTGACCTCCAGCAGGTAAGGAGATATCTCGACTAGGTCTGACTGGACTGGCGGAGGAAACAGGCAACAGTGTGGAGGATTATTTTGGTGCAGAAAATCCAGCAAATCTTCTTCCACGGCACCATCCACAATGGCATATTGTACAGGAGTGATTTCCATCAGTTTTAATTCTCCTTCGGACAATGCGATACAAATACGGTTCCACTTCCCGCAGCGGCCTTCAGGATCATCGGGCGCATTGGCAGGATAACTTCGCCGGGACTGCCGCGGCTGTTAAGATTAATTTTCGGTCCCATGACATCCACGCCGCCCGCATGTATCACCACAAACGAACCACCTACCCGCAGACTGATTTTGCTGTCGCTTTGCAAAACAATATCGCCCTGAACTTTGATACCGAGAGCACCAGCAATCTTCTGCGCCAGATCACCTTTTACTTCCAGACCGTGGCTACCTTCCACTAAACTGACATGGTCTTTTGTTGTTTTGTGATCCTGCTTCCCGTCAACGGTCACTTTCCGGTCATTGGCCACCACCAGCGATTCGTCATGACCAATGCTGACAGTACGGTCATAATTAACCCGCACGTCCTTACTATTGAGTACCTTCACCTGCATGTTTTTCTGCGCATGCAGGAAAATTTCTTCATTATCAGTCGCATCCTCAAACCGCAGCTCATTAAATCCACCGCCTTTGTAGGTTTTTGAGCGGATGGTCATCTGCGTTTTCGTGCCCGGCAGACTGCCCGGCGAGCGGTTGTCCTGGTGGTAGGTGCGTCCCATGATGATGGGCTGGTCCGGGTCGCCGTTGAGGAAGTCCACTATCACTTCCTGGCCCACGCGCGGAATGGCGAGGTTACCAAATCCGGCCCCGGCCCACGCCTGTGACACCCGTATCCAGCAGGAGCTGTCTTCGTTTCCCGGACAATAGCGGTCCCAGTGAAAACGTACCCGGACACGACCATGCTCATCGCAGAAGATTTCCTCGCCAGCCGGGCCGGTAACAATGGCGCTCTGCGGGCCGTCAACGGAGGGTTTGGGCAACGGGGAGGAGCGCCATGTCCGGTCTGCCGGGATGACGTCCAGGCTGTTACTGAGCGTGGTGCCTTCACCCTGGTGGCCATGCTGTGCCTGTGGCTGTTTCCCTTTCAGCACACTGCCTGTCACCTGCCACTCCCGGTTCAGCGTTAATGAAGGGTGGCCGGTGAGGGTGAAACGTTTTCCGGGCCACAGTTTCGGGGAGTTGCTCACACAGGCTGCGGTTTCAGCATCATGCCGGTGGCCTTCAGCCTGGTAGCGGGCGAAAGCCTGACCGTGCTGCTCGTCCTTGAAGCGTCCCGGCCAGTCGAAGATTTCATACTGCGTGCGCTGGCCGTTCAGGTTCGTGGCCTGGTGGCTGAACCAGCCGGGCCATCCGGGTGTTTTAAAGGTGTAATCCTGGTTTTCCACCGATGAAGGACGCACCTGCGCCCGGTAGTGGAACTCGCTGATGCATTCAGTGGAGATTTCGCGGGTATTCGGGTTAAAGGGCAGGGAGCCGAGGGTGGAAACACCGGCGACGTCATCGCAGAGCACCAGCTTCTGGTCTGGACCGGTCGGGTGGAACCAGTCAAAGAAGAAAATGCCTTCTTCAGCCCACAGCCGGGTGAGAAAGCCGAGGTCGGTTTCCCCATACTGTACGCAGAACTCCCGCGCCGGGTGAGGTTCATAAAAGGAAGGCACCCATCCGGTGACGCCGTTTTCAGTGAGCAGGGTGGCGGAAATGGCCTGAATATCCTGCTGCTGAAAGATACGGAAGTTCTGGCGCAGGCCACAGCGCCAGAGCGGGGGAGAAAGGGTCAGGGTGTAATTCATCTGCCAGTTGTTGTTTTCCCCGGTTTCCATGCCCGTAATGATGCCGTGAAGGTAGCGCTGCGGGATATCACCCAGCCAGATGGTCAGGGTGGCGTTTTTTTCGAGGAAACTGACGGCGGTGAGGTCAGGCAGACTGCTGGCAATATCGACACTGAGTAAAAAGGGCGTGGAGAGACTCTGGTGGAGGGTGAAGCTGACGACAGCGGTTGCCGTCTGCGTTAATCCGTCCACATCCAGCGTAAAGCGCAGTCCCTGCTGTGACATAAGAATCTCTCCGTGAAATATCATCCAAAAGTACCATACGCCTGTGAAAGCGGGACGCGTAGAGGAAGAAGCTGGATTAACTGAAAATAGGAAAACGTTTAGAAGGGGTATGAAACATCGTCATTATACGGCTTTCACAAGGAAAGAAATTAAGGTGGGGGGGATAGTGAAAATAAAGGAGGGGCTACGGAAGCCGCCCTCCTTTATGAAGATTAAGACGCCAGCGACAACTGACGTTTGCCAATATATTCCGCCAGCCACTGGCTCACGCGGGACTGCTGCTCGGCGTTGAGCCACATCCCTTCTTTGGTGCGGCGCCACAACGCGTCGTCCGCACGACGTACCCATTCGTGATCCACCAGATACTTCAGCTCCGCTTCGTAAAGTTCGTGACCGAAATCTTCACCTAACTCGGCAACGGAGGTGGCTTCGCCGAGTATCCACTCGGTATTGCTGCCGTAGGTGCGGGAATAATGACGCGCCAGCGACTCCGTCAGGAACGGATAGCGGCGGCGCAGTTTGGCCGCGTAATCTTCACGATCGCCGCCGATATCCCCGCCAGGAAGCACGCACTCTTTAGTCCAGGCCGGGCCAATGCCCTGGTAATAGGACGACAGTTTTTCCATCGCGTGTTCGGCCAGCTTACGATAAGTGGTCAGCTTACCGCCGAATACCGACAGCAGCGGCGCTTTGCCGTTTTCATCGTGGATATCCAGCGTGTAGTCACGGGTGATCGCCTGCGGAGAATCAGACTCGTCGTCGCACAGCGGACGCACGCCGGAGTAGGTCCAGACGATATCGTCGCGGCCCAGTTGTTTCTTGAAGTGCGCGTTATAGACTTTCAACAGGTAATTGATTTCGCTTTCATCAATTTTCACTGCTTTCGGATCGCCTTTGTACTCCACGTCAGTGGTGCCGATGATTGAGAACTCATCCATCCACGGAATCACAAATACGATACGCTTATCTTCGTTTTGCAGGATATAAGCCTGTTTCTGCGTATGCACGCGCGGCACCACAATGTGGCTGCCTTTGATCAGACGAATGCCGTAGGGTGAAGGCAGGTGCATACCGTCGTCGAAGAACTGTTTTACCCACGGCCCCGTGGCGTTGACCAGACCACGCGCCTGCCAGGTGTGCTTTTTACCGGTATCGATATCTTCCGCTTCTACGATCCACAGACCGTTTTCACGACGGGCAGAGGTCGCTCGGGTACGGGTTAACACTTCCCCGCCTTTACGCACCACCATTTGGGCGTTTGCCAGAACCAGACGCGCATCGTCTACCCAGCAGTCAGAATATTCGAAACCGCGCACGATCTCAGGTTTCAGCACCGAATCTGCGCCAAAACGCAAACCGGTTGAACCGGGCAGACTGGTGCGTTTGCCCAGATGATCGTACATAAACAGACCAATTCGGATCATCCATGCCGGGCGCAGGTGCGGGCGGTGAGGCAGGCGGAAGCGCATCGGGAAGGCGATGTGCGGCGCCATTTTCAGCAGCACTTCACGTTCGGCCAGCGCTTCGCTGACCAGGCGGAATTCGTAGTGTTCAAGGTAGCGCAAGCCACCGTGAATTAATTTAGAGCTGGCGGAAGAGGTTGCACAGGCCAAATCCTGCGCTTCCAGCATGAGCACGGATAAACCACGTCCGGCGGCGTCTGCCGCGATACCCGCACCGTTAATGCCCCCGCCTATCACAATCAGATCTTTGGTTTCCATGCTACCCTCTTGCACTTTCGTTAAAGCTCAAAAATGTTCGTTATCGAGCATAATAGCAAAAAAACGAGCTGGTGGTAACATCGAAAAAACATTTTAGAGTGATACATATAACATTATGGCGTTTACTTACCCCGGCGACGTACACTGAACGGTAAAATAGCCATCTGCATATAAAGCCTGCATATAAAAGAAAGAGAGACTCATGGATCAGTTTGAATGTATTAATGTCGAAGAAGCTCACCAGAAACTGCACCAGGGAACGGCGGTGCTGGTGGATATCCGCGATCCGCAAAGCTATGCGATGGGCCACACGCCGCAGGCGTTCCATCTGACCAACGATACGCTGGGCGCGTTTATGCGCGACCATGATTTCGATACCGTGGTGATGGTGATGTGCTATCACGGCAATAGCAGCAAAGGCGCGGCACAGTACCTGCTACAACAGGGTTATGACGCGGTTTACAGTATTGATGGCGGGTTTGATGCCTGGCACCGCCATTTCCCCTCAGAGGTGGCATTTGGCGCTTAAGCCCACAAAGATGCAGCCTGAAGCCGGAAGGGCCTATATACTGTCCTCTTTTGTGTGGACTAAGCGACAGCAACAATGTTGATGATTACCTCTTTTGCTAACCCCCGCGTGGCGCAGGCATTTGTTGATTACATGGCGACGCAGGGCGTTATCCTGACGATTCAACAACATCATCAAAGCGATGTCTGGCTGGCGGACGAATCTCAGGCCGAGCGCGTGCGGGCGGAGCTGGCGCGCTTTCTGGAAAATCCCGCCGATCCGCGTTATCTGGCGGCAAGCTGGCAGTCCGGTCATACCGGCAGTGGGCTGCACTATCGCCGTTTCCCGTTTATCGCCACATTGCGCGAGAGGGCGGGCCCGGTCACCTGGCTTATTATGATCGCCTGTATCCTGGTGTTCGTTGTGATGAGCATCGTCGGCGCGCAGAGCGTCATGGTGTGGCTGGCGTGGCCGTTTGATCCGTCACTGAAATTTGAGTTCTGGCGCTATTTCACCCATGCGTTTATGCACTTCTCGTTAATGCATATCCTCTTCAACCTGTTGTGGTGGTGGTATATCGGTGGGGCGGTGGAAAAGCGTCTGGGCAGCGGAAAACTGATCGTTATTACCGTCATCAGCGCATTGCTGAGCGGTTATGTACAGCAGAAGTTCAGCGGCCCGTGGTTTGGTGGGCTTTCCGGCGTGGTTTACGCGCTGATGGGTTACGCCTGGCTACGTGGTGAACGCGATCCGCAAAGCGGCATATATCTACAGCGTGGGCTTATTGCTTTTGCGTTGATCTGGATTGTTGCCGGGTGGTTTGATGTGTTTGGCATGTCGATGGCGAATGGTGCGCACATCGCCGGGCTGGCCGTGGGGCTGGCGATGGCATTTGCTGACACGGTGAATGCGCGAAAACGAACATGATTGGGGTTGCGCCGGATGGCGGCGAAACGCCTTATCCGGCCTACTAAAAATGCACGGTCGGTAGGCCGGATAAAACGCCATGCGTCGCCATCCGGCAAAATTCCAGGGAATAACAATGAAACAGACACAACGTCATGACGCTATCATCGAACTGGTAAAAAAGCAGGGATACGTCAGCACTGAAGAACTGGTGGAACATTTCTCCGTCAGCCCACAAACCATCCGTCGGGATCTCAACGACCTGGCGGAGCAGAATATGATCCTGCGCCACCACGGCGGCGCGGCGTTGCCTTCCAGCTCGGTAAACACGCCGTGGCACGATCGTAAAGCGACGCAAACGGCGGAGAAGGAACGTATTGCACGGAAAGTCGCTACGCAAATCCCCAACGGTTCAACGCTGTTTATCGATATCGGCACGACGCCGGAAGCGGTGGCGCATGCCTTGTTGGATCACAGTAACCTGCGCATTGTGACCAACAATCTCAACGTGGCGAACACGCTGATGGTGAAAGAGGATTTTCGCATTATTCTCGCTGGCGGTGAGCTTCGCAGCCGTGACGGCGGCATTATTGGCGAAGCGACGCTCGATTTCATCTCTCAATTCCGCCTGGATTTTGGCATTCTGGGGATCAGCGGTATCGACAGCGACGGGTCGCTGCTGGAATTTGATTATCACGAAGTACGCACGAAACGCGCGATTATTGAAAATTCACGCCATGTGATGCTGGTTGTGGATCACTCTAAGTTTGGTCGTAATGCGATGGTGAATATGGGCAGCATTAGCCTGGTGGATGCCGTCTATACCGATATGACGCCGCCAGCAGGGGTATTGCAGGTGCTTACCGACCACCATATTCAGTTAGAGTTGTGCTGATCATCGTGATTGTAGGCCCGGTAAGCGTAAGCGCCACCGGGCAATCATCACACCCCGTACCCCATCATTTTCAAAAGCCTCTGCGCATGTTGTACGGCGTCCTGACGATGCGCGACGCCGAGCTTCTGATATAAATTGCGAATGTGCGTTTTGATGGTCGTGGCCGCAACCGCCAGCTCGCCGGCGATTTGCTCGTTGCTGTAGCCGGAATAGATCAGTCCCAGAACCTGCCACTCACGCTGCGTTAGCGGGCTGGTGCGGATCAGCTCCGGTACGTCCGGGTGATTTAACAGCCGCTCCACAAAGCCTTCGTCAAAATGGGCGAACTTATGTCGATGGTGCTGGTTAATTTCCCGCAGGATGCGCTGTGCGCGATGTTGTTCAAGCTCCGGCAGCGTATTCAACTGAATCAACTGACGCAGTTGCTGCGCCATCGCTTCGCCTTCAATCACAAAGTGGCTGATGAAACCGGTACGGTTCGCCAGTTGCAGCGCATCAAGCAACACCCGCTGGGCGTCGTTTTTACGTCCGGCCTGCCAGTACAGCTGATTAAGCAACAGCAGGTTACGGTTAAGATCGCTCATTAAACGCAGGCTACGGGCGTTCTCGTTTAGCTCTTCCAGCACAATCTCTGCGGATTCAAACTCACCCAGCAGGATCTGCGCCCTGGCGATATTACGCCACTGGCCTTGCAGGAAGTGGTTGTTAGCAAATTCTGGTTTCGGCGTATGACGCAGCCAGTTGGCGGCGGACTTCTTATCGCCCGTCATCTGCCAGTAAATCACGCGAACCTTATCGGCATTGGAAATCCAGTCGCTGTGATACTGGCCGTTGCCCAGCAGGTTCTCCAGACGGTTCAACTGCGTGCGGGCATTATCCAGATCGCCGCGCGCCAGCGAGCACTGCACCAGCAGCGCCAGACACTGCAATTGCTGCTGCGGCTGGAATGCGGAAAGCACATCAATACCGCTGCGGGCGGAGGCTTCCGCTTCGTCAAGACGCGCCCATGCCCACAGAAGCTGCGCGCGAATGCGCATCAGGAACTCGTGCATCGGCAACTGTTCGAGATGTTGCTCTTTAATCAGCTGGAACGCTTTCTCCTGGGTTTCCCAGGCGGCCTGCAAAAAGCCCTGGGCGAAGAGAATTTCACTTTGTTGGAGCAGGCTCCAGAGGGCGTAATGCCAGACGTCATGATGACGTGACATTTGCTCAGTTTGCTGCATCAACGACAGTGAACGGGAGAGATCGCCTTTACAGTGCAGCACTTCGCCGTGTACGGAGGTGGCGACAATACGGCTGTAAAACCAGGCGATCGGCAGCTCATCCAGCGCCAGTTTTGCCAGCCGTTCCGCTTCATCCGGGTTGCCGTCGTTAATCGCGACCTGAGCGCGCAGGGCGTTGAATTCCGCATGCAGCGTACCGTCCATCATGCCCTGAATTTCTTGCTCAGCGCGCGCCAGCAGGGTATTCACTTCGCTGTAGCGGTGCTGGCTTTGCATCAGCCATGCCTGCAACAGAACCAGCCGCGGGTTTTCCAGCAAACTTTCCCACGGCAGGGCCTTTAACGACTCTTCCAGCAGCGCCAGCTCACTGTGGTTAAATAGCCCCCACGCATGATTCAGCAGGATATCGCGCAGCATATGCGCATCGCCCGCCGCCAGGGCATGGTGAATGGCTTCGCTGGGGAAACCTTGCGCCATCCAGCTTTCGGCGGCAGCGCGGTGGATATCCGGTAGCTCGGTCGCCAGTTCCCACTGGCAACGCTGACGCAGGAAGCTGCCAAACAGCGGGTGATAGCTGAACCATTCGCCCGTATCGTCCATACGTTGCAGGAACAGCCCCTGACGCTCAATCTCCTCCAGACGCATCTGCCCGTTCTCTTCGCCCGTCACGCGCACGATCAGCGCATCGTTCATCGAACGCAGGATGGCGCTTTTCAGCAGAAAATGCCGGGTACTCACGTCCACGTTGTCCAGCACTTCATCGACCAGGTAATCAGACAGATGGCTGGCGTTAATTCCCGCCAGGCGTCGCGCAGACTGGTGCGCGGAGTTATTGTTCTGGCGGGCGGAAAGGGCGATAAGCTGTAGCGCGGTTGCCCAACCGGCGACGTCGTCGCACATCCGGCTGCTCTCGGCGGCTTCGATAGGCGAGGACAGACGGCGGTCAAAGAACTGTTTTGCTTCCTGATGGTTAAAGGCTAATTGCTGGCTGCCGATTTCCAGCAGCTGATCGCGAACGCGCAGGTTAGCGATGCCGAGCTGCGGTAAATTACGCGACAGCACGACCAGCGTGAGATTTTCGGGCTGATGGCGCAGGAAAAAGCGCATCGCGTCGTGGATCACCGGGTTTGTGATCAGATGGTAATCATCAATGACCAGATAAAGCGGGCGATGCCACTCAGCCAACTCAATAAAGAGTTGCGCGAAAAGGGAGGTCAGGCTGACGTACTGGCGTTTTTGCACCATGACTTCACTGGTGGAGCAATGCCCGCCCGTTGCCTGCTGAAGCGCGGCAATTAAATAACTGGCGAATCGCTCCTGCTGGTTGTCGCCTTCATCCAGCGAGAACCAGCCTAACTCGTTTTTCCCGGCAGCCCACTGTGAAACAAGCGTGGTTTTCCCATAGCCCGCAGGGCTTGTTACCAGGGCCAGCCTGAAATTGTTCGCGCCGGAAAGTTTAGCCAACAGGCGCTCACGAACCACCGTATGGTCGAGTCGAACCGGACGACTTAATTTAGACGGAATCAACATAGTAATCACTTCACTGTGAGGAAATGGGGAAATGCGATTTTTTTTGCGCTTCGTAATTAATAGATATAAGGTCGGACAGAAACCGGTTTAATGCAAGCTATGCAAGTTTTTTGTGTGTCTGAATTTGCACTCTGTCACAATTCTAAATATCCATTGCAAGAAACGGTTTAGCACGGTCTGAGTGTGCGTGGAGACTGGGATGGTGCCCGATCCTGCCTGCCCCAAATAATGCCATTTCCTCTGTGTGGTTACTGTACTTTTTAATGAAAGTCAGGAAGTAATGAACTCAGGGAATTATTCAGGAACGGAAATAACTGAATGGGTTTGATATTTCAGGTTAGAAACTATTTCCGCATTTACATATTCACTTTCAATAAACCTCCGCGATTTAATTATTTGTGTCATCGTGCGTAAAACGGCGTGCAGTCGCAGGTATGCTGTGCGGTAATTCGACGTATTCACCGGCAATCCACTACCTTTAAGTGGCGGCGATCACACTTTTATGCTCATCCCCACTACTCCTCCCTGCCTAATCCCGGGTGGGATGAGGAAGGTCAACATCGAGCCAGGCAAACTAACGATAACGTTGTTTTATTACCTGAGGATTCGGAATTTCTATGTCACAGCCTACCTTCAACAAAGATCACTTTCAGGCTGCCCTGATGCGTCAGTGGCAGCGTTTCGGTTTACTGTCGGCTCATGAGATGACATCTCGCCAGTGGTGGCAGGCCGTTAGCGGCGCACTGGCTGAATTGCTCAGCGCGCAACCTGCGGCGAAACCGGCTAAAAACCAGCGTCATGTTAACTACATCTCGATGGAATTCCTGATTGGCCGCCTGACCGGGAACAACCTGTTGAATCTGGGCTGGTATCAGGCGGTGAGCGATGTGCTGAAAACGCACGACGTCAACCTGACCGACCTGCTGGAGGAAGAGGTTGATCCTGCGCTGGGCAACGGTGGTTTAGGGCGTCTGGCGGCATGTTTCCTGGACTCTATGGCGACGGTAGGCCAGTCCGCAACGGGCTATGGCCTGAACTACCAGTATGGGCTGTTCCGTCAGTCTTTTGTCGATGGGCAACAGATGGAAGCGCCGGATGACTGGCATCGCGGTAGCTACCCGTGGTTCCGTCACAATGAACAGCTTGATGTTCAGGTCGGTATTGGCGGTAAAGTGACGAAGGACGGGCGTTGGGAACCGGGTTTTGTGATCACCGGGCAGGCGTGGGACTTGCCGGTGCTTGGCTACCGGAACGGCGTCGCACAGCCGCTGCGTTTGTGGCAGGCCGCGCATGCGCATCCGTTTAACCTGACCAAATTCAACGACGGCGATTTCCTGCGCGCGGAGCAGCAGGGTATCGATGCGGAAAAACTGACGAAAGTCCTCTATCCGAACGACAACCACACCGCAGGCAAAAAGCTGCGCCTGATGCAGCAGTATTTCCAGTGCGCCTGCTCGGTAGCGGATATTCTGCGTCGTCACCACCTGGCGGGGCGCAAATTGCATGAGCTGGCGGAGTATGAGGTCATTCAACTCAATGATACTCACCCGACCATCGCTATCCCTGAACTGCTGCGCGTGCTGCTCGATGAGCACCAGCTAAGCTGGGACGACGCCTGGGCCATCACCAGTAAAACGTTCGCCTACACCAACCATACGCTGATGCCGGAGGCGCTGGAGTGCTGGGATGAGAAACTGGTGAAAGCGCTGCTGCCGCGCCATATGCAGATCATCAAAGAGATTAATGACCGCTTTAAGAAACAGGTTGATAAAACCTGGCCGGGCGATAAGCAGGTGTGGGCGAAGCTGGCGGTAGTGCACGACAAGCAGGTGCGGATGGCCAATATGTGCGTGGTCAGCGGCTTTGCGGTCAACGGCGTTGCGGCGCTGCACTCCGATCTGGTGGTGAAGGATCTGTTCCCGGAATATCACCAGCTGTGGCCGAACAAATTCCACAACGTGACCAACGGCATTACGCCGCGTCGCTGGATCAAACAGTGCAACCCGGCACTTGCAGCGCTGCTGGATAAGTCGTTGAAGAAAGAGTGGGCTAACGACCTCGATCAGCTGATCAACCTGGAGAAATTCGCCGACGACGCGGCGTTCCGCAAAACGTATCGTGAGATTAAACAGGCGAATAAAGTCCGCCTGGCCGAATTTGTGAAAATGCGCACCGGGATTGAAATCAACCCGCAGGCGATTTTCGATATCCAGATTAAGCGCCTGCACGAATATAAGCGCCAGCACCTGAACCTGCTGCATATTCTGGCTCTGTACAAAGAGATCCGCGAAAATCCGAAAGCAGACCGCGTGCCGCGCGTGTTCCTGTTTGGCGCAAAAGCGGCGCCGGGCTACTATCTGGCGAAAAACATCATCTTCGCCATTAACAAGGTGGCGGAAACCATCAACAACGACCCGAAAGTCGGCGATAAGCTGAAAGTGGTCTTCCTGCCGGACTACTGCGTTTCGGCGGCGGAAATGCTGATCCCGGCGGCGGACGTCTCTGAGCAGATCTCTACTGCCGGTAAAGAAGCCTCCGGCACCGGCAATATGAAGCTGGCGTTGAACGGCGCGCTGACGGTCGGTACGCTGGATGGGGCGAACGTTGAGATCGCCGAACAGGTCGGGGACGAGAACATCTTTATCTTCGGTCATACCGTGGAAGAGGTGAAACGGCTGAAGGCCAAGGGCTACGACCCGGTGAAATGGCGTAAGAAAGACAAAGTGCTGGACGCGGTGCTGAAGGAGCTGGAAAGCGGCAAATACAGCAACGGCGACAAGCACGCTTTTGATCAGATGCTGCACAGCATTGGCAAACAGGGGGGCGATCCGTACCTGGTGATGGCGGACTTTGCCGCCTACGTTGCGGCACAAAAGCAGGTGGACGTGCTGTATCGCGACCAGGATGCCTGGACCCGGGCGACGATCCTGAACACCGCGCGTTGCGGGATGTTCAGCTCGGATCGCTCCATCCGCGATTATCAGGCTCGTATCTGGCAGGCAAAACGCTAAGGAAGCGCCATGGAACGCAAACGTCTGGATAATGCCGCGCTGGCGGCGGGGATCAGCCCCAATTACATCAATGCCCACGGTAAACCGCAGTCGATTGGCGCCGAAACCAAACGGCGTTTGCTTGATGCGATGCACCGCGCCACCGCCGCCACGAAGGTGGCGGTAACGCCAGTGCCGAATGTGATGGTGTATACCGCAGGCAAGAAGATGCCGCTGGCGGTAGAAGGCAGCGGCGATTTTAGCTGGCTGCTGACCACCGAGGAGGGCGTACAGCACAAGGGGCACGCCACCGGCGGTAAAGCCTTTACGCTTCCGGCAAAGCTGCCGGAAGGGTATCACACGCTGACCCTGACTCAGGGCGAACAGCGCACGCACTGCCGGATCATCGTGGCGCCGAAACGCTGCTATGAGCCGCAGGCGCTGCTGACCGGACAGAAGCTGTGGGGAGCGTGCGTTCAGCTTTATACCCTGCGTTCGGAAAAAAACTGGGGGATTGGCGACTTTGGCGATCTCCAGTCGATGCTGACGGATGTTGCGAAACGCGGCGGCGCATTTATTGGCCTGAACCCGATTCACGCCCTCTACCCGGCAAACCCGGAGAGCGCCAGCCCGTACAGCCCCTCATCCCGCCGTTGGCTGAATGTCATTTATATCGACGTGAATGCCGTTGACGATTTCCGGTTGAGCAAAGAGGCGCAGGCCTGGTGGAACACGCCGGCGACGCAGCAGACATTGCAGCGCGCACGGGACGCCGAATGGGTTGATTATTCTGCTGTTACCGCGCTGAAAATGACCGCCCTGCGGATGGCATGGAAAGGTTTTGCGCTTCGTGATGACGAGCAGATGGCGGCGTTTCGCCACTTTGTCGCCCAGGAAGGCGACAGCCTGTACTGGCAGGCGGCATTTGACGCGCTGCACGCGCATCAGGTGAAGGAAGATGAGTTGCGCTGGGGCTGGCCGGTCTGGCCGGAAGCGTATCAGTCAGTGAACTCGCCGGAAGTGAAACAGTTCTGTGAAGATCACCGCGATGAGGTGGACTTTTACCTCTGGTTACAGTGGCTGGCGTATACCCAGTTTGCCGCCTGTTGGGCGGTATGCCAGGGTTATGATATGCCGATTGGCCTGTATCGCGATCTGGCGGTAGGGGTTGCGGAGGGCGGGGCGGAAACCTGGTGCGACCGTGAGCTGTATTGCCTGAAAGCGTCGGTGGGCGCGCCGCCGGATATCCTCGGCCCGCTGGGGCAGAACTGGGGACTGCCGCCGATGGACCCGCACATCATCGCCGCCCGCGCCTATGAGCCGTTTATTGAACTGCTGCGCGCCAATATGCAGAACTGCGGCGCTTTGCGTATCGATCATGTTATGTCGATGCTGCGTCTGTGGTGGATTCCTTACGGTGAAACGGCGGATCACGGGGCGTATGTGCATTACCCGGTGGACGCCCTGCTCTCTATTCTGGCGCTGGAAAGTAAACGTCATCGCTGCATGGTGATTGGCGAAGATCTGGGGACGGTGCCGGTGGAAATCGTGGGTAAACTGCGTGACAGCGGCGTTTACTCGTATAAAGTGCTCTATTTCGAGAATGATCATGAGAAGAACTTCCGCGCGCCGAAAGCGTACCCGGAACAATCAATGGCAGTCGCGACGACGCATGACCTTCCTACGCTGCGTGGCTACTGGGACAGCGGCGACCTGACGCTCGGCAAAACGCTGGGGCTTTACCCGGATGAAGTGATATTGCGTGGGCTGTATCAGGATCGTGAGCTGGCGAAGCAGGGTCTGCTGGACGCGTTGCACAAATACGGTTGCCTGCCGAAACGCGCCGGGCATAAGGCGTCGCTGATGTCGATGACGCCGATCCTCAACCGTGGAATGCAGCGTTACATTGCGGACAGCCATAGCGCATTGCTGGGGTTGCAGCCGGAAGACTGGCTGGACATGGCGGAGCCGGTCAATATTCCAGGCACCAGCGACCAGTACAAGAACTGGCGGCGCAAGTTGTCCACGACGCTTGAGAAGATGTTTGCCGATGACAAGGTGAATAAACTGCTTAAGGATTTGGACAAGCGGCGAAAAGCGGCCGCGAAGAAGAAGTAAAAAAAGCCGGGAAATTCCCGGCTTTTTTATGATGACAACACGTAGGCCTGATAAGCACAGCGCTATCAGGCAATTCTGGCGCACATTGCCGGATGGCGGCTTTGCCTTATCCGGCCTACAGGCCGTCTCGGTTACACCACCATTCCCAGCAGCAGACACCCAATCAGGCCGCAGACGGAGATAATGGTTTCCAGCATTGACCAGGACTTGATGGTTTCGCCGATGGTCAGGTTGAAATACTCTTTGAACAGCCAGAAGCCTGGATCGTTTACGTGAGAGAAAATGACGCTACCGGAACCGACGGCGATAACCATCAGCTCAGGGCTTACGCCCGTCGTCGCAATCAGCGGCGCCACGATACCACCCGCGGTAATCGCGGCCACGGTGGCAGAACCGAGCGCGATACGCAGTACGGCTGCGATGGACCATGCCATGAACAGCGGAGAAACGTTGGTTTCGTTCATCATGGACGCGATGTATTTGTCTACGCCGCTATCAACCAGTACCTGCTTGAATGCGCCGCCGCCGCCGATGATCAGCAGCATCATCGCGATGATTTTGATTGAGGAACCCAGCGTGTCGTTAATCTGATCCATTGAGCGGCCACGGTTCAGACCGAACGTGAACATCGCAATCAGTACCGCAATCAGCGTTGCCATTACCGGGTCGCCAAAGAACTCAGCAACCGGCAGGAAGGCATGACCTTTTGGCAGCACCATTTCTGCAACGGCGCGCATGGCCATTAAAATAACCGGCACCAGAGAAGTCCAGACGCTGACGCCAAAGCCAGGCATCTCTTCTTCAGTAAAGTTTTTTGCGCTGTACAGACCTTCCGGGATCGGCTTATCGATGCCTTTCAGGAAGCGGGCAAATACCGGGCCAGCGAGAATTACGGTCGGGATAGCCAGAATCGTACCGAACAGCAGGGTTTTACCCATATCGGCGTGGAAGATCGTGGCGATGGCGGTCGGGCCTGGGTGCGGAGGCAGGAAGCCGTGGGTAACGGACAGCGCTGCCGCCATCGGTACGCCGACATACAGCAAAGGAATGCTGGCCGCCGCTGCGATGGTGAATACCAGCGGCAGCATCAGCACGAAGCCCACTTCATAGAACAGTGCGAAACCTACCGTGAAACCGGTTAATACCACTGCCCACTGGATGTGTTTTTTACCAAATTTGGCAATCAGCGTGGTCGCGATGCGCTGTGCGCCGCCGCAGTCTGCCAGCATTTTGCCCAGCATGGCGCCGAAACCCATAATCAGGGCGAGGCTACCAAGAGTACCACCAACACCAGCTTTAATAGAGCCAATGACTTTATCCAGCGGCATTCCTTGCATCAATCCAACAGCAAGTGCCACCAGGACGAGAGCGATGAAACCGTTCATTTTGAAGCGGATCATCAGGAGTAATAACAAAATTACACCGATAGCGACGATGACTAATGGCATGATTTACCTGGCCTTTCATTTGTTATGGGTAACGTCGGTGTGTCGACGAAAAATTCCGCTTGTCCCAACCGGGAACAGAAGCGTAACGGCACCAACACTGATTGACTTTAACACTATCTGGTTTAGTCGGCTGTTATGGGGATGTTTGGTGCCCATATGAATGATACGGGTAACATATAGCGATTGAGAATCACCCTGGCAGGCAAAATTTAAATTATGAGAGGCAGGTCATGTTATCGGAGGGGAAAAGCGGAAGATATCATCACGCCGGATGGCGGCGTAAACGCCTTATCCGGCCTACGGGATATACATTGTAGGCCCGGTAAGTGACGCGCCACCGGGCAGAATCTTAGTAGTAAGAGTGCTCGCCGCGCTGGTGTTCGGTCAGATCGCGAACGCCTTTCAGCTCAGGGAATTCATTCAGCAGCTGCTTCTCGATCCCTTCTTTCAGGGTCACATCGACCATCGAGCAACCGTTACAGCCGCCGCCAAACTGCAAAATGGCGTAGCCTTCGTCGGTGATCTCCATCAGAGAGACGCGACCGCCGTGACCGGCAAGCTGCGGGTTGATCTGCGATTGCAGCATGTACTCCACACGTTCCATCAGCGGCGCATCATCAGCAACCTTACGCATTTTGGCGTTTGGCGCTTTCAGCGTCAGCTGAGAACCCAGCTGATCGGTGACGAAATCGATCTCGGCATCTTCCAGATACGGCGCGCTCAGTTCATCAACATAAGCGGTCAGCAGGTCAAATTTCAGGGCAGTGTCGCTTGCTTCCACGGCGTCCGGCGGACAATAAGAAACGCCGCATTCAGCGTTAGGCGTACCGGGATTGATCACAAATACACGGATTTGTGTCCCTTCTTCCTGATTTGCCAGCAGTTTGGCAAAGTGCGCTTGTGCAGCATCGGAAATATGGATCATAGTAATGGCCTAATAGTTGACTATTTTACTTGGTTATAATACGCCCATCATCGAGGCTCTACAAGGTTCGACACAGGCACCATACCTGGACAGTCGCCGCGCCGTTGCGCAAAAGCAGCTGCGCGATCTCCGCGACGGTACTTCCGGTAGTGACGACATCATCCACAATGACCATATGGAGTCCCTGTACCGGCAATTCAAGGCGAAACGCATTTTTCAGGTTATGTTTGCGCAATCGGGCGCTGAGATGGTGCTGAGTGGCGGTGGCGCGAAGGCGCGTGACGCTTCGGCTGTCCCAGCCGCAGCCCAGCCAGCGCGCCAGGGGGCGACACAGCAGATCGCTTTGGTTAAATCCCCTGCGCCAGTGGCGGCGCTGCCAGAGCGGCACGCTGACTAAGCGATCCGGTAGCGGAAGCGTCGATGCGCGGTGCGCGTGTAAGACTTCCAGCAACAGCAGGCGTGAAAGGGCGGCGGCGACGTCGCTGCGGCGAGAGAATTTTAGCTGGTGGATAAGTAAACTCAGCGGCGGTACGTAGTCGCTGACCGTCACCAGACGCTGCCACGGCGGGGGTTTTTGCAGACAACGCCCGCAGGGAATGGCGGCGTGCGCAGCGGGTAATCCACACTGTGGGCACAGGCTGACGCGGCGACGCGCCGCTCTCGTGCAAACCGAACAAATCCCCCAGTGACTCAACGCCAGCGGCATTCGGCATAGCCAGCATAATCCCGGTACTGTTAGCATATGTTCATCCTTGTTAGCCAAAAGAGAACAGTAACTGATGAATGACATCTGGTGGCAGACTGAAGGTCAGGGAAATTGCCATCTTGTGCTGCTGCACGGATGGGGACTGAATGCGGAAGTGTGGAATTGCATTCGTGAGGAACTCAGCGCGCATTTCACGCTGCATCTTGTCGATTTACCCGGATTTGGCCGCAGCCAGGGTTTTGGCGCGATGTCGCTGGAGCAGATGGCGGAGCATGTGCTGAAACAGGCGCCTGATAAAGCCGTCTGGCTTGGCTGGAGTCTGGGAGGGCTGGTGGCGAGCCAGGTGGCGTTAACCCATCCTGAACGCGTTCAGGCGCTGGTGACCGTCGCGTCATCGCCCTGTTTCAGCGCTCGCGAAGCGTGGCCGGGTATTAAGCCGGATATCCTGGCGGGATTTCAACAGCAGCTCAGCGAAGATTTCCAGCGTACGGTGGAACGTTTTCTGGCGCTGCAAACGTTGGGCACCGAAACCGCGCGTCAGGATGCCCGCACGCTGAAAAGTGCCGTGCTGGCGTTGCCGATGCCGGAGGTTGCGGTGCTGAACGGTGGGCTGGAGATATTGAAAACGGCCGACCTGCGCGAGCCGCTTAAATCGCTGACCATGCCGTTCCTGCGTCTGTATGGTTATCTGGATGGTCTGGTGCCGCGCAAAGTCGTGCCGATGCTGGATGCCGCATGGCCGGAGAGTGAATCGCAGGTGTTTGCAAAGGCCGCCCATGCGCCGTTTATTTCGCATCCCGGCGAATTTTGTCAGGCGTTGATGGCGTTAAAGCAGAAGATATAATTATTGTCTATGCAGTGCCGGATAGCGGCGTAAACGCCTTATCCGGCCTACATGTTAGCTACCGTTCGCCATCCGGCAGAACGTTAACGCAACGTCCACCACTCCCGGAGACAGGCTTTTCCTTCCGGGCAGCTTTTGCAGCTACCGGACAGACAGCCGTCGGGATCTTCCTGAATCCGCACGGCCCTGCCCATATTCTCCAGTTGATTCAGCATCGCGTCGATCATCGGCTGCGGCGTATGCAGCGTGCGGCTAATCTGCATTGCCTCCATACGCCCCTGCAAAGCCAGTAAATCACGAACCTGAATAAGTGACGCCATTGTTCTCAACCTTAGTGACAGTTGCCGGCAGGGCTTGCGCAGCAGGCGCTGGCCGTTTTACGCGTCGCCAGCAGTTCGATATCCACCCGGCTGCGGGCGCGCCGTAACAGCCCCAGCACCACGATGTTAAACAGGATGACCGCCAGAATGCAGACCAGGCTATAGGTCGGATGCTGGCTAAAGCTTGCAACCTGATAGAACAGGGTAGACAGCGAGTAGGCGATATTCAGCCCCCACAGAATCGAGAAGCTCATCCAGCCGCGGCTGGATTCACGCGCGATAGCCCCCATCACCGAGATGCACGGTACATACAGCAGAACGAAAATCAGATAGCTGTATGCGGCAGCGGCGCTGCCAAACTTCGCGTCCATCACGCCCATCGCCCCGGTCGCCATTTCACCGTCGCCTTTGCTGGCTTCGATTGGGTTAGCCAGTACGCTAAGGCTGAAGGTGTCTTTCAGGCTTTGCCAGGTTTCATCGACCGCGCCCAGCAGCTCGTCGCCGAGATGGAAGTCAGCCGGATTAAACTCTTCTTCCTGAATATTTTCAGCGGTATAGAGGGTGTTCAGCGTCCCCACCACCACCTCTTTCGCCATTGCGCCGGTGAACAGGCCAACGGTCGCCTGCCAGTTATCTTCATGAACGCCAATCGGTTTAAAGACAGGCGTAATCACGCGGCTGATGGACGCGAGTGCAGAGTCGTTGATGTTATCGACGATTTTTCCGCTCAGGGAGAAGCTGTTAAACGCGCTGAGGAAAATACTGACGATGATGATGACCTTACCGGCACGCAGCACAAAGCCTTTCAGGCGTTGCCAGGTCTGGATCACCAGGCTTTTGATGTGCGGCACATGGTAGACCGGCAGTTCCATCACGAACGGAGAGGCTTCGCCGCGCATAATCGTGTGTTTAAGCATCAGGCCGGTCAGTACCGCCATCACGATACCCAGCACATACAGCGAGAAAACCGCCAGCGCGCCGTTTTGCCCAAAGAACGCGGCGGCAAACACGGCGAAAATCGCCAGACGTGCGCCGCAGGACATAAACGGCGCCATCATAATGGTCATCAGACGTTCACGCGGCGCGTCCAGGGTACGGGCACCCATTACGGACGGGACGTTACAGCCAAAGCCGACAATCAGCGGCACGAACGATTTACCCGGCAGCCCCAGCGCCTGCATCAGACGGTCCATAACGAACGCCGCGCGCGCCATGTAGCCGGAGTCCTCCAGGAAAGAGAGGAACAGGTACATCATGCCGATCTGCGGCACCAGCGGCAGAACGGTATTGATACCGCCGCCCAGCCCTTGCGCGAGGAAAATGGTGAGCCAGTCCGGGAAGTGCAGCGTGTAGCCGATCCACTGAATGCCGTGAATAAAGAGCGCCACGGAACCCACGTCGAACAGCGGTTGCAGCGCGCCGCCAATGTTAATGGCCAGCAGGAACATCAGGTACATGACGAACAGGAAAATCGGCAACCCGAGGAAACGGTTCAGGATGACCTTATCCACCGCTGCGGTGAAACGGCTGGGTTCCGCCGTCAGGGTGTTGCTGACCACGTCGCAAATTGCGGCGATGCACTGATAACGCGCATCGGCGATGTGCAGCGCCGGGTCATCCATCTCTTTGCTCAGGCGAGTGAGCGACGCCTCAAGGTTTTGCGCGGCATTACCGGCGTAAACGCGGCTGTAGATATCGCCTTCCAGCATCTGCAAGCCTAGCCAGCGGCGCTGTTGCGCTGGCATATCCGCCGCCATGACATCGGCCAGCGATTCGGCCTCGCGCAGCAACGGCCGGGCATAATGTGCCAGCTCAACGTTTTCGTTTTCTTTATAGCGATCGATAGCCAGTTTCAGGGCTTCAATCCCACGGCCGCGTGTGGAAACCAACGGCACAACCGGGCAACCAAGGCGTGCGGACAGCGCGTCGATATCAATGCGAACCTGCTGTTTCTCCGCGATGTCGAGCATGTTGAGCGCCACAATGCAGGGAATGCCCAGCTCAAGCAGTTGCAGCGTCAGGTAGAGGTTGCGCTCAAGGTTAGAGGCATCCACCACGTTGATCAGCAGGTCTGCGTCGCCGCTCAGAATGTAATGGCAGGCGATTTGTTCATCGAGGGAGGTTTGTGACGAAATGGTGGTCAGTGAATAGGTGCCGGGTAAATCGACCAGCGTGACCTGATGGTCGGTTGTTGCGAACTGACCTTCTTTGCGTTCAACGGTAACACCCGCCCAGTTCCCCACACGCTGACGCGCGCCGGTGAGCTGGTTAAATAATGTTGTCTTGCCGGAATTTGGATTACCAATTAAACCAATGGTTAATTTTTTCATTTTTATAGACTCACCGAATTAACAGGAAACCGCTTCCACTTCTAATAACGCCAGATCTTTCTTACGTAATACCAGGCTCACGCGGCGAGTTTCGATATGAATAGGATCGCCTAATGGGGCGACGCGCACTACGTTAAATGAAGAACCTGGCAACATGCCGAGTGAAAGCAGTTTCTGACGGTATGCCGGGCTGATTTCATGGGAAAAGCCGGTAATTTTCCACGCCGTGTCTGGAATGAATTGCATAGGGGGCCTACTTGTTTCTCGCTAACTGGACGTATACCTCATGCGCGCTCAGAAGGCGGCATAAGACCAGATGATTAGCCAACGAAAGAAAGATTAAATAATCAACAAGACAATGATAATGAGAATGGTTTTTATCATCAATGATTAAAATGTGACGGAATGTAGAAATGGATAATAAATTGAGTCAGTTTTGACATGGCTCAACATTTATTCGTCTTAAAAAGAACGTGTTGATTTAAACATTATTCAGCGTTGCTAATGTTTAATTAAGGTTTCATCTGTTAATGAATTGATAATTACCAGTGCTGGCAACAGGCGGGTAATGAATTAAGCAATTTAATTCGTAAGATTTAATTGTTAATTTCAAATATAACGGCCGGATGGCGGTATAGATACCTCATCCGGCCTACAAGCATAAGGCTTGATTAGCGTTTTTTACCCATTGCGGCCGCCAGCGCGTCCATCATGGCGCTGTTGCCCGCAGGCTGCGCATCACGACCACGCGGCTTCGCCGCTTTTGCCGCCGGGCGGTTGCCCTGGGCGCGATCGTTGCCGCCGCCGCGACGGGCGTTGGTTTCACCCGGCTGCTCGTCCAGACGCATAGTCAGCGCGATGCGCTTACGTTGCAGGTCAACCTCCAGCACTTTCACCTTCACGATGTCGCCCGCTTTCACCACGGTGTGTGGATCTTCGACGAACTTATTCGACAGGGAAGAGATGTGCACCAGACCGTCCTGATGTACGCCGATATCCACAAACGCGCCAAAGTTGGTGACGTTGGTTACGGCGCCTTCCAGAATCATGCCCGGTTGCAGGTCGTTCATGGTTTCTACGCCATCAGCAAACTGCGCGGTTTTGAACTCTGGACGCGGGTCGCGGCCCGGTTTTTCCAGCTCTTTGATGATGTCGGTAACGGTTGGCACGCCGAATTTGTCGTCGGTGAAATCCACCGCTTTCAAATTGCGTAGCTCGCTGCTGTTTCCCATCAGCGCTTTCAGCGCCTGTTGGGTGGCGGCAAGAATACGCTCGACCACCGGGTAGGCTTCCGGGTGAACGGTAGAGGCATCCAGCGGGTTATCGCCGTGGTTGATGCGCAGGAAGCCCGCGCACTGTTCAAAGGCTTTCGGCCCCAGACGGCTCACTTTCAGCAACTGCTGGCGGTTCTGGAACTGACCGTTTTCATCACGCCAGGCGACGATATTCTGCGCCATCATGCGCGTTAAGCCTGCCACGCGGGTCAGCAACGGTACGGACGCGGTATTGAGATCGACGCCGACGGCGTTTACGCAGTCTTCCACAACGGCATCCAGCTTACGGGCAAGCTGGGTCTGGCTGACGTCGTGCTGATACTGGCCGACGCCGATGGATTTCGGATCGATTTTCACCAGCTCCGCCAGCGGGTCTTGCAGACGACGGGCGATAGAGACCGCGCCGCGCAGCGAAACGTCCAGATCCGGGAACTCCAGCGCCGCCAGCTCGGAAGCGGAATACACCGATGCTCCGGCTTCGCTGACGATCACTTTCTGCGCCGTCACTTTCGGGAACTGTTTCTGCACGTCGAGGAAGAAGCGCTCGGTTTCGCGCGATGCCGTGCCGTTACCAATCGCCACCAGCTCAACGTTGTGTTTTTCGCACAGCGCGGCAACCGCCACCGCAGCTTTAGCCGCCTGACCGGTATGTGGATAAATGGTGTCGGTGGCGACCAGTTTACCGGTGCCGTCCACTACGGCAACCTTCACGCCGGTACGCAGACCCGGATCGAGACCCATAGTCGCGCGCAGGCCAGCAGGCGCCGCCATCAGCAGATCGTGGAGGTTGCGGGCAAAGACGTTAATGGCTTCATCTTCCGCGCGTTCACGCACGGTGCCCATCAGTTCGGTTTCGAGATGCATCAGGACTTTGATACGCCATGTCCAGCTCACCACGCCTTTGCGCCAGCTATCCGCCGGGGCGTTGTTCAGACGCAGGCCGAGGTGATCCTGGATGATCTGCTCGCAGTGGCTCTCTTTGGGCGGCTCATCGAATTGCGGGTCGGCATTCAGCGACAGTTGCAGCACGCCTTCGTTGCGGCCACGGAACATCGCCAGCGCACGGTGTGAAGGGACGGTGGCGATCGGTTCGTGATGATCGAAATAATCACGGAATTTCGCCCCTTCCTCCTCTTTGCCGCTCACGACGGTCGCGACCAGGTGGGCGTTCTTCCACAGATAATCGCGCACTTTCGCCAGCAGCGCCGCGTCTTCGGCAAAACGCTCCATCAGGATATAACGTGCGCCATCAAGGGCTGCTTTGGCATCCGCCACGCCGTTGTCAGCGTCGATGTATTTTGCCGCTTCCGTTTCCGGGGTGTGGGAGGGATCTGTCCACAGCAGGTCAGCCAGCGGTTCAAGTCCGGCTTCGATGGCGATTTGCCCGCGCGTGCGACGCTTGGGTTTGTAGGGCAGGTAGAGGTCTTCGAGTTCGGTCTTACTTAACGTGCCGTTGATGGCGTTAGCCAGCTCATCGGTCAGCTTGCCTTGCTCGGAAATAGACTTGAGAATGGCCTGACGTCTGTCTTCCAGTTCACGCAGATATCCCAGACGGGTCTCCAGATTACGCAACTGCGTGTCATCCAGCCCACCGGTGATCTCCTTACGATAACGTGCGATAAACGGCACGGTGTTCCCTTCGTCAAGCAGGCGAACGGCAGCGTCTACCTGTTCGGCGCGTGCCTGAATTTCACCCGCGATAATGCGGCAGAAAGAATCATTCATCATGGATTTAGTTTCATCTGAGTAAAAAATCAGGGGATAGTTATACGGATTGACTGGCAAAATTGCCAGTCATCAGCGGGGGCTTCGGATTGTTCCGGCGCTATTTTACGTATTCGATCTCATTAACGTACCAGCTGGCCTCGCCGGCGGGTGTGTGTACTACCGCGAGATCGCCCACTTCTTTTTTCAGCAACGCCCGCGCCATAGGCGAGTCGATGGAGATGTAATCCTTACGACCGAAAATTTCATCGTAGCCGACGATGCGAAAGCGGCGGATATCGCCCTCATCGTTTTCGATCTCCACCCACGCGCCGAAGAACACTTTGCCTTCCTGCTGCGGGGAATAATCGACGATTTTCAGGTTTTCCATGCATTTGGTCAGATAACGAACACGACGGTCGATCTCACGCAGGCGCTTTTTATTATACTGATAGTCGGCATTTTCGCTGCGGTCCCCAAGACTCGCAGCCCAGGTCACTTTTTTGGTGACTTCCGGGCGCTCTTCCCGCCAGAGATAATTCAGCTCGTGTTTGAGTTTTTCGTACCCTTCCCGGGTAATCAGGGGCGTTTTCATCTCGTTGATTTACCTTTGACTATTTGGCGATGCGCACAATACGTATTACGTGATCGCCGCAGCAGAATAAATAATGTGTCGCAAGATTAATTGTATACTTAAGCTGCTGTTAAATATGCTTTGTAACAATTTAGCCTGGAATTTATACCAGAATTCGCTGGTGACGAACGTAAGCTTTTTTAAGAATACACACATTCAATTGTTGCGAACCTTTGGGAGTAAAACAATGCAAGAGAATTATAAGATTCTGGTGGTGGATGACGATATGCGCCTGCGCGCGCTACTGGAACGTTATCTGACCGAGCAGGGCTTCCAGGTTCGAAGCGTGGCAAACGCCGAGCAAATGGATCGTCTGCTGACCCGTGAGTCCTTCCACCTTATGGTACTGGACCTCATGCTGCCTGGCGAAGACGGCCTGTCAATTTGCCGCCGTCTGCGCAGCCAGAGCAACCCTATGCCGATCATCATGGTGACGGCGAAGGGCGAAGAAGTGGACCGCATTGTGGGTCTGGAGATCGGTGCCGACGACTACATTCCGAAGCCGTTCAACCCGCGTGAACTGCTGGCGCGTATTCGCGCTGTGCTGCGCCGTCAGGCGAACGAACTGCCGGGCGCGCCTTCGCAGGAAGAAGCGGTAATCGCCTTCGGTAAGTTCAAGCTGAACCTCGGCACCCGCGAAATGTTCCGCGAAGACGAACCGATGCCGCTCACCAGCGGTGAATTTGCGGTACTGAAAGCGCTGGTCAGCCACCCGCGCGAACCGCTCTCCCGCGATAAGCTGATGAACCTGGCGCGCGGTCGTGAATACTCTGCGATGGAACGCTCCATCGATGTGCAGATCTCCCGTCTGCGCCGCATGGTGGAAGAAGATCCGGCGCATCCGCGTTACATTCAGACCGTCTGGGGCCTGGGCTACGTCTTTGTACCGGACGGTTCTAAAGCATGAGGCGAATGCGCTTCTCTCCGCGAAGTTCATTTGCCCGCACGCTACTGCTCATCGTCACCTTGCTGTTCGTCAGCCTGGTGACGACTTATCTGGTGGTGCTGAACTTTGCGATTCTGCCGAGCCTCCAGCAGTTTAATAAGGTTCTGGCCTACGAAGTTCGTATGCTGATGACCGATAAGCTGCAACTGGAGGACGGCACGCAACTGGTGGTGCCGCCTGCGTTCCGCCGGGAAATCTATCGTGAGCTGGGGATTTCTCTCTATTCCAACGAGGCTGCCGAAGAGGCCGGGCTGCGTTGGGCGCAACACTATGAATTCTTAAGCCATCAGATGGCGCAGCAGCTGGGCGGCCCGACGGAAGTGCGCGTTGAGGTCAACAAAAGCTCGCCGGTGGTCTGGCTGAAAACCTGGCTGTCGCCCAATATCTGGGTGCGCGTGCCGCTGACGGAAATCCATCAGGGCGATTTCTCCCCGCTGTTCCGCTATACGCTGGCGATTATGCTGCTGGCGATAGGCGGCGCATGGTTGTTTATTCGTATCCAGAACCGACCGCTGGTCGATCTTGAACATGCTGCGTTGCAGGTGGGGAAAGGCATGATTCCGCCGCCGCTGCGCGAGTATGGCGCGTCGGAGGTGCGCTCTGTGACCCGCGCCTTCAACCATATGGCAGCAGGCGTGAAGCAACTGGCTGATGACCGTACCTTGCTGATGGCGGGCGTGAGCCATGATTTGCGCACACCGTTGACGCGTATCCGCCTGGCTACCGAAATGATGGGTGAAGAGGACGGCTATCTCGCGGAGTCCATTAATAAGGACATCGAAGAGTGCAACGCCATTATCGAACAATTCATCGATTACCTGCGTACCGGTCAGGAAATGCCGATGGAGATGGCCGATCTGAATGCCGTGTTGGGTGAGGTTATTGCGGCGGAAAGCGGCTACGAGCGGGAAATTGATACTGCGCTGCAACCGGGCAGTATTCAGGTGAAAATGCATCCGTTGTCGATTAAACGCGCGATCGCCAATATGGTGGTCAATGCCGCCCGTTATGGCAATGGCTGGATCAAGGTCAGCAGCGGTACGGAACCGCATCGCGCCTGGTTCCAGGTTGAGGACGATGGGCCGGGCATTAAGCCGGAACAGCGTAAGCACCTGTTCCAGCCGTTTGTACGTGGCGACAGCGCGCGCAGCACCAGCGGCACCGGGTTGGGGCTGGCGATTGTGCAGCGTATTGTGGATAACCATAACGGTATGCTGGAGATTGGCTCCAGTGAGCGCGGTGGGCTTTCTATTCGCGCCTGGCTGCCGATTCCGGTCGCTCGCGTGCCGGGTTCGACGAAAGACGCATAAGAAAAGGGAGGCGAAATGCCTCCCTTTTTGTTTCTCAGCGCCCGGTGGCGCTACGCTTACCAGGCCTACAACAACGTATGCTTCGTAGGCCGGATAAGGCGCAGCCGCCATCCGGCATTGCGCCCGGTGGCGCTACGCTTACCGGGCCTACAACAATGTGTGCTCCGTAGGTCGGATAAGGCGCAGCCGCCATCCGGCATTGCGCCCGGTGGTGCTACGCTTACCGGGCCTACAACAACGTGTGCTCCGTAGGCCGGATAAGGCGCAGCCGCCATCCGGCGTGTTTTTTTACAGCTTCGGCCCGGCGCTGACCAGCGCTTCACCGGCTGGGGTATCGGTGTATTTCTCGAAATTCTCGACAAACAGTTTCGCCAGCGCGGTGGCTTTTTCCTGCCACTGTTCCGGTGACGCGTAGGTGTTACGCGGGTCAAGAATACGTGTCTCTACGCCCGGCAGCTCGGTCGGGATCGCCAGGTCAAACATCGGCAGATTAAAGGTTTCCGCATTATCCAGAGAGCCGTTCAGGATGGCGTCGATAATCGCGCGCGTATCTTTGATGGAGATACGTTTGCCCGTGCCGTTCCAGCCGGTGTTTACCAGATACGCCTGCGCGCCGGATGCCTGCATGCGTTTGACCAGCACTTCAGCGTACTGCGTCGGGTGCAGCGACAGGAACGCCGCGCCGAAGCAGGCAGAGAAGGTTGGCGTCGGTTCGGTAACGCCGCGCTCAGTACCAGCCAGTTTAGCGGTAAAGCCAGACAGGAAGTGGTACTGCGTCTGGTCAGCCGTCAGGCGAGAAACCGGCGGCAGCACGCCGAAAGCGTCGGCAGTCAGGAAGATGACTTTGGTTGCATGGCCCGCTTTTGATACCGGCTTAACGATGTTATCGATGTGATAAATCGGGTAGGAGACGCGGGTGTTCTCGGTTTTGGAACCATCGTCGAAATCGATGGAGCCATCTTCGCGAACGGTGACGTTTTCCAGCAGCGCATCGCGACGGATAGCGTTGTAGATTTCCGGTTCGGCTTCTTTAGACAGCTTGATGGTTTTCGCGTAGCAGCCGCCTTCAAAGTTAAACACGCCATCGTCATCCCAGCCGTGTTCGTCATCGCCGATCAGACGGCGTTTCGGGTCGGTGGAGAGGGTGGTTTTCCCGGTGCCGGAAAGCCCGAAGAAGACCGCGACGTCGCCTTTCTCACCCACGTTGGCGGAGCAGTGCATGGAAGCAATGCCTTTCAGCGGCAGCAGGTAGTTCATGACGGAGAACATCCCTTTTTTCATTTCGCCGCCGTACCAGGTGCCGCCAATTAACTGAATGCGTTCAGTCAGGTTGAAGGCCACGAAGTTTTCAGAGTTCAGCCCCTGTTCCTTCCACTGCGGGTTGGTGCATTTCGCGCCGTTCATCACGATAAAATCTGGTTTGAAATCCACCAGTTCTTCGTCCGCAGGACGGATGAACATGTTTTTGACAAAATGCGCCTGCCAGGCGACTTCCGTGATGAAGCGAACGGAGAGACGGGTATCCGCGTTAGCGCCGCAGAAGGCGTCAACGATGAACAGGCGTTTGCCGGAGAGTTGCTGAGTTACCAGCCCTTTCAGGTGCTGCCAGGTTTCCTGGGACAGCGGTTTGTTGTCGTTCTTGCCTTTGCCTTTGTCGGACCACCAGAGCGTGTCACGCGTGGTGTCGTCACGGACAATGTATTTATCCTTCGGCGAACGTCCGGTAAAGATACCAGTATCAACGGCAACGGCGCCCAGATTCGTTAATACGCCGCGCTCGTAACCTTCCAGAGTAGGATCGAGTTCCTCCTGGTACAGCAGGTCGTAGCTGGGGTTGTAAACGATATCCTGAACGTCATTGATACCATAAGCCTTGAGATCTTGCGGGGTTAAGCTGTTAACGCGCATGTCACTACTCCTTAGCCAATATGTATTACCTGAAATTGTAGGGTTTTTTAGGGTTTGTTAACCGCGACGAGGCTCATAGATTTACGTATCTGGACAAAATCACGATTGACCGAAAACGCTGTGACTCCTGTCACGAAGCGGTGCTTATTATGGCAGAGAACCCTTTTTTGTTGTGGAAAATGTTCTTAAAACGTTAAAAATGAGTGTATTCTGCGGGAATGTTGTGAGTGTAATCGCATTCATGTAAGAAATTTACGAAACCCTTACATATAAAATATCGATTCACCACGAAGGAAAAAATGAACAAAAAGTGCGGAATTTTGCGGGGCAGGCCGGATGACGACGCGGATGCGTCTTATCTGACCTGTAAATGAGTAAGCCTGATGAGCGATTCGCCATCAGGCTTTTTACTAGTGATTAATGCACCTGCGGGTCGGCAGGGGAGGCGTTGTTGCGGATTTCCGCAATGTCCATCGCGTTGAACAGATAGTGGCTGCCGCAGTAATCGCAGTGCATATCGATCTCGCCTTCTTCCGCCAGGATGCTGTCCACTTCTTCATCCGGCAGCGTTTTCAGCGCGCCCGCACAGCGTTCACGAGAACAGGTACACTTGAACTCAACGTCCTGCGGGTCGTAGAGCGTGACTTCTTCTTCATGGTACAAACGCCACAACACATCGTTAGCCGGAAGGGTCAGCAACTCTTCGGTTTTGATGGTTCCGGTCAGCGTCGCCAGGTGATCGAAGTCGTCTGCCTGCGCGTTCTGCGCGGGCATTACCTGTAGCAGCATTCCGCCCACCGCCGGTTTGCCTTCCACCTCGCCAGTGCGGATGAACAGGCGTGTCGGCAGCTGTTCGGAACGCAGGAAGTAATCTTCCAGGCACGCCGCCAGCGTGTCGCCTTCCAGACCGACCACGCCCTGATAACGCTCGCCTTCTTCCGGTGTAATGGTGATCACCAGATAGCCGTTGCCCACCAGCGTTTTCAGATCCGCGTTTTCCGGCACTTCGCCCTGTACGCGAGCGACGCCGCGCATCTGCTGGTTGTTATTGCCGTTGATCACCGCCAGGCTCAGCGGGCCGTCGCCCTGTAGCTGCACGGTAATGTCACCGGCAAATTTCAGCGTGGCGGTCAGCAGGCTGGTGGCGACCAGCAGCTCGGCCAGCACGGTTTTTACCGGCTGCGGATAGGCGTGGTTTTCGAGGATCTGTTGCAGGGTTTCCGATACGGTCACCAGTTCGCCGCGCACGGCAAAGTTTTCAAACAGATAACGATGTAATTGGTCATGTTGCGGCATAATCATCTCTCTTGCGGGTGACAGTCACTCACTGTCGCCGTGTTTAAATCGTAACAGGTCGCGGCGCTCTTTTTTATCCGGTCGCCTGTCCGGGTGCGGCATGGTTAATGCGTTAAGTTTGCGTGCCTGCGCCATTTTTTCGCGTTTTTCCACGCTCTCCGCTGTTTCTTCATACAGCGTAACGGCTTCGCTCGCCGGACGGCGCTGCTCGGTAATGCCTTTAATGATTACCGTCCGCTCGTCGTTGCCCTGGCGCAGGGTCAGCGTCGCATTCAGCTCGACAATCTTGCCCGGCTTGCTGCGCTGCCCGTTATAGTGCACCTTACCGCCTTCAACCATTTCGCGGGCCAATGCACGGGTTTTATAAAAGCGTGCGGCCCACAGCCATTTATCCAGTCGGACCTCAATAGAGGGCTTTTCTTTCATGGCGTCTCCTTCACATCAGTGAGGGGATCAGTCGGCGGTAATCATTCAACGACGGATGGCGTGCATACTGCTTTTCTGCAATGCCGGAGTCGGGATTGGTCACGCCGAGGCAGTAACGAATGCCGAATTGGGCGGCGGCGTCGAGAATCGGTTCGCTGTCGTCGATAAACAGCGTTTTCTCTGCGCTTATTCCCGTTTCTTCAGCCACTGCGTGCCATAACCGCTGATCCTCTTTGGGATAACCAAATGTGTGGGTGGAAAGTAATAAATCAAGGTGTGATGCCAGACCGGTATGTTCCAGCTTCACCGCCAGGTTATGCGGGTGCGCGTTGGTCAGCAGAATGCGGCGTTTACCGCGGGCTTTTAACGCATCCAGAAACGGCACGGTATCTTCGCGCAGCACGGCGCGCGGCCCCTGTGCCGTCGTCATGGCGCAAATGTCCAGACCCAGCCGCTCGCTCCAGTAATCAAGACAGTACCAGTTTAGCGTATGCTGCACGGCATGATACTGCTGGCGAATATAGTCCTGGGCTTCCTGTGCAGTGATTCCCTGCTGTGCGCCATAGGTTTCCGGCACCAGTTTCTGCCAGAAATAGTTATCGAATGCCAGATCGAGCAGCGTGCCGTCCATGTCCAGCAAAACGGTATCGACGTCCTGCCAGGCAATATCAATATGCATGGGAATTCTCCAGATGAGATTGCCGCCAAACCCTGGCGGCTTTTGCCGGATATGCGCTACAGGGTAGCATACCGTGAGCTGTCAGATGAGGCTTTCCGGGGAGGCGATCAGCTTTGGATTCAGGCAGTTTTCATAATATTCCTGAATTTCCGCCATACGGGTGCGGTTACGCTGATAACGTCTGAACGCCTGAATGCCGTTGTAAGCGGCGCAGCCCAGCATGGTGAGCATCAGCAACGTCGTGCCAAGGTAGCGCCATAAACCGGAACGATCCGGGATGCGGTGCAGGCCGATGTGCTGCGTGCCGTTGGCGTCGGTGTAGACACGGGTGACGATCCCTTCGGCGCTAAACGGCGTTTGCATTAACATCTGCGCCAGGCGCTGGAATGCGCCCCACTGTTCCTGCGCGGGGTAATCGTACAGGGACATCGACGGCCACGGCTGATCAACCAGATCGCTGCCTTCATCGCTGATAATCAGGAAGCCGCCCGGCGCGGGGCTGTTAAGCGCCTGTGCGGCGCGCGCGGTTTCACGGGAGATAAACGGCGCGGTTGAGGTCGTCACCAGGTTATCGAGCGACTCCGCGCTGACAGGGCGCAGCAGAACGTTCACGCCGTCAAGTTTGCCCGCATTCGCGCGTTTGACCAGCGCGGCCCAGTTTTTGCTGTTGCCGAGGTTCACCAGCGCGTTTTTCAGGCGCACGCATTCGTCTTCGGCGGCGCACAGATCGGCGGTCTTTAATACGATGTCGCCGAAATCATCCAGCAATACCATCCCGGACTTTTGAATCGCCGAACGTAGCGACGCGCTAACGCGGGAGTCATCTTCCGGCTTCGGGTGCAGCTGGCGGTTGATGGCCTGGGTCAGCGCCGTGGCTTTGTTGACGAGATCGGACTCGGGCAGCGGCAGCGTCCGCGCGTCGTTCCAGATGATTTGCGAGCAATCAAACGGCATAAAAGGGGAGTTCGGCTGCGCAGTCCAGCTGCCAGACTGATGGATATTACACATGCCTTTGCCGCTCAGATGCAGCGTATCGCCCACGCGAACTCCGGCGTCGTGGAGCTGTTTAACGCTGGTGGCCTCAATGGTTTGCGCGCCTTTCATCCACGACAAAGTGAATTTGAACGGCATATCCAGCGGGATCCAAAAGAGCAGCATAAACAGCACCAGCAGCGATCCGCCCGCAATAACGGCGCTACGCAGCCAGTGTTGCAACGGGAAATTTTTCACCTCGTCATGCAGGGAGAGAAAACGCCCTTGCCGCGCGACGTGGCGATCCAGATAGATATCAATATCCGTTTGCTGCCCGAGATCCTGTGCGATATAGGGTTGCCAGTGGGCAGGGTAAATCAGGTCAATAATCCCCAGCGAAATATTGTTGATCTGCTCCTGATCGTTTTCGCCAAACAGCCCCCAGCGACGCGGGGTTCCCCGCAGGCAGTGAATCTCCCGCAGCGAGGTTTTAGATGGCGGAGCGAACAGCCCCCAGAGACCTGCGGCGAGCAGCAGAATTGCGCCACCCGCAATCCACGGCACGAAGACATCCGGCGTAATTAAGCAACAGAAGAACAGCAGGAATGAGGCCACAATCAGCGATGCTTCGCGCAGCCCCGCGGGGCGGCTGAGCGCATACTCTTCGTGAGTTTCCTGACGAATGTTCAGCAGTTCAATTTGCTCGCTCTCTTCGCCACGAATCGACGCCTGGGTGGAGGAGGTATGCTGTAGCGCATAGCCGCGCGTCTCCTGCATGTACTCCTGCAACGTGTGGCCGTTAAGCGAGATGACCAAAGGAAGCGTATCGGTATGGATCAGCTCAACGTTATTTTCGTCATTGATGTACTGTTCCCAGAACGGCGGCAAATGAACCTCAACGGAATCAAGGTAATATCGCCATTTATTGGGATCGTCGGTCGTAATGCCGTAACGCGTAATGGAATGGGTCAGAATAATGACGTTATTACTCTGGGCATTCAGCGTTAACGACACGGGAGCGGTGCTGGCGCCTGTCGGCCCCGGCACCTGCTGAATCTGACTGAGGTTGTCGAGATAGTTTTCAACCGCACTGCGCTCTTCCGGCGTTAGCTTGCGCGTCGCGGCGTCTGAAAAGGCGCTGATCCAGGGCAGATTCTGCCGCCTGGCTCTTACTCTGAGTAGCCATCCTGCCAGTAGAGAGCAGGCCAGCAAAGCAGCTAAGAAAATCAAAATGGTGCTCATGCTTTCCCCATCTTACTAAGTCTGTCAGGCGTGGTCAGTCGCACCCTGTCGAATAAATGTGATGCTGTGGTTGGCTATCGGCAAGCGTGGAGTTGAACTTGAGCATTTTTACGCGCATCCCAGTGAACGCGGATCATAGCAAACACACCAAAAGCGGAATATCAGCAAATTCCTGGAGTTATTTCAACCTATTGACTTTTAATTTTAAATGGGAATTAATTTTTACTACGTTACATAAATGTAAATAAACGGCAATTCACATTGCCGAAACCGTGCTGTATATCGCACAATGGCACCAGATTTCACTGCATAGATTCTCACGATGAGCAAATCATTACAAAAACCCACCATTTTGAAAGTTGAAACTGTCGCGAAATCCCGGCTGTTTAACGTCGAAAGTGTGGATCTCGAATTCAGCAACGGCGTGCGCCGCGTCTATGAGCGTATGCGTCCGTCCACTCGTGAAGCGGTAATGATTGTGCCGATCGTAGACGATCACCTGATTCTGATCCGTGAATATGCCGTGGGCACGGAGTCTTATGAGCTGGGGTTCTCCAAAGGGTTGATCGACCCTGGCGAAACCGTTTTTGAAGCGGCGAACCGGGAACTGAAAGAAGAAGTTGGGTTTGGCGCGAACGATCTGACGTTCCTCAAAAAGCTCAGTATGGCGCCGTCCTATTTTTCCAGCAAAATGAACATTGTGATAGCGGAAGACCTCTATCCTGAATCACTGGAAGGCGACGAGCCGGAACCGCTGCCGCAGGTGCGCTGGCCGCTGACGCATTTAATGGATCTGCTGGAAGAACCGGATTTCAGTGAAGCGCGAAACGTCAGCGCGCTGTTCCTGGTCCGTGAGTGGCTGAAGGGGCAGGGGCGGTTGTAATTTATATTGCCGGATGGCGGCTGACGTTTTACCTGGCCTACAACAAAACGTAGGCCGGATAAGACGTCTCAGGCGTCGCCATCCGGCAAAAGATCAAAACAGTTCGTGTGTCTCACCGTTATCGATAATGGTGGTGCCCACCTCATGCACTGCCTGCTGCGTTGGCTGAGTGCCTTCGATAAAGTATTCCGCGCGGCTGTTACCGCCGTTTGCCAGTTGCCCGGTGCTTCTGTCGATATTGATCGTCACGATGCCCGGAGGCGGCGTCAGCGGCTCTTCAGGAACCCCTTCCAGCACGGCTTTCATGTAAGCATCCCATGCGGGTTGCGCACTTTTCGCGCCGCCTTCGTAACCAGAAATCTGGTCTTTGATCGCCCCGGACGCGGTAGTGCGCCCCAGATCGCGACGGTGATCGTCAAAGCCGATCCACACGGAAGTCACCACGCCCGGGCCGTAACCGGAGAACCAGGCATCTTTCGAGCTGTTGGTTGTCCCGGTTTTTCCGCCGATATCATGACGTTGCAGGTCGCGACCCGCGCGCCAGCCGGTGCCCATCCAGCCGGGTTCGCCGAAGATGTTGCTGTTCAGCGCGCTCTTAATCAGGAAGGCCAGCGGCGTGTTGATCACATGCGGAGCATATTCCTGCATTCCGCTTTGCGCCACTAACGCCTGGTTAGCCTGCTCCAGTTTTGGCATTGGCACGGTGGCGTTTTGCTGCTCCTGAGAGATGGCGACATCTTCAACGTTATTGTTTTCCAGCACGTTGGATTTCTGGGTATCACCGTAAATGACCGGGATATCGCAATCCGGGCAGGCGATTTTCGGCTTCGCTTCGAAGATCACGCCGCCCTGGTCGGTCTCTATCTTGCTGATGAAATACGGATCTACCAGGAAGCCGCCGTTAGACATTACCGCATAACCGCGCGCCACCTGCATTGGGGTGAAAGACGCGGAGCCCAGCGCCAGCGATTCGGTATGCACGATGTTCTGCGCCGGGAAACCGAAGCGTTGCAGATATTCTGCGGCGTAATCCACGCCCATCGCGCGCATCGCCCGCACCATCACCACGTTTTTCGACTGACCCAGACCCTGACGTAAGCGGATTGGCCCGGCATACTGCGGCGGGGAGTTTTTTGGCCGCCAGTCGGAACCGGCGCCTGCGTCCCAGCGGGAAATCGGCACGTCGTTCAGCATACTCGCCAGCGTCAGACCTTTATCCATCGCGGCGGTATAGAGGAACGGTTTGATGTTCGACCCGACCTGACGCAGCGCCTGCGTGGCGCGGTTGAATTTACTCTGGTTGAAGTCAAAACCGCCGACCAGCGCCAGAACCGCGCCGTTTTGCGGGTTGATGGAAACCAGCGCCGAGTTCACATCCGGGACTTGCGCCAGCCACCAGGCATCACCCATCTGGCGAACCCAGATTTGTTGGCCTGTCTGTACGGCGTCAGTCACTTTACGCGGCGTCGGGCCCTGTTGGGTATCCGAACGGTAAGGGCGCGCCCAGCGTACGCCTTCCATCCGCAGCGACACGGAGGTGCCATCCGCGAGCATCGCGGTGGCTTCCTGCGGATTCGCGCCGGTAATGACGGCAGGCAGCAACGGCCCGTAGGTTGGCAGGGCTTTCAGCGTGTCGGTGATTTTTTTGTTGTCCCAGGCGGTTTCGCCTACTTTCCACAGCACGTTCGACGGGCCGCGATAGCCGTGGCGCATGTCGTAGTCCAGCACGTTGTTACGCACGGCTTGCTGTGCCGCCTGCTGAACTTTGCGGGTGATTGTGGTGTAGATGCGATACCCGTCTTCATAGGCGCTTTCGCCATAACGGCTGTACATTTCCTGGCGCACCATTTCCGACAGATACGGCGCTGAGAACGCGATTTCCGGCGCATGGTAATTGGCGTCAATCGCTTCGCCGCGCGCCTGATCGTACTGCGCCTGGGTGATGTAGCCTTCGCTCAACATACGAGACAGCACCACGTTACGACGCGCCGTCGCCCGATCCATCGAGTAGAGCGGGTTAAATGTGGAAGGGGCTTTCGGCAGACCGGCAATCACCGCCATTTCGCTCAGGGTGAGCTGATCGACCGTCTTACCGAAATAGACCTGCGCCGCCGCGCCGACGCCGTAGGCACGGTAGCCGAGGTAGATCTTGTTCAGGTAAAGTTCGAGGATCTCATCTTTGCTCAGCATCTGCTCAATGCGGATTGCCAGGAACGCTTCCTTAATTTTACGCATCAGCGTGCGTTCCGGGCTCAGGAAGAAGTTTCTCGCCAACTGCTGGGTGATGGTACTTGCCCCCTGTGAGGCATGGCCTGAGAACAGCGCGACGCTGGCCGCACGGAAGATCCCTACCGGATCGACGCCATGATGCTCGTAAAAGCGGCTGTCTTCCGTAGCGATAAAGGCTTTAACCATTTCCGGCGGCATCTGGTCAAGCGTGACCGGGATACGACGTTTCTCGCCATACTGCGCGATCAGCTCGCCATCCGCGCTGTAAACCTGCATCGGAATCTGCAAACGCACGTCTTTTAAGGTCGCGACGTCAGGTAGTTGCGGCTCGATATAGCGGTAGAGGCCATAAATCGAGCCTGCTCCCAGCAGGATGCAACATACTGCAAGGATCAATAAATACTTTACGAACTTCACTGGAGATTTCCCATTTAGTGTCATTTGGGCAGTTTATAAACAAACGCGCGGTAGTATAAAGGCAAGCCAGACGCATTGATATACCCGTAAGAGCGACCATTGATAAGGAGATCATAAGCAATGGCTTTCAGGTTCTGGCAAATTGGCCTTCATATTCAGCAGCATGAGGCGCTGGCTGTCGCCGTGGTTCGCGGCGCGTCAGGCTGGTCTTTACAACGCTGGTGGCGGGTGCCGCTGGCGGAACGTACCTTCGTTGACGGGCATCTTCGCGAGCCTGAACAGCTCGTCGATGCGCTGCTTCCGTGGCGTCGTTCGCTTCCTCACCGGCATCATATTTATCTCTCTTTCCCTGCCAGCCGGACGCTGCAAAAGCATTTTCCGCGCCCGGAAATGGCGCTGCGCGAACGTGAACAAACGGCGTGGCTGACCGGCGCGATGGCGCGTGAGCTGGATATGCCCCCCGACGCCCTGCGCTTTGACTATCGCGAAGATACCCTGACTCCGGCATTTAACGTGACCGCCGCCCAAAGCAAGGAGGTGACGACCTTATTAACGCTGGCGCAAAAACTGAAAATGCAGGTGACGGCGATTACGCCGGATGCCTGCGCATTACAGCGCTTTATTCCTTATCTGCTGGCGCACCAGCAGTGTCTGGCCTGGCGTGACGAAGAACAGTGGCTGTGGGCGACGCGCTATGCGTGGGGACGAAAACCGCTACAAGAGGTGGCCTGCGCCGACAGTCTTGCCGCGACGTTGTCCATTGCGCCGGAAAGTCTGACGGTGTGCGGCGCGGGCGGCTTCGAACCCTGGTGCGCGGTTGCCATTCGCCAGCCTCCCGTTCCGCCGGAAGGCCATACCTTTGCCATCGCGCTGGGATTAGCAATGGGGGCGCCGCGCTGATGAGTTATCCGGTCAACTTTTTGCCCTGGCGTCAGTCCCGGCGGCGCGAATGTCTGCGATTCTGGAGCGTTATGTTCAGCGGTTCACTGCTGCTGACCATTGCGCTGGCGTACATCCATGAGGTTACGCTCACGGCGCAAAAGCGGGTGGATGCGCAGTGGCCGATCGCAGAAAAAGAGCGTGCCGCCGCGCTGCTGGCGATCCAACCCCGCTTACAGCAGCGGCAGACCGCGTGGCAGCGAGCGTTGCAGCGGCAAACGGAATATGAGCAGACGCGGCGCTGGCAGAGCGTGCTGGAAGGGATGGCGGCGCTGTTGCCCGAGCAGGCGTGGCTAACCCGGTTATCCTGGCAGCAGGGAACGCTGGAACTTGAGGGATACGCGACGACATTTCTCGCGTTAAACACGCTGGAAACCGCGCTGCGTCGTCATCCTGATTTCCCGTTAGCCGGGAGTGGGGCAACGCAGCAGGATGCGCAGGGACGCTGGCAATTTCATTACCGGTTAAAAAGGAGCCTCGCAGATGGCCGCGCTTTTTGATCTCTGGTGCGGGTTATTGCCGCGAACCCGCCTCTTCTGCTGGTTAGGCTGGAGCCTGGGGCTGGGATTACTGGCGTGTTTATGCGCGTTTTCTTCGGGCGCGCAGCAACAGGAGCGGCAACGAACGGCGCTGGCGCAACAGCGGGCGGCTATCGACCGGCAGTGGCGAAGCCTGCGCCAGATCGCCGCATCAATGGATATGTCTCGTTTAGCGTCGGCCAGCAAGCGCGTGCCTTTTTCCCCTCTGGATTTTCAGCGCTCTCCGGTACGCCTTCTTCACTGGCAGCCTTCCGCGCAGGGAGGCGAGCTGGCGCTGGCATCCTCCTGGGAGGCGGTTCCGCAACTGTTCAGTCGGCTGGCGGAGCGTGGCATGCGCATTAACCGCTTTTCGCTTGTTCCGCAGGAGACGGAGCTGCTGTTGACGCTACAGCTGGAGCGGCTGACTGATGACTAAGCGCTGGCTGTTGATCTGTAGCTGCCTGCTGATGCTGACCGGAATGCGCGACCCCTTCAAACCGCCGGAGGACCGATGCCGGATCGCTGAACTGCCGATGTGGCGTTACCAGGGCGTGGTGAGTCAGGGAGAGCGCCTGACTGGCATTCTCAAAGACAGCCAGCAGAAGTGGCGGCGCGTCGAACAATATCAGGTGCTGGAGAACGGCTGGACGATTTCCCGACTGACGGCAGACAGCATAACGCTTGAGACCGGTAAAGGCTGTGAACCATCGCAGTGGCGGTGGCAACGACAAGGAGAAGTGAATGAAGCGATGGATAGCCGCAGCGTTGATCGCCGTGATGCCCGCCGTACAGGCGGGGAAAGCGCAAAACGTGACGCTGGTGGTGGATGATGTTCCTGTTGTTCAGGTATTGCAGGCGCTTGCCGCGCAGGAGAAGAAGAATCTGGTGGTCTCGCCTGACGTCAGCGGTTCGCTGTCGCTGAGTCTGACGGATGTGCCGTGGAAGCAGGCGGTGCAGACGGTCATAAAAAGCGCCGGGCTGGTGCTGCGCCAGGAGGGGAATATTCTGCATGTTCACTCGGTTCACTGGCAAAACGAAAACGCCGCGCGGCAGGAGGCCGAGCAGACAAGGCTGCGGGCCAACTTACCGCTGGAGGATCGCAGTATTTCTCTGCAATACGCCGATGCCTCCGAACTGGCAAAAGCGGGAGAAAAGCTGCTGAGCGCCAAAGGCAGTATGACGGTAGATAAGCGCACCAACCGGTTATTGCTTCGGGATAACAACGCCGCGCTGGCGGCGCTGGAAAAGTGGGCGGCGCAAATGGATCTCCCCGTTGAGCAGGTTGAACTGGCGGCGCATATCGTCACCATAAATGAAAAAAGCCTGCGTGAGCTGGGGGTAAAGTGGACGCTGGCGGACGCGCAACAGGCCGGGTCGCCAGGGCAGGTGACGTCGCTTGCCAGCGATCTGTCCGTCGCGGCCGCCACGTCTCGCGTCGGGTTTAACATCGGGCGCATCAACGGTCGCTTGTTGGATCTTGAGCTTTCCGCCCTGGAGCAGAAGCAGCAACTTGATATTATCGCCAGCCCACGACTGCTGGCTTCGCACCTGCAACCTGCCAGTATTAAGCAGGGGAGCGAAATCCCGTATCAGGTCTCCAGCGGCGAGAGCGGGGCGACGTCCGTGGAGTTTAAAGAAGCGGTGCTGGGGATGGAGGTGACGCCCACCGTTTTGCCGAAGGGGCGCATTCGTCTGAAGCTTCACATCAGCCAGAACGTTCCCGGTCAGGTGCTACAGCAGGCGGATGGCGAAGTGCTGGCGATCGATAAGCAGGAGATCGACACACAGGTCGAGGTTAAAAGCGGCGAAACGCTGGCGCTGGGCGGCATCTTTTCGCGCAAGAACAAATCCGCTAAAGATAGCGTCCCGCTGTTAGGCGATATCCCCTGGCTTGGTTCCCTTTTCAGCCATGATGGAAAAGAGAACGAGCGGCGCGAACTGGTGGTGTTCATTACCCCCAGACTGGTTGCGGCAGAATAATTTATGCCTGAAATCGCGCTGTTTTTGCACTGAACACGTTTCAGGGATTTGACGTGGGGGTGTATTTAGCATACAAGGAGTACCGATTTGAGAGTTGGTTCTTCTCGTCGCTATCCGGCGACGCTGCCTCCGGGGTTGTCTACAATATGTCTTGGTAATTTATTCAGTTGCCAAACCCGTTGGAGTATTGAGATAATTTTCAGTCTGACTCTCGCAATATCTTATGAGGTTTCAGTTCATGTCCTGCTGCGCAAGGTGTCTGCGACGCGGGTTTATCATTAACGAATTGTCTTAGTAGTACCGAAAAAATGGCAGAGAAACGCAATATCTTTCTGGTTGGGCCTATGGGTGCCGGAAAAAGCACTATTGGGCGCCAGTTAGCTCAACAACTCAATATGGAATTTTACGATTCTGATCAAGAGATTGAGAAACGAACCGGAGCTGATGTGGGCTGGGTCTTCGATGTAGAAGGTGAAGACGGCTTCCGTGATCGCGAAGAAAAAGTCATCAACGAGTTGACGGAAAAACAGGGTATTGTGCTGGCAACCGGCGGTGGCTCTGTAAAATCACGTGAAACGCGTAACCGTCTCTCCGCGCGTGGCGTCGTGGTGTATCTTGAAACGACAATCGAAAAACAACTTGCGCGTACGCAGCGCGACAAGAAACGCCCGCTGTTGCAGGTAGAAGCTCCGCCTCGTGAAGTTCTGGAAGCGTTGGCCAACGAACGCAATCCTCTGTATGAAGAGATTGCCGACGTGACCATTCGTACCGACGATCAGAGCGCTAAGGTCGTGGCAAACCAGATTATTCATATGCTGGAAAGCAACTGATTCTGGCTTAATACATACTCGGTAAGCGGGTACAAGTAACTAAGGTGGATGTCGCGTCATGGAGAGGATTACAGTTACTCTCGGGGAACGTAGTTACCCTATCACCATCGCGGCTGGTTTGTTTAACGAACCAGCTTCATTCTTACCGCTGAAATCGGGCGATCAGGTTATGTTGGTGACCAACGAAACCCTGGCTCCCCTTTACCTTGATAAGATCCGTAGCGTACTTGAACAGGCGGGGGTTAACGTAGATAGCGTTATCCTGCCCGATGGCGAAAAGTATAAAAGCCTGACGGTACTTGATACGGTTTTCACCGCGTTACTGCAAAAACCGCACGGTCGCGATACCACGCTGGTTGCCCTCGGCGGCGGCGTGATTGGCGACCTTACCGGTTTCGCCGCCGCCAGCTATCAGCGTGGCGTGCGCTTTATCCAGGTCCCGACGACATTGCTGTCGCAGGTCGACTCCTCCGTAGGCGGGAAAACCGCTGTAAACCATCCCCTCGGCAAGAACATGATCGGCGCGTTCTACCAGCCTGCTTCTGTGGTGGTGGATCTCGACTGTCTGAAAACGCTTCCTGCGCGTGAGCTGGCATCGGGTCTGGCGGAAGTGATCAAATACGGCATCATTCTTGACGGTGAATTTTTCACCTGGCTTGAGGACAATCTGGACGCGTTATTACGTCTGGAAGGTCCGGCAATGGCGTACTGTATCCGCCGTTGTTGTGAGCTGAAAGCCGAAGTTGTCGCAGCAGACGAGCGCGAAACGGGCTTACGTGCTTTACTGAATCTGGGACATACCTTTGGTCATGCCATTGAAGCTGAAATGGGTTATGGCAATTGGTTACACGGTGAAGCCGTCGCTGCTGGTATGGTGATGGCGGCGCGCACGTCAGAGCGTCTCGGTCAGTTTAGCGCTGCGGATACGCAACGCATTATTACGCTGCTCCAGCGCGCAGGTCTGCCTGTACACGGGCCGCGTGAGATGTCTGCTCAGGCGTATTTGCCACACATGCTGCGCGATAAGAAAGTCCTGGCGGGCGAAATGCGCTTAGTGCTCCCGCTGGCGATAGGGAAAAGTGAAGTACGCGGCGGAGTGCCGCACGAAATCGTTCTCAGCGCTATTGCTGACTGTCAGCAGGCGTAACAACAAGAAAGGTCGGACTGATACTGCACGGTATTGGTCATTTAAATTCAGGTTAACTGCAACGTCGTAAGCATTAACCTTTGAGTGGGGTGTTAAATGGATGAATTCAAACCAGAAGACGAGCTGAAACCCGATCCCAGCGATCGTCGTACTGGTCGTACTCGTCAATCTTCTGAACGCGATAATGATCCACAGATCAATTTCGATGACGTCGACCTGGATACGGACGATCGTCGTCCAGGGCGTGCGCGAAAGGCGCGTGAGGAAGAGCAGTACAGCGAAGACGATTATGAATCCGATGATGCAGTGGATGAAGAGCGCGTAGAACGTCGTCCCCGCAAACGTAAGAAAGCCGCCAGCAAACCCGCTTCCCGTCAATACATCATGATGGGTGTCGGCGTTCTGGTGTTGCTGCTGCTGATCATCGGTATTGGTTCCGCGCTGAAAGCCCCTTCACCCTCCTCTTCCAGCGATCAAACGGCGTCTGCCGAGAAGAACATCGATCTTTCCGGCAATAACGCGACCGATCAGGCGAGCGCCACGCAGCCTGCGCCAGACGCTGAACAGACCGCCGGAAACACGCAGCAGGATGTTTCTCTGCCGCCGATCGCCTCAACGCCAACGCAGGGTCAGGCGCCTGCCGCGACCGAAGGCCAGCAGCGTGTGGAAGTTCAGGGCGATCTGAACAATGCGCTGACCCAGCCGCAGGGCCAGGAACAGGTTAACAATGTGGTGGCGAACTCCACGCTGCCGACGGAACCTGCCACCGTTGCGCCAATCCGCAACGGCAATGCGCCGCGTCAGACGGCGACGACGCAATCGGGCGAGCGTCAGGCCACTACGCGCCCGGAACGTAAGCAGGTTGTGATTGAGCCGAAGAAACCGCAGACCACCGCGAAAGCGACGCCAGCGGAACCGAAGCCGACCACGCAGACGAAACGTAGCGAACCTGCCGCGCCGGTCGCGACGACGAAAGCGCCAGCAACTTCCGCGCCAGCGGCAACGACCGCGCCGAAAGCCACCGCCAGCACTGCGCCTGCACAAACCGCAGCGCCAGCGCAAACCACAGCGGCAGCCGGCAGTGCGGCTGGTACGAAAAGCACAGGTAACGTGGGTTCGCTGAAGTCTGCGCCTTCCAGCCATTACACCCTGCAACTCAGCAGTTCTTCTAACTACGACAACCTGAACGGTTGGGCGAAGAAAGAAAACCTGAAAAACTATGTGGTGTATCAGACGACGCGTAACGGTCAGCCGTGGTATGTTCTGGTAACGGGTGTGTATGCGTCTAAAGATGATGCCAAACGTGCGGTGTCTACGTTGCCAGCCGATGTGCAGGCGAAAAACCCGTGGGCAAAACCGTTGCATCAGGTGCAGGCCGATCTGAAGTAATAGTCATGTTAAAGCGCAGGATGCTGTCGGAGCTTTCTCCACAGCCGGAGAAGGTGTAATTAGTTAGTCAGCATGAAAAAGAATCGCGCTTTTCTGAAGTGGGCAGGGGGGAAATACCCCCTGCTTGATGACATCAAACGGCATTTACCGAAAGGTGAATGTCTGGTTGAGCCCTTTGTGGGTGCCGGGTCGGTGTTTCTTAACACCGACTTTTCTCGTTATATTCTTGCCGATATTAATAGTGACCTTATCAGCCTCTATAACATCGTGAAGTCGCGTACTGAAGAGTATGTGCGGGCTTCCCGCGAGCTGTTTACGCCTGAGACGAATCAGGCCGAGGTTTACTATCAACTCCGTGAAGAGTTCAATACGAGCCGGGAGCCGTTCCGTCGCGCGGTCCTGTTCTTATACCTGAACCGCTATGGTTACAATGGCCTGTGCCGCTATAACTTGCGTGGGGAGTTTAACGTGCCGTTTGGCCGTTACAAAAAGCCCTACTTCCCGGAGACGGAGTTGTACCATTTTGCCAAAAAAGCGCAGAATGCAGAGTTTCATTGCCTTTCGTATGAAGAGTGTATGGATCGTGCTGATAGCAATTCTGTGGTCTATTGCGATCCGCCTTACGCACCGCTTTCTGCGACGGCGAATTTCACCGCTTATCATACCAATAGCTTCAGCCCAAAAGAGCAGGCGCGCCTGGCGGAGATGGCAGAAAAGCTGGTCAGCAAGCGGATCCCGGTGTTAATTTCGAACCATGACACGCCCGATACCCGCGAGTGGTACAAAGCGGCGAAACATTTTCAGGTCAAAGTGCGTCGCAGTATAAGCAGCAATGGCGGCACACGTAAAAAGGTGGACGAACTGCTGGCTCTGTACCAACCAGGAGTCGTAACGCCTGCGAAAAAATAATTCTCAAGGAGAAGCGGATGAAACAGTATTTGATTGCCCCCTCAATTCTGTCGGCTGATTTTGCCCGCCTGGGTGAGGACACCGCGAAAGTGCTGGCTGCTGGTGCGGATGTCGTGCATTTTGACGTCATGGACAACCACTATGTGCCGAACCTGACCATCGGCCCGATGGTGCTGAAATCCCTGCGCAAATACGGTATTACCGCCCCCATCGACGTGCATTTGATGGTGAAGCCGGTTGACCGCATCGTGCCGGATTTCGCCGCAGCGGGCGCCAGCATCATTACGTTTCATCCCGAAGCCTCCGAGCATGTCGATCGTACCTTGCAGCTGATTAAAGAAAACGGCTGTAAAGCGGGGCTGGTGTTTAACCCGGCCACGCCGCTGAGTTATCTGGATTACGTGATGGATAAGCTGGATGTGATCCTGCTGATGTCCGTTAACCCGGGTTTTGGCGGCCAGTCTTTTATTCCGCACACGCTGGAGAAGCTGCGTGAAGTGCGCCGTCGTATTGATGAGTCAGGTTATGACATTCGCCTGGAAGTGGACGGCGGCGTCAAGGTGAACAACATCGGCGAAATCGCCGCGGCGGGCGCAGACATGTTTGTGGCAGGCTCCGCGATTTTCGACCAACCAGACTACAAAAAAGTCATTGATGAAATGCGCAGTGAACTGGCAAAGGTAAGTCATGGATAAATTGCAGGATATTCGGGGTGTCGCCTTTGACCTCGACGGCACGCTGGTTGACAGCGCGCCGGGATTAGCCGCTGCGGTAGATATGGCGTTATACGCGCTGGAACTGCCTACCGCTGGCGAAGATCGCGTAATTACCTGGATTGGTAACGGCGCGGATGTATTGATGGAGCGTGCGCTCGCCTGGGCTCGACAGGAACGCGCTACGTTACGTAAAACAATGGGCAAACCGCCTGTTGATGATGAGATCCCCGCCGAGGAGCAGGTGCGTATTTTGCGTAAGCTGTTCGACCGCTACTATGGCGATGTGGCGGAAGAAGGGACGTTCCTGTTCCCGCACGTAGCCGATACGCTGGGCGCGCTGCATGCCAAAGGGCTGCCGCTTGGACTGGTGACCAATAAGCCGACGCCGTTTGTGGCGCCGCTGCTTGAAGCGCTGGATATCGCCAAATACTTTAGCGTGGTTATTGGCGGCGACGATGTGCAGAACAAAAAGCCGCATCCCGATCCGCTGCTGCTGGTGGCAAAGCGGATGGGCGTCGCGCCTGAACAGATGCTCTTTGTGGGCGATTCGCGTAACGACATTCAGGCTGCAAAAGCGGCTGGCTGCCCGTCGGTCGGCCTCACGTACGGCTACAACTATGGCGAATCAATCGCTCTTAGCCAGCCGGATGTGATTTACGACACTATTAATGACCTTCTGCCCGCTCTCGGGCTTCCGCATAGCGAAAATCAGGAATCGAAAAATGACTAAGCCCATCGTTTTTAGTGGCGCACAGCCCTCAGGTGAATTGACCATTGGCAACTATATGGGTGCGCTGCGTCAGTGGGTGAACATGCAGGATGACTATCATTGCATTTACTGCATCGTTGACCAGCATGCGATCACCGTGCGTCAGGATGCACAGCAGTTGCGTAAAGCGACGCTGGATACGCTGGCGCTCTACCTGGCGTGTGGTATCGATCCTGAGAAAAGTACCATCTTTGTTCAGTCCCATGTGCCGGAGCACGCGCAGCTGGGCTGGGCGCTGAACTGCTACACCTATTTCGGCGAACTGAGCCGGATGACCCAGTTCAAAGACAAATCCGCGCGCTATGCCGAGAACATCAACGCCGGTCTGTTTGATTACCCGGTTCTGATGGCGGCAGACATTTTGCTGTATCAAACGAATCAGGTGCCGGTGGGTGAAGATCAGAAACAGCATCTGGAATTGAGCCGCGACATCGCGCAGCGTTTTAACGCGCTGTATGGCGATATCTTTAACGTTCCTGAGCCGTTTATTCCAAAATCCGGCGCGCGCGTGATGTCACTGCTGGAACCGACCAAAAAGATGTCCAAGTCGGACGATAACCGTAACAACGTCATCGGCCTGCTGGAAGACCCGAAATCGGTGGTGAAAAAAATCAAACGTGCGGTGACGGATTCCGACGAGCCGCCGGTAGTGCGCTACGACATCCAGAATAAAGCGGGGGTGTCTAACCTGCTGGATATCCTCTCCGCCGTAACCGGCCAGAGCATCCCTGAGCTGGAGCAGCATTTCGAAGGCAAGATGTATGGTCATCTGAAAGGTGAAGTGGCTGAAGCCGTTTCCGGTATGCTGACCGAGTTGCAGGAGCGTTATCATCGCTTCCGCAGTGACGAAGCCTTCTTGCAGAAAGTGATGAAAGAAGGGGCGGAAAAAGCCAGCGCCCGTGCTTCCGAAACGCTGAAAGCGGTCTACGAAGCGATTGGCTTTGTTGCCAAGCCGTAATGCGCACCGCGCCGTAGGCCAGATAAGGCGTTTACGCCGCCACCCGGCGTAAACACGGATGCGACACCACACATTAAAAAACCGGGGATTTCCCGGTTTTTTTGTCTCTCTGCGTACCCGTGACGAAAAACTGTGAGGCGTCTCGCCGTTTACGCACATCGTCATTGCGCGATATCTTCATTTTAATGAATATATAAATATTCACTTTACTGAAAATTTATGATGCGTCGAACATTTATCAAAAAAGAGGGGGTCGTGCTGACGACCCTGGCCCGCTACCTGCTTGGTGAAAAATGCGGTAATCGTTTGAAAACGATAGATGAACTGGCTAACGAATGCCACTCATCGGTGGGGTTAACGCAGGCCGCATTAAAAACGCTGGAGTCTTCCGGGGCGATCCGTATTGAGCGTCGTGGGCGCAACGGCAGCTTCCTGGTGGAGATGGATAACAAAACGTTGCTGTCGCATGTGGACATCAGCAACGTTGTTTGCGCGATGCCGCTGCCGTACACCCGTCTGTATGAAGGGCTGGCGAGCGGGCTGAAAGCGCAGTTTGAAGGGATTCCATTTTATTACGCGCACATGCGTGGGGCGGACATCCGGGTTGAATGCCTGCTGAATGGCGTCTACGACATGGCCGTGGTGTCGCGTCTGGCCGCAGAGAGCTACCTGGCGCAAAACGGGTTGCGCATCGCGCTGGAACTGGGGCCCCACACCTATGTCGGCGAGCACCAGTTGATCTGCCGTAAAGGCGAATCCGACCGGGTGAAGCGAGTGGGGCTGGATAACCGTTCGGCAGATCAGAAAATCATGACTGAAGCCTGTTTCGGCAAAAGTGATGTGGAGCTGATAGACCTCTCTTATCACGAAAGTCTTCAGCGCATTGTGAAAGGCGATGTGGATGCGGTGATCTGGAATGTGGTGGCGGAAGCGGAGCTGGCATTGCTGGGGTTAGAAGCGACGCCGCTCACCCGCGATCCTCGATTCTTGCAGGCCACCGAAGCCGTGGTGCTGACCCGGTCGGACGATTACCCGATGCAGCAACTGCTGCGCGCCGTGGTGGACAAACAGGCGCTGCTCGCCCATCAGCAACGTGTGGTCAGCGGTGAACAGGAACCCAGTTACTAAGTTAATCAAAGGCATTGTAAATGGAAAACAGACTCAGCCTGCTGTGTGACGCAGGGGTTATCGACGAAGATATTTGCCGTGGCATGTTGCAGGTCGTCAGACGACTGGACGAGGAGTGGAAGCTGCCGGTGCATACCGAGCAGGGAACGATGGCGATAACCCACATGGCCAGCGCGTTAATGCGCAGTCGCCGGGGAGAGGTGATTGACGCGCTGGATCACGAGCTGTTGGCGGAACTGACGCAATCTCCCCACTGGCCCGCGATTTTGTTGGCGCACCAGGCGCTGCTGGCGGAGTTTACGGTTTCGCTTCATGCCAATGAGGAAGGTTATTTGTTGGCAAATCTATATGGGCTGTGGATGGCGGCGCACGAAGCGTCGTGAGGAACACCGTACATCAACGTACCACACCTTAAATATTCAAAAAAATGAATATTTAATTCAGGGATTAGAAACCGAGGCACAAAGATGTTTATACACGCATTGAAACGCCAGAATCCGGCGCTGATTACCGCCGCGATCCGACTCTGGCAGCAGGGAAGGATCGTCCCGGACAGCTGGGTGATTGATGTTGATCAGGTGCTGGAAAACGGGAAGCGCCTGGTTGATACGGCTCATCAATACGGCATCACGCTGTATCTGATGACAAAACAGCTTGGGCGCAATCCCTGGCTGGCGGAAAAGCTGCTGGCGCTGGGATATGCCGGAATTGTCACGGTGGATTACAAAGAGGCCAGGGTCATGCGCCGCGCCGGATTGCCGGTGGCGCATCAGGGGCATTTAGTGCAGATCCCCTCCCGGCAGATTGGCGAAGCGGTGGAGCAAGGGACGGACGTGATTACGCTCTTTTCGCTGGAGAAGGCGCGTGAAGTGTCGGCGGCGGCGGTGAAGGCCGGGCGCGTGCAGGCGGTAATGCTGAAGATTTACGGCGAGCAGGATTTTCTTTATCCGGGGCAGGAGAGCGGCTTCCCGCTGGCGCGCCTTGATGACGCTGTGAATGACATTCGCCGTCTGCCGGGGCTCCATGTCACGGGGTTAACGCATTTCCCCTGCCTGCTGTGGGATGACGCATCAGGCGAGACCAGGCCGACGCCCAATCTGCATTCCCTGGTCAAGGCGAGGCAGCAACTGGAAGAACAGGAGATTGCCATTGAGCAGCTTAATGCGCCCTCTGCAACCAGCTGTGCGTCTTTGCCGCTGTTGGCGCGGTATGGCGTCACCCATGCCGAACCGGGCCATGCGCTGACCGGCACCATTCCGTCGAATCAGCAAGGCGATCAGCCTGAACGCATTGCGATGCTCTGGCTGAGTGAAATTTCGCACCATTTTCGTGGCAACAGCTACTGCTATGGCGGCGGCTATTACCGCCGGGGACATGCGCGCAACGCGCTCGTTTTTACGCCGGAAAACGACGTTCCCGCGAAGACGACGCTGGAACCCGTCGATGACAGCAGTATCGACTACTACCTGCCGCTTGCAGGGACGTTTCCGGTGAGCAGCGCCGTGGTGCTTTGTTTTCGTACCCAAATCTTTGTGACGCGCAGTGATGTGGTGCTGGTGTCTGGCATTCAGCGCGGCGCGGCGGAAATCGTCGCCCGTTATGACAGTCTCGGAAACGTACTGGAGGCGTAATGGCTCGTTTTGTGGTGCTGGTGATTGATAGCTTCGGCGTTGGCGCAATGAAGGATGTGGCGGAGGTTCGCCCGCAGGATGTCGGGGCGAATACCTGCGGACATATTCTGCGTCAGCTCCCGCAGCTACATCTGCCGACGCTGGAGAAGCTGGGGTTGATTAACGCGCTGGGCTATGCGCCAGGCGTTATGGCTCCCTCGGCGTCGGCAGTGTGGGGGATCGCGGAATTGCAGCATGAAGGAGGGGATACCTTCATGGGGCATCAGGAGATTTTAGGCACGCGTCCGCAGGCGCCGCTGCGTATGCCGTTTAGCGAGGTGATTGATCGCGTTGAGCTGGCGCTGAAGGCGGCGGGCTGGCAGGTAGAGCGACGTGGCGGCGAACTGGCGTTCCTGTGGGTCAATGAGTCGGTGGCGATAGGCGATAACCTCGAAGCGGATTTAGGGCAGGTTTACAACATTACCGCCAACCTTTCCGCCATCGCCTTTGACGAGGTGCTGAAGATTGGCCGCATTGTGCGTGAACACGCGCAGGTGGGGCGCGTCATTGCATTCGGCGGCACGCTTCACGACAGCCAGCGGATTCTGGACGCCGCAGAAACGAAAGAGGGGCGTTTTATTGGCATCAATGCGCCGCGATCCGGCGCATATGAGAGCGGTTTTCAGGTTGTTCATATGGGCTATGGCGTGGATGAGCGGGTTCAGGTGCCGCAAAAACTGCATGAGGTTGGCGTGCCGACCGTGCTGATCGGCAAAGTGGCGGATATCGTGGCGAACCCTCACGGACGTAGCTGGCAAAACCTGGTGGACAGCCAGCGCATTATGGATATCACGCGCGATGAATTCAGTGCCGCCCGGCACGCGTTTATCTGCACCAACATCCAGGAAACCGATCTGGCGGGGCACGCCCAGGATGTCGCACGTTATGCGGAACGTTTGCAGGTGGTTGACCGTAATCTTGCGCGGCTGACAAGCGAGATGACACCCGATGATTGTCTGCTGGTGATGGCCGACCACGGCAACGATCCGACGATAGGTCACAGTCACCATACCCGTGAAAGAGTGCCGATTCTGGTCTACCGGCAGGGGCTGAAGCCTGTTCAGTTAGGCCTTCGCGCCACGCTGTCGGATGTGGGCGCGACGGTCTGTGAGTTCTTTGGCGCGCCCGCGCCACAAAACGGCACCTCTTTCTTTTCGTCATTACAGCTCACAGGAGACGCCTTATGAATTTTGATACGTCAGGCTACACCTGGGCCCATGAGCATCTGCACATCGATCTCTCCGGGTTCAAAAATAACCTCGACTGCCGGTTAGATCAGTACGATCTCATTTGTCAGGAGATGAAAGATCTGCGGGCGTTGGGCGTGCGCAACATCATTGAAATGACTAACCGCTATATGGGGCGCAACCCGCAATTCATGCTCGATTTGATGCGGGATAGCGGGATAAACGTGGTGGCCTGCACGGGTTACTACCAGGACGCATTTTTCCCTGAGCATGTCGCGACCCGCAGCGTGGAGCAGCTTGCGCAGGAGATGATCGATGAGATCGTCATCGGTATTGATAACACGACGCTGAAAGCCGGAATTATTGCGGAAATCGGCTCCAGTGAAGGGGTGATTACGCCGCTGGAAGAGAAGGTGTTTATCGCCGCCGCGTGCGCCCACAATGAAACCGGACGCCCCATTTCCACCCATACCTCGTTCAGTACGATGGGGCTGGAGCAACTGGCCTTGTTGCAGGCGCAGGGCGTCGATCTCTCCCGCGTGGTGATTGGTCATTGCGATCTGAAAGATAACCTCGACGGCATTTTGCAGATGATCGATCTCGGCGCGTACGTGCAGTTCGACACCATCGGCAAAAACAACTACTACCCGGATGAAAAGCGCATCGACATGCTGAATGCGCTGCGCCAGCGCGGTTTGCTCAACCGCGTGATGCTTTCGATGGATATTACCCGCCGCTCCCATCTAAAAGCCAATGGCGGCAATGGCTACGACTACCTGTTAACCACCTTTATCCCACAGCTGCGCCAGTCAGGATTCAGTCAGGCCGATGTGGACACGATGTTGCGTGATAACCCCTCACAATTTTTCCAATAAGGACAGAAAGATGAAAAAGATTGGTGTTGCTGGCTTACAGCGTGAGCAGATTAAAAAAACCATCGAGACCGTGGCGCCCGGCTGCTTTGACGTGTCCATTCACAACGATATGGACGCGGCGATGAAAGTGAAGTCCGGGCAACTGGATTATTACATCGGCGCGTGTAATACCGGCGCTGGCGCGGCGTTGTCGATAGCGATTGCGGTGATTGGCTACAACAAAAGCTGCACCATCGCTAAGCCGGGTATTAAAGCGAAAGACGAGCATATCGCAAAGATGGTCGCGGAAGGGAAAGTGGCGTTTGGCCTCTCCGTCGAACATGTTGAGCATGCGATTCCCATGCTGGTTAACCACTTGAAATAAAAGGCATGCTTATGGAGCTGTATATTCAGATTCTGGTGGTGGCTTGCCTGACGGGGATGACGTCGCTACTGGCGCATCGATCAGCCGCCGTTTTCCATGACGGGATTCGCCCGATCCTACCGCAACTGATCGAAGGCTATATGAACCGCCGGGAGGCGGGGAGTATCGCGTTTGGTTTGAGTATCGGTTTTGTGGCGTCGGTGGGGATCTCATTTACCCTCAAAACGGGGCTGCTTAACGCCTGGCTGCTGTTTTTACCTACCGATATTCTTGGCGTACTGGCGATTAATAGCCTGTTGGCGTTTGGGCTTGGCGCCGCCTGGGGCGTGCTGATTCTGACCTGTCTGCTGCCGGTGAACCATCTGCTTACCGCCTTGCCGGTTGACGTGCTGGGGAGCCTTGGCGAGCTGAGTTCCCCGGTTGTCGCCGGTTTTGCGCTGTTCCCGCTGGTGGCGATTTTTTATCAATTCGGCTGGAAACACAGTCTTATCGCTGCGGTTGTGGTGCTGATGGCGCGTGTCCTGGTGGTGCGCTACTTCCCGCATCTGAACCCGGAATCGATTGAGATTTTTATCGGCATGGTGATGCTGCTGGCGATTGCGATTACGCACGACCTGCGCCACCGTGGCGATGAGGAGATGGATACCAGTGGGTTATCCGTCTTTGAGGAGCGCACCTCCCGCATTATTAAAAACTTACCGTATATCGCGATCGTCGGCGCGTTGATTGCGGCGGTCGCCAGTATGAATATTTTTGCCGGCAGCGAGGTGTCGATCTTTACCCTTGAGAAAGCCTATTCTGCTGGCGTTACGCCTGAAGAGTCGCAGACCTTGCTTCATCAGGCGGCGCTGGCGGAGTTCATGCGCGGGCTTGGCTTCGTGCCGATGATCGCCACAACGGCGCTGGCGACGGGCGTGTATGCGGTGGCCGGTTTTACCTTTGTGTATTCCGTGGGCTATCTGGCGCCGAATCCGTGGATTGCCGCCATCCTGGGGGCGGTCGTGATTTCTGCGGAAGTGCTGCTGTTGCGCTCGATTGGGAAGTGGCTTGGACGCTACCCGTCGGTGCGCAATGCGTCGGACAATATCCGTAACGCGATGAATATGCTGATGGAAACCGCGCTACTGATCGGCTCTATTTTTGCGGCGATCAAGATGGCGGGTTATACCGGCTTCTCGATTGCGATTGCTATCTACTTCCTCAACGAGTCGCTTGGGCGCCCGGTGCAGAAGATGGCCGCGCCGGTCGTGGCCGTGATGATTACCGGTATCTTGTTGAATATTCTCTACTGGTTCGGTCTGTTTATTCCGGCCTGAGGAGGCGTCTAGATGAAAACCTTTCCCCTGCAAAGCCTGACGCTCGCCGAGGCGCAGCAGAAGCAGTTTGCGCTGGTGGACACGGTGTGTCGTTATTTTCCGGGCGCGGATTTTTTAAAGGGTGGCGATCTGGGGTTAAGTCCGGGGCTTAACCAGCCGGGAACCACCCGACAAGTGGAAAAGGTGCTGGCGGAGGCGTTTCATGCTGAGGACGCGGTGCTGGTGCAGGGCGCGGGAACCGGCGCGATTCGGGCCGGGCTGGCTGCGCTGCTGAAACCGGGGCAACGCCTTCTGGTGCATGATGCGCCGGTTTATCCCACAACGCAGGGGATCGTCGAGCAGATGGGGATTGTGCTTGTCAGAGCGGATTTCAACGATCTGGCGACGATAGCGCAGGTTATCGCAGAGCATCGTCCCCATGCGGCGCTGGTGCAACATACGCGTCAGCAACCGCAGGATTGCTATTCTCTGGCCGGGGTGCTGGCGGAGCTTGCGCGATGCGGCGTCCCCACGCTGACCGACGATAATTATGCGGTGATGAAAGTGGCGCGTATTGGTTGTGAATGTGGGGCCACGCTGTCCACGTTTTCCTGTTTTAAACTCTTCGGGCCTGAAGGCACCGGCGCGGTGGTGGGGGAGGCGGAAGCCATCGCCAGAATACGTGCGACGATGTATTCCGGCGGCAGCCAGATTCAGGGCGCACAGGCGCTGGCGGTGCTTCGTGGCCTGGTTTTCGCGCCAGTGATGCACGCTGTGCAGGCAGGGGTGACGGAACGTTTACTCGCCTTGTTAAACAGTGGAGTCGTGCCGGAAGTGAAGCAGGCGGTGATTGCGAATGCGCAATCGAAAGTGTTGATTGTGGTGTTTCACCAGCCCGTTGCCGAAAAGGTGCTGGAGGAGGCGCAAAAGCGCGGGGCGTTGCCTTACCCGGTAGGCGCGGAGTCCAAATATGAAATCCCGCCATTGTTTTATCGCCTTTCCGGTACGTTTCGTGCGGCCCGTCCGGGTCTGGCGCGTTATGCGATTCGTATTAATCCCAACCGCAGCGGCGAAGAAACGGTGTTACGTATTTTGCGGGAAAGCCTGTGTGCCTGATGGCACAACACCGCGTACGCCGCCATCCGGCATGTATGTGCGCACGAAAGCCTGATGGCGCTGCGCTTATCAGGCCTACAATGATACACATGAAAAAACCGGGGAATCCCCGGTTTTTTTGTATCGTGCGACAACGGTTTCGATTATTGATCCGCGGCCGGGCCGCAACCACCAATAATTTTTGAAATAGAAATTGCCGGGTGAAGTAAATAATCGTAACTGCAATCATTCTTTTTGTTTTCGATATGACCCGTACACGCGGTGAGCGTAGCCAGCATCCCTGCCACAACGGCAATCTTTGCAATTTTAAACATGAAAAAATCCTTGTAAATAAAACAATTTTAATTGTATGAGATAAATGGAAAAATCCATTTTGCGGACGTTACCATATCAATTAATAAGGGAGCGAGGTAGTCCAGATAAGGACTTCTTATTCTGCGGATAATATGCTTTGCGTAGATTCAGCATAATAAAAAACGGCCTGGAGATGATGTATATTCTCCAGGCCGTGGCGTTTATTTAATTAACGGAATGTTTTCTTAAAGTTCAGCATAAAGCCTTTATCGCTGATGCCATCCTCTTTCCACTGATAAGCGTCGAGATGCAGACTGCTGTCCTGGGCGCTGTACTTCACGCCCATCGTTGCCAGACCGTTCAGACCGCCGCCTTTCTGGCCGTCGTCAACGCTAAAGCGCTGGTCGCTTGCACCCGCCAGCGTGGCGCTACGCTGGCTTTTCGTGTAGCTCAGGTTCGGGCCGCCTTCCAGCGTGGCGCTTGCGCTCCAGCCGTTTTCCCCGGCGTAGTCCATTTTCAGGCCAAGCACGGAATCTACGGCCGTTTCGCTGCCGCTGTTCATCGACAGGTTGAAGTCCCCGGCGCTGCGCTCTTTGTAACCTTCTTCCATTGTGTGACGCAGCTTAACGCCCGCATACGGCGTGATTTTCAGCGCATCGTCCATCAGGTTAAAGGTTTTTGCCCCTTCGCTGCGGAACTCCATGTACTGCTGACGGGCGTCGGAATCCGCCACTTTATTGACGTCGCCATAGGCGACAGAGCGGCTGCTGTCGAGGTTATGCACGTCATAACGCAGACTGTTGTTCCAGGCGAGACCCTCATTAAAGGTCATGCTGTGTTTCAGGCCGAAGAACTGGCTGTAGCCGCCGGTCACGCCGTTGTCGCCCGCTTTCTGCGAACCGTCGCCGTCCAGACGCGCAATACCGTATTCCAGCGTCAGGTTCTGGCTGGCGGTCAGATCCAGCGTCTGGCGTAGCGCCAGCATGTCGTACTGGGTGTCGTTACCCAGTTCGGCACGCGGATCGCCTTTCGCCATCACGTTGAACGCCAGACCGTCTTTCACCTGCGGCGCGGCGTCCGCCAGCATCGTAAAGCGATTGCTGAGTACGCGGGCTTCGCGGAAGACGGTGTTCGCCTGGCTGCCGCTGACCTGCTTCAGGGCGTTGTTCAGCTCTGCGGTCGTGCCAACGTTCAGGCTGTTGTACAGCTCATTGTTGGTATACCCGGCGTCCAGCGCCTGTGCGACGTCGCTGACGGAACTCTCCGTCGCCACATCCGCATAGGCGTTTTTGGTCATGGTGATGTCAACGTTGCCGTCGCCGTCGGTGCTGCCCTGGGCGTTCCACACCACGCTGGTGGAGGTGATATTGTCCGCGCCCTGGATATTACTGCCGGTAAAGGCGTTATCGACCACGACGGTGGTCTCTGCCGTACCTGCGGTAAAGCCGGTATTCACCTTCACGTCGTCGCCAATCACCAGGTTATTCGCTTTCAGCGTACCGGAACTGCCGTCGGCATTGGTGCCCACAATGTAGTTGCTTAACATCTGCGGCGCGTTCGGATCGGCCGGAGGCGCTGGAATATCACCCTGCGTCGGCGCGACAATCGCATCCGGGATCACGATATCCGCCGTACCGTTGTGATCATCCTGTGTACCCGTAGTGCCAGGGGCGTAGATGCCGCAGCCTGTGTCGCACAGCAGATTCACTTCGCCATTATTGATGATGGTTTTGCTCTGGCCGCCAAACGCGTAAGAGTCATTCGCGTACACGTTGATCACGCCATCAGCGGTGTTGTTGATGGTGGTGGCGTTGCCGTTGCCTTTGATGCCGATAAGTCCGGTACCGTTGGTTCCGTCTATTTGCCCCTGTTCGGTGCCGACGTTGATGGTGCCGCTGTTGACCAGGTCGATGATATAACTGCTGGTGCCACCGCTGATCGCCACGGCATTGTCGCCCTGGACGTTAATAGTCCCTTCGTTGCCAAAGCTATAGCCACGGCTGAGGTTGATCAGGGGGGCGTCCGGGTTAATACCATTAATCACGCCGGTTTCCGTGTTCCAGATCCACATCGGGGAGTTGCTGGCATTCGCGGTAGTGATGGCGCTGTAACCGTTGGTGGCGGTAATGGTGCCGCTGTTCACCTGAGCGATGGAACTGCTGGTACGCGTCATGTTGATGATGGTGTTTTCGCCGCCTTCTACCGCGCTGCCGCTGTTGGTAAGCGTTGCGCCTTCCTGGTTATAAAACGCAAAGCTGCCGTTGATGAGCGATTTGCCATCTTCCGCCACCGTCATATTGCCGGTATTGACGACTTCCTGGGCGTAAGAGGTTCCTGCAATTGAGCCGGTAAAGCTGCCCTCGTTGAACAGGGTGATATCGCCATTAAGCGTCAGGAGGTCAGTGGTCAGGCTGCCGTCTGCGCGGTTGAACAGGCTGTGATACGTGGTGATCGTATCGGCATGCATCGTCCCGTGGTTTTCCATATTGCCAGCGTTATTAATCGCCATATCGCCGTTGACGGTCAGCGTGGCGCCTGCTTCGTTGTACAGCCAGCCGCTAACATCGAGATCGCCGTTCAGCGTTTCATTGCCGTAATTCGCCAGCGCTCCGGTGGTGAAAAAGCCCGCTTCTGACGTTTGGCTATCGCTGTCGCCGCTGCCGGGCAGCGACCGTATCCAGATTTTGTCGGTTGGCATGGAACCCATATGTGGGTCGTTTTCGTCCATCGGGCTGCCGTTCAGGTTGATGGCGCCGTTATTGATGATGTAGCTGTTGCTGTCGCTAAGGAACGCTTGACCGTAGTCGGCATCAATATTGATGGTGCCAGTGGTGTCGTTCACGACGGTGCCGCCGTTTAATGCGGCCATCCCCACCAGTTGGTTTTCCTCGCCGGTCACACCTTCATCAGCGGTCAGCGTAATAGTACCCTGGTTAACGGCCGTGCCGCCGCTGAGCGCCATCATACCGAACCCGGCGTTGTTGACGGTGATGGTGCCGGTGTTGATGGCTGTGGCGTCACCGTAGCCGATGTCTGAGGAACCGGCAACCATTGCCGAGCTGGTCAAATAGAGGTATGTCGGCTGCCAGTAGTCTGTGCTGATGATATTGTTTTCATCGTCCAGCGTCGGGATAAAACCGTCCAGATAAATATCGCCTTCGTTTAACGCTGTCCCTACACTGGCACTGACGCCATATGCTCCCGCGCCCTGTAAATGGACGGTCGCTCCTTTATCATTAACGACGCTGCCGCCCTGGGTCGCCAGCATGGCGTAAAGCGTGTGGGTATACCATCTTTCCGGGTAGATATTGATCCCGTTAATGAACTCTGGCGTTTGGTTAGAAAAGAGGGTGATATCGGCCCCTGCTTTGTTGTGTACGACCGTATCTTCGCCATTTGCACGGGTGATGGCAGAACGGTCATCTCCCGTATCGCCACTGCTTCCGTAGATGAGAATATTGCCACTGTTGCTCGCTTCCGCTCCCTTATCGGCAAGGAGAACGTTGACTGTTCCGTGGGTGGTAATATCGCCCTGATTTTCAATTGTCGAGCCCTGGCCGTGAGCTGACAGCAGGGCATTACTTCCGGTGGAGTAATTTAAGTTCAGATAGTCGGCGTTCACTTCAATCGTGGCGTCATCGGTAATGAGCAGGGAGCCGCCATTATTAACGTTTGCCAGCGTGGCCTGGCCACCTGTGATAGTGGTCATATCCACGGTAGATTTACCGCTTAGCGTTAACGTGTTGTCACCATCAATGTTGATACCGATAGCTTCAGAGCCAATAGACGCTTCGTTTTGGGAAAAGTCGATGTTTATACCACCGGCGACATTCACGGCGTTACCGCTGCCGCTGATATTGAGGCCGGTAACGCTCGCATACCCAGAGCTGACATCAGAACTGTCAAGATGGATATTCATCGCGCCATCCAGATTGACCGTATTTTGATTGCCGTTAACGGTAATGCCTTGTAACTGCTCATCGCTTTTAATTTGAGCGTCTTGCGCGTAACCAGCCTCGATGTTCACATTACCCAGAATGGTTGTTGTATTCGTGTCGCCAGAGACGTTAAGACCGGTTGCCCCACGAAATACGCCGCTGCTGTCCTGAGCCGCAGTCACGTTAATATCGCCCGTCAGACTGACCTGCGATTCAGTACCGCTGATCAGCGTTCCCGTACCGTTAAGGCTGGTGTTGATATTACCTTTGTTGTTGAAGGTGTTTTGTGTACCGGCAACAACGAAGCCCACTGAGTCGTCGTTACGCACGGTGGTGGTGCCGCTGTTTATGAGTTCGCTTTCTTCGCCGTTGATGGTCAGGCCCGTCGCACCATTCATAACCAGCAGGTCGCCATTCTGCGTCATGTCAGCGTTATTGCCCGTAATGGTGGCGATTGTTGAGCCAGCGCCGTCGACGGCCATATTACCGGTATTGAGTACGCGGGCGTTGTCGCCATCAATGCGCACGCCCGTCGCGCCATCGGCGATGAGCTGATTACCTTCATTAATCACCAGCGCATGATCACCCTCAATATATAGCCCCGTAGAGCCGGCACCGCGGGTTGTCGAATGGCCTTTGTTATCGACGATAGCATCGTCACCGGTGATTTTTGCCCCGGTGCCGCCGTCAGAAACGTTTAATTCCCCTTCGTTGATGAGGCGAATGTTATTACCGTTAATGATGGAACCGGTAGAACCTGCGCCGCTAATGCTGGAGGTTCCCGCATTATCAATGAGGGTGTTATCACCATCGATAACGATGCCCGTACCGCCGCCGCTGATGGTGATATCGCCGGAGAGCGAGGTCGAGGTGCCATTGCCGGAAATTAACGCCCCGGTAGCGCCATCTACCGTACTTTTGCCTGAGATAGCGTTAGTGGTGCCGTCGCCGCTAATAACCAGGCCAACTGCGCCATTGGTTACGGTGGAATCCCCGTTCAGCGTATTACGGGTGTTATCGCCCGAGATAATGACGCCGGTACGATTTTTCCCGCTGATATCCAGTTCGCGATCGGTGGTGTGCGTTTTGCCGTCTCCGCTGACAACCTGAGTATTGTTATCCGCGAGGATCAGATAGCCCCGACTGTCGTACTTCCAGTAAAAGCCGTTGGCCTGAGCGCCTTCAATCACGGCCGCGTTGCTGTCGGTAACGTTCCAGCCGGAAATCGCCAGCGTTTTGCCGTCCTGGGTGGTTAACTGCCACTGCGCGTCTTGTTCGGAATAACTGAGCGTGGCTTCGCCGAGGTGTTCGCCGTTATCCAGTTTGATGTCGTCGAAGTGCAGGGTGTCTGTGCCTTTATCCAGCGTCACCTGATTGCTGAAGGTCGTCACGGACGTGTCGTCAGGCGGTACTGGCGTATCACCGCCATCATCGGGAGGCGTTGGGGTGACATCTCCGCCGTCATCCGGCGGCGTTGGGGTAACGTCGCCCCCGTCGTCTGGCGGGACTGGCGTTGTTGAATGGTGGTGAGAATCGCCGTCGCTGTGATTGCCAATGGCGATGCCCGCCGCCAGAGCCGCTACGCCGCTGGCGACCCATGCCCAATGGTTATCCTGCCCGGCTTCTGCCGTCAGACATTTCGCCGGTAACTTATTGCGTTCCGCCTGAGATAACGACGAAATATTTACCGGACATTCTTTCTCATCTTCTGTATTCTCTGCCGCAATTGCCGGGCAGTAATATGTTTGCAGTGCAATCGCAATACCCACTGCAAGGAGTTTTTTCCTTTGCATAAACATAGTTGCCATCCTGTAAATAAAATAAGAAATATAAGGCGGCCCTGACAGACAACCTTTATTTGCAAAATTAATGAATGGCGCTATTTTGCCACTGACTACCCAGGGGGCGTCAATCCAGCCTTTATTCTGCCGATATTTGTGCGGTGAATTTATTTAGCGAATAAAAAAGAGATAATGGCTGTTTTGTGCGGTATTTTATGGCGTTATTCTTTTTTATATTTATGTAATGAATGGATTTAGCTTATTTAAAGTGTAATGTAAGAATGAATGATCGTTAAAGTGTTAAAAAAAAGATGCCCTGATATAGGGCATCTATATTTATTAATGGTTTGAGAACCAGTTTAGCTTATCGCGTAACGCGACCACCCGACCGACAATAATCAGCGCCGGGCTTTCGACCTGTTTCGCCAGCTCGCCTAATTGCGCAAGAACGCCGCTGACCACGCGCTGCTTGACGGCCGTACCGTTTTCAACCAGCGCCACAGGCATATCGGCCTGCATACCAAATGCGATCAGCTTCTCCTGAATGGTTGCCGCCTGATTCAGCCCCATATAGAACACCAGCGTTTGTTTCTCCGCCGCCAGGTTTTCCCAGTCCAGCTCGCCGCCCGTTTTCAGGTGCCCGGTGACCAGACGCACGCTTTGCGCGTAGTCGCGGTGAGTCAGCGGAACGCCGGAATAAGCCGAGCACCCGGAGGCCGCGGTAATACCGGGAACAACCGAGAACGGAATACCGGCGTGGCACAGCGTTTCCAGCTCTTCGCCGCCGCGACCGAAGATAAACGGATCGCCGCCTTTCAGACGCACCACGCGTTTGCCTTTCTGCGCTTCTCGCAGCAGGATCTGGTTAATCTCTTCCTGCGGAACGCAGTGATAGCCCGCGCGTTTGCCAACGAACACGCGGTCAGCGTCACGGCGTACCAGATTCATAATGTCGTCGGAGACCAGACGGTCATACACCACCACATCCGCCTGTTGGATCTGTTGTAACCCTTTCAGCGTCAGCAGCCCGGCGTCGCCAGGGCCCGCGCCCACCAGCACTACTTCACCACGGTGATCCAGCGGTTCGCTCAGCATCTGCTCGGTGATCTCCGACACCGCTTTCGCATCGGCATTCGCCAGCGACTGCGCGAGCCTGTCGTTGATGAACAGTTTTTCCCAGAAGCGACGGCGCTCGCCCATTGTGGCGAACTGCTTTTTCACCCGCGCGCGGAGCTGGCCGGCGTAATGCGCGACCTGGCCGAGGTGCTGAGGCAGCAAGGACTCCAGTTTCTCGCGCAGCAAGCGTGCGAGAACGGGCGAAGTGCCGCCGGAGGAGACCGCCACCATCAGCGGCGAGCGGTCGATAATGGAGGGCATGATGAAACTGGCGGCTTTTGGCGCATCGACCACGTTGCAGAAAATGCGGCGTGACTCAGCGGCTTCGCTCACCTGCTGGTTCACGGCGTCATCATCGGTCGCGGCGATCGCCAGCCAGCATCCGTCGAGCAGGGATTCTTCGAATGCCCCTTCAACTAACGTCAACATGCCTTCATTTGCCCACACGGTGAACTGCGGAATAAACGCCAGCGCGTTGACCGTTAATCGAGCGCCTGCTTCCAGCAGTAACCGCGCTTTGCGTTCTGCGACATCGCCACCGCCGACGAGCAGACAGTCACGATCGCGTAATTGACAAAATATAGGCAAATGGTCCACGACATTACCTCTTAATTATTGGCAGTAGCTTCAGTTTGATTGATTTTTGCCGGAGCCGGACGCTCCGCTTTTGGCGTAGCATACCAATAACCTAATCCCATGAATACGACACCGGACAAAGTATTGCCGAGAGTCACCCACAGCAGGTTATGACCAATTCCCGCCAGCGTGTAGGCGTCGCCGTGATGACCGAACCAGGAGAGGGCGAACAGCGTCATGTTGGCGACGGAGTGCTCGTAGCCGGACGCGATGAACGCCAGCAGACACCACCAGATAGCGAGGAATTTCGCCGCGCCTTCGGTACGAATCGCCATCCAGATCGCCAGGCAAACCAGCCAGTTGCACAGCGCGCCTTTAAAGAACAGTACCGTGGCGGGCGCGGTGGTTTTCGCCAGCGCAACCGTGTGAACGATGCTGGTATCGACCGGCAGCAGACTGCCGCCGCCCCAGCTATACAGCAGCGCGACGAACACGGAGCCCACCAGGTTGCCCAGCCAGGTTTGCGGCAGAATCGCCCACATCTGACCGTGGCTGATGGTGCCTGCTTTTACGCCGAGCGTCAGGAACATGGTGTGGCCGGTAAAGAGTTCAGAACCGGCGATGATCACCAGCGTTAAGGCGATGCCGAAGGTAGCGCCCATCACCAGCGGGCGAACGGAAGGGTCAAGCAGATTGCCGAGAGTGAAAATAAGAATGATGCCGAGACCGACGTAGGCGCCGGCCATTGCGGAACTCACCCAGAAACCGAGCGGATTATTTGCCGACAGGCGTGCAATGCGCGCAGCGTTAGCCGCACACTTGTTAATAGTGTCTGTAAACATTTGATTATCCTTGAAGTAAAAACAATAAAATTAAAAAAGAAATCGTAAAACCGTAGGCCGGATAAGGCATTTATGCCGCCATCCGGCGGTATGTTTGCCTGATGGCGCTGCGCTTATCAGGCCTACAAAATCGGGCCTGTAACCATTTGATTGTCCTTGAAGTAAAAACAATAAAAATCATAAAACCGTAGGCCGGATAAGGCATTTATGCCGCCATCCGGCGGTGTGTTTTTGCCTGATGGCGCTGCGCTTATCAGGCCTACAAAGACGTCAAAAAGGGAGGCGTTGCGCCTCCCCAAATTCATCAACCGCGCAGTTGCACCATGCCGTCTTTCACGCGAGCTTCGTAGTGCGCGACGGAATGGCTTTCATCTTCCATGCACAGACCGTCGCTCAGACGGAACCGCTGTTTTTTCAGCGGGCTGGCAACCCACAGTTCGCCCTGATGCTCGGCAATCAATCCGCGCGACAGCACGCTGGACTCAAAAAACGGGTCGATATTGCTGATCGCGAACACCTGGTCGCTGTGATATGGACGGAAAATGGCGACCTGCTTTTCGCCTAACAGCGCGCAGACGCCGGTTTCCGGCAGAATGTCATCGATTTTGCAGATGTTTTTCCACTGGCTCATGCGTTTTCCTCCACCAGAGTTACCGGAATGCGTTCGTACGGCGTCGCCGGACGATGCTGTTCACGCTCAGGAACCACCTGAACATTCGGGTCGCGCTTATCGCTGTTGATAAAGTGTCTGAAACGAACCTGCGTAGACGGTGTATTCACGGTCTCCGTCCACTCGCACACCACCGCTTCACGCAGGCGGGTCATCTCTTCTTCCAGATGCGCGTTCAGGCCCAGTTTGTCGTCGATGATGACCGACTTCAGGTAATCGATACCGCCTTCCAGGTTATCTAACCACGGTGCGGTACGGGTCAGTTTGTCGGCGGTACGGATGTAGAACATCATGAAGCGGTCGAGGTATTTAACCAGCGTTTCGCGGTCGATATCCGCCGCCAGCAGGTCTGCATGACGCGGTTTCATCCCGCCGTTACCGCAGACGTACAGGTTCCAGCCTTTTTCCGTGGCGATAATCCCCACATCTTTACCCTGGGCTTCCGCACATTCACGGGTACAGCCGGAGACGCCAAATTTCATTTTGTGCGGGGTACGGATGCCTTTGTAGCGGTTTTCCAGCTCGACGCCGAAGCCGACGCTATCGCCCACGCCGTAGCGGCACCAGGTGCTGCCCACGCAGGTTTTCGCCATACGCAGCGCTTTGGCATACGCGTGACCGGTTTCGAAGCCCGCTTCAATCAGCTGACGCCAGATTTCCGGCAGATCGTCTTTCTGCGCGCCGAACAGACCGATACGCTGAGAACCGGTAATTTTGGTGTACAGGTTAAACTCACGCGCGATGCGACCTACGGCCACCAGACCTTCCGGCGTGATTTCGCCGCCCGCAGAACGCGGGATCACGGAGTAGGTGCCGTCTTTCTGGATGTTCGCCAGGAAGTTGTCGTTGGTATCCTGTAGCGGGGTGTGCTGCGGCTTCAGAATGTATTCGTTCCAGCAGGAGGCCAGCAGAGAACCGACGGTCGGTTTACACACTTCGCAGCCGTAGCCTTTACCGTGTTTCGCCAGCAGTTCTTCAAAGGTTTTAATGCCCTCCACGCGGATGAGGTGGAACAGTTCCTGACGCGAGTACGCAAAGTGCTCACACAGGTTGTTGTTCACTTCAATACCCTGTTTCGCCAGTTCGGCGTTCAGAACCTGAGTAACCAGCGGAATACAGCCGCCGCAGCCAGTACCGGCTTTGGTTTCCGCTTTCAGCGCCGCAACGGTGTGGCAGCCTTTGTTGATGGCGGCGACCAGCATCCCTTTGGTGACGTCAAAGCAGGAACAGATTTGCGCGCTGTCCGGCAGTTTATCAACGCCAATGGAAGGCTTACCGCTGCCAGAATGTGCCGGCAGGATCAGCGAGTCCGGGTTTTCCGGCAGTTCAATCGCGTTCAGCACCAGTTGCAGCAGGTTGCCGTAATCGCTGGTATCGCCCACCAGCACCGCGCCGAGCAGGGTTTTGTTGTCTTCGCTGACGATGAGGCGTTTGTAGACCTCTTTGCTTTCGTCGAGGTAAACGTAGCTACGCGCGCCCGGCGTGCGGCCATGCGCATCGCCAATGCCGCCGACGTCCACGCCCAGCAGCTTCAGCTTGGCGCTGAGGTCTGCGCCTTCAAACACGTTTTCGGTTTCGAGGATGTGGTCAACGGCAACCTGCGCCATTTTGTAGCCAGGCGCGACCAGACCGTACACGCGGTTGTTCCAGCTGGCGCATTCGCCAATCGCGTAGATATCCGGGTCAGACGTCTGGCAGGCGTCGTTAATCACGATACCGCCGCGCTGAGCGACGTCCAGGCCGCACTGGGTGGCCAGTTTGTCACGCGGGCGGATACCGGTAGAGAAAACGATGAAATCGACTTCCAGCTCGCTACCGTCGGCAAAACGCATGGTTTTACGCGCTTCGATGCCTTCCTGAACGATCTCTTTGGTGTTTTTGCTGGTGTGTACGCGTACGCCCATGCTTTCGATTTTACGGCGTAGCTGCTCGCCGCCCATCTGATCCAGCTGTTCTGCCATCAGCATGGGGGCAAATTCGATAACGTGGGTTTCGACGCCTAAGTTTTTCAGCGCGCCAGCGGCTTCCAGACCCAGCAGGCCGCCGCCGACCACCGCGCCGCGTTTGCTGCGACGGGCGCAGGCTTCAATGGCGTTGAGATCTTCAATGGTACGGTAAACAAAGCAGTCCTGGGTTTCGGAACCTTTAATTGGCGGGATCCACGGGTAGGAACCGGTCGCCATGATCAGTTTATCGTAATAGACCGTACGACCCGCGCTGGAGTGGATGACCTTCTCCTGACGGTTGATCGTAATGGCGCGTTCGCCGACCAGAACGTTAACGCCGTGCTTCTCATAAAAGCCTTCACGCACCAGAGACAGCTCTTCAGCGGTGTGGTGGGAGAAGTAGGAAGACAGGTGGACACGGTCGTATGCTTTGCGGGGTTCTTCACAGAACACGGTAATGTCAAAATTGGCAGCGTCGGATTTATCAAGAAGGTCCTCAATAAAGCGATGGCCGACCATACCATTACCGATAATAGCGAGTCTGACTTTGCTCATTTTTGCCTCGATTTCTTTTCTATTACTGCCTACCTTAACGATTCAGCAACCCCGCTTATTGATGTAAATCAAATTCGGCCTTATATACTCCTTAAGAGGTATATTGCTGATTTGTCAGCATTTTTATAAGTCACGGAATTGTCAGACATTTCGTTGTTGTGCAAATAACGTACAAAATGAGGGGTTATTGGCGTAAGAAGGTCTACCTCTAAAGAATGCGAGGTCTACGCCGTCAGGAGGAGGGGGAAATTGCGCGAAAAGCTGGGCTAAAAAGCCGGGCTAAAAAGCCGGATGGCGACGCTATGCGTCTTATCCGGCCTACAAGTTACATGTAGGCCCGGTAAGCTTGCGCCACCGGGCAAATCATCATCAGTGCGCTGCTGGCACGTTATGCTGGCGATGACGGGTAACAAACCCGAGGATAAAGCACATCACAAACACTACGGCATACAGACCGTTTGCGGTGAGCAACGCGGCCTGTGGGCCACTGTGCGCCACGATCGGGCCAGTCACCACGAAGGTCAGCATGGTGCCAATGGTGCCGCAGGTCAGCACAAAGTTAACCAGCTTCGGCGACGGCACTTTGGTTTGCTGCGAACCCAGCGTAATGATTGAGGTGTAAATGGCGCTGGAGAAGAAGCCGAGCGTCAGAATAAACCACGCCATATGCTCCGGCTGGGCCTTAATGAACAGGTACATCAGCACCGCCGCCAGACCCGCCAGTACCGTCAGGATACGTTGCAGATCAAAGAAGCGCAGAATGAAGCTGAAGGCCCACATGCCGAACATGTACGACATCCAGAAATCGCTGACCAGCGTACCGGCGTCGTTCAGGCTCATGCCCAGACCTTTGGCGTATTCCGGCACCCAGGAGATGAAACCTAACTGACCGAGGATGTAGCACAGCGCGGCGATAGACAGGAACAGAACGCCAATGCCCCATTTCTCTTTTACCACCGGCATTTCCGTTTTCGGCGCGTGTTTACCCAGCGCCGGAAATTCGCAGCCGAAGGTCAGGATGAAAATCGCCACGTAGACCAGACCGATGCAGGCGTATACCCAGTACCACTCAATGCTGCGCGCCAGCAGGTAAGCGGCGACCATCGGGAAGATCATCCCGGCCATACTGAAGAAGGAGTCGGTGAACAGCAGGCGAGAACCACGCTGACGGCCTTCATACATCTGGGTGATCAGGAAAGTACCGATCGACATGGTGATACCGCTCACCAGACCCAGTACAAACATTGCCGCAGAGAAAAGCGCCAGGCTATGGCTGAGCATCAGCCCGGCCACGGCCAGCACCATCAACACAAAGCCAAAACGCAGCTGCGTTTTCAGCGGGATAATTTCCATCAGCCAGGCATTCAGGAAAATAGAGATCAGGATACCGGCGTTAAGAAAGGTGAATGTGTTACTCATACTGGAAACGGGCAGGTTGAAATACTCTGCAATGTTTCCCATCACCATCCCGGTGACAATTACCAACGCGCCTGTCAGGGCGTAGGAGAGAAAGCTAATCCATGTGAGCTTGATGCGATTGCTGTTAGTCATGACTGGCCTGTGTATAGAGGTGTAAAGCGCGTTGACAGCGCCGTGAGCGGGCAGATTTTAGGCGTTTTAGTGATGTATTTAAATGTTTATTAGCAATTACTGTAAACGTTACATTTTTTAACGTGACATTGATCACATTAATATACCGAAAAGCACAACAAAATCGTAAGGTTACATTTGTTTCAGATACGTAAAATTAGGTAAAGGGCTGGCCTGCTCCTTGAAGGCTCTTTAGAATCAATCTACTTGCTTTTGTTACTGCTCTCGTTAAGGAAATCTCATGCTCAAATCGACTCTGGCGGCTGTTGCAGCTGTTCTCGCTCTTTCTGCTCTCTCTCCTGTAGCGTTGGCAGCGAAAGGTGACCCACATGTTCTGCTGACGACCTCCGCCGGAAATATTGAACTGGAACTGAATAGCCAGAAAGCGCCAGTTTCAGTGCAAAACTTTGTCGATTATGTCAACAGCGGTTTCTATAACAACACCACGTTCCACCGTGTGATCCCCGGCTTTATGGTGCAGGGCGGCGGTTTTAACGAGCAGATGCAGCAAAAGAAACCTAACCCGCCGATCAAAAACGAAGCGGACAACGGGCTGCGCAACACCCGTGGCACCATTGCGATGGCGCGTACCGCAGATAAAGACAGCGCAACCAGCCAGTTCTTTATCAACGTTGCCGACAACGCCTTCCTGGATCACGGCCAGCGCGATTTTGGCTACGCCGTATTTGGTAAAGTTGTGAAAGGGATGGATGTCGCTGACAAAATCTCTCAGGTGCAGACGCACGATGTCGGCCCTTACCAAAATGTTCCTTCAAAACCGATAGTTATCCTTTCCGCCAAAGTCCTGCCGTAATGGCATTCTGCGCGGGCCAGCAATGCCCGCGCGATTCCTGACCTCTGCGTAACCTGAATTTGCTGCTTATACTTGTGGCAAGTGCAGGCACATTCAGGGAGGTCTCGTGAAAAAACTCACCGATAAACAAAAGTCTCGCCTCTGGGAACAACGACGAAATATCAATTTCCAGGAGAGTCGACGTCTGGAAGGGGTGGACATCCCGTTAGTTACCCTGACCGCCGAAGAAGCACTGGTGCGCCTGGCAGAATTAAGGAGGCACTATGAGCGATAAGTTTGGTGATGGACGCGACCCCTATCTGTATCCCGGCCTGAACATCATGCGTAACCGCTTAGGCATCCGGCAGGTTCAGCGTCTGGAGCAGGCGGCGTATGAACTGACCGCACTGCGTGCCGCGACGATTGAACCTGGCCCCCTGGTGCGCGGACTGCCTCACCTGCGCGCCATTCATCGCCAGCTGTATCAGGATGTTTTTGACTGGGCCGGGCAACTGCGCGAGGTCGATATATATCAGGGAGATACCCGTTTTTGCCATTTTGCCTACATCGAAAAAGAGGGCAACGCCCTGATGCAGGATCTGGAAGAAGAGGGGTATCTGGTCGGGCTGACGAAAGAGAAATTCGCCGATCGTCTGGCGCACTACTACTGTGAAATTAACGTGCTGCATCCTTTTCGCATCGGCAGCGGGCTGGCGCAGCGCATCTTCTTTGAGCAACTGGCGCTCCACGCCGGTTATATCCTGAGCTGGAGCGGCATTCAGGTGGCCGAATGGAGCCAGGCGAACCAGAGCGGCGCGATGGGCGACCTGTCGGGATTACAGGCAATATTTCGTAAAGGGGTAAGCGAAGCCCAGGAAACTGAGTAGAATAGCGCGGTTCTTACGTACCGGAGCCGCCATGATTCTGCTGATCGACAACTATGATTCGTTTACCTGGAACCTTTATCAGTATTTCTGCGAACTGGGCGCTGATGTCCTGGTCAGGCGGAATGACGCGTTGACGCTGGCGCAAATTGACGCGCTGAATCCGCAAAAAATCGTGATCTCGCCGGGGCCCTGTACGCCGGATGACGCGGGCATCTCCCTGGCAGTAATCCGCCATTATGCCGGACGCCTTCCCATGCTCGGCGTCTGTCTTGGACACCAGGCGATGGCGCAGGCCTTTGGTGCGACGATCGTGCGGGCAGCTAAAGTGATGCACGGTAAAACCTCCCCCGTCACCCATAACGGCCAGGGCGTTTTTCAGGGGCTATCGAACCCGCTCACCGTCACGCGTTATCACTCACTGGTGATCGATCCTGCGACGCTTCCCGCCTGCTTTGACGTTACGGCCTGGAGCGACACGCAGGAAATTATGGGGATTCGCCACCGGGAGTGGGATCTGGAAGGGGTGCAGTTCCACCCGGAAAGTATTCTGAGCGAGCAGGGACATCAACTGCTGGCTAATTTCCTGTCGCGCTGATTTGTGGTTGCTATCCAGTGATTTTTTATGCATATTTTATGACTGAAATTTCATTTGGCTGGATGGGCATAAGATGGCAACTGAACAAACTGCAATTACGCGCGCGACTTTCGATGAAGTTATCCTGCCGATTTATGCACCGGCAGAGTTTATTCCGGTAAAAGGCAAGGGCAGCCGGGTCTGGGATCAGCAGGGTAAAGAGTACGTTGATTTCGCGGGTGGGATTGCAGTTACCGCCTTAGGGCATTGCCATCCGGCGCTGGTGGAGGCGCTGAAAACGCAGGGTGAAACGCTGTGGCACACCAGCAACGTTTTTACTAACGAACCTGCGCTGCGTCTGGGGCGTAAGCTTATCGACGCGACCTTCGCCGAGCGCGTGCTGTTTATGAACTCCGGCACCGAAGCCAACGAAACCGCCTTCAAACTGGCGCGCCACTATGCCTGCGTGCGTCATAGCCCGTTTAAAACCAAAATCATCGCCTTCCATAACGCTTTTCATGGCCGCTCGCTGTTTACCGTTTCCGTTGGTGGTCAGCCGAAGTATTCCGACGGATTTGGCCCTAAACCGGCGGATATCATCCATGTTCCTTTCAACGACCTGCACGCGGTGAAAGCGGTGATGGATGACCATACCTGCGCGGTGGTGGTGGAGCCGATCCAGGGAGAAGGCGGCGTCACCGCCGCAACGCCAGCGTTTCTGCAAGGCCTGCGCGAGCTGTGCGATCGGCATCAGGCGCTGCTGGTGTTTGATGAAGTTCAGTGTGGTATGGGGCGCACCGGCGATCTGTTCGCCTATATGCACTACGGCGTGACGCCGGATATTCTTACCAGTGCGAAAGCGCTGGGCGGCGGCTTCCCGGTCAGCGCTATGCTGACCACGCAGGAGATTGCGTCCGCGTTCCACGTTGGGTCGCACGGTTCCACCTACGGCGGCAACCCGTTGGCCTGCGCCGTTGCCGGGGCCGCGTTCGATATCATCAATACGTCTGACGTGCTGAGCGGCGTTCAGACTAAACGCGAGCGGTTTGTTCAGCATTTGCAGAAGATTGACGAGCAGTATGACATTTTCAGCGATATTCGCGGCATGGGGCTGTTGATTGGCGCGGAACTGAAGCCGCAGTACAAAGGCCGGGCGCGGGATTTCCTTTACGCTGGCGCGCATGAAGGCGTTATGGTGCTGAATGCCGGGCCGGATGTCATGCGCTTTGCCCCGTCGCTGGTGGTGGAAGAGGCGGATATTGACGAAGGGATGCAGCGTTTTGCGCAGGCGGTGGCGAAAGTGGCTGGCTGATTGCCGGATGGCGCTACGCTTATCCGGCCTACAAATCGCGTTTTCCCTGTAGGCCGGATAAGGCGCTTGCGCCGCCATCCGGCAAACAACAAACAGCAAACAACGTCAACCCTTCATATCCCGTAACCGGCGACTAAGCCAGATGCCATGATGCGGGCGCTGGCGCCATGCCACTGACGAAATGGTGTGCATGGTATTCAGGTGCCCCAGCACGCGTTGCAGATGCTGTTCCAGCGTGCTAAGCGGCCCGTGGGAGAGCATCTCCGATGACTCCAGAATATTCACATCCCCGGAACCGCCCGGCGCGTCATACTCCAGCCGCTGCTGACAGCGCTGGAGCGCAATTTCGCAGGATTCCAGGTAGCGCTGCGCCAGATCCGGCGTCAGCATCGTATGCTCGCGCGCCAGCGTGGTCATGGCGTTGACGTGCTCAACGATAAACTGGCTGTGCGTTACCCACAGTTTCATATCTTCCAGATAGTGCGTGTTAAACCCCGGTTCCTGCATCGCCTGATTCAGCGAGTTAAACAGCGTATTGTGCGCCTGGTTCACCCGCATTCGCTGGTACGCCAGCGGCGTTGGCTGCGGGTCGTTGCTGAGGATCAGCCGGATGGCCTCCTGGTCCGCTTCCAGCGCATCGTGGGCATTCTTACGCAAAAGGCCGCTTTGCCACTGCGGCCAGAGCCAGACCATCCCGCCAAAAGCAATCAGGCAGCCAATGACCGTATCAATAAATCGCGGCACGATGAACTGTTCGCCGTTGAGCGTCAGCAGTTGCAGGGTATAGACCGCCGTCACCGTAAAGCCAACCGTCGCCCAGCCGTAGTTTTTGCGAATGGTCAGATAGCTCACCAGCGTAATGATCAGCATTAATGCCAGCGTGTAGCCTTCAGGAATGCGAAAGTGCAACGTGACGCCCGCCACCACCAGACCGGCCAGCGTACCCGCCGAACGGTGCAGAATGCGTACGCGCGTCGCGCCGTAGCCGTTTTGCGTGACGAACAGGATGGTCATCAGAATCCAGTACGGCTTGGGCAGATGTAAGGCGCTGCCCATCAGGCTGGCGATACTTAACATGACGCTGATTCGCCCGGCGTTGCGCAGCGCGGGCGATTTAAATGATAAATAGCTTTTCAGCGCGGGCAGCAGCGGCAGACGACGCTGTTTATCGGCCATCAGGTCGCGTGCGTACAGCGGACGCTGAGTGCGTAATACGCGGGCAATACGGCTAAAGTGCCAGTAGCAAAACTGCCCGACAGGGTTTTCCGGGTGCTGATTGGCGATTTTTTCCAGCGCGCCAGTCTGCTTCTCCATCGAAAAACGGCTGGGCAGACGGTGATACAGAATGTCATCCGCGATGATGCGCAGGCGGGCGGCGACGGTTTGCGCATTCCAGCGAATAACCTGTTCCGCGTGGCTGCGCTCCACCAGCTTCTGAACCTCCTCCGGCTGATGCAAACTGACGGAGATATGCTCCTGTAAGTCCAGCGCTTCCTGGAAGGCGCGCAGCAGGCGCTTGTAGTCATTATTGTGCTGGGCCGACAGCATGTGCATCTGCTGGTAACACTGGGTAATGAGATCCACCGCTTTCTGCTGGCGCACCAGCAGAGGCGGCAGCGCTTTTTCTGGATCGATATGCTGCGTGAGCAGGCTGTATTTGGCCTCGCAATAGTCGGCCAGCTCGCGATACAGCAGGCTGAGCGACTCGCGCAGCGGCTGTTCGCGCCACAGCCAGAACCAGAACCAGTTAAACAGCCCGTACCATAGCGTGCCGAGCGCGTAGATGAGCAGCGGCTCCCAGACCGGCATGTTCCCCGCCAGGCTTAGCGTGAAAATGGCGGCAATCAGTGAAGCGGGCAGCAGTCTTGCATGTAGCGGGCTGATTTCCGCCGTGACGCCGAGCAGCAGCGTCAGTCCGGTGAGGATCAGCGGCAGGGGGATGTCGCGCGCCAGCAGCAATTGCGTAATCAGGCTGCATCCGGCAAACAGCGATCCGCCGATGATTAAGCGTTTGAAAAAGCGTTTATGCGGGGTATCAAGACCGGCAATGTTGCAGCAGGCGGGAACGAGCGAGAACAGCAGTCCCAGGTGCAACTGGCCGATGATCAGGCCGATAGCCACAGGCAGGCACAGCACCAGCGTTTGCCGTAGTGCGTAGTTGATCTCAGGATGGTAAATCAGTCTTCGCCACATCGGTGCAAACAAAAATGGCGCATTACCCGGTAATGCGCCATTCCGACGGGATTAACGTGTGCCGTAGACGACGATGGTCTTACCGTGAGCGGAGATCAGATTCTGATCTTCGAGCATTTTCAGAATACGCCCCACGGTTTCACGGGAGCAGCCAACGATCTGGCCAATCTCCTGACGGGTGATTTTGATCTGCATGCCATCCGGGTGAGTCATCGCGTCAGGTTGTTTCGCCAGGTTCAGCAGGGTCTGAGCGATACGGCCCGTTACGTCGAGGAAGGCGAGGTTACCGACTTTCTCAGATGTCACTTGCAGACGGCGAGCCATCTGGGAAGACAGGCGCATCAGAATATCCGGGTTTACCTGGATCAACTGACGGAATTTCTTGTAAGAAATTTCAGCGACTTCACAGGCCGTTTTGGCACGTACCCAGGCACTGCGTTCCTGACCCTCTTCAAACAGGCCCAGTTCGCCAATAAAATCGCCCTGATTCAGATAAGAAAGGATCATTTCTTTCCCTTCTTCATCTTTGATCAACACTGCCACTGAGCCTTTAACGATGTAGTACAACGTTTCCGCTTTTTCACCCTGGTGAATCAGCGTGCTCTTCGATGGGTACTTATGAATGTGGCAATGAGACAAGAACCATTCGAGAGTCGGGTCTGTTTGCGGTTTGCCAAGCACCATGCGCGGTTATCCTCTGTTATAAGCTGTCTCCAGAGCCAGAACACGACACTGCCTCTGGGTTTGCAAAAATAGGTTTCCCGAATTCCTGGGAAGGGGGCTGTCGAAAATGTACTGCAGCCTGAATGTGATGTCCTCTGCATACATGCAGTACGTCAATGTATTACTGTAGCATCCCGACTGTTTTAGCATAGCTTTCGCCGTGTGTCTCCTGGTGTCTCGCTTCAGCATGACGCAGGTCGCCTTCCGTTGCGAGATTTGTTATGTGCGCGTAATCTGTCAGGAAAATTGACACATTGGAGTTCCGAATATGCAAGCGCGTGTAAAGTGGGTTGAAGGGTTAACCTTTCTGGGAGAGTCTGCCTCCGGCCACCAGGTTTTAATGGATGGCAACTCCGGTGATAAAGCGCCAAGCCCGATGGAAATGGTGCTGATGGCCGCAGGCGGTTGTAGCGCAATCGACGTGGTTTCTATTTTGCAGAAAGGGCGTCAGGATGTGACGAATTGCGAAGTGAAGCTGACGTCCGAACGTCGTGAAGAAGCGCCGCGCCTGTTTACGCATATTAATCTGCATTTCATTGTGACCGGCAATGACCTGAAAGACGCGGCGGTTGCGCGGGCGGTCGATCTTTCGGCTGAGAAGTATTGCTCAGTGGCGCTGATGCTGGAAAAAGCGGTGAATATTACCCATTCGTATGAAGTGATTGCGGCGTGATGCCGGTTGCCGGATGGCGCTACGCTTATCCGGCATATATCAAACGCACTCTGTAGGCCGGATAAGGTGCCAGCCGCCATCCGGCAAACATCGAACAGATTATTCGATTTTCTTCCCTTCCATCAGTCGCTGAACCAGCGGCAACATGATCAGCTCCATCGCCAGCCCCATTTTGCCGCCCGGCACCACGAGCGTATTGATATGGGAAATAAACGACCCCTGCAACATCGCCAGCAGCCACGGGAAATCAATCCCTTCCAGATTTCTGAAATGAATGACCACAAAACTTTCGTCCAGCGAAGGAATGCCTTTCGCGGCGAAGGGATTGGAGGTGTCAACGGTGGGCACGCGCTGGAAGTTAATGTGGGTGCGGGAAAACTGCGGCGTAATGAAATTAATGTAGTCATCCATTGAGCGGACAACGGAATCCATCACCGCCTCGCGGGAGTGGCCGCGCTCGCTGGTATCGCGAATCAGCTTTTGAATCCACTCCAGGTTGACGATCGGCACTACGCCGACCAGCAGATCGACATGACGTGCGACATCATGCTGCGGCGTTACCACGCCGCCGTGCAGCCCTTCGTAAAACAGCACATCGGTGGGTTCCGGCAGCGGCTGCCACGGGGTAAACGTCCCCGGCACCTGATTCCACGGCACGGCTTCATCGTAGGTATGAAGATACTTACGCGCCTGGCCTTTGCCCGTCTGTCCGTATTCAATAAAGGTTTGTTCCAGCAGGCTGAAGTCGTTGGCTTCAGGGCCGAAATAGCTGATATGCCGCCCGGCGTCGCGCGCTTTGCGGATCGCCATGTCCATTTCGGGGCGTGTGTAACGATGAAAACTGTCGCCTTCCACCTCGGCTGCGCGCAGATTTAACTGCGCGAAAATTTTCCGAAACGCGAGGCTGGTGGTCGTGGTCCCCGCGCCGCTGGACCCTGTTACCGCAATCACCGGATGTTTGGCAGACATAACAACTCCATGAATCAACAAAAGTTTTAGTATAGTCGGCCGTCAGCGGCGGATTATTCGCGAAACTGTCCACGCGGCATAATGTTGACCGTCTCGTGCAGTTCAGACCACACCAGAACAGCTTCTCCGCACTGTAGCTGTCGTTTGACGTCGGCGACCTTTTGCTCAAGCGAACGTTCATGTTCACCATAATCGGTGCCTTCACGCAACACAAAGCTTTCGATCAAATTGTCCAGCGTCTCAGAAGACAGCTCTTGCCAGGGGATCATCATGATGACGCCTCCAGATACGTTGTCAGCCAGTCGGGAATCCGCGACTCCAGCCACATTTCCGGGCGACGCAGCGTCCCGCCGATAAATCCAACATGCCCGCCATGCTCGGTGAGCTGATACTCCACCAGCGGCGGCAGATTTTCCGGTTTCGGGATCACATGATGATCCATAAACGGATCGTCTTTCGCGTGGATGATGAGCGTCGGTTTGGCGATCTGGTTGAGTATCGGCATGGCGCTACATTGACGATAATAGTCTATCGCGTCGGCAAAGCCGTGAATTTTCGCGGTGATCAGATCGTCAAATTCACGGAGCCGGCGCACGGATTTGAGCTGCGCCAGATTAATCGGCAGTGTGCCGGGGTATGCCGCCAGCTTGCGCGCGGCGTTGGCCTTCAGCAGATTGAGCAGATAGCGCTGATAAACGCGGGAAAACCCTTTTTCCATATGATAGCTGCACGCTTCCAGCACGAAGGGGGCGGAAACGATGACCGCCGCGTCAATCGGGATCTCGCGGCCTTCTTTCGCCAGCAGACACGCCAGCATATTTCCGCCGAGCGAATAGCCGACGGCGGCGGTGGGGACGGCGCCAAACTCGCGCTGTAGCCAGTGTAAAAACCAGGTGCCGTCTTCCGTTTCGCCGGAGTGATAAATGCGGTTCAGCCGGTTCGGTTCACCGCTACAGCCGCGAAAGTGCATGACCACGCCCAGCCAGCCGCGCTTTTGCGCCGCTTCAATCAGCCCGTGAGCGTACGGGCTGTTCAGGCTGCCTTCCAGGCCGTGAAAAACCACCAGACGCGGTTTGTGCTTCGCGTGCTGTGGATCTTCACTCCAGGCCAGATCGATAAAATCGCCGTCCGGTAATTCCAGACGTTGCCAGTGCGCATCGAACTTCACCTTGCGGCGGATGAGTCGCGGCAGCATGGTTTGCAGGTGGCGGTTGCGGATACCGCGCATTGGCACGAACTCCGCACTATCGTGACCGGTGATATCAAGGTCGGGGGAGGTTATTTGAGTCATAAATTATGCGATGTTTTTTTAAATCTGCCGCCTACTATACCGTCACTTTCCCCTGGTGTTTATGAAAATGAGGCAGGGGGAGCGGATTTACACCTTCCTGACGCTGATCTTAATCACAATTCATTACTCAAATTATTACTCTCAGGCTAATGATTCCTCTCTACGCTTAATTGATGACTTTCTCACCAGGGCGCACACTCTTTCCAGTGTTAAGCAATCAAAATGATTAGCTGAATCAGGAGGTTAATAATGTTATCTGGGCAAACGCCAGCACGAGTCTGGAACACGCGCCGCACCGAGAAGCAGCGGCGTCTGGCTTCCGTTCCGGTACAGGGCAAGGTGCTGCCAACCGCAGACCTGACCGCAATGCTGGAAAAACTGATCGCGCCGGGTGACCGCGTGGTATTAGAAGGGAATAACCAGAAGCAGGCAGATTTCCTGTCCCGCATGCTGGCGGAGGTCAACCCGCAGATAGTGCATGACCTGCATATGATCATGCCAAGCGTTGGGCGCAGCGAGCATCTCGATATCTTCGAAAAGGGTATCGCCCGCAAGCTGGACTTCTCTTTTTCCGGCACCCAAAGTCTGCGCATCTCGCAACTGCTGGAAGATGGCCTGCTGGAAATTGGCGCCATCCACACCTACATCGAGCTTTATTCCCGTCTTTACGTCGACCTGGCGCCAAACGTGGCGCTGATTGCCGGTTACAAAGCTGACCGCAAAGGCAACCTCTACACCGGGCCGAGTACCGAAGATACCCCGGCGCTAGTGGAAGCCGCCGCATTCCACGATGGCATCGTTATCGCACAGGTGAACGAACTGGTGGATGACGAGTGCGACTTGCCGCGCGTCGATATTCCGGGCTCGTGGATCGACTACGTGGTGGTTGCCGACAAACCGTTCTTTATCGAACCGCTGTTCACTCGCGACCCGCGCCTGATCAAACAGGAACATATCCTGATGGCGATGATGGCCATTAAAGGCATCTACGCAGAGCACCAGGTGCAGTCGCTGAACCACGGTATCGGCTTCAACACCGCCGCTATTGAACTGCTGCTGCCCACCTGGGGCGAGCAACTCGGTCTGCGCGGAAAAATCTGTAAACACTGGACGCTGAACCCGCATCCGACGCTGATCCCGGCGATTGAAAGCGGCTGGGTGGAAAGCGTGCACTGCTTCGGCGGCGAGCTGGGGATGGAGGAGTACATCCGCGCCCGTCCTGACGTGTTCTTTACCGGCGCCGATGGCTCCATGCGTTCTAACCGCGCCTTCTGTCAGCTGGCGGGTCAGTACGCGGTCGATATGTTTATCGGCTCCACGTTGCAGGTTGATGGCCTGGCTAACTCCTCAACGGTGACTCGCGGTCGTCTGTCCGGCTTCGGCGGCGCGCCAAACATGGGCCACGACCCGCACGGTCGCCGTCACGCTACCCCGGCCTGGCTGAACATGATCACCGAACCTGACCCCATGCAGCGCGGTAAAAAACTGGTGGTGCAGATGGTGGAAACTTTCCAGGCGGGCGTGAAACCGACCTTCGTGGAAAAACTGGATGCGGTTGATGTAGCGAAAGCCTCCGGTATGCCGCTGGCGCCGGTGATGATCTACGGCGACGACGTGACCCACGTTCTGACCGAAGAAGGTATCGCTTATCTCTACCGGGCGGAAAGTCTGGAAGAGCGTCGCGCGATGGTTGCGGCGGTGGCTGGTATTACCGACATCGGTCTGGGCGTAGACGCCCGGCGCGTCGCCGAACTGCGTCAGAACGGCAAGGTGGTTTACCCGGAAGATATGGGCATTCGTCGTACCGACGCCACCCGTTCTCTGCTGGCGGCCGGCAGCGTTGCCGACCTGGTGGAATGGTCCGGGGGGCTCTACAACCCACCTGCGAAATTTCGGAGCTGGTAATGAAACTTCTGCCCCGGATTCAGGTTGAAGGCGGCGCCGAATGGCTGGCGCGAACCGCCACGCAGTGTCTGATCGACGAAGCACGATTAAGCCCGAAGCCCGGTCTGGTGGACAGTCGGGGGAACGGCGCGCACCACGATTTATCGCTTGCGCTGATGGAGCGCTCGGCGCACAGCCTGACCTCCACGTTTCAGGCGCTGGCGCAACAAAGCTGGCGGCGTCCGGCTGATATTGCGCTCAGACAAACCATAGGGCGACTCGGTCGCGAAGGCGAGCAGCAGATGATGGCGGCAACGGGCGGCGTGAACACCCACCGTGGCGCGATTTGGGCGCTGGGGCTGTTGGTGAGCGCCGTGGCGATGCACGGCGGCGCGGGCAGGGCGCAGCAGGTGACGGCAACCGCCGCTGAACTGGCAAAACTGCCGGATGACGCCGCGCCGAAAGTCTTCAGTAAAGGGCTGCGCGCTACCCACCGTTATCGCGTACCGGGCGCCAGAGAAGAAGCGCAGCAAGCGTTTCCACACATTATGCAGCGTGCGCTGCCGCAGCTTCGGCTAAGCCGACAGAACGGCAGCAGCGAAATGCACGCCCGGCTGGATGCGCTGATGGCCATCATGACCTCGCTGACCGACACCTGCGTGCTTTCTCGCGCCGGGATGGAGGGGCTGGATGCCATGCAGCACGGCGCGCGCGCCGTTCTCCATGCGGGCGGCAGCGCGCACCCGGCAGGGGCGCAGGCGCTGGCTCGTTTAGACCGTCAGATGCTGGCGCTGAACGCCTCGCCGGGCGGCGCGGCGGACTTGCTCGCCGCCACCCTGTTTCTCGATCGCGTCGAAACGTCTTATTCAAAGCATTAAGAGGATGTTATGGAAAAAATCACATTGACCGTGCCAGCCAGCCGCGCATTACGCGGCAGGGCGCTGGCAGGGGTTGTCGGCTCCGGGGATATGGAGGTGTTATTCACCGCCGACCAGGGCCAGACGTTAACCATTGATATCACCACTTCCGTCGATAACAGCCGCAGCCGCTGGGAAGCGCTGTTTACCCGTCTGCAAACGGTCAGCAGCCTGCCGGCAGGCAAACTGACCATCCACGACTTCGGCGCGACGCCGGGCGTAGCGCGCATTCGTATCGAACAGGTATTTGAAGAGGTGAGCTATGCGTGATGACCGCAGTTTTATCGAATTAAAAGCGCGTCAGCGCGCCCATGCGCTGCTGGATGAAGGCAGCTACCGCGAACTGCTCGACCCGTTTGAAGGCGTGATGTCGCCGTGGCTGGGCGCGCAGGGCATCGTGCCGCAGGCCGATGACGGCATGGTCGTGGCGAAAGGCACTATTAACGGCAAACCGGCGGTGGTTGTGGCGATTGAGGGCGCATTCCAGGGCGGCAGCATGGGCGAAGTGTCCGGCGCTAAAATGGCGGCGGCGCTGGAGCTGGCGGCGGAAGATAACCGTAACGGCATTCCGACGCAGGCGGTGTTGAGCCTGGAAACCGGCGGCGTGCGTTTGCAGGAAGCCAACCTCGGCCTGGCGGCGATTGCCGACATCCACGCGGCGATTGTTGACCTGCGTCGTTATACCCCGGTGGTCGGCATTGTGGCGGGGACTGTCGGCTGCTTCGGCGGGATGTCTATCGCCGCTGCGCTGTGTAGCTATCTGATTGTCACCCGCGAAGCGCGTCTGGGCCTGAACGGCCCGCAGGTTATCGAACAGGAAGCCGGGATTGAAGAGTATGACTCCCGTGACCGCCCGTTTATCTGGAGCATGACCGGTGGCGAAGTGCGCTATCAAAGCGGGCTGGTGGATGCGTTGGTTGGCGATGGCATCAACGCGGTGAAAGCGGCGATGAACGATGCGCTGGCGAAAGGCGTTCCGGCAAAACACCGCACCGATAACTACGACGATTATCTGAACCGTCTGAGCCATTTCGACACCCGCAAACAGGCCGATTCAGAACAGATTAACGCGCTCTTTGCCCGGGAGGTGAAATGATGAGTAACGCAATAAGCCGTGGCGAGTTATGGCTGCAAGCCCTCGTACCGAACGCCAGACGGCTCGAAGGGCTGTGCCCCTCCGTGCAGGCCGCAGACGGTGAGCTGAACGGTGAAACGGCGCGCTTTATCGCGGTAGTGCCGGATGCTAACAACCATTACCCACGCGCCGCAAAAGGCGAGGTTGGTCTGCTGGAAGGCTGGACGCTTGCAAAAGTGGTCAGCGAAACCGTGGCTGCCGATGCTGATAACGCTGTTAAGCGCCCGATCGTGGCGGTGATTGATGTGCCCAGCCAGGCCTACGGTCGCCGTGAAGAGGGATTTGGTATTCACCAGGCGCTGGCCGGTGCGGCAGCGGCGTATGCCAATGCACGTCTGGCTGGGCATCCGGTGATTGGCCTTATCGTCGGCAAGGCGATGTCCGGCGCGTTTCTGGCGCACGGTTATCAGGCCAACCGTCTGATTGCCTTCAACGACAAAGGCGTGCTGATCCACGCGATGGGTAAAGAGTCTGCGGCACGTATCACCCTGCGTACCGTCGAGTCGCTGGAAAAACTGGCGGCCACTATTCCGCCGATGGCGTACGACATCAGTAACTACGCCACGCTGGGACTGCTCTCCAGTCTGCTGGATATCAGTAATCCAGATGCTCCTTCGGCAAACGATCTGACGTTGGTGACGGCCACTCTGCAACAGGCCATCAGCGATGCTCGTCAGGAGCCGACGCTGAAAAATCGTCTGGGTGCCGACAATCGTCGTAGTTCTGCTCTTGTACGCGAACGCATGCGGGCGAGCTGGTAAGTAAAAGAGACCTGCCAGATGCATAACCCCACGGGCGCGCCCGTTGCGTCCGTGAGGCGACCTGCATCCTGAAAATAATAATCATCGCGTCCGTGCTAACTCTTTTATTCATTACAGGTGATTTATGACTTACGTGATTGTTCATGCTCTTGCACCGATTTTTGTCATCATGTTGCTGGGGTTCTGGGCCGGGAAGGCCAAAATGGTTGATAACAAGAATGTTTCCCTGCTCAACATTTTCGTCATGGATTTTGCACTCCCCGCTGCGCTGTTTAGCGCCACGGTACAAACGCCCTGGACGGGTATTGTCGCGCAGTCGCCGCTGATTCTGGTGCTGACGCTGGCGATGTGGATCACCTACGCCGCTATCTATTTTCTGGCAACGAAGGTATTTAAAAAATCACCGCAGGATGCGGCCGTGCTGACCCTGACCGTCGCTCTGCCAAACTATGCCGCGCTTGGCCTGCCGATTCTCGGTAGCGTGCTGGGCGAAGGGCCGTCAACGTCGCTCTCCGTCGCGGTTTCCATTGCCTGTGGTTCCGTGCTGATGACGCCGTTCTGCCTGCTGATTCTGGAGCGTGAGAAGGCGCGTGCGGAAGGCGGCAACTCGGGTTCTACCCTGTCGATGCTGCCGGTGCTGATGTGGCGTTCAATCAAGAAACCGATCGTGATGGGGCCGCTGCTGGGGGTCATTCTCTCCGCTATCGGTATCAAGATGCCGGAGCTGGTGCTGGCGGCGATCAAACCGCTGGGCCTGGCCGCCACTGCGGCGGCGCTGTTCCTGACCGGGGTGATCCTTTCTGCGCGTAAGTTGCAGATCAACACGATGGTTATTACCTCCACTATTGCCAAGCTGCTGATTCAACCGGCGATTGCCTGGGGGATCGTGCTGATTTTCGGCCTGCATGGCTCGGTGGCGATCACCGCTATCCTGATGATTGCGCTGTCTGCCGGTTTCTTCGGCGTGGTGTTCGGTAATCGCTTCGGCGTGCAGTCGCCGGATGCAGAGGCCGTGCTGCTGTTAAGCTCGGTCCTGTGTATCCTGTCGCTGCCGTTGTTTATCTCGCTGACTTCAGGACTCTAAAGCATGAACACAACATTACGCCCCCACGATCTTATCTGGCTTAACGCGCGGAGCGCGCTGGAAGGTGTCACGGAATCCTGGGTGGATGACGTCTGGCATACCCGCCTGCCGGTGGTGGTGCGGCGTGATGTTGATGCGCAGGGGCGCATTCCCGTCGGCGTTCGCGGCATAAAGCGCGACCAGCGCGCGGCGGGCTGGGCTCAACCGGACGCCATTACCCGCGTCTGTACGCCGGAATCGCTGGTTGACCCACAGATGCTGCTGCGCTCGCCCTTTATCTCGCAGCCACCGGTTCAGGTGGCGTTATTACTGACGCAACAGGCATGGCCGTGGACGTGGGGGATTACCGGCAGTACCGGCTACGCGCTGGCGACCGGGCTCCCGGTGATCCACGCCGCAAGCGATCTGGATTTGCTGATTCGCGCCCGGCAGCCGCTCTCTCGCGAGTTGCTGGAGAAATGGCGGCAGCAACTGACGGGCGGGCTTTGCCGTGCGGATACCCAGGTGGAAACGCCGCACGGCGCGTTTGCGCTGAACGAATGGCTGCGCGATGGCAAAGCGCTGTTAAAAACGTCGCAGGGGCCGCGGCTGGTCAGCGACCCGTGGCGCAGGGAGGAGTAAATGAAAATCCTGTTTACCTTTCCGGGACAGGGGACGCAGCATGCAGGTATGCTGCAAAACCTTCCGGGAACGGAGTTAGCGCTGGCGCGCGAGGTGCTGGGGGCGGAGGCGAATACGCTTGATACCCCGGACGCGCTGCAACACACCCGGGCGGTACAGCTTGCTCTGCTGATTGCCGGGGTGGCGTGGGCGCGCGAGCTGGAACGTCGCGGCGTTGCGCCGGATATTGTCAGCGGCCTGTCCATCGGCGCGTATCCAGCGGCGGTGATCGCCGGAGCGCTGGAGTTTACCGACGCGCTGACGCTGGTGGCCCTGCGCGGTGATTTGATGGAGCAGGCGTATCCGCACGGTTACGGCCTGACGGCGATTATGGGGCTGACCTTGCCGCAGGTGGAGTCGCTGGTTGCAGGCAGTGGAACCTTTATCGCTAACCTGAATGCGGAAACCCAGATTGTGATTGCCGGTAGCGATGAGGCGATGGCGGATGTTGCGAAGCGGGCGCTGGATAAAGGCGCGAGTAAAGCCCACCGTCTGGCGGTGAGCGTGCCGTCGCACTGTGCTCTGCTGGCGGAACCGGCACAGCGGCTGGTGGAGGCGTTCCGTCATGTGACGCTCTCCCGTCCGCGCTGTGCATACCTCAGCGGTAGCACCGGGCGCGTGCTGTGGCAGCCGGAACGTATTGCTGACGACCTGGCGATGAACATGGCGCGGACGGTGCGCTGGCAGGACGCGGCGATCTCCGCCAACGAGCGCGAGGCGCGGCTGGCGATTGAAATGCCGCCCGGCGGCGTGTTGACTTGCTTAACGCGACGGGCGGAGTGGGAAGGTGAGTCTGTTTCGCTGGAACGCAGCGGGGTGGATGTCGCGGTGCATCTGGCAAAACGGCTTAGAGGCTAGTGCGGTTGCCCGATGGCGCTGCGCTTATCGGGCCTACGGCTCGCACCCGTTGTAAGCCGGATGGCCAACATGCAACCCCGTAGGCCGGATAAGGCGCGTAGCGTCGCCATCCGGCGATCAGGCGCCCGGATTAAGGCTACGCGCGTACATGCGCCCTTCGGCGGCCAGCGCCAGCAGATTAGGGTCGCGCTCGCGGTTGCGGGCGAAGACAATGGCGATGAGCTGCTGCATCTGGTACGGCTGCGACAGCTTCAGCAACTGTACGGAATTCTCGTACATCTTCTTCATGCGTCCCGGCATCAGAGTGAAACCGACGCCCGCCTGCACCAGACTAAGCATCGAGAAGATGTCGTTCACACGGGTGACAATCTCTGGTTCAAACCCGGCAATATGAAAGGCTTCCTGGAAGCCCGCATAGGTGGCAAAGCCTTCCGCCAGTGAGACAAACTTCTGATCCCGGTAATCACGCAGATCGGCGGGCGAGGAGGTGTCAAGCGTTGCCGTCGCCGGTGCGGCGAGATAAATATCGTCATGAAACAGCGGCAGCACTTCCAGACTGTTGCGATCGATAGCGCTTTCTGAAATGGAGATCAGGATCGCATCCAGCATTCCGTCTTCCAGCATTCTCAGCAGCGCTTCGTTGGAGCCCATTGTCAGATCCAGTTCGAGATCCGGTCGGCGCAGTTTCATCCCCATGATCAGATGCGGGACGGTTTCCAGCGTCAGAGAGTAGAGCGTACCTACGCGCAGACGCCCCTGGCCGATCCCTGCCGTTTTGCGCGCCTCTTCCAGCCCGCGCGCCATCAACTGGCTGACCTCCTGGCAATACTCCAGCAGCGTCCATGCAGCCGGTTGCGGGATCAGATTACGTCCTTTATGCACGAACAGCGGACAGCGAACATTCTCTTCCAGCGTATGCAGCGCGCGATGAACGCTGACCCCGCTGATATCCAGCGCCTCCGCCGTCCGGGCAATATTGCCTTTCTCCATAAACGTCATGAAGATGCTTAATTTGCGAAAGGTGATATCGTTGGTCATCAGCGGATTCATCGTCATATTCCCGAAGTTAGTCGGCCAGCATCTGCTCAAGCTGTTCCTGTGCTTCCAGCCAGGCCATCTCGCACTCTTCCAGCCCGGATTTGGCGCTGGCCTGCTGTTGCAGGCATTCTGTCAGTTCCGCTTTGCGGCTCTGGTCGTACAGTTCGCTGTCGCCCAGTTTTTCTTCCGCTTGCGCCAGTTTCGCGTTCAGCTTCTCCATCTCTTTTTCCAGACGGGCGATCTCTTTACGCAGCGGCTGGGTCTGGGCACGCAGTTCGGCTTCGCGACGCTTCTGATCCTTACGCGCCTGGGCGCTGTTGGCGTTCTCTTTCGGGGCGTCATCAGGCTGGTTTTCCTGTTTCTGCACGTCGCTCAGCCACTGCTGATAGTCTTCCAGATCGCCATCGAACGGCTCGACTTTATGGTCGTGAACCAGATAGAGATCGTCGGTGGTGGAGCGTAGCAGGTGACGGTCGTGCGAGACGACCACCAGCGCGCCTTCAAATTCGATGAGCGCTTCGGTCAGCGCCTGACGCATATCGAGGTCAAGGTGGTTGGTTGGTTCATCAAGCAGCAGCAGATTAGGGCGCTGCCAGACGATCAATGCCAGCACCAGGCGCGCTTTTTCACCACCGGAGAAGCGACGGGTCTCTTCGCTGACCTTATCGCCCTGGAAGCCAAACCCGCCGAGGTAATCGCGCAGTTTCTGCTCCAGCTCCTGCGGCGCCAGTCGCGCCAGATGTTGCAGCGGCGATTCATCCGCTCGCAAATACTCCAGCTGATGCTGAGCGAAGTAACCGAGTTTAATGCCCTTCGCCAGACCGATTTCACCGCTGGCAGGCGCAAGCTCGCCCGCCAGCAGCTTGATGAGCGTTGATTTACCGGCGCCGTTGCGCCCCAACAGCCCGATGCGTGAACCGGGCACCAGATTCAGCTTAATGGAGTCCAGAATGATGCGATCGCCATACCCGGCGCTCACTTTCTCCATTTTCAGCAGCGGGTTGGGCAGGCTTTCCGGCGCGCGGAAGCTGAAGTGGAACGGGTTATCGACATGCGCGGGGGCGATAAGCTCCATACGCTCCAGCATTTTGATACGGCTCTGCGCCTGCTTCGCTTTTGTCGCTTTGGCGCGGAAACGGTCGATATAACTTTGCAGATGCGCCACGCGCTCCTGCTGGCTCTCGTACATCGCCTGCTGCTGGGCCAGCCGGGTCGCGCGCTGCACTTCAAATGCGCTGTAGTTGCCGGTGTATTCGAACAGGGTTTGCTGTTCGATATGAATGATTTTGTCTACCACCGGATCGAGGAAGTCGCGGTCGTGCGAAATCAGAATCAGAGTGCCCTGATAGCTCTTCAGCCATTTTTCCAGCCAGATAACGGCATCAAGATCGAGGTGGTTAGTCGGTTCATCGAGCAGCAGCAGGTCAGAACGGCAAATCAGCGCCTGGGCCAGGTTAAGGCGCATGCGCCAGCCACCGGAGAAGTCGCTGACCGGGCGTTCAAGCTGTTCGTTGCTAAAACCGAGGCCGTGGAGCAGGCTGGCGGCGCGTGAGCGCACGGTCCAGGCGTCGATGGCGTCGAGCTTGCCGTGTACGGTGGCGATGGCGTGCCCGTCGTTACGTTCGTTGGCGTCGTGCAACTGCGCTTCCAGTTGGCGGTATTCGCGATCGCCATCAATCACGTACTCCAGCGCAGGTTGTGCAAGCGCGGGTGTTTCCTGATTCACCCACGCCAGTTGCCAGTTACCGGGAAAGGTCACGCCGCCTGCATCGGCGCTGATTTCATTTTTCAGCAATGCCAGCAGGGTAGATTTACCGCAGCCATTCTTACCCACCAGGCCGACCTTCTGTCCCGGGTTGATGGTGGCGGTGGCATTGTCCAGCAAGACGCGCACGCCGCGACGAATTTGTAACGAGGAGAAAACAATCATAAGGCGCCGTATGTTCAGACTATGTTAATTTATCATTATGATAATGTAATATGCGGGCATTCTGCCGCGCCGGAGCGCAATGGTAGCCCAAAACAATAACGATACACAAAATAACCGGGAGGGGGATGATGTCCCAGCCAGCAAAGGTACTGCTGCTGTATGCCCATCCAGAATCTCAGGACTCGGTCGCGAACCGGGTGCTGCTTAAACCGGCCATGCAACTCAGTAATGTGACGGTGCACGATCTCTACGCGCACTACCCTGATTTTTTTATCGATATCGCGCATGAGCAGGCGCTATTGCGTGAACATGACGTGATTGTTTTCCAGCATCCGCTGTATACCTATAGCTGTCCGGCGCTGCTTAAAGAGTGGTTAGACCGCGTGCTCAGCCGTGGTTTCGCCAGTGGCCCAGGGGGGAACCAACTGGCGGGAAAGTACTGGCGGAGCGTGATTACCACCGGCGAGCCGGAAAGCGCGTATCGTTACGATGCGCTGAACCGCTATCCGATGACCGATGTGCTGCGGCCGTTTGAGCTGACGGCGGCGATGTGCCGGATGCACTGGATGAGTCCGATTATTATCTACTGGGCCAGGCGACAAAGTGAGCAGGAACTGGCCAGCCACGCGAAAGCCTACGGCGAATGGCTGGCAAACCCTGTTCTGGCGGGAGGTCGCTAATGGAAGGTTCTGATTTATTGACGGCGGGGGTGATGTTCCTCTTCGCGGCGGTCGCTGCGGTGCCACTGGCATCGCGGCTGGGTATTGGCGCGGTACTGGGATATTTGCTGGCAGGGATTGCGATTGGCCCCTGGGGGCTGGGATTTATCAGCGACGTTGATGAAATCCTCCACTTTTCTGAGCTGGGCGTTGTCTTTCTGATGTTTATCATCGGCCTGGAACTCAACCCTTCCAAACTCTGGCAACTGCGTCGCTCTATCTTTGGCGTCGGGGCGGCCCAGGTGATGCTGAGCGCTGTTGTGCTGGCCGGGCTGCTGATGCTTACCGATTTCTCGTGGCAGGCGGCGGTGATCGGCGGGATTGGTCTGGCGATGTCATCGACCGCGATGGCGCTGCAACTGATGCGGGAAAAGGGGATGAACCGCAGCGAATCCGGCCAGTTGGGTTTTTCGGTGCTGCTGTTTCAGGATCTGGCGGTGATCCCCGCGCTGGCGCTGGTGCCGCTGCTGGCTGGCTCGGCAGATGAACATTTTGACTGGATTAAAGTCGGCATGAAGGTGCTGGCCTTTGCCGGGATGCTGATTGGCGGTCGCTATTTGCTGCGCCCGGTGTTCCGCTTTATCGCCGATTCCGGCGTGCGCGAGGTGTTTACCGCCGCCACGCTGTTGCTGGTGCTGGGGTCTGCTTTATTTATGGATGCGCTGGGGCTGTCGATGGCGCTCGGCACGTTTATCGCAGGCGTGCTGCTGGCGGAAAGCGAATACCGTCATGAGCTGGAAACGGCCATCGATCCGTTCAAAGGGCTGCTGCTGGGGTTGTTCTTTATCTCCGTGGGGATGTCGTTAAACCTTGGCGTGCTCTATACCCACCTGCTGTGGGTGGCGGTGAGCGTCATCGTGCTGGTGGCGGTGAAAACGCTGGTGCTTTATCTGCTGGCGCGTCTGTACGGGATTCGAAGTTCGGAGCGGATGCAGTTTGCGGGCGTGCTGAGTCAGGGGGGCGAGTTCGCGTTTGTGCTCTTTTCCACCGCCTCATCCCAGCGGCTGTTTCAGGGCGACCAGATGTCGCTGCTGCTGGTCACCGTCACGTTGTCGATGATGACCACGCCGCTGCTGATGAAGCTCGTTGATAAATGGCTCTCCAGACAGCTTAACGGCCCGGAAGAGGAAGATGAAAAGCCCTGGGTGGATGATGATAAACCGCAGGTGATTGTCGTGGGATTCGGGCGTTTTGGTCAGGTAATTGGCCGTTTGTTGATGGCGAATAAAATGCGCATCACCGTACTGGAGCGCGATATCAGCGCCGTTAACCTGATGCGAAAATATGGCTACAAAGTGTATTACGGCGATGCGACTCAGGTGGAGCTACTGCGTTCGGCGGGAGCGGAAGCGGCGGAGTCTATCGTCATTACCTGTAATGAACCGGAAGACACCATGAAGCTGGTGGAGATATGCCGGCAGCATTTCCCGCATTTGCATATTCTTGCGCGAGCGCGCGGACGTGTGGAAGCGCATGAGTTATTACAAGCGGGTGTCACGCAGTTTTCCCGCGAGACGTTTTCCAGCGCGCTGGAACTGGGGCGTAAGACGCTGGTGTCGTTAGGGATGCACCCACACCAGGCGCAGCGTGCGCAACTGCATTTCCGTCGGCTGGATATGCGTATGCTAAGGGAGCTTATTCCGATGCATACCGATATGGTGCAAATTTCTCGTGCCAGAGAAGCCAGACGCGAACTGGAGGAGATTTTCCAGCGAGAGATGCAGCAAGAGCGGCGCCAGCTGGATGGCTGGGATGAGTTTGAGTAGAGGGTAGGTATGGCGATTCGTAAACGTTTTATTGCAGGGGCGACGTGTCCGGCCTGCCAGGCGCAGGATTCAATGGCGATGTGGCGCGAAAATAATGTCGATATTGTTGAGTGTGTTAAGTGCGGCCATCAGATGCGTGAAGCCGATAAAGCGGCCCGCGAGCACGTTCGCAAAGAAGAGCAAGTGATCGGGATTTTTCATCCAGACTAGCGATATGCCGCAGGTTTTTTTAAGCTAGTGGGTACACGGGTGCAGAATTCCGCTACAATCTGCGCCACTATTCTTCCCATGCTCAGGAGATATCATGAAAGTAGCAAAAGACCTGGTGGTCAGCCTGGCCTATCAGGTACGTACAGAAGACGGTGTGTTGGTTGATGAGTCTCCGGTGAGTGCGCCGCTGGACTACCTGCATGGTCACGGTTCCCTGATCTCTGGCCTGGAAACAGCGCTGGAAGGTCACGACGTTGGCGACAAATTCGATGTGGCTGTTGGCGCGAACGACGCTTACGGTCAGTATGACGAAAACCTGGTGCAGCGCGTGCCTAAAGACGTCTTCATGGGCGTTGACGAGTTGCAGGTTGGCATGCGTTTCCTGGCGGAAACTGACCAGGGCCCGGTACCGGTAGAAATTACCGAAGTGGAAGACGACCACGTTGTGGTTGACGGTAACCACATGCTGGCTGGCCAGAACCTGAAATTTAACGTGGAAGTTGTGGCGATCCGCGAAGCGACCGAAGAAGAACTGGCTCATGGCCACGTTCACGGCGCGCACGGTCACGACCACGACCACGGTCACGACGGTTGCTGCGGCGGCCACGGCCACGATCATGACCACGGTCATGAGCATGGCAAAGGTGGTTGTGGCGGTAACGGCGGCTGCGGTTGCCATTAATCGTCTGTAATGCCTGATGGCGTTACGCTTATCAGGGCTACAGTAGGCCGGATAAGGCGTTTACGCCGCCGTCCGGCACAAAAAAGCGGGAATATCCCGCTTTTTTTACGTCTCAATAATGCGGTGGCGGCGTCTCTTCGGCCTGCGAGGCGATATTCGACGGTTGGCTGGCTTTAAGCTTCTCCGTCAGCAGGCGCAGATGATCGCGTAGTTTCGCCATCTCCATCTCGTGCGCGGTCACCGTTACGTTGAGTTCTTCAATGGTGATCTCCTGAAACGCCAGACGGCTCTCCAGTTCAGCCAGGCGAGCTTCCATCGTTATATCTTGCATGATTCACCTCTCTTGTTGTCTCCGGCACTTCTTGGGTCGCGGCGGATTCTACTGAACTTTATCGGATTACACAGCACTCATTCGCCCTCTACGAAACTAATTTAAACAAAAAGAGTCTGAAAAGGGGTGATAATAGGGCGTGTCCGTATGTTGATTTGTTCTACAACGTTTTATAGTACGCTTCTCATGTAAGTTAACCCTGGGGTGAGATGCCCCGGCCCTGGAGATATGGATGAAATCACTGTTTAAAGTAACGCTGCTGGCGACCACGATGGCCGTTGCTCTGCATGCACCGCTCACTTTCGCTGCGGACGCCGCGAAACCAGCTGCAACTGCTGACAGCAAAGCCGCGTTCAAGAATGACGACCAGAAATCTGCTTATGCGCTGGGCGCTTCGCTGGGTCGTTACATGGAAAACTCCCTGAAGGAACAAGAAAAACTGGGGATCAAACTGGATAAAGATCAGCTGATCGCGGGTGTCCAGGATGCATTTGCAGACAAGAGCAAACTGTCTGACCAGGAAATCGAGCAGACCTTGCAGGCATTTGAAGCGCGCGTGAAGACCTCCGCTCAGGCGAAGATGGAAAAAGACGCCGCTGATAACGAAGCGAAAGGTAAAGCGTTCCGCGAGAAATTTGCTAAAGAGAAAGGGGCGAAAACCTCTTCAACAGGTCTGGTTTATAAAGTAGAGAAAGCCGGTACTGGCGAAGCGCCAAAAGACAGCGACACCGTTGTGGTTAACTACAAAGGTACGCTGATCGACGGTAAAGAGTTCGATAACTCCTACACCCGTGGCGAACCGCTCTCTTTCCGTCTGGACGGCGTGATCCCAGGCTGGACTGAAGGCCTGAAGAACATTAAGAAAGGCGGTAAGATCCAGATGGTTATCCCACCGGATCTGGCCTACGGTAAAACGGGCGTTCCGGGTATTCCGGCTAACTCCACGCTGGTATTCGATGTAGAGCTGCTGGACATCAAACCGGCGCCGAAAGCCGATGCGAAACCAGACGCAGCGGCCGACGCCAAATCGACAGATGCTGCTAAAAAATAAAAACTGAGAACCGCCGCCTGTCATGGCGGCGGTTTTTTTATTGCAGGCCGGATATAATTAATACTGGAAAGCGGAACCCCCGCTGTATTAATTTAATCATCCGCGTAAATAATGAGCCTGCCCTGAAAACATAACGACAGGCTCCTGAAAAGGAGTGTTTTTTTTCATGACCAGGTCGCTTTTAACCAACGAAACCAGTGAGCTTGACTTACTGGATCAACGTCCTTTCGATCAAACCGACTTTGATATTCTGAAATCCTACGAAGCGGTGGTGGACGGGTTAGCGATGCTCATTGGTTCCCATTGTGAAATCGTATTGCACTCTTTGCAGGATTTGAAATGCTCAGCCATTCGCATTGCCAACGGTGAACACACGGGGCGCAAAATTGGCTCGCCGATCACTGACCTTGCATTGCGCATGCTGCATGATATGACGGGTGCGGATAGCAGCGTATCGAAGTGTTACTTCACACGCGCGAAAAGCGGTGTCCTGATGAAGTCAGTGACGATTGCCATTCGCAACCGCGAGCATCGCGTAATTGGTCTGCTGTGCATCAACATGAACCTTGATGTGCCGTTCTCGCAGATTATGAATACCTTTATTCCGCCGGAAACGCCGGAAGTGGGTTCCGCCGTGAACTTTGCCTCCTCGGTGGAAGATCTGGTCACTCAGACGCTGGAATTCACCATTGAAGAGGTGAATGCCGATCGCAATGTCTCTAATAACGCGAAGAATCGTCAGATTGTGCTGAATCTGTATGAGAAGGGGATCTTCGATATTAAAGATGCGATTAACCAGGTGGCTGACCGCCTGAACATCTCCAAACATACGGTCTACCTCTATATTCGTCAGTTCAAAAGCGGCGACTTCCAGGGGCAAGATAAGTAATGCGTTTTGCCATTGTGGTGACGGGGCCAGCGTACGGAACGCAGCAAGCGAGCAGCGCGTTGCAGTTTGCACATGCCTTAGTTAACGAAGGGCATGAGCTGAGCAGCGTCTTTTTCTACCGGGAAGGCGTGTATAACGCCAACCAGTTGACCTCTCCGGCCAGCGATGAATTCGACCTGGTGCGCGCATGGCAGCAGTTGGGCGCGCAGCATGGCGTCGCGTTGAATATCTGCGTTGCGGCGGCGCTGCGTCGCGGCATTGTGGATGAGACCGAAGCAAAAAGGCTGGCGCTGGCATCAGCCAACTTACAGCCAGGGTTTTCGTTGAGCGGGCTTGGCGCGCTGGCGGAAGCCTCCCTGACCTGCGATCGCGTGGTGCAGTTTTGATGAAACGTATTGCTTTTGTATTTTCCACCACGCCGCACGGCAGCGCGTCGGGCCGCGAAGGACTGGATGCGTTACTGGCGACGTCGGCGCTGACGGAAGATATTGGCGTCTTTTTTATCGGCGATGGTGTTTTTCAGATCCTTTCGGGACAAACGCCTGACGTCGTGCTGGCGCGGGATTACATCGCCACCTTCAAACTGCTGGGGCTGTACGATATCGAGCAATGCTGGCTGTGCGCCGCTTCGTTGCGTGAGCGCGGTCTGGAGACGGGGGCGAGTTTCATTGTGGATGCGATGCCGCTTGAACCTGAAGCGTTGCGCGGTGAACTGGACAATTATGATGTTATCCTGAGGTTCTGACGTGACTATCCTGCATACATTACATCGTTCCGCATGGCTCAGTGACGTTTCCGCGCTTCTTCGCGTGTGCAAAGAAGGCGATGCGCTTTTATTGCTACAGGATGGCGTTACGGCGGCCATCGAAGGTAGCCGTTTCCTTGAAAGTTTGCGTAACGCCCCCATAACGGTTTACGCACTGAAAGAAGATATCGATGCTCGCGGTTTGAGCGGTCAAATTTCAGACAGTGTCGTCAGGGTTGACTATACTGACTTCGTCAGACTTGCGGTTAAGCATCCCAGCCAGATGGCCTGGTGATTGTGGGATCGTTGTATATTTCTTGACACCTTTTCGACACCGCCCTAAAATTCGGCGTCCTCATATTGTGTGAGGCCGTTTTATTACGTGTTTACGAAGCAAAAGCTAAAACCAGGAGCTATTTAATGGCAACAGTTAACCAGCTGGTACGCAAACCACGTGCTCGCAAAGTTGCGAAAAGCAACGTGCCTGCGCTGGAAGCATGCCCGCAAAAACGTGGCGTATGTACTCGTGTATATACTACCACCCCTAAAAAACCGAACTCCGCGCTGCGTAAAGTATGCCGTGTTCGTCTGACTAACGGTTTTGAAGTGACTTCCTACATCGGTGGTGAAGGTCACAACCTGCAGGAGCACTCCGTGATCCTGATCCGTGGCGGTCGTGTAAAAGACCTCCCGGGTGTTCGTTACCACACCGTACGTGGTGCGCTTGACTGCTCCGGCGTTAAAGACCGTAAGCAAGCTCGCTCCAAGTATGGCGTGAAGCGTCCTAAGGCTTAATGGTTCTCCGTTAAGTAAGGCCAAACGTTTTAACTTAAATGTCAAACTAAACTCGTAGAGTTTTGGACAATCCTGAATTAACAACGGAGTATTTCCATGCCACGTCGTCGCGTCATTGGTCAGCGTAAAATTCTTCCGGATCCGAAGTTCGGATCAGAACTGCTGGCTAAATTTGTAAATATCCTGATGGTAGATGGTAAAAAATCTACTGCCGAAACTATCGTATACAGCGCGCTGGAGACCCTGGCTCAGCGTTCTGGTAAATCTGAACTGGAAGCTTTCGAAGTAGCTCTCGAAAACGTGCGCCCGACTGTCGAAGTTAAGTCTCGCCGCGTTGGTGGTTCTACTTATCAGGTACCAGTTGAAGTCCGTCCGGTTCGTCGTAATGCTCTGGCAATGCGTTGGATCGTTGAAGCTGCTCGTAAACGCGGTGATAAATCCATGGCTCTGCGCCTGGCGAACGAACTCACTGATGCTGCAGACAACAAAGGTACTGCAGTTAAGAAACGTGAAGACGTTCACCGTATGGCAGAAGCCAACAAGGCGTTCGCACACTACCGTTGGTAATCCCTTCGGAATTTTAGTCACCAGGCGGGCGCTTCCAGCAAGCAGCCCGCTTTGGGCTACTTAAATTGAACGCCTAGAAGATAAAACGAGGAATCAAATGGCTCGTACAACACCCATCGCACGCTACCGTAACATCGGTATCAGTGCGCACATCGACGCCGGTAAAACCACTACTACCGAACGTATTCTGTTCTACACCGGTGTAAACCATAAAATCGGTGAAGTTCATGACGGCGCAGCTACCATGGACTGGATGGAGCAGGAGCAGGAGCGTGGTATTACCATCACCTCCGCAGCGACTACTGCATTCTGGTCTGGTATGGCTAAGCAGTATGAACCGCATCGCGTAAACATCATCGACACCCCGGGGCACGTTGACTTCACTATCGAAGTAGAACGTTCCATGCGTGTTCTTGATGGTGCAGTAATGGTTTACTGCGCAGTTGGTGGTGTTCAGCCGCAGTCTGAAACCGTATGGCGTCAGGCAAACAAATATAAAGTTCCGCGCATTGCGTTCGTTAACAAAATGGACCGTATGGGTGCGAACTTCCTGAAAGTTGTTGGTCAGATCAAAAGCCGTCTGGGCGCGAACCCTGTTCCGCTGCAACTGGCGATTGGCGCTGAAGAAGCGTTCACCGGTGTTGTTGACCTGGTGAAAATGAAAGCCATCAACTGGAACGAAGCAGATGCAGGCGTTACCTTCACTTACGAAGATATCCCGGCTGACATGCAGGAACTGGCTGAAGAATGGCACCAGAACCTGATCGAGTCCGCTGCGGAAGCTTCTGAAGAGCTGATGGAAAAATACCTGGGTGGCGAAGAACTGACTGAAGAAGAGATCAAAAAAGCTCTGCGTCAGCGTGTTCTGAGCAACGAAATCATCCTGGTAACCTGTGGTTCTGCATTTAAGAACAAAGGTGTTCAGGCGATGCTGGATGCGGTAATTGATTACCTGCCATCCCCGGTTGACGTACCTGCGATCAACGGTATCCTGGACGACGGTAAAGATACTCCGGCTGAGCGTCATGCTAGCGATGATGAGCCTTTCTCTGCACTGGCATTCAAAATCGCTACCGACCCGTTCGTGGGTAACCTGACCTTCTTCCGTGTGTACTCTGGTGTGGTTAACTCTGGTGATACTGTACTGAACTCCGTGAAATCTGCACGTGAGCGTTTCGGTCGTATCGTTCAGATGCACGCTAACAAACGTGAAGAGATCAAAGAAGTTCGCGCGGGCGACATCGCTGCTGCTATCGGTCTGAAAGACGTAACTACGGGTGACACCCTGTGTGACCCGGACGCGCCGATCATTCTGGAACGTATGGAATTCCCTGAGCCGGTAATCTCCATCGCAGTAGAACCGAAAACCAAAGCTGACCAGGAAAAAATGGGTCTGGCTCTGGGCCGTCTGGCTAAAGAAGACCCGTCTTTCCGCGTATGGACTGACGAAGAATCTAACCAGACCATTATCGCCGGTATGGGTGAGCTGCACCTCGACATCATCGTTGACCGTATGAAGCGTGAATTCAACGTTGAAGCGAACGTCGGTAAACCTCAGGTTGCTTACCGCGAAGCGATTCGCTCGAAAGTTACCGATATCGAAGGTAAACACGCCAAGCAGTCTGGTGGTCGCGGTCAGTACGGTCATGTTGTTATCGACATGTACCCGCTGGAGCCGGGTTCCAACCCGAAAGGCTACGAGTTCATCAACGACATCAAGGGTGGTGTAATCCCTGGCGAATACATCCCGGCCGTTGATAAAGGTATCCAGGAGCAGCTGAAAGCAGGCCCGCTGGCTGGCTATCCGGTTGTTGACATCGGTATCCGTCTGCACTTCGGTTCTTACCATGACGTTGACTCCTCTGAACTGGCGTTTAAACTGGCTGCGTCTATTGCCTTTAAAGAAGGCTTTAAGAAAGCGAAACCTGTTCTGCTTGAGCCGATCATGAAGGTTGAGGTAGAAACGCCGGAAGAGAACACCGGTGACGTAATTGGTGACTTGAGCCGTCGTCGCGGTATGCTGCGCGGTCAGGAATCCGAAGTTACTGGCGTTAAGATCCACGCTGAAGTACCGCTGTCTGAAATGTTCGGATATGCAACTCAGCTGCGTTCTCTGACCAAAGGTCGCGCATCATACACTATGGAATTCCTGAAGTATGATGATGCACCGAGCAACGTTGCTCAGGCCGTTATTGAAGCCCGTGGTAAATAATCCACAGGATTAAAACCTAAGTCCCGTGCTCTCTCCTGAAGGGGAGAGCACTATAGTAAGGAATATAGCCGTGTCTAAAGAAAAATTTGAACGTACAAAACCGCACGTTAACGTCGGCACCATCGGCCACGTTGACCATGGTAAAACTACTCTGACTGCTGCAATCACTACCGTACTGGCTAAAACCTACGGCGGTGCTGCTCGTGCATTCGACCAGATCGATAACGCGCCGGAAGAAAAAGCTCGTGGTATCACCATCAACACTTCTCACGTTGAATACGACACCCCGACTCGCCACTACGCGCACGTAGACTGCCCGGGCCACGCCGACTATGTTAAAAACATGATCACCGGTGCTGCGCAGATGGACGGCGCGATCCTGGTTGTTGCTGCGACTGACGGCCCGATGCCGCAGACCCGTGAGCACATCCTGCTGGGTCGTCAGGTAGGCGTTCCGTACATCATCGTGTTCCTGAACAAATGCGACATGGTTGATGACGAAGAGCTGCTGGAACTGGTTGAGATGGAAGTGCGTGAACTGCTGTCTCAGTACGATTTCCCGGGCGACGACACGCCGATCGTTCGTGGTTCTGCTCTGAAAGCGCTGGAAGGCGACGCAGAGTGGGAAGCGAAAATCATCGAACTGGCTGGCTACCTGGATTCTTACATCCCGGAACCAGAGCGTGCGATTGACAAGCCGTTCCTGCTGCCGATCGAAGACGTATTCTCCATCTCCGGTCGTGGTACCGTTGTTACCGGTCGTGTAGAGCGCGGTATCATCAAAGTGGGCGAAGAAGTTGAAATCGTTGGTATCAAAGAGACTGCGAAGTCTACCTGTACTGGCGTTGAAATGTTCCGCAAACTGCTGGACGAAGGCCGTGCTGGTGAGAACGTAGGTGTTCTGCTGCGTGGTATCAAACGTGAAGAAATCGAACGTGGTCAGGTACTGGCTAAGCCGGGCACCATCAAGCCGCACACCAAGTTCGAATCTGAAGTGTACATTCTGTCCAAAGATGAAGGCGGCCGTCATACTCCGTTCTTCAAAGGCTACCGTCCGCAGTTCTACTTCCGTACAACTGACGTGACTGGCACCATCGAACTGCCGGAAGGCGTAGAGATGGTAATGCCGGGCGACAACATCAAAATGGTTGTTACCCTGATCCACCCGATCGCGATGGACGACGGTCTGCGTTTCGCAATCCGTGAAGGCGGCCGTAC
>NZ_JAOWFV010000036.1:184212-306731 GCF_030333505.1 Citrobacter sp. CK189 | reverse complement strand
ACCTCCTTCGGATTTGCCAGATAACCCGTGGTATCCCCGGTCGGGCGGCTGTTGGCGTTGGGTTTAATCACAATGTTCGGTCTGGTGAAGTGCGCACCCGGCAGCGGCGCAACGGCCGCCAGCGTGCCATGTTTCTTCCGCAGCTCTTCTATCGGGCCAAAGTCCAGCGCGCGCAGCGGGCAGGACTCGACGCAGATCGGTTTTTTGCCGTCGGCAACGCGGTCATGACAGCCGTCGCATTTGGTCATGTGGCCTTTGGCGGCGTTGTACTGCGGCGCACCGTACGGGCAGGCCATATGGCAGTAGCGACAGCCGATGCAGACATCCTCATCCACCACCACAAAACCGTCCTCGCGTTTGTGCATCGCGCCACTCGGGCACACTTTCGTGCAGGCCGGGTCTTCGCAGTGGTTGCAGGAGATGGAAAGATAGTAGGCAAAGACATTCTGGTGCCAGACGCCATTGTCCTCCTGCCAGTCGCCGCCCGCATATTCATAGATGCGACGGAAGCTGACGTCCGGGGTTAAATCTTTGTAGTCTTTGCAGGCCAGTTCGCAGGTTTTGCAACCGGTGCAACGACTGGAGTCAATAAAAAATCCATATTGGGTTGTCATCGGTTACTCCTTATACCTTCTCAACCTGAACGAGGTTCGTATGGGACGGATTCCCCTTAGCGAGAGGAGAAGGACGCTGGGTCGTCAGGACGTTAATACATCCCCCCTGATCCACGCGTTTTGCATCCGGGTCATACCAGGCGCCTTCGCCCAACGCAACGACGCCCGGCATCATGCGCGGCGTCACTTTCGCCTCAATATGCAACTCGCCGCGACCGTTGAAGATACGCACTTTGTCGCCGTTGCTGATGCCGCGTTTTTGCGCGTCCATCGGGTTAATCCACATCTCCTGGCGGCAGGAAGCTTTCAGAACGTCCACGTTGCCATAGGTAGAGTGCACGCGAGATTTGTAGTGGAAGCCCGTTAATTGCAACGGATAGTCTTTGGTCAACGGATCGCTGTAGTTTTCGAAGCCCGGCGTATAGATCGGCAACGGATCGATCACATCGCCTTCCGGCAATTCCCAGGTTGCCGCAATCTCTGCCAGCGCCTGCGAATAGATCTCGATTTTGCCCGACGGCGTTGTCAGTGGGTTAGCCTGCGGATCGTCACGGAAGGCTTTATAGGCAACGTGATGACCTTCAGGGTCGCGCTGCTTAAAGATGCCCTGCTTGCGGAATGCTTCGAATGTCGGCAGTTCGGGAATCGCCTGACGCGACTGTTCGTACAGATGACGCATCCACTCTTCTTGCGTACGCCCTTCGGTAAACTGCTGCTCCACGCCGAGACGCTTCGCCAGCTCACTGGTCATCTGATAGATAGTCTTGCACTCAAAGCGCGGTTTAATGGCCTGATCGGTGAAAATAACGTAGGACATGTTCCCGCAGGAGGCATCTAGCGCGAAGTCCATCTGCTCAGAAGCGGTGCAGTCCGGCAGCAGAATATCGGCATATTTCGCTGAAGAGGTCATATGACAGTCGATAACGACGATCATTTCGCACTTCTTATCATCCTGCAAAATTTCATGCGTGCGGTTAATTTCGGAATGCTGGTTAATCAGGCAGTTACCGGCATAGTTCCAGATCATTTTGATGGGAACGTCGAGTTTATCTTTGCCGCGAACCCCGTCACGCAGCGCCGTCATTTCCGGCCCGCGCTCAATGGCATCGGTCCATAAGAACATCGAAATGCTGGTCTCGACCGGGTTTTCCAGCGTTGGCATACGCTCAAACGGCAAATCGTAAGATCCCTCACGCGCACCGCTGTTGCCGCCGTTAATGCCGACGTTGCCGGTCAGGATCGCCAGCATAGAGATTGCGCGAGTAACGATTTCGCCGTTGGCATGACGCTGCGGCCCCCAGCCCTGGCTGATGTAAGCGGGTTTGGCGCTACCGATTTCACGCGCCAGTTTTACAATGCGCGCCGCCGGGATACCGGTGATCTGCGACGCCCACTCCGGCGTCTTCGCAATACCATCTCTACCCTGTCCCAGAATATAGGCTTTGTAGTGACCATTTTTCGGCGCGCTGGCGGGTAAGGTTTTTTCGTCATAACCCACACAGTATTTGTCGAGGAACGGCTGATCGACCATATCTTCGGTGATCATGACGTATGCCAGCGCATTTACCAGCGCCGCATCCGTACCCGGGCGAATCGGAATCCACTCATCCTCACGACCCGCGCCGGTATCGGTATAACGCGGATCGATAATAATCATCCGCGCATTTGATTTTTGCCGTGCCTGTTCGAGGTAATAGGTTACCCCGCCGCCGCTCATACGGGTTTCCCCCGGATTGTTACCAAACAGCACAACCAGCTTACTATTTTCAATGTCGGAAGGACTATTACCGTCCGCCCAGCCGCCGTAGGTGTAATTTAACCCGGCGGCAATTTGCGCGGATGAGTAATCGCCGTAGTGGTTGAGGTAACCGCCGCAGCAGTTCATCAGCCGGGCAACCAGTGTTTTTCCTGGCGGCCAGGAGCGCGTCATCGTGCCGCCAAGCGTACCCGTACCATAGTTTAAATAGATGGATTCGTTGCCGTAGTCTTTGATAAGACGCTGCATATTGGTGGTGATAATGTCATAGGCTTCGTCCCAGCTGATGCGCTCAAACTTACCTTCACCACGCTTGCCAACGCGCTTCATTGGATATTTCAGACGATCGGGGTTATAAACCCGGCGGCGCATAGAACGCCCGCGCAGACAGGCGCGAATCTGATGCAGACCGTCATAGTTATCATCGCCCGTATTGTCCGTTTCAACATATTTGATTTCACCGTCCACCACATGCATGCGCAGCGGGCAGCGGCTTCCGCAGTTAACGGTGCAAGCGCTCCAGATAATTTTTTCGCTGGATGCGCTGGGGCTGATAGCGTCAGCCGCATTGGCGATCCGGGTAAATGGTAGAGTCAATGCGCTACTGGCGATTGCCAGCCCGCCTATTGCTGTCGTTTTTACCAGGCCTCGACGAGTTACCTCAGCTGCCAGTACAGCATCGGGGATATTCGTTTTCATGATGACTCACTTTGCTTGCTCACGATTGATAAAAGCCAGACACTTCGTTATGTAGTTATTTATATAACGAATAAATCGCTATATAGTTTTGTATATAATGAATATGAGAAAAATCAGCGATAAATGCTAATCTTCATTCGAAGGTAGTATTACCCCCAAAGGGGTAACCATTCTTGTCCGGTGTCAAACAGGCATAAAAAAAAGCGCCCGGAGGCGCTTTTTAAGCAGAGAGAAGCGGGGATTAGCCGATATATTCCAGTCCGTTCATATACGGACGTAATACTTCTGGAACTTCGATGCGGCCATCAGCCTGCTGGTAGTTTTCCATCACGGCAACTAAAGTACGCCCAACCGCCAGACCGGAACCGTTCAGAGTATGAACCAGACGGGTTTTCTTGTCGGACTTACTGCGGCAGCGTGCCTGCATACGACGCGCCTGGAAATCCCATACGTTCGAGCAGGAAGAGATTTCACGATAGGTGTTCTGCGCCGGGATCCATACTTCGAGATCGTAGGTTTTACATGCGCCAAAGCCCATGTCACCAGTACACAGAACGATTTTACGGTACGGCAGACCCAGCAACTGAAGCACTTTCTCAGCATGGCCGGTCATCTCTTCCAGCGCATCCATTGACTCTTCTGGACGCACAATCTGCACCATCTCAACTTTATCGAACTGGTGCATACGGATCAGACCGCGCGTGTCACGACCGTAAGAACCCGCTTCAGAACGGAAGCATGGCGTATGCGCAGTCATTTTGATCGGCAACGCATCTTCGTCGATGATTTCATCACGCACCAGGTTAGTCAGCGGCACTTCCGCCGTCGGGATCAGCGCATAGTTGCTGCTGTCAGCCTCTTCTTCCAGCGGGCGAGTATGGAACAGATCGCCCGCAAATTTCGGCAACTGCCCTGTACCGTACAGCGTGTCGTGGTTCACCAGATACGGCACGTAGTTTTCACTGTAACCATGCTGTTCAGTGTGCAGATCCAGCATGAACTGCGACAGCGCGCGGTGCATACGGGCAATCTGCCCTTTCATTACCACAAAACGGGAACCGGTCAGTTTAACCGCAGCCGCGAAGTCGAGACCGGCGTGCATTTCACCCAGCGTCACATGATCGCGGACGTCGAAATCAAACTCACGCGGGGTTCCCCAACGGCTGACTTCAACGTTGTCGTTTTCATCTTTACCTACCGGTACATCATCAGCCGGTAAGTTAGGAATGGTCAGCGCGATATCGCGAATTTCAGCCTGTAAGCTCTCCAGCTCGGCTTTTGCCGCATCCAGCTCTTCGCCCAGCTTGTTCACTTCCAGACGTAAAGGCTCGATATCTTCCCCGCGCGCTTTCGCCTGGCCGATGGATTTCGATCGAGAGTTACGCTCTGCTTGCAGGTTTTCCGTGTTGACCTGCAAAACTTTACGACGCTCTTCAAGAGCGCGCAGCTTATCTACATCCAGCTTAAAGCCCCGGCGTGCCAGTTTTTCAGCGACTGCGTCTGGCTCATTACGCAGCAGATTGGGATCGAGCATGCTTATCCTGTGCTTATCGAATTAAAATAGGAAACGTGACCACAGCCTGCAGTCACAGGGATACAGTGCCAACATTACCGCAACGATCGCGCTAACGGTAGCGTTTTGTGGGGCTATTTTGATCCTGTTCAGCCAGCCAGGCGAGCTTTTCGCCAATCTTGCCTTCAAGACCCCTGTTTGTGGGATGATAATAGCGTGTTTGCGCTATTTCCGGCGGGAAATAAACCTCGCCTGCGGCGTAGGCGTTTGGCTCATCATGCGCGTAGCGGTATTCCTGGCCATAGCCCATTTCTTTCATCAGTTTCGTCGGCGCATTGCGCAGATGCACAGGCACGTCATAATCCGGGCGTTCACGGGCATCGGCCAGCGCCGCTTTGAACGCGGTATAAACCGCGTTACTTTTCGGCGCACAGGCTAAATAAACAATCGCCTGGGCTATCGCCCGTTCCCCTTCCGCAGGGCCGACGCGGGTAAAGCAATCCCACGCAGAAATCGCCACCTGCATTGCGCGAGGATCGGCATTGCCGACGTCTTCAGAAGCAATCGCCAGGCAACGTCGGGCGACATACAGCGGGTCGCCGCCAGCGGTAATGATCCGGGCATACCAGTAAAGCGCCGCGTCCGGGGCGCTGCCACGCACCGATTTATGCAATGCGGAGATGAGATCGTAAAAGCGGTCGCCTTTATTATCAAAGCGCGCGCTGCGCTCCCCGGCGATTTCGGTCAGTAATGCGGGTAATAATACTCTCTTACCGCTGTCATCCACTTCCGCCATGTCTGCCATCATTTCCAGCGTATTTAACGCCCGACGCGCATCTCCGTTCACCAGTTCGGCGATCGCCCGGCGCGTCTCGTCCGGCAGAACGATATCCTGGCCGCCATAACCACGCGCTTTGTCATCCATCGCCTGATTCAGCACCTGCTCAATATCTTCAGTCGTTAAGGATTTGAGGAGATACACGCGGACGCGTGACAGCAAAGCCGAGTTCAGCTCGAAGGACGGGTTTTCGGTCGTCGCGCCAATAAACGTAATCGTGCCGTCTTCGATATGCGGCAGAAACGCATCCTGCTGGCTCTTGTTGAAGCGATGGACTTCATCGACAAACAGAATAGTGCGGCGCCCGGCATTACGGTTCTGGCGAGCGCGTTCAATGGCTTCACGGATCTCTTTTACGCCAGAAGTCACGGCGGAAATGCGTTCGACGTCAGCATTGGCATAGCGGGCAATCACTTCGGCCAGCGTGGTTTTGCCCGTACCGGGCGGCCCCCACAAAATCATCGAGTGCAGGTGCCCGGCCTCAATTGCACGAGGCAAAGGCTTACCCGCAGCCAGCAGATGCTGCTGACCAATATACTGCGCTAAATTTTCTGGCCGCATACGCGCGGCCAGTGGCTGAAAGGTATTATCAGAAAAATCGAGCGACAGATTGCTCACTCATGCGCCTCTACTTACGTTGGTCGTCTACCGTTACACCTTGCGGCGGAGTAAAGGTAAATTTTGATGCATCGACAGCGCTATTCTGCTGAGATTTCAGCTGATAGCTGCTGCGCTGATCGTCTTGTTCCACTGCGCTGAACTGATGAATAGTCCCGTCACGACCCACATTAATGGTGAACTGCTTCAGGTTACCGCTGCTGCTTTTTGGCGTCAGCACAAAGTCATCGCCATTTTGTTTGATGTTGTACTGCTGCCAGTCGCTGGTCTGGTTGCGGGCTATCAGCATAAACGGCGTATTGCCCGTCGCATCTTTTAACCAGGTCGCCGTTGCCTGCTCGACAAACGGGTTAAAGAACCATAGCGTTTTCCCGTCAGAGACCAGAATGCTCTCGTCGGGCTGCGTCATATGCCAGTTAAACAGATTAGGACGCTTAACCCATAAGTCGCCCTGGCCTTCCTGAACGGCGGCGCCGCTGCCGTCAGTCACTTTTTGTGTAAAGCTGGCGTGGAAGCTGCTGACTTTATCCAGACGGCTTTTCAGATCGCTGGCGGCATCCGCCCATACGCTGCTCACCACAAAGCCGGAGAGTAATGCGCAGGTGATTGCGATTTTTTTCATCATTATTCCTCAAAATACGTCACTCCCGATGGGGAGTTCCCTCTGCTCTCTATTCCAGGCCAAAAATCAGCATGAGGAAAGAAGAAAATACTGAATTCTTATTTATTTACCGATCTTTGCAATCATTCGAACGGCGGTGGCGCCAGCACCTCGCGGTTCCCGTTATGGCCTTGTTCGCTGACAATGCCCTGGGCTTCCATCTGCTCGACAATGCGCGCCGCACGGTTGTAACCGATACGGAACTGACGCTGAACGCCAGAAATGGACGCTTTGCGTTTTTCGGTCACAAAGCTCACCGCCTGATCGAATAACGGGTCCAGCTCCTCGCCGCCGTCAAAGCCGCCGCCGCCCCCTTCGCTTTCGCTATCCGAGGTGATGCCGTCAATGTATTGTGGGCGACCACGCGCTTTCCAGTCCTGCACCACCGCATGCACTTCCTGGTCGCGGACAAACGCGCCATGAACACGTACCGGCATGGTCGAGTTCGGGCCGGAATAAAGCATATCCCCCATCCCCAGCAGGGATTCCGCGCCGCCCTGATCGAGGATCGTGCGTGAGTCGATCTTACTGGATACGGTAAAGGCGATACGCGTCGGAATGTTGGCCTTAATCAGACCGGTAATAACGTCAACCGACGGGCGCTGAGTCGCCAGCACCAGGTGAATACCTGCGGCACGCGCTTTCTGCGCCAGACGCGCAATCAGCTCTTCAACTTTCTTACCGACGGTCATCATCAGATCGGCGAATTCATCGACCAGAACCACGATATACGGCAGTTTTTCCAGCACCGGATGCTGGGCATCCATGCTGTCGCCCGGCTTCCAGTACGGGTCTGGAATCGGACGCCCCATCCGTGCCGCTTCGGCAATTTTCTCGTTATAGCCTGCCAGATTACGCACGCCAAGCGCCGACATCAGCTTATAGCGGCGTTCCATTTCATTAACGCTCCAGCGCAGTGCGTTGGCGGCGTCTTTCATATCGGTAACCACTTCGGTCAGCAGATGTGGAATGCCTTCATAGACCGAAAGTTCCAGCATTTTCGGGTCAATCATGATGAAACGCACGTCTTCCGGCTGCGCTTTATACAGCATGCTGAGGATCATGGCATTGACCCCAACCGATTTACCGGAACCCGTCGTCCCCGCAACCAGCAGATGAGGCATTTTCGCCAGATCGGCCACAACCGGATCGCCAGCGATATCTTTACCCAGCACCACGGTGAGCGGCGACGGATTCTCGCGGAATTTAGCGTTATCCAGCACTTCACGCAGGTAGACGGTCTGACGTTTTTTGTTCGGCAGTTCGAGGCCCACGTAAGGCTTACCAGGGATCACTTCTACCACGCGTACCGCAACGGTTGACAGTGAACGCGCGAGATCGCGTGACAGGTTAGAAATACGCGCGGCTTTCACGCCCGGCGCCAGATTCAGCTCAAAACGGGTAATAACAGGCCCTGGGGAATAGTTCACCACGTCAGCTTTAATGCGGAAATCCGCCAGACGCGCTTCGACCAGGCGCGCCATTTGTTCCAGCGCGAAAGTATCGACCGGTTCCACTGCGCTCGGCGGCGGCGTCAGCAGATCCAGCGACGGCAACGGCGTGGTAGGTTTCTGCAACGGACGACTGTCGCCATTACGCATCAACAACGGATGGATCAGGCTTTCCTGCGGCTGTGGCGCGGCCGGTTGTTGCGGTTGTTGATACTGTTGCTGCGGCGCAACCGGCTGCTGCGGCTGCTGATACTGTTGCTGTGGCGCAACCGGCTGTTGCGGCTGCTGATACTGCTGCTGTGGCGCGACGGGCTGCTGCGGCGCAACAGGCTGCTCAGGCATCACGCCGGGAGTAAACAACGGCTCATGTGGGCCTTCATCCACCAGCGCTTTCATCGGCGAGAATTCAAAATCATTCAGCGAGAACGGATGGGCTCCCGCAGGCTGTTCCCCGGCATAGCGCTGCTGCTGTGAAGAGGCAAACTGGCGAGCCAGTTCAGCTTCTGCTGCATCCTCATCTTCTGCCTGAGGAGCGTCATGTTGATATTCGGAACCATAACGATGCTGCTGAGACCGGGCGAACTGACGTGCCAGCTCATCCTGCTGCATCTCATCAATTTCATCATCGGTATACTGCGTTTCGGCATCATACTGATGACGCCCCGCCGCACGCGCTTTCTCTTCCGCGATACGCTGAGACGGTAATTTTATGCCATACGAGGCCAGCTCACGGCGGGTCGGAACGCGAACGCGGTTAGGACGAGGCAGTTGCGGGCCAATCCCCTCTTTAACCTGCGGGCGTGGCGCACCACCGCTTACCGGGCTAAACGCAGGTGCAGCGGATGCCGCCGCCGCGCCTGCGGCCAGCGTTGCATCTTTGACGCCTGCTGCCAACGGCGCAACCGCGGCAACGGATTCAACAGGCGGCACAGAAGAAGCTGTCGGTGCCGATGGTTTAACCGGCTCCGGAGCTTTCGCTGGCTCAGGAATCGGCTGATACCATGCAGCCAGTTGCTCACGCTCACGCGCGCGTTTCTCTTCCACTTCTTCAAAGTAGTAGAGCGGCGGACGGGCGGGTTTAATTTCTTCTGCTACAGGCTCAGGCTCCACCGCAGACGGCGGCTCAACAGCAGGCTGCTGCTGGTAATACGTATCCTGAACCGGTTCCTGCGGGTAAGCCGGCTGCGGCTCGAAAGTCGGCTCGTGTTGATAAACAGGCTCTTGCGGATAAACCGGCTCAGGGTGCCAGGGTTGTTCCGCCGCAGGTTCCTGCGCTTGCGGCTCGGTCGGCGCAGGCTGCTGCCACGGTTCATGATGTGGCGCTTGCGGCTGCGCATATTGTGGTTGCGGCGGATAACTTTCCGGCGCGGGCGCAATGACCGGTTCGCCGGTTTGCGGCCCCGGCACAGGCTGCCATTCCACCACCGGTTGCGCAGGCGCGGCTTCAGCACCTGGCACCGACGGTGCAGACATAACCGGATCAACAGGCGCCGCCCAGGCTTGCGTTGCCGTTGTCGCCGCAGCAGCGGAGGCAACAGGCTCCGTGACCGAATGCCCATTCAGCAGAGGATCGTATTCCTCATATTCCGGCTGCGTCGCACGATGGCCGGAGAACAGCACATCATCAGGATCGGCAGCCACGCCACGCGCGCTGTATTCGATATCGTCTTCATCATCCATACGCTTGCCGGAGAAAAGCGCCGCATCCGTGTGTCGCCCACGCGGATTGCTGAACTTCTCTGCCAGCCGCTTACGGCGCGCCAGTGCGCCACGAAGGATGCGCGCACGTCGGGATTCGCGCTGTGCGCCCACCACTTCATCTTCTTCGTATTCGTCATCATCTTCATACTCGTCGTCATCGACCCAGGTGTCATCGCGGCGAGTACGGTTGCTGGCGAAGGTGAGAATATTCAGCAGCCAGCCACCCAGTTTTTCTGCAATGCTCACCCAGGACCAGCCGGTGAAGAGCGTCAGACCGGCTGCCCAGACGCACAGCAGCGTAATCGTTCCCCCGCTGCTGTGCAGCAGAGGCTGAAGCGTGGTGCTTAACAGGCTGCCAATGACGCCGCCGGACGCGAAGTACCAGATATCATCAGCATTAATTGCGGCTAATCCGCAGGAGGTAAGAATCAACGCCAGGACGCCGATAATACGCAGCGACACGGCAAAATAGTCGATGTAATCGTCGTTGCTCTGGTGCCGCCAGGCAAACCAGCAGCCGCCAACGATAATCACCGGGATGGTGTAGGCCATCACGCCAAAGATAAAGAACAGCGTGTCAGCCAGCCACGCGCCCGGCGCGCCGCCCAAATTATGGATAGGCTCATGCCATGCGGTTTGCGACCAACTGGGATCTGAAGGGTTAAAGCTAAGTAAGGCTGCCATCAACCAGACGGCAAAAAGGGCAATAAGGATCAGCAACGCTTCCAGAAGTCGGCGCCCGCTGCTTAACTTTTTCAATGTGACTTCTTTGTCTTCAGTGTATTCCTGGCTCAAAAAAGGCTCTCCAGGTTTCGGGCTTTTCCTGCCCGATGCTAAAACGGACAACAGCACCGGGTTGCCCCGGCACTGTTGCTGTATGGATTAACAGGAGTGTAATCAAACTACGTCGATTTTGCACCTGTTCCGTGTTAGCGCGTCTTAATTACCAGACGATTGCTCTGTTTGACTTCTTCCATTACCACGTAAGTACGTGTGTCATTCACGCCAGGCAGACGCAGCAGGGTTTCACCCAGCAGCTTACGGTACGCTGACATATCCGGCACGCGTGTTTTCAACAGGTAGTCGAAATCACCGGAAACTAAATGACACTCTTGAATTTCTTCAAGTTTTTGTACTGCGGCGTTAAATTGTTCAAACACATCTGGAGCGCCACGATTCAGAGTAATCTCAACAAAAACCAGAAGTGATGCATCCAGATAATGCGGGTTTAACAGCGCCGTATAGCCCTGAATAAAACCCTGTCTTTCCAGCCGACGGACACGCTCAAGGCAAGGCGTCGGTGAAAGTCCCACTCGTTTAGAAAGCTCGACGTTAGAAATACGCCCATCCTTTTGCAACTCATTAAGAATGTTACGATCGATACGGTCGAGATCTTTGCCAGGGCGCTTCTTGCTATCTACCATTATTATTGTCTCTCTGTATTCCTTCCCTACTCCTGCCTGACTCTACTAACATCACTGTTCAGAGTCGATGCCCATCACAATAGACCGAACCCAGAGGGATTAACGGCGCGCAATGCCAGGGCCTATGGTGAGAAGACCGTTGCCGGATGGCAGCTATCGACATCACGAATGGCGTCTGTCCACGCCATGCGTAGATTTCACTAGCCCGGTAAACATGGTGCTTATATGCATGATTATGCAGCACACACATAACACTGTTTTTTTCTTCCAGAAGATGTTTTCGCAAAACAGCAGGGGATTGTCAAAGCAAAACATCGATTTTTAGTACAACATGCCAGTTATTCATTAAGAGCGGCGCTAAATCGTCATTTTATCACCTTATAACTGGCCGATTTTAAGTAGAAAGCGTTATATCGCAGCCCTAAATCCGCCCATTCATCGGTTCCTGCTATTACACATATTGTTAACAAAATCGCTATACTCTTTTTTTACGTCTGCAAATTCCCTACAATCCTGCCCATTGTCTGCCAACAACTATGGGGATCTCATGGGCACGACCAAACACAGTAAACTGCTTATCCTGGGTTCTGGACCGGCGGGATATACCGCTGCGGTCTACGCTGCGCGCGCAAACCTGCAACCGGTTCTGGTTACCGGTATGGAGAAAGGCGGTCAACTAACCACCACGACGGAAGTGGAAAACTGGCCTGGCGATCCGAACGATCTGACCGGCCCGCTGTTGATGGAGCGCATGCACGAACATGCGACGAAATTTGATACTGAAATCATCTTCGATCACATCAATAGCGTGGATCTGCAAAACCGTCCTTTCCGTCTGACCGGCGACAGCGGCGAATACACCTGCGATGCGCTGATCATCGCAACCGGCGCTTCCGCACGCTACCTCGGCCTGCCGTCTGAAGAAGCATTTAAAGGCCGTGGCGTGTCTGCCTGCGCCACCTGCGACGGTTTCTTCTACCGCAACCAGAAGGTCGCGGTCATCGGCGGCGGCAACACGGCAGTTGAAGAAGCGTTATACCTGGCGAACATCGCCGCTGAAGTGCATTTGATTCACCGTCGCGACGGCTTCCGCGCCGAAAAAATTCTGATCAAGCGCCTGATGGATAAAGTGGAAAACGGCAACATCGTGCTGCATACCCACCGCACTCTGGAAGAGGTGACCGGCGATCAGATGGGCGTTACCGGTTTGCGTCTGCGTGATACGCAAAACCCGGACAACATCGAATCCCTTGACGTTGCAGGCCTGTTTGTCGCCATCGGCCACAGCCCGAACACCGCGATTTTTGAAGGTCAGCTTGAACTGGAAAACGGCTATATCAAAGTCCAGTCCGGCATCCACGGTAACGCCACGCAGACCAGCGTTCCCGGCGTGTTCGCCGCAGGCGACGTGATGGACCATATTTATCGTCAGGCAATCACCTCAGCGGGCACAGGTTGCATGGCGGCGCTGGACGCTGAACGCTACCTTGATGGTCTGGCTGACGCGTGCAAATAGTTTTTACAAATCAGTAACAAAAGTAAAAAAGGCGACTATAAGTCGCCTTTATTTTTGCCCCGTTGTAACATTGCCGTGCCAAAAATTCCGATAACTCACCTGCTAAGCGTGCAATGAATAAAACCCGTCAAAAAGAATTGACCCGCTGGTTAAAACAGCAAAGTGTAATTTCCCAACGTTGGCTGAACATTTCACGCCTGTTGGGTTTCGTGAGTGGCGTACTGATTGTCGCTCAGGCCTGGATCATGGCTCGCATTCTCCAGCATATGATCATGGACAATATTCCCCGCGAAGCCCTCCTGCTCCCCTTCATCGTACTGATGTTGGTGTTTGTCCTGCGCGCCTGGGTGGTCTGGCTGCGCGAGCGGGTGGGTTTTCATGCCGGGCAGCATATCCGATTTGAGATCCGCCGCCAGGTGCTGGATCGCCTGCAACAGGCAGGGCCAGCCTGGATTCAGGGTAAACCGGCTGGTAGCTGGGCGACGCTGGTGCTGGAGCAGATTGACGATATGCATGATTACTATGCCCGCTATCTGCCGCAAATGGCGCTTGCTGTCTGCGTTCCCCTGTTGATTGTGGCGGCGATTTTCCCGTCAAACTGGGCCGCCGCGCTGATTTTGCTCGGCACCGCACCGCTGATCCCATTATTTATGGCGATGGTGGGAATGGGCGCCGCCGACGCTAACCGCCGTAATTTCCAGGCGCTTGCCCGCCTGAGCGGGCATTTCCTCGACCGCTTACGCGGAATGGAGACGCTGCGCATCTTCGGGCGCGGTGAAGCAGAAACGGAAAGCATTCGTGTCGCTTCACAAGATTTTCGCCAGCGCACAATGGAAGTCCTGCGTCTCGCCTTTTTATCCTCCGGGGTACTGGAGTTCTTCACGTCGCTGTCCATTGCGCTGGTCGCGGTTTATTTCGGTTTCTCCTACCTCGGCGAACTTAATTTCGGCCATTACGGGACGGGCGTCACGCTTGCCGCCGGCTTCCTGGCGCTGATTCTGGCGCCGGAGTTTTTCCAGCCACTGCGCGATCTGGGCACCTTTTACCATGCCAAAGCGCAGGCGGTAGGTGCGGCTGACAGCCTGAAAACCTTTATGGAAACACCTCTCGCTCACCCGGAACGCGGTGATGTCGAACTTTCCGGGAAAGAACCGGTAACCCTTGAAGCGCAGGATCTGATAATTACCTCGCCGGAAGGTAAAACGCTTGTCGGACCGCTGAATTTCACACTGGCCGCAGGTCAGCGCGCCGTACTGGTTGGCCGCAGCGGTTCAGGAAAGAGTTCGCTGTTAAACGCGCTGTCAGGCTTTCTCTCTTATCAGGGTTCCCTGTGCATTAACGGCGTTGAACTTCGTGATTTATCCCCGGAATCCTGGCGAAAACATCTCTCCTGGGTGGGGCAAAACCCACAATTACCGGCTGGCACGCTCCGTGAAAACGTCCTGCTTGCCCACCCGGATGCCAGTGAGCAAGCGCTACAGGCGGCTCTCGACAGCGCCTGGGTCAGTGAGTTTTTACCTCTGTTGCCGCAAGGCGTAGACACGCCAACTGGCGATCACGCTGGTCGCCTTTCCGTCGGTCAGGCGCAGCGGGTTGCGGTTGCCCGCGCCCTGCTGAATCCCTGCAAATTGTTGTTGCTGGATGAACCCGCCGCCAGTCTGGATGCCCACAGCGAACAGCGTGTAATGCAGGCGCTGAATGCCGCATCAAAACGCCAGACCACGCTGATGGTAACGCATCAGTTAGAAGATCTTGCCGACTGGGACGTGATCTGGGTTATGCAGGACGGGCAAATCATCGAGCAAGGTGATTATGCCCAACTCAGCAGCGCCAACGGCGCGTTTGCGACACTATTGGCTCATCGTCAGGAGGACATTTAAATGCGTGCCTTGCTACCGTATCTGACGCTGTATAAACGTCATAAGTGGATGTTAACGCTCGGTATTATCCTGGCCATCGTCACGCTACTGGCCAGTATCGGTTTGCTGACGCTCTCTGGCTGGTTCCTCTCCGCCTCAGCCGTAGTCGGTGTGGCGGGTATCTATAGCTTTAACTACATGCTGCCGGCTGCTGGCGTGCGCGGTGCGGCGATCACCCGTACTGCGGGCCGGTATTTCGAGCGTCTGGTCAGCCATGACGCCACCTTCCGCGTATTGCAACATTTGCGTATTCATACGTTCAGCAAGCTGCTGCCGCTCTCCCCTGCTGGTCTTGCCCGCTATCGTCAGGGCGAGCTGCTGAACCGCGTCGTCGCCGATGTCGATACGCTGGATCACCTCTACCTGCGCGTTATTTCTCCGCTGGTTGGCGCGTTTGTGGTGATTATGGTGGTCACGCTGGGGCTGAGTGTTCTCGATTTCACCCTCGCGATTACGCTGGGTGGCATTATGCTGCTGACGCTGTTTATTATGCCTCCGCTCTTCTATCGCGCCGGAAAAAGCACCGGGCAGAACTTAACCCATTTACGCGGTCAGTATCGCCAGCAGTTAACCGCCTGGCTACAGGGTCAGGCGGAACTGACAATATTTGGCGCCAGCTCGCGCTATCGGGCACAAATGGAAGCCACGGAATTACAGTGGCATGAAGCCCAGCGACGTCAGTCTGAATTAACGGCGCTATCCCAGGCCTTAATGCTGCTGATTGGCGCACTGGCGGTAATGCTAATGTTATGGATGGCTTCCGGCGGCGTCGGCAATAACAGCCAGCCTGGCGCGCTGATAGCACTGTTTGTCTTTTGCGCACTGGCGGCATTTGAAGCGCTTGCCCCCGTTACCGGCGCGTTTCAACATCTTGGCCAGGTCATCGCCTCTGCGCTGCGTATTACCGAACTGACCGAGCAGCAGCCTGAAGTGACATTCCCGGATGGCGAAGCAGCGGCTCCCCGGCAGGTAACGCTGACGCTGCGTGACGTTTCATTCAGTTACCCGGAGCAGCCACAAAAGGCGCTGGATGCCCTTTCTCTGCAAGTCGCGCCTGGAGAACATATCGCTATTCTCGGACGTACCGGCTGCGGGAAATCGACATTGCTGCAACTGCTCACCCGCGCCTGGGACCCGCAGAGCGGCGATATTCTGCTTAACGATCAACCAATTTCAACGCTGGATGAAGCGGCCCTGCGTCGCACCATTAGCGTGGTGTCGCAGCGAGTACACCTGTTCAGCGCCACATTGCGTGACAACCTGCTGCTGGCAGCGCCAGACGCAAACGACGATACGCTCTCAGAGATGCTGCGCCGTGTCGGGCTGGAAAAGCTGCTGGAGGATGGCGGACTTAACAGCTGGCTAGGCGAAGGCGGACGTCAGCTGTCAGGCGGCGAGCTTCGTCGTCTGGCTATCGCCCGTGCCCTGCTGCACGATGCGCCGCTCATGCTGCTCGATGAACCCACTGAAGGGCTGGACGCGACAACCGAAAGCCAGATGCTTGAATTGCTGGCAGAGGTTATGCGCGGGAAAACCGTTTTAATGGTCACGCACCGTCTGCGCGGGCTGTCGCGTTTTGATCAAATAATAGTGATGGACAACGGGCAAATTATTGAGCAAGGTAATCACGCAGATCTGTTAGCCAGGCAGGGTCGTTATTACCAGTTTAAGCAACGTCTGTAAGCTATTATTGAACGATCCGACTTGCGTACTGGAGTTCTGCGGTCATGCGCCTGGTTCAGCTTTCTCGCCACTCAATCGCCTTCCCCTCGCCGGAAGGCGCGTTACGTGAACCCAATGGTTTATTGGCGCTTGGTGGCGATCTCAGCCCTGCCCGCTTATTGATGGCCTATCAGCGGGGTATTTTCCCGTGGTTTTCACCGGGCGACCCGATTCTTTGGTGGTCACCCGATCCTCGCGCTATTTTGCAGCCTGAAACATTACACATCAGCCGCAGCATGAAGCGTTTTCACAAACGATCGCCCTATCGCGTCACGCTTAATTATGCGTTTGGTCAGGTTATTGAAGGCTGCGCCAACGATCGTGACGAAGGAACCTGGATCACGCGCGATGTGGTGGAAGCGTATCACCGCTTACATGAGCTGGGGCATGCGCATTCCATCGAAGTATGGCGACACAACGCGCTCGTCGGCGGCATGTATGGCGTTTCGCAAGGCACCCTGTTTTGCGGCGAATCGATGTTCAGTCGCCAGGAGAACGCCTCCAAAACCGCGCTGCTTGTTTTTTGCGCTGAATTTATTCGTCAGGGTGGAAAATTAATCGACTGCCAGGTGCTGAATAGCCACACGGCATCGCTTGGCGCTGTCGAAATTCCCCGCAGGCAATACCTTGAGCATCTGGGATCATTACGGCAACAGCGGTTACCGGGTCATTTCTGGGTGCCGCGCACGTTATTTTCGCCTCAGGCGTGAATGTTTTCGGCACATTTTTTGTCAGGGTGTTATAATTGTGCCGCAGAGCAGGTTATGCCCATTACCCCGCCGCCGTTAAGGAACCGTTCGCGTCAGGTAACGCCCATCGTTTATCTCATCGCTCCCTTATACGTTGCGCTTCAAGTGCGGCTTTGCCGTGTTTTTCGGAGTAATGCGCCAAACCTGATTTGCTGCGTTTTAAACGCGCAAATCTTTACTTATTTAAAGAACTTCGGCATTATCTTGCCGGTTCAAATTACGGTAGTGATACCCCAGAGGATTAGATGGCCAAAGAAGACAATATTGAAATGCAGGGTACCGTTCTCGAAACGTTACCTAATACCATGTTCCGCGTAGAATTAGAAAACGGTCACGTGGTTACTGCACACATCTCCGGTAAAATGCGTAAAAACTACATCCGCATCCTGACGGGCGACAAAGTGACTGTTGAACTGACCCCGTACGACCTGAGCAAAGGCCGCATTGTCTTCCGTAGTCGCTGATTGTTTTCACGCCCGGGTGGCGTAAAGATAAAAAAAGGTCGGTTTATCCGGCCTTTTTGTTGTCCCTTTCCTGCATGAATACCGTTGATGCGAATTAACGTTATTTTTATTCCCCGCAGCGTCCCTTCCTTCTACATTCAATACTGAACTGCCTGTACGGCAGTGAACAAACCCAACCTCGATTTTCCCACACTCAATTCTTTCTAAGCTGCCTGTACGGCAGTGAACCTGGATCGTCAATGCTCAGCCGGGAATGGGCTTTTCTAAGCTGCCTGTACGGCAGTGAACTTGAGTGCCCGTTTTCAAGCGGTACGGAATAATTTCTAAGCTGCCTGTACGGCAGTGAACGCTACGCTTCCTCCTGTGGCGGCTACATAAAATTTCTAAGCTGCCTGTACGGCAGTGAACCTTACCGTTGGACGCTCCCAGCAAAGGCGTCATTTCTAAGCTGCCTGTACGGCAGTGAACACATCGCCTGAAGGGAGTTCGCATCACTGAACTTTCTAAGCTGCCTGTACGGCAGTGAACAGGAATAATATCAGACAATCACGTTGATTTATTGAAGAAAAACGCAACTTCTTCCTGTCAGCCCCTTTTTCACTCAGGTCGTATATATAAAATAAAATCAATAAGTTAGTAACATGAAACAAAAAAGGGTATATTGCGCTCTGTTTTAATCTTCCACCATCCGCGCATACTCTTCTGTCAAAAAATCCACCAGCGCGCGTACGGACGGCAACAATCCACGGCGGGACGGAAATACCGCATGAATTACCTCTCTTCTGGGTTCCCATCCTTCCAGCAAGGCAATCAGCTCCCCCGCAGCCAGTTGGTCTTTCACCATTAAAACAGGTAACTGAACGAGGCCGACGCCCGCAACGGCCGCTTCACGCAGCGCCAGCATGTCTGTGGTGATCAAACGCGGTGTAAAGTGAACTTCAGCGCGCGCGCCCTGCGGACCAAAGAGTTCCCAGCGGTGGATATGTTTACCTGAAGCCAGGCTCAGTCCGGGCCAGTGATGCAGTTCTGCTGGCGAAGAAGGATTCCCCATACGCTGTACCAACGCCGGGCTGGCAAACAAACGGTGCCCCCTGTCCGCCAGCACGCGCATCACCAGATCGCTGTCTTCAAAAGGACGCGGCCGGACGCGAATTGCAACGTCAATGCCCTCGCCAACCACGTCAACACGGCGGTTGGTTGCTTCAAGTTGTAACGACACATCGGGATAACGCGCCATAAACTTCGCCAGCATTGGGCCGATATGTACATGTAGCAACGTCACTGGACATGTCAGTTTTACAATGCCGCGCGGTTCGACCTGTAAGGCGGCTATCGCATCCTGCGCCGCCTGTGCTTCCACCAGCATTGCCTTACAATGTTCATAAAAGGTCTGCCCGACTTCAGTGACATTAAATTGCCGCGTGGTTCGTTGAATAAGGCGAACGCCCAGCCGTTCCTCCAGTTGCGCAATACGTCGGCTAAGCTTTGACTTTGGTTCATCCAGCGCTCGCCCTGCCGCCGCAAATCCCCCCTCCTCGACGACATGAACAAACCACGCAAAATCATTGAGATCCGGTTTTGTCATTACATTGTCCTGTTTATAGAACGGTAAGGTCTATTTTAGCGACTACTCAGATCATTGTCATAGATATAAGCTTATTTACATCAAGACAACGCCACCGAGGAGACCACCATGAAACAGATTACAGGCGTCTATACCGCACCTCGCCCGCACTGGGTTGGCGATGGATTTCCGGTTCGTTCGCTATTCTCTTATCAGTCCCATGCAGAGCAGTTAAGTCCGTTCCTGCTGCTGGACTATGCCGGGCCGCATACCTTTGCCCCTGGCGCCGAAAACGAAAAACGTGGAGTGGGAGAACACCCGCATCGCGGCTTTGAAACCGTCACGATTGTTTACAGCGGCGAAGTTGAGCACCGCGATTCAACAGGCCGCGGCGGCGTCATCGGCCCTGGCGATGTGCAGTGGATGACCGCAGGCGCAGGCATTTTGCATGAAGAGTTTCATTCTTCAGCCTTTACCCAACAGGGAGGCGAGCTGGAAATGGTGCAGCTGTGGGTGAACCTGCCCGCGAAAGACAAAATGGCGGTGCCGGGTTATCAAAGCATCAGCAGCGATCTCATCCCTGCCGTAACGCTGCCTGACGAAGCCGGAACCGCGCGCATTATTGCGGGCCGCTATCAGGATGTGAAAGGCCCGGCGCATACCTTCTCACCGTTGAATGTCTGGGATATGCGCCTGCAACGCGATCGTCATCTTACGCTGCCCGTCGCTGAAGGGTGGAGCACCGCGCTGGTCGTCCTGAAAGGAAGTATTACGGTGAATGGCACAACACCAGTAAATGAAGCGCAACTGGTGGTGTTAAGCCAGGAAGGTGAAAACCTGTATCTCGAAGCCAGTAGCGATGCCAGCGTTCTGCTGTTGTCGGGCGAGCCGCTGAATGAGCCCATTGTCGGTTACGGCCCATTTGTCATGAACACAAAACAAGAAATCGCAGAAGCCGTACGCGATTTCAACTCCGGCCGTTTTGGCCAAATCTGAAAACATTGAGGAGTACACAATATGTCCAGTCCTGCTAATTTTAATGGTTTGCGCCCGGTAATTGACGTTAACGATTCCGTTATGCTGTTAATCGACCACCAGAGCGGGCTTTTCCAGACCGTTGGCGATATGCCGATGCCTGAATTGCGCGCCCGTGCGGCCGCGCTGGCCAAAATGGCAACCTTGTCGAAGATGCCGGTCATTACGACGGCATCTGTACCGCAGGGACCGAACGGCCCGCTGATCCCGGAGATCCACGCCAATGCACCGCACGCGCAGTATATTGCCCGTAAAGGCGAGATCAACGCCTGGGATAACGCTGATTTCGTCCAGGCGGTAAAAGCGACCGGCCGTAAAACGCTGATCATCGCCGGTACGATTACCAGCGTTTGCATGGCATTCCCGGCGATTAGCGCAGTCGCGGAAGGTTATAAAGTGTTTGCTGTCATTGATGCTTCCGGCACCTACAGCAAAATGGCCCAGGAAATCACGCTGGCACGCGTTGTTCAGGCGGGCGTCGTACCGATGGATACCGCCGCAGTGGCTTCCGAGTTGCAGGGCACCTGGAACCGTGAAGACGCAGCTGAGTGGGCTGAGGTCTACACCAAAGTGTTCCCGGCGTATCAGTTGCTGATCGAGAGTTACAGCAAAGCGCAGGAAGTGGTGAAAAACGGTGAGATACTGGATTCACAGCGCTAATCGTATTCCCTGCTCCCCCAGGGCAGGGAATATGTTCATTGCGTAACCAAACGATAATTAAAGCGTAAATTCTGCTTGACCGTTTTGGCGCAACTCCCTATAGTAGCGCCCCGTTGCCCCCCAAGCGGTCAGGCAGCAATACAATATGGTGAGGTGTCCGAGTGGCTGAAGGAGCACGCCTGGAAAGTGTGTATACGGCAACGTATCGGGGGTTCGAATCCCCCCCTCACCGCCATATTCAGAAAAAGAGCTCGTACGAAAGTACGGGCTTTTTTTTCGCATTTTGCACATCGCCGGATGGCGGCGCTCGCGCCTTATCCGGCCTACGAGTGGCGCTCTGTAGGCCTGATAAGCGAAGCGCCATCAGGCTTCTCAGAACCAGGGAATGGTCGCCGTAGAACTTAATCCATAGCTTGTGAATGTCCCGCTAACAGGTTCAGAACGCAGTTCACCGTGGCGAATAAACACTCGAAATTGTTGCTGATTCGACAAGCTTTTAACGTTCAGGTAAGGCAAATCGCTATGCTGTTCGGTTGACTCCACCAGGCGCTGCTGCGCCTGCTCCTCCGTTAACCATCCCTTCCTGACGGAACGCCGCAATAACCGTTGTGGGCTGCTTTTCACCTGCACCCGACTCACCGTGCGCCAGCCTTTTACAGCCGGAACAGGCGTTATCGCCATACACTGGCAATAATCATTCAGCCCCTTACGCCATGAACCGGCCTCAAGTTCCTGTAACGCCGATAACGAACCATGAAGACGCAAGCACGATCCTGGCGTCACGCCAAACTGGGGGAAGCTAACGCCAATATCCCCCTTTCCCCTTGCGCCTAACGCACGATGCAGTTTGGCAAATAACGCCGCCATCAGCATTTCAGTATTAAATTCGGGGTCTGGCAGGACACGGAGATCAAGATAGTGATCCATCATCGCTCCTTATTCGCTTTTCTCACCAAATACGCCGCCGCGAACCAGTACCGCCATCACATAATGCTGCTGAGCGACATCCGGTTTCATACCCTTAGTGACCCAGTTATCCAGTAAGGTATAAAAATCCATTTTATCCTTCGGCTGGCGACACGCTACGCCACGACTGGTTACTGAGCCATAGGGTTCTACCGCAATCGCGCCCAATTCTTCTACTTTTGGGTGCCACGTATCGACGGTACGCAAAGCGTTGCCGATTTTCTGCGAGTGAATGCCCGCAACACCACTGACCTGGTATAACACCCTGCTTTTACTGCTGTTACTGTCCAGCACCAGTTCCTGCGAAGGAAAAACCTCCTGCCCGGCGCCCAGACGCACCTGCGCTTCGACAGTCAGCATGACCCATTCCTGACCGCTTAATCCTTTTTCGATTATCGCCGCCAGTTGGCTCAGCGAAGCATCTTCCTGCTTAAACTCACGCAGGGAATAGTTGTGACTGTTAAAAATCCATTCCTGCCCACTGGCCGCGACATTCACCTGGATCTGCTCAGCGCCAATGCGGTTGCGCCACAGGAAACGTCCGTTCGCCAGATTCGTGGCGTACCTGCGCGCCAGTTCACCAAATCCATACTCATTGATATAGCCATCAATAACCTGCTGAAGCGCATCCTGGTATGCCATATCATTACATACCGATGGCGTAGATAAATTACCCAACACGCGCAGCGTAAACACCACTTTCAAGGTGTCGGCATCTGCCGGTAAGGCCGCAATATCCACACGTTGCAGGTTCGCTTTTTGAATTTCCGCATCCAGCTTCGCCGGATCGCTGGAAATCGCATTTTTCAGCCGATTGGAAATCGTTCCTCGAACCGCCTTTTCCTGAATTTCAATCGGTTGCCAATGATCGCTTTGCCAGTTACCCGCATACATCATCGCATCGGACGTAGCGAGTTTGCGCTCAAATGCCAGTACAGAAGCGGTTTTTACAGATACAGGAGCCTTTGCCATAGTCATGTCCTTATTCTAAATCGTCGTCTTCGTTAAACGTAAAGTCGTCTGCGACAGGCATTGCAGAGCAATAGTAGCCCGTGTCGGTTGTGCGGTAGCGCCAGAGAAGCGGCTGAATATCCGTAACACGATGCAACCCACGCCATTCTCCTACGCCATACACCGCCTCGGTAAACGCAAACGGCGTCGAATTATCGCGCGCACTGGCAACCTCTCCGGGGGAATAAAGCGGAGAAATACGCTGATAGCCGCACATCAGCGGCACCAGATAACCAGGCATCGGCTTAGGCTGATATTCCCATTGAGCGTTGTCCCCCTCTTCCGGTGGTATAGCGCGGTACTGGATTGCGGCAAAATCTAACCAGGCATCCAGTAATGTGCTTTCCGGCTGTTGTTGCCGACGCTGGTGATAATGCGTTGTCAGCCATTCGCTGCGGTCGCAAAGAGCAAAACCCGGCATCAGCCGCCAGAGGATCTGACGGAGCTGTTTTTCATCATCCGGCGCAGGAAATACCTGCGGATCGCGCAGACTGACAATACTTCCGCCCGCCAGCTTTTGACTCTGACACAGCATTTTCAACCGCGAACAAAACGCCTCTTTGCCGTATTCGCCATTCACGATTTCACCCTGGCACTCAATCACCAGGGAGACGGTAAGGTGCATTCTCCCTTCTTCATTGAACGAGGCCGTTTTCCCTTCTTTAGTCAAAGGGTTACGCGTAAGCGCAAACTGATAGTCACGCCCCGAGGAATATGCCTGAACATGAGAATGATGGCTGATCACCGCGCAGCCATCAAAATGCACGCCATGCGTGGCGCGCACTTTACGGGAAAGCGCATGCACGTACCCCAGGAAATGGCTTATCGCCGGAAAACCCCAGGTTAACCCGGCAACGGCATTCGCATTTTCAATACGGATATGGGGCAATAAAATCAGATAACGCATTTCAGCGCCTCCCGCAAAATCGCTTCCATTTCCCGCATCCGCTGGCGAAACAGCGATTGCGTCCGCCATTCCCGGCGCTCAACAAGCCCCACATCCAGACGCGCCTTATTCAGCCGATAGTTCAGCCAGCGTGCGAAATCATCCGCAACGCTTATTTGCCAGTCGTCTTTGTCACGTTCAAGACGGAAAGTTTCATCCGTCTGGCCGCGCCAGGGATCGAGCCACAGCTGCTGATGGAGGGGGAGATCGGTATTATTTCGCGTCCAGCCTTGCCAGGACGCCTGCTGGAAAGTGGCGGCATGCATGAAAAGAAGGTCGATAAGCTCATCAACATACGCTGCTCGCGCATTGCGAATAGCGTGATTATTCTTCTCAGTATTTTCTTTCAGCAGAAACACCATACGGGAAACAATACCTGACGCGGCCCGATTAAACGCGCCGCGCAACGCAAAGAGATTGCGCATATTTTGCGGTGCTTTATCCAGATTCAACCATTGAGGCGGCTGCGACGGCAGCAGCCAGATACGCCCACCGCGCGCGCTGTTCAACGCAGAAATATTCTGTGGCTTGGTACCGCCAAAATGCATTTCAGCCATGTCTGGATAACGAACATCGGGCTGCGGATGCCATTTACCCGCTTTGCGCGCATCGCGTACCGCTTTCGCCTCTTCTCCAAAGCGAGATGCGACGAGTTTTTCATGCAACACCTGCGCCAGCGAGGTAGCAAACAACGGACACAACAGATGGTAATCATTGTCTACGGGGAAATAGACCTGTTTAGCGAGTTTATGCGATGTCGGCTGAGTGGGCGTTAACGCACGATTAAACCCTTCCACCCACTGCGTCAGTTGAGCGTCATTCTCAGCAAAAGCGTGAAGCGGTTGATGTTCACCCCGTTTCAGGCAGGCCAACAGCGAGTCATCCTCGACGTCGGTTTGTAACAATTTCGCGACGTCAAGCGCGGCGGCGTTTCCAACGGCATCCGTCGGGAGGTTCTTAAGCGACGCAGTGCTTAAATACCCCTCTTCACCCACGGTATCGCGATATATGCTGCTGCTTTTTGAATCCCCGTGGGTAAATTTAGCTGCATGCGTCACCAGGCTAATTTGCCCTGCTCGCCTTGCCGCATCCGTCAACCAATTTTGCGGTTGATAGCGTGCCTCAAGCGTCTGACGTTCCAGGGCGATGGTACTGGCATCTTCTCCCTGCGCCAGTCGCTTTGCAGCCTCTTTTTCAAAGGCTTCCAGCTTTGGCTGCCTTCGCGAGGCAATGTAATCGGTAATAAAATGGGTCAGTGCTTCGGTTGTCATAACTGCTCCCGACGTTCTTAATTAATATCCCTGTAAACACCCAACCACGGGTGGTAACGCCAGTCGCTCGTCACATCCTCTTCATTTACAGGTACGCTGATCTCACCGAAAATTTCACCTACGCGGTTAATCTCAGTCTGTTGGGCATCGGCCAACGCCAGCAATACCTGACGGTAGTCCGTACATCCCCAATGGTCTGTTCCCTCTGCATACTCAACGTCCTGAAGAACAAATTTATCGGAAGCCTTGATGTTGCCGTTTTCGGTATGAAATGCGAAATAAGGCTCACTCTCTTCCTCTTCCATATGCAGAAAAAATCTGGCTTCCGGCTGCGACTGACGAAACGGTGTCTTACGCTGTAGCCAGGCATTCCAGGTGAGCGGTTTACGCCACCAGTTTGCGGCAATAATCTGCCGGCTCTTACTGCTGAGTAATTCTTCCCTGAGCCGCATGTGCTCCAGTTCCGCCAGTTTATTTTCACCATTTGCAGGCAAAATACGTGGCAATGCAGTGATCGTCTGATAATCCTGCGGTGGTAGTAATTCACGCAGGTCGTGACTGGCTAATGGATGATCCTTATTTTCAAATCCCGGCTTACAAAACGCGGGGGAGCGCTTTCTCAGCGCTTTAATATTACTGCTGAGAATCACCAGGTTTTCATTCTCTGGAACGACGCGTCGATGGCGCTGTATACGCCCGGCGAACTGAATAATGGATCGCATAGAGCTGGGTTCGATGATGCCCCAACTGCTGTCCCAGTCCCTGCCAACCTCCATGACGGAAGTCCCTAACACGACAAAAAGGTGATGCTTCTCCGGGCGGAGATTGAGGGCTTTTGCAATATCTGGATGTTGCCAGAGCGTATCGGGCTGATGGCGAGTAAATGCGCTATCCAGACATTTTTCGATGGCTGAACGCACCGCCAGCGGGTGCCGGGCATGGTAGACACAATAATGGATACAGACATCCTGCGGCGAAGGGATCGCCATTAACGCTTTTGCGACAGCGACCAGCGGATCGATATTCGCGAACCTGACTAAACCCAATGACACGGTCTTACCACCGGGATGTGTCTCTTTATGCGCGTGATGTAAAACCTGCATTTCCGTATGCACGGCGCGAGCCACGCAGGTAATGACATCGCTCACCTCTGGCGACGCCGGAGATACGGGCGAAATACGCCCAAAGTGCAGACGAGGTTTTGCCGCCAGTATTGCCGCCCGCTGCTCAACAAATGTTTTATGCGCAATGCTAAAGCTGCGTCCATCCGCGATGTGCTCCACCTTCGCGCCTTTTTCATCGAACCATGCGCAGCAAATATTCATCGGTTTCTCTGACGCGCCGCAGGACGCCTGCCATATTTTGCGCCCGGCAAACCAGGCGGCAAACATTGCCTGGATAAGATCCGGCGGCAGCGTTGCCGACGAGAGCAGCACGCGAGTTCCCAGCATCCCGGCCCAGTTCATCAGGCGGCAAACGGCATGCAGATCGGCAATATCAAAATCATCAGGTTCATCCAGCACCAGATCGCTGGTCAGCAAGCGCAACATCGCCGGTAGCTGCTTTCCGCCACGCACGCCTTCCGTCGCCGAAATCAAATGATCGAGGGTTGTCACTAAAACAGGGGCACTGACTAACGCCGACAATTTCCTGTCGCCGCTCAACCATTTTTCCAGCGCCCCCGTTTGCACACTGCCTTCATAATGAACATATTGCTGTTCTTCAGACAAGGCCTTCGCCGAGGCGCTATCCCTGTCTGGTTCCGGTTCTTTTTCCTTCTGCCACAACTGCTTCACCGCACCCGAGCCAATCAGTACCGCCAGGTCGTCGTCGTCCAGCTTCAGTCGATTACGCAACGCATCGCCAGTTTGCAGCGTCAGCGTGCGTAATCCCATTGCCACGGTGAAGCGACAGCCTTCCTGCTCATCAGCCAGCGCATACATTATTCGTGCATTGGCAAACGTCTTCCCGCAGCCCGTCGAGGCCATATTGACGCCGAAAAAACCCTCTTCCCGACTCCGCTCACGCAGCGCGGCAGCTACATCCCAGGCTTTATTTTGCCAGTGATAAAGCGGATTACCTGAACGCTCACGAAAACCTTTATGCCTTGCAATCGCCGGAAGCGACGAACGCACACGCGCCAGTTGTCTCCCCAGAAGCAATGCGTGATGCGCAACACCGGTCAGATGCTCATCAACCCGTTGTTTTAGCGTGCCATTTTTCCGATCGCTGTTTGCCCATACACAATAATCAGGATCTTGCCACGTTGGGTGAGGATGGCTGGAAGAGTAGAAGTGATCGGCCAGCATCAGACAAAAACGCGCCATATGCAGCGTGAACAGTTGATCCATCTGTCCCCACTGTTTTAATGCCGCGGCATTCTTAGCGCGCCGGGAGATCTGACGAGCTTTCTCCCGCCAGACGCGACTTTGTACAGGCGTACCTGATGGAAAAACCCAGACATTGCGAAAATCGACGTCTCGCCACCCTTCTTTTATATGATTCACGGCGTTCCAGTCTGCATTAAGCTGATTTTCAAGCCAGCTCTGACATCCCTCCAGCACGTTGTCGCCGCGCAGGTTTTCAGGAAGACGGTGATGAGACAAAATCAGCCAGGCGACGACGCTGGCGAGCGGTGGAAGCGTACGAAAAGGGCTGTCAGAATAGCAGGGGTTATCCTTGCGCAATCGAGCCAGAAGTTCAGCGTCGTCATCCGCAGACAACTCACCGAGTTTTGCCAGCCACTGTTCATCATGTTGCTCACCGATAAACGCCTGAAACAGGCGTACCGAAACCCATTCATGGCGATAAGGTTGATAACTTTTAGCTGTTTTTTTCGTCAGGCTTTCCTGAAAACAGAACCCTGCCTTACCAAAATCATGAAACAAGCCCGCAATCGCTGCTAACAGCGCAATGCTTTCCGCACATCGCCACCGATGTTCATCGGTGTTCGTGATAAGCGTTTGTGTGGTTCGGTTGGTAGGAACACGCCCTTGCGCATTAAAACGACGTATATTGCCGACAATCCATAGCAATTCCATTTGCCCGTTTTTCTTCAACCAGTGGCAGGCAACCGCAGTATTACGCCTTGCGGTTTTCCGTAATAAACGGCGCAGCGTGTTAACGCCTTCTAAGGTGATGATGGTTTGCCAGGCCGCGTCTCCCGTTCGCTCAGCAAACTGATCGAGTATACGGCAACTCTCCTCGCGAGCGCGTTTGTTGCAGCGAGAGATAATCAGCACATTCATTCGCTATCCTCAGCCAGCTGTCGCGCCGTGTCCTGAAGCGTGGTGATCATTAAATCTAAAGCATCAGACTGCTGAAATCTATTAATACAGCGCTGGCGGAACGCCTGTGCATCCTCCCCCTCCATTGCCGCGATAAACGCTTGCGGCATGACAAGCGCGTCTTTGATAAGATCGGCCAAATCAAAGACCAGGCCGCCGCGACGCGTTTTACCGTGCATAACCGCCAGACCGTGTGGGAGCCCTGTAACCCATGCCGCAACAGCCGCTAATCCGTATGCCAGATAATTACCCTGATCCAGAAACCGATTCGCCATATCCAGACCACCGCCCCGTTTTGCTCGGGTAAAATCGCCATATCCAACGGTCTGGCTCACCAGTTTATACAGCGATTTTGTTAATTGCGCCTCTTTGAGCATTAAATGAGTATGATCCTCTGCTTGCGCCATAGACGCATCCGCGCGCGTAATAATATCATTTAATCGTTCCCGGTCTGGCTGAAATATTTTCTGTGATGATGGAGCTAACCAATATTTTTCTATTTGCTGCAATCTTATTTTCTGAAACATCTTTGCCGCGATCAGTCTTTTTTCTTCTTTAAACCAGAAAGAGACCCAATGCTGTAAATATTCAGTCGGCCGATATTCACTTTGCGGTGACAGCCATGACACATCAATATCAACTTCATTTGCGGAATAAAGCGGCGTACCATCAGTGCCACAGAAGCCAACCATCACGCCAGCCCTTGCAAACTCCCGCATCGCCGCCTGTGACACTGACGTGCCCATACCCAGCATCACCGCCGTAGTATTCGCGACAGGAATATTCCAGTAATATGATTCATTACCTGCACTCGTAATGTATTCAACTCGCCCACCATTTACCTGCACACGGCACTTTTCAAGATAATATATATTGGCGCGTTTAGAGTGCAGAATGGTTTTTAAATCCGAAGGCATAATTGAATTTGCAGACATATCTATTTAAACCCCGTCATTTTATGTGTTATCGATAGTACTGATGAGGCTCCGGCAGATGAAATGATAAAAATCAACAAAAGAGCTTTCAAAATAAATAATTACATTTGTGGTGTGGTAGCTGCCTGTACGGCAGTGAACCTTGTGAGTGCGCTTGTCACGCTCTCGCATCATTTCTAAGCTGCCTGTACGGCAGTGAACGTGAACCCGGAACAAGGATCATCCTGAGTTGCTTTCTAAGCTGCCTGTACGGCAGTGAACTTTCTCCCGCATCGGGACGCAGTCGGCGATACTTTCTAAGCTGCCTGTACGGCAGTGAACTTACCTCGAAACGCACCGTACTTTCACAGCAATTTCTAAGCTGCCTGTACGGCAGTGAACTAGCGGAGGCCGGTTCGTTGCTTGTTACGCCATTTCTAAGCTGCCTGTACGGCAGTGAACGATCCGGTTCCTGTGGCCGGGGCATTTTATCTTTTCTAAGCTGCCTGTACGGCAGTGAACAAAATCAGGCAAAGAGGTTATCTGACTTTTGATTTCTAAGCTGCCTGTACGGCAGTGAACTTTTACTGACGGATCCCCGCCAGATTCTGACGTTTCTAAGCTGCCTGTACGGCAGTGAACGCAAAGTGCCGCCGTGGTTCTCCACGCCTGTTTTTCTAAGCTGCCTGTACGGCAGTGAACTTCGCGTCAGCCCGGTGCTACAGAATTTCATCGTTTTCTAAGCTGCCTGTACGGCAGTGAACATTCCGTTCTACACCCTCGATAAGGAATTTTCCTTTCTAAGCTGCCTGTACGGCAGTGAACGCCCAAATATCATCTTCTGTCGGCTTGTCGCTTTTCTAAGCTGCCTGTACGGCAGTGAACAGGTCGCGCATTTGGCTGACGGTCATCTTACTTTTCTAAGCTGCCTGTACGGCAGTGAACTCATTCACCTTTTACAGCAGGGTTGACGATCATTTCTAAGCTGCCTGTACGGCAGTGAACAGTCTGCCTTGATGGGCCAGTCACGCGCGCCATTTCTAAGCTGCCTGTACGGCAGTGAACGGCTTCCGGTATCGATATCACCCTTTGTTGGTTTTCTAAGCTGCCTGTACGGCAGTGAACTTAAACTGGTGTCCGATTCCCCCGGCCATCTCTTTCTAAGCTGCCTGTACGGCAGTGAACCCAGCAGACCCGGACGCGATACCGCCGGTTGATTTCTAAGCTGCCTGTACGGCAGTGAACTTCTTTTCCTGATGATGAAAGTGATGACGAAGATTTCTAAGCTGCCTGTACGGCAGTGAACGGTCTCAAAATTAATCTCTTTTAATAACGAGCTTTCTAAGCTGCCTGTACGGCAGTGAACAACTAACGCGCCATTGCTGTCTGTCGGTTTCATTTCTAAGCTGCCTGTACGGCAGTGAACAAACTACGCCAAAATTTGCCAGCGGCTCGTCCGTTTCTAAGCTGCCTGTACGGCAGTGAACCATCATGGCCAGCGCTGGTGCGCTCGCTAAATTTTCTAAGCTGCCTGTACGGCAGTGAACATCTGGCCAGATCCGGATCATCTGCAGATATTTTTCTAAGCTGCCTGTACGGCAGTGAACAATGTTACCGGAAAGTGAACGCCATGCTTTCATTTCTAAGCTGCCTGTACGGCAGTGAACTTTCTTCTTTTCAGTTCCCTACCGTCTTGTATGTTTCTAAGCTGCCTGTACGGCAGTGAACAAAGAGGAGGCTGGCCTGTCGTTGTTAATTGTTTTCTAAGCTGCCTGTACGGCAGTGAACTTTAACAGCCAGTGCCAGACGTTCTTCGCAACTTTCTAAGCTGCCTGTACGGCAGTGAACGTTTCGTGACCAGAACCTTATTGATTCTGCTGATTTCTAAGCTGCCTGTACGGCAGTGAACTGAATCTGTTCGTCGCTATCATGGTGTTAATAAAGAAAAATATCAACGAAATGATTAAATACCCTTTTATCGCCACCTAATATAAACACATAAAAATCATAGCGTTAAAAAACACTCAAAAAAAGGGTTTCCAGGTATCCGGGGCATGGCGGCAAAAAAAATCCGTAACCTCAAAAGAGATTACGGATTTTAGCGAGTTTATCTGAACGCGACTGGCGTTCAGATTTTACCGGTTACGAGATTAATGCGCGGCTTCCGGTTTGTGCTTTTGCGCACTCTGGAAGCCATACGTCAGCTCATTTTTCTCTTTATCCAGCGCAACGGTCACCTGGCCGCCGCCAACCAGCGAACCGAACAGCAGCTCGTTTGCCAGCGGTTTTTTCAGGTTGTCCTGGACGACGCGCGTCATTGGACGTGCGCCCATCGCGCGGTCATAGCCTTTCTCAGCCAGCCAGTCACGCGCTTCCTGACTCACTTCCAGGGAAACGCCTTTCTGATCCAGTTGAACCTGCAACTCGACAATAAACTTATCGACAACCTGATGGATCACTTCAGTAGACAGGTGATCGAACCAGATAATGTTGTCGAGACGGTTACGGAACTCCGGCGTAAACACTTTCTTGATTTCACCCATCGCGTCCGTACTGTTGTCCTGATGGATGAGGCCAATCGATTTACGCTCAGTTTCACGCACACCGGCGTTGGTGGTCATCACCAGCACCACGTTGCGGAAATCCGCTTTACGCCCGTTGTTGTCCGTCAGCGTGCCGTTGTCCATCACCTGCAACAGCAGGTTAAAGACATCTGGATGCGCCTTCTCAATTTCATCCAGCAGCAGAACTGCATGTGGATGTTTGATAACCGCATCGGTCAGCAGACCGCCCTGGTCGAAACCGACATATCCCGGAGGCGCGCCGATCAGGCGGCTTACGGTGTGGCGTTCCATATACTCGGACATATCAAACCGCAGCAGCTCAATACCCAGCGCTTTGGAAAGCTGTACCGTTACCTCGGTTTTCCCTACCCCGGTAGGCCCCGCGAACAGGAACGAACCGACAGGTTTATGTTCATGACCGAGACCCGCACGGCTCATTTTGATCGCTTCGGTCAGCGCTTCAATTGCCTTATCCTGCCCGAAGACCAGCATTTTCAGGCGGTCTCCGAGGTTTTTCAGCGTATCGCGATCGCTCTGCGAGACGCTCTTCTCAGGAATACGCGCGATGCGCGCCACAACGGACTCAATATCCGCCACGTTGACGGTTTTCTTGCGCTTGCTGACCGGCATCAGACGAGCACGCGCACCGGCTTCGTCGATGACGTCAATCGCCTTATCCGGCAGATGACGGTCGTTGATGTATTTCACCGCCAGCTCTACCGCCGCACGCACCGCTTTCGCCGTGTAGCGAACATCGTGGTGCGCTTCGTACTTCGGTTTCAGACCGTTGATGATCTGCACAGTCTCATCCACGGACGGCTCAGTGATATCAATTTTCTGGAAGCGACGCGCTAACGCGCGGTCTTTCTCGAAAATGTTGCTGAATTCCTGATACGTCGTGGAACCAATCACGCGGATCTTACCGCTGGAGAGCAGCGGTTTAATCAGGTTTGCGGCATCCACCTGGCCGCCCGACGCCGCACCCGCACCGATAATGGTGTGGATCTCATCAATAAACAGGATGCTGTTGGTGTCCTGTTCCAGCTGTTTGAGCAGCGCTTTAAAACGTTTTTCGAAATCGCCGCGATACTTGGTGCCCGCCAGCAGCGAGCCGATATCCAGCGAGTAGAGGGTGCAATCCGCCATCACTTCCGGCACATCGCCCTGGACAATACGCCAGGCCAGACCTTCGGCAATCGCCGTCTTACCGACGCCGGACTCACCCACCAGCAGCGGGTTATTTTTCCGGCGGCGACACAGCACCTGAATGGCACGCTCCAGCTCTTTTTCACGACCAATCAGCGGATCGATTCCGCCCACGCGAGCAAGCTGGTTAAGGTTAGTCGTGAAGTTCTCCATACGTTCCTCCCCGCCAACTTGTTCTTCGCTATTTGGCTGATTGCCGGGGTCAGAAGACTGACTCGGCTCGTCCTTTCGCGTCCCATGAGAAATAAAGTTCACCACGTCGAGGCGGCTGACTTCATGCTTACGCAGCAGATAGGCCGCCTGGGATTCCTGTTCGCTGAAGATAGCCACCAGCACATTCGCGCCAGTTACCTCACTGCGCCCGGAGGACTGAACGTGAAAGACCGCACGTTGCAGCACGCGCTGAAAACTCAACGTCGGCTGTGTGTCGCGCTCTTCTTCGCTGGCAGGCAGTACGGGTGTGGTTTGTTCAATGAAGGCTTCAAGTTCCTGACGGAGCGCCACCAAATCCACGGAGCACGCTTCCAGCGCTTCGCGGGCCGATGGGTTACTGAGCAACGCCAGTAACAAGTGCTCGACGGTCATAAACTCATGTCGGTGCTCGCGCGCTCTGGCGAAAGCCATGTTTAAACTGAGTTCCAGTTCTTGATTGAGCATAGGCACCTCCCCCAATTTTTACGCCTGCATTCAGGCTTTTTCCAGCGTACACAGCAACGGATGCTCGTTCTCCCTCGCATACTTGTTCACCATCGCCACTTTGGTCTCCGCGACCTCGGCGGTAAATACGCCGCAGATAGCTTTACCTTGATAGTGAACCGCAAGCATCAGTTGCGTTGCACGTTCTACATCATAAGAAAAGAATTTTTGTAACACGTCAATAACAAACTCCATTGGAGTGTAATCATCATTGACTAATATCACTTTATACATAGATGGCGGTTTTAGCGCGTCGCGCACCTTATCTTCCGCCAGCTGGTCAAAATCCAGCCAATCGTTCGTCTTACCCATTGTCAGTCGTCATCTTCGGTTACGGTTACCGGCAGAACGTACTGCCGCTGACAAGAGCCTATGCACACAATCAATCTACCCCAATTAATAGATAACTATCATCTATCTCTGTCATCCGCGACATCTGTCACATTACCGGCAATAGCGTTAACTGCTTCAAATTTTTGATTCATTTTTACCCCATCCACCCCGCCTGGCGCTTGACGCCCCGCCTGATTTCTCTAAATTGTAGTTTCGAGAGTTGGCGAGGTTTTGAACAGCCCCCACTCCGCCACCGGTTCATTCCATCTTACTTATATAAGATTTACGAAGGATGTCGAAGCATGGAAACGGGTACTGTAAAGTGGTTCAACAATGCCAAAGGGTTTGGTTTCATCTGCCCTGAAGGCGGCGGCGAAGATATTTTCGCCCATTACTCCACCATTCAAATGGATGGTTACAGAACGCTTAAAGCCGGGCAGTCTGTCCGGTTTGATGTCCACCAGGGGCCAAAAGGCAATCATGCCAGTGTCATCGTGCCCATCGAAGCAGAAGCCGTTGCATAGCTCTTCTGTCTCATTGTGTACATCCCGCAGTCAAAATGCCAGTCCGATCGGCTGGCATTTTTATTTCTGCGCCATTGCTTTTTGCCGGATGGCGACGCTGACGCGCCTTACCCGGCGGACAAACATCCGGCAAGATTCACTCCCGCGCCAGCGCATCTACCGGATCGAGTCGTGCCGCATTACGTGCGGGCAACCAGCCAAACAGTATCCCGGTAAACGTCGAGCACAAGAACGCCGTCAGGAGCGCGACGGGCGAGAAGCCGATTTCCCAGCCGGGTAAAAACATCTGTAGCGTAAAGGCGATCAGCATCGACAGCCCGATCCCCAACGCGCCGCCGACCAGACACACCAGCACCGCTTCAATTAAGAACTGTTGCAGCACATCGCTGGCGCGCGCGCCTACCGCCATACGGATGCCAATCTCCCGGGTTCGTTCAGTGACGGAAACCAGCATAATGTTCATTACGCCGATCCCCCCAACCACCAATGAGATCACCGCAACCAGCGTCAGGAACAGTTGAAGAGTACGTGTGGTCTTTTCGGCGGTTTTCAAGACGCCGTCCATATTCCAGGTAAAGAAATCCTTCTTCCCGTGGCGCAGCGTCAGCAGGCGGGTAAGCTGCTGCTCAGCCTGCGCGCTGTCAAATCCCTCTTTCACCCGAACGGTGATGGAGTTCAGCCATGACTGCCCCATCACCCGCCCGGACATCGTGCTGTACGGCAGCCAGACGCGGAGGATCTTACTGCTGCCGAACATAGACTGTTTCTCTTCGGCCACGCCGATCACCGTTGCAGGCATATTACCGACCAGGATCACTTCGCCCACCACTTTCGCTTTATTGGGGAAAAGTTGACGCCGCGTGTTGCTGTCGAGCACCACCACCTGTGCCCGGCCATTCAACTGCTCTCTGTTGAACGTGTTCCCCTCGCTAAAGGTCATGCCGTAGACGTTAAAATAGTCGCCGCTGACGCCATTGGCGCTGGCGGCCACGTCGATGTTGCCGTAGCGAAGCCGCAGATTTTGCGATACGGCAGGCGTCGCGGACGTTACCCACGGCTGCTTCTGAATCGCGTTCAGATCGTCATATTTCAGCGCCTGCTGATATTGCGGATCGTCGTCGCCGAAGTCTTTACCGGGGTAAATATCGATAGTATTGGTGCCAATGGCGCGAATATCCGCCAGCACCATCTGTTTTGCCGCATCGCCGACCACCACGATCGACACCACCGACGCAATCCCGATAATAATCCCCAGCATGGTGAGCAAGGTGCGCATTTTATTGGCGGCCATCGCCAGCCACGCCATCGTGAGCGCCTCACGAAATCCGCTGACAAACTGGCTCCAGCCGGAGGCCGTTTTGACGACGGGCGCCGCGATACCTTGCCCCGCTTGCGTTTTCTGCGACGGCGGATTACGCACGATCTCGCCATCGTGGATTTCAATCACCCGTTCGGCCTGAGCGGCAACCTGCGGATCGTGGGTCACGATAATGACCGTATGCCCCCGATCGCGCAGTTGATGCAGAATCGCCATCACTTCATCACCGGAATGGCTGTCGAGCGCCCCCGTCGGTTCATCGGCGAGGATCACCTGCCCGCCGTTCATCAGCGCGCGCGCAATACTCACCCGCTGCTGTTGCCCGCCGGAGAGCTGCGAAGGCTGATAATCCACCCGATCGCCCAGCCCCAGCCGTTGCAGCAACTCTTCGGCCCGCTCCAGCCGTCGTTTGCGCTCCGTACCGGCATAAACGGCGGGTACCTCAACGTTTTGCGCCGCCGTCAGATGTGAGAGCAAATGATAACGCTGGAAGATAAAACCAAAATGTTCGCGGCGAAGTTGCGCCAGCGCGTCGCTGTCGAGCGTGGAGACATCCCGCCCCGCAATCCGATAGGTGCCGCTGGTGGGTTTATCCAGACAGCCGAGGATATTCATCAGGGTCGATTTACCGGAGCCGGACGCGCCGACAATCGCCACCATCTCTCCGGCATGAATTTGCAGGGAGATGCCCTTCAGCACCTCGACCTGTTCTTCACCTGACGGATAACTGCGGCGAATATTGCTCAGCTCAAGCAATGCCGTCATTGCGCGGCTCCAGGTTTGCTCTCGCTGATCACCACCTCATCGCCCTCTTCCAGTCCCTTGACGATCTCCACGTCGGTATCGTTACGCGCGCCAATCGACACCTCACGTTCACGGGTTTCGCCGTTACGCAACAGCGTGACTTTGTAGCGGTTATTGCCGACCGGGTCGCCAAGCGCCGCCAGCGGAATCGTCAGCACGTTTTTAATGTCTGTGAGCTGAATATGCACCTGTGCGGTCATGTCCAGGCGCAAAATCCCTTTCGGGTTAGGAACTTCAAAACGCGCGTAATAGAAAATAGCGTCGTTCACTTTTTCAGGCGTGGGCAGGACATCTTTCAGCGCGCCTTCATAGCGGGTCTGAGGGTCGCCCAGCACGGTAAACCAGGCTTTTTGTCCGGGACGCAGGTGAATAACGTCCGCTTCGGAAACCTGCGCCTTCACCAGCATGGTGCTCATATCCGCCAGCGTCAGGATATTTGGCGCCTGTTGAGCGGCAATCACCGTCTGTCCCTGCAAGGTGGTGATTTGCGTCACCTCGCCTGCCATCGGGGCGACAATGCGGGTGTAATCCAGGTTGGTTTTTGCCGTATCAAGAGAAGCCTGATTACGTTTAATCTGCGCGTCAATCGTGCCGATCTGCGCCTGTTTGACGGCCATTTCCGTCGCGGCCGTATCCAGTTCCTGTCGCGAAATCGCCTGGGTTTTCGCCAGCTGTTGCTGGCGTGACAGGGTGACGCGCGCCAGTTTCCACTCGGCTTCAGCCTGTCGGCGCTGAGCGCGTAATTCCATCAGCGTGGCTTCCACCTCTTTGATCTGGTTTTCCGCCTGTTCAGGATCGATAACGCCAAGCAGCTGATCTTTTTTCACCTTGTCGCCAATTGCGACCGACAGCGTTTTAAGCTGGCCACTGACCTGCGCCCCAACATCCACTTTGCGCAGCGCATCCAGTTTCCCCGTCGCCAGCACACTCTGCTGGAGGTCGCCCGGACGGACAATCAGCGTTTGATAGTGGGGTAGCGGCGCATTTAACGTTCGCCAGAGCGTAAACATCGCCACGATGATAATGAGGGCGATGAGAAGATAGCGCTTTTTCATTTTTCCCTTGAGCTTCATAACGATCCAACATTCCCCGAGATATCCACCAGAGTGGGAAGATAAACCTTAACGGTAAATAAACAAACACTGAAAAACGCGCCGAATATCGCCGTCGCTATCCATTGCTGGACTGCATTCCGCCACAGATGTCGCGGCTGTTTCGCCGTTAATCCGCTCTCCCGCGCGCCAGCCAGAGTACGCGGGAGAACATTTTTTTGAACAGCGTCGGCACCGCGTCAACGCCGCGTCTCCCTGCCTCCATCGCCACTTCAATGGCTAAATCAGGCTTTGACGAGCGGTGGATCGCCTTCGAGATAATTTTCCGCATATTCATTGGAACGTTTTCCGGTATTTGCGCCACCCGATGAAAGACATCAGCAAATCCTGACCGATACATAAAATGTTCCATATCCAGAGCAGGCAATGCCGTCAGGTGCTCACGCTCTTCTTCCCGGTCGTTATTCAGCAAACCGCGCACCGTTGCGGCATATTTTTTCCCGGCTTCGTCGCCATCCACCAGCACATGCCACTCAATCCCCATCCGGCGGGCGAATTTTACCAGCGGTCTCAGGCCAGACTGGGCGAATTCGATCACTTTAATCCCTTCGGCATCGAAGTGGTGCCCACACTGGCGCGCCAGTTCGTTGATAACCCAGGTTTCCGTTTCGCCCTCCACCAGCAGCCAGCAGCGGGAAAACAGCGACGAGGCCCGGTTAAAACGAATATGAAAGGCGATGCGGCGACCATCTTCCGCGCTCAGCCCGCCAGGCCCCAGTCGCCAGGCCGCGACCCGTGAAGATTCACGCACCAGACGAACAACGTGCTCCACAGGCGTCAGCGACAGCAGCTCGCCGGAATTGGTCGTTGCCACACGTTGCAGCGGTAAAAGATTCAACAACTGCCATGCCACCGACAGCATAATCGGATGCAGACGCGTTTCCGGGTCTTCAACCAATAATAATGGTCGGGCATCTTTATCCAGCCGCAGCGTCCCTTTTGCCTGTAACAGCGTGGAGAACAGCCCCAGCAGGATCACGCGATGCGTGCGGCCGCCGGGTTTGTCGATCATCCGGTTAATAATGTCCAGATAGCGCCAGCTACGCTGCTCGTTGTTCGAACGGCGACGCATCAACCGATGACGGGATTGCCCCGAGCCTTGCTCGGAAAAGTAGTGCTCCAGCAGCTGTACCATCGCCGAAAGCCCCTGGCGGATCTGCCCGTCCGTTAAATTCTGTGGACGGGTCGCCAGCTCTCGCGCCAGAAAGTCCAGCTGGCAGGCGGTAACTTCAACATCGGGAACATCGGGCACCGTACCATTACGGATGCGTCGCATAAAGCGCGCATCGCGCAGGCGCAGTACCGGCATCAAACGAATGAGATGGTGTGCCTGGCGATTAATATCATCGATCGGTAGCGGGTGGCCGTCGCCATCAAGGAAGCTGCGCAGCGTCATCACGCTGCCATCTGCCGCGCTCTCCCCCTCCAGGCGGTAGAAAATACGGTGAAAACCATCCTGACAGGGAGACCAGCATGCCTCCAGCGGGCGGTATCGACGCACCCGATGGCGGCCAGGCTGAGATTCACGGAAAGTGAGGATAATATGCAGATGATGTTCACGTCCCTGAATATCTCCGGGGGGAAACCAGAAATCCTCGCGGATGAAATGATACAGTTCCGATTCTGGCGACAGCAGCAGAGTTAAGGCATCCAGCAGGCTGGATTTCCCCCACGCGTTCTCCCCAATCAGCACGTTGTTTTGCTCCAGCATCAACGATAATCGATTGATCCCGCGAAAACCCACAATCTCAACGCGTTCGAGAATCATGTATCCTCCAGAAATGAACAACTTATCCTTTCCGCAGTATAACGACAAAATCCGTTGCATGGCGTGATAATTGCAGCATTAAGTCCGTGCACTACACTCTTTATTAAGACAAATCAGAACAAGGATTCACACCACATTGCCCTAAATCAAACTAACTGAATTTTTTTAACTGGTGATTGGGTGACGTTCGTTCTTAAAATATAGTTTCCTGCATTATGTCGTCACCCTTTTATGACGATAAAAAAACAGCCGCATATTCAATGTGGTTAATTTTATTATTTGAGGTGGTTATGTTTAGAAAATTAGCAGCCGAATGTTTCGGTACATTCTGGCTCGTTTTCGGTGGCTGCGGAAGCGCCGTTCTGGCTGCGGCATTCCCTGAACTGGGAATTGGTTTTGCGGGTGTCGCGCTGGCTTTTGGTCTGACCGTACTGACAATGGCATTCGCCGTAGGTCATATTTCCGGCGGACATTTTAACCCGGCAGTGACATTAGGTTTATGGGCTGGCGGTCGTTTTCCGGCAAAAGAGGTCATTGGCTATATTATCGCTCAGGTTGTCGGCGGTATTATTGCTGCGGCGGTGCTGTATCTGATTGCCAGCGGTAAAGCAGGCTTTGATGCCGCTGCCAGCGGTTTTGCCTCTAACGGTTACGGCGAACATTCCCCTGGCGGTTATTCCATGCTTTCCGCCATCGTCATTGAAATCGTGCTGACCGCCGGTTTCCTGCTGGTCATTCATGGCGCGACGGACAAACACGCCCCGGCGGGTTTTGCCCCGATCGCCATTGGTCTGGCGTTAACCCTGATTCACCTGATCAGTATTCCGGTCACCAACACCTCTGTGAACCCGGCGCGCAGCACCGCGGTTGCGATCTTCCAGGGCGGTTGGGCATTACAACAACTGTGGCTGTTCTGGGTGATGCCGATTATCGGCGGTATTCTGGGTGGCGTGCTGTACCGCACGCTGCTTGAAAAACGCGATTAATTGAGTGAAGTCCGTGGTGTCGGGTGGCGACTACGCCTTACCCGACCTGCGGTACAGTACAATAAGCAGGCCGGGTAAGCGTTAGCGCCACCCGGCTTTTTTTGCTCCTTTACCTGACCGCCTTTATTGGGTAGTGTCATTGCGCTGTCTCGCATATAAAGGACCCGGTTGTTCATGTTTTCAGGACTTTTAATCATTTTGGTTCCACTGATTGTGGGCTACCTCATTCCGCTTCAGCATCAGGCCGCATTAAAACTGATCAACCGGCTGTTAAGCTGGATTGTCTACGTCATTCTCTTTTTTATGGGGATCAGCCTGGCGTTCCTGGATAATCTCGCCAGTAATTTGCTCGCTATTTTTCATTATTCCGCTGTCAGTATTACCGTTATTTTGCTGTGCAACATCGCGGCATTATTCTGGCTGGAACGTTCGCTACCGTGGCGACACAACCACCAGCAGGAGAAATTACCTTCACGTATCGCGATGGCGCTTGAGTCACTTAAATTATGCGGCGTCGTGGTGCTGGGTTTTCTGCTTGGCCTCAGCGGGCTGGCATTTCTCAAACACGCTACGGAAGCCAGCGAATATACGCTGATCTTCTTATTATTCCTGATCGGCATCCAGTTGCGAAACAATGGCATGACCTTAAAACAGATTGTGCTGAATCGCCGGGGGATGATTGTCGCCGTGGTGGTGGTCGCCAGCTCTATGCTCGGCGGAGTCATCAATGCGCTCATTCTCGGCCTGCCGATCAAAACCGCGCTGGCAATGGCATCAGGTTTCGGCTGGTATTCCCTGTCCGGCATTTTATTGACCGAATCGTTCGGCCCGGTAATTGGCAGCGCCGCTTTCTTTAACGATCTGGCGCGCGAGCTGATAGCGATTATGCTGATCCCCGGTCTGGTTCGTCGCAGTCGCTCCACCGCGTTAGGGTTATGCGGCGCCACGTCGATGGACTTCACGTTGCCGGTGCTTCAGCGTACAGGCGGTCTGGAGATGGTGCCTGCCGCCATCGTTCACGGTTTTATCCTCAGCCTGCTGGTGCCGATCCTGATGGCCTTTTTCTCAGCCTGATACCTCCCTGGCGGTAGAACCCTGCCGCCAAAATTGCGCTAAATCAATCTCCCTGTAAATTATGTAAGAAATCACTTTTATCCCTTTGCGCGCAGGCATAACCTTAAACATGTATATTAAATATAACTTTAAAAAAGGTGTGACCATGTTTTGTGTGCAATGTGAACAAACCATCCGTACTCCGGCGGGGAACGGCTGCTCCTACGCGCAGGGTATGTGCGGTAAAACAGCGGAAACGTCCGATCTCCAGGATCTGCTGATTGCGTCCCTGCAAGGTCTGTCTGCATGGGCTGTTAAAGCCCGTGAATATGGCATCATCGATCATGACGTTGACAACTTTGCCCCGCGTGCATTTTTCTCCACTCTGACCAACGTTAACTTCGACTCTCCGCGTATCGTCGGCTATGCCCGTGAAGCGATCGCCCTGCGCGAATCGCTGAAAGCGCAGTGCCAGAACATCGATGCAAGCGCTACGGTAAACAACCCGATGGCCGACCTGCAACTGGTCAGCGACGATCTGGGCGATTTGCAACGTCAGGCCGCCGAGTTCACCCCGAACAAAGACAAAGCCGCTATTGGCGAGAACATCCTCGGCCTGCGTCTGCTTTGCCTGTATGGCCTGAAAGGTGCGGCAGCGTACATGGAGCACGCCCACGTTCTGGGTCAGTATGACAACGACATCTACGCGCAGTACCACAAAATCATGGCGTGGCTGGGCACCTGGCCTTCCGATATGAACGCTCTGCTGGAATGTTCTATGGAAATCGGCCAGATGAACTTCAAAGTGATGAGCATCCTGGATGCCGGTGAAACCACCAAATACGGCCACCCGACCCCAACTCAGGTTAACGTGAAAGCGGTTGAAGGTAAGTGCATCCTGATCTCCGGTCACGACCTGAAAGATCTGTACAACCTGCTGGAGCAGACCGAAGGGACTGGCGTGAACGTCTATACCCACGGTGAAATGCTGCCCGCGCACGGTTACCCGGAACTGCGTAAATTCAAACACCTGGTCGGTAACTACGGCAGCGGCTGGCAGAACCAGCAGGTTGAATTCGCCCGCTTCCCTGGCCCTATCGTGATGACCTCTAACTGCATCATTGACCCGACCGTTGGCGCGTATGACGACCGTATCTGGACGCGCAGCATCGTCGGTTGGCCGGGCGTAAACCACCTGGAAGGCGAAGATTTCTCTCCGGTTATCGCTCAGGCGCAGCAGATGGCAGGTTTCCCATACAGCGAAATCCCGCATCTGATCACCGTTGGTTTCGGTCGCCAGACGCTGCTGGGCGCAGCAGACAGCCTGATCGACCTGGTCAGCCGCGAAAAACTGCGTCACATCTTCCTGGTGGGCGGCTGTGACGGCGCGCGTGGCGAACGTAACTACTTCACCGATTTCGCGACCAGCGTACCGGATGACTGCCTGATTCTGACGCTGGCCTGTGGTAAATACCGCTTCAACAAACTGGAATTCGGCGACATCGAAGGTCTGCCGCGTCTGGTTGACGCCGGTCAGTGTAACGACGCTTACTCCGCCATCATTCTGGCCGTCACGCTGGCAGAAAAACTGGGCTGTGGCGTGAACGACCTGCCGCTGTCTCTGGTGCTCTCCTGGTTCGAACAGAAAGCGATCGTCATCCTGCTGACGCTGTTGTCTCTGGGCGTGAAAAACATCGTAACCGGGCCGACTGCGCCAGGTTTCTTCACCCCGGATCTGCTGGCTGTCCTCAACGAGAAATTTGGCCTGCGTCAGGTCACCACCGTTGAAGAAGATATGCAGCAACTGTTGAGCGCGTAAGGAGTTTTAGAATGACGATGCCAACCACTCAGTGTCCGTGGCGGATGCAGGTACATCACATCCATCAGGAAACCCCGGATGTGTGGACTCTCTCATTACTGTGTCACGATCACTATCCGTACCGTGCCGGTCAGTATGCGCTGGTCAGCGTTCGCAACTCTGCGGATACGCTGCGGGCCTACACCATTTCGTCCACGCCGGGCGTGAGCGAGTACATTACGCTGACGATCCGTCGCATTGATGAAGGCGCAGGTTCACAGTGGTTAACCCGCGAGGTGAAACGCGGCGACTATATCTGGCTGTCCGATGCGATGGGCGACTTTATCTGTGAAGACAAAGCCGAAGACAAGTTCCTGATGCTGGCGGCCGGTTGCGGCGTCACGCCAATTATGTCGATGCGTCGCTGGCTGGCAAAATACCGCCCGCAGGCAGATGTGCAGGTGATCTTCAACGTGCGTTCGCCGCAGGATGTGATTTTCGCTGAGGAATGGCGTCAGTACCCGGTCACGCTGGTGGCGGAGAACAATGCGACCCACGGTTTCGTGGCGGGTCGCCTGACCACTGAATTACTGAAAAACGTGCCGGACCTGGCATCGCGCACCGTCATGACCTGCGGCCCGGCGCCGTATATGGACATGGTTGAGCAGGAAGTGAAAGCGCTCGGCGTAACGCGCTTCTTTAAAGAGAAGTTCTTTACACCAATTGCCGAAGCGGCAACGGAGGGTCTGAAGTTCACCAAACTGCAACCGGCGCAGGAGTTTTACGCGCCTGTCGGCACCACGCTGCTGGAGGCGCTGGAAAGCAATAAAGTTCCGGTGACCGTGGCATGTCGTGCTGGCGTGTGCGGCTGCTGCAAAACCAAAGTGGTTTCCGGTGAATATACGGTCAGCAGCACCATGACGCTGACCGATGCGGAAATCGCCGACGGTTATGTGCTGGCCTGCTCCTGCCATCCGCAGGGCGATTTAATTCTGGCATAAGCTCTCATTGCCGGATGACGCTTCGCTTACCCGGCCTGCCATTTTTCGGCAGGCCGGGTAAGGCATTTACGCCGCCATCCGGCAATTCTTCACCGCCAGGCCGAATTTCCCGCAACAGAGAACCGCCCCGCCCCCAGAAACGCCACCGCCAGCGCGCCAATAAAGAAATAAACTAAACTTTCTATCGCCCATGCGCCGACGGCATCCAGTTGCCAGGTTTTCCCGGTGCCGACCATTAACCACGCCACCACCATCGTCAATGCCAGCACCAGCGCGGCAGGACGCGTAAGAATACCCAGCACAATCAGGCAAGGCGCAATCACCTCGCCCACCAGCACGCCATAGGCGATAAACCCGGGCAATCCTTTTGCAATCAGCATATTGCTAATGCCATCAATACCGTCGAACAGTTTATGCAGGCCGTGAAACAGCATCAGCCCCCCTACCGCGAGGCGTAACAGAAACTTGCCAAAATCTTCATGCGTCAGCATACGGTTCACTGCATTTAATAACGTTGTAACCATCTGAATTGACTCCTGGTTCCGACTGGTTTGCCATTAAATTACGCGTTCTGTCGGTTGAAATATAGCTGCTGAAAATAAGGGGTGATGACAAAGCGTAACGATTATCTTCATCTAAACTTGTAACCGGTATCACATTACAGGAGATGGAAAACCATGAAACAAACCGTTGCCGCTTACATTGCAAAAACACTTGAACAGGCTGGCGTGAAACGTATCTGGGGCGTGACGGGCGACTCCCTGAACGGCCTGAGCGACAGCCTGAACCGGATGGGGACGATTGACTGGATGTCGACGCGCCATGAAGAGGTCGCCGCCTTTGCCGCTGGCGCGGAAGCGCAACTCACCGGTGAACTGGCGGTGTGCGCGGGTTCATGCGGGCCTGGCAACCTGCATTTGATTAACGGTCTGTTCGATTGCCACCGTAATCACGTCCCGGTTCTGGCTATCGCCGCCCACATTCCTTCCAGCGAAATCGGCAGCGGCTACTTTCAGGAGACCCACCCACAAGAGCTGTTTCGCGAATGCAGCCACTATTGCGAGCTGGTTTCCACCCCGGAGCAGATCCCGCAGGTACTGGCGATCGCCATGCGCAAAGCGGTGCTTAACCGTGGCGTCTCCGTCGTGGTGCTGCCGGGCGACGTTGCGCTGAAACCGGCGCCGGAAAGCGCCAGCACCCACTGGTATCATGCCCCGCTGCCGATCGTGACCCCGGCCGAAGAAGAGCTGAAAAAACTGGCACAGCTATTACGTTACTCCAGCAATATCGCCCTGATGTGCGGCAGCGGCTGCGCGGGCGCGCATAAAGAGCTGGTGGAATTCGCCGCCAAAATTAAAGCGCCAATTGTTCATGCGCTGCGCGGCAAAGAGCATGTAGAGTACGACAACCCTTACGATGTGGGCATGACGGGATTGATCGGCTTCTCATCCGGTTTCCATACGATGATGAATGCTGACACCCTGATCCTGCTCGGCACCCAGTTTCCCTATCGCGCCTTTTACCCGACCAACGCCAAAATCATTCAAATCGATATCAACCCGGCAAGCATTGGCGCGCACAGTAAAGTCGATATGGCGCTGGTCGGCGATATTCGCTCCACGCTCGCCGCGTTATTGCCGATGCTGGAAGAAAAAACCGATCGTAAATTCCTTGATAAAGCGCTGGAGCACTATCGCGACGCGCGCAAAGGGCTGGACGATTTAGCCAAACCGAGCGAGAAAGCGATTCACCCGCAATATCTGGCGCAGCAGATCAGCCATTTCGCCGCAGATGACGCCATCTTTACCTGCGACGTCGGCACGCCGACCGTATGGGCGGCGCGTTATCTGAAAATGAACGGTAAGCGCCGTCTGCTGGGATCGTTTAACCACGGTTCAATGGCCAATGCCATGCCGCAGGCGTTAGGCGCCCAGGCCACCGAACCGGGCCGTCAGGTGATCGCCATGTGCGGCGATGGGGGATTCAGTATGCTAATGGGCGATTTCCTCTCTGTCGTACAGATGAAGCTGCCGGTAAAAATTGTTGTTTTCAACAACAGCGTGCTGGGCTTTGTGGCAATGGAGATGAAAGCGGGCGGCTACCTCACCGACGGCACCGAACTGCACGACACGAACTTCGCTCGCATTGCTGAAGCCTGCGGCATTACAGGGCTCCGCGTTGAAAAAGCCGCCGACGTCAACGAGGCGCTGCAACGCGCGCTGTCTATCGACGGTCCGGTACTGGTCGATGTGGTCGTGGCGAAAGAAGAACTGGCCATTCCGCCGCAAATCAAACTGGAGCAGGCCAAAGGGTTTAGCCTGTATATGCTGCGCGCGATCATCAGCGGGCGCGGTGATGAAGTGATCGAACTGGCGAAAACCAACTGGCTAAGGTAAAACAATGCACATCGCCTTTTAAACTATAGGGATGTGCAATGATCGATTTACGTAGTGATACCGTTACCCGGCCGAGTCGTGCCATGCTCGAAGAGATGATGGCCGCCCCGGTCGGGGATGACGTGTACGGAGATGACCCAACTGTCAACGCCCTCCAGCAATACGCCGCTGAGCTTTCCGGCAAAGACGCGGCGATTTTTTTACCCACCGGCACTCAGGCTAACCTGGTCGCTCTGCTCAGCCACTGTGAACGCGGCGAAGAGTATATCGCCGGTCAGGGCGCGCATAACTATCTGTACGAGGCAGGCGGCGCGGCGGTGCTGGGCAGCATTCAACCGCAGCCCATTGATGCCGCCGCAGACGGTACGTTGCCGCTGGATAAGGTCGCCGCGAAGATCAAGGCGGATGATATCCATTTTGCCCGCACTCGCTTACTCAGTCTGGAAAACACCCACAACGGTAAAGTGCTGCCGCGCGAATATTTAAAACAGGCGTGGGAATTTACCCGCGAGCGCGGTCTGGCGTTACACGTTGACGGCGCGCGTATTTTTAACGCGGTCGTCGCCTACGGCTGCGAACTGAAAGACATTACTCAATACTGCGATTCATTCACCATTTGCCTGTCAAAAGGTCTGGGGACGCCGGTAGGCTCACTGTTAGTCGGCAACCAGGACTACATTAAGCGCGCCATCCGCTGGCGCAAAATGACCGGCGGCGGTATGCGTCAGGCGGGTATTCTGGCTGCTGCCGGGCTGTACGCGTTGAAGAATAACGTCGCACGTTTACAGGACGATCACGACAACGCGGCCTGGATGGCGGAGCAACTGCGTGAAGCTGGTGCGGATGTTATGCGTCACGACACCAATATGCTGTTTGTCCGCGTTGGTGAAGAGAACGCGGCGGCGATGGGCGAATACATGAAGGCGCGTGACGTGCTGATCAACGCGTCGCCAATCGTGCGTCTGGTGACGCATCTGGACGTATCGCGTGAACAGCTTGCTGAAGTCGCCGCCCACTGGCGCGCCTTTTTAACCCGCTAAGGAGACGGACGTGCCGCAACGTATTTTGGTTCTTGGCGCCAGTGGTTACATTGGTCAACATCTGGTGCGGGCGCTCAGCGCGCAAGGGCATCAGATTCTGGCGGCGGCACGTCGCATTGAACGGCTGGAAAAACAGCAACTGGCTAACGTCAGTTGTCATAAAGTCGATCTCAACTGGCCGGATAATCTGCCCGCGCTGCTCCGCGAGGTCGACACCGTCTATTATCTGGTGCATGGCATGGGCGAAGGCGGCGATTTTATTGCCCATGAGCGCCAGGTTGCGATGAACGTGCGCGATGCGCTGCGTGAAGTACCGGTCAAACAGCTCATATTCCTCAGTTCGTTGCAGGCGCCGAAACATGAGCAGTCTGACCATTTGCGCGCCCGGCAGTTAACTGCGGAGACGCTGCGCGAATCCGGCGTGCCGGTGACTGAACTGCGCGCCGGCATTATCGTCGGCGCAGGTTCAGCCGCCTTCGAAGTGATGCGCGATATGGTCTACAACCTGCCGGTGCTGACGCCGCCTCGCTGGGTGCGCTCCCGAACCACGCCCATCGCGCTGGAAAATTTGCTGCACTATCTGGTGGCGTTGCTGGATCACCCTGCCTGCGAGCACCGGGTTCTCGAAGCCGCCGGGCCGCAGGTCTTAAGCTATCAGGAGCAGTTCAAGCACTTTATGGCCGTCAGCGGCAAACATCGCCTGCTGATCCCCATCCCTTTTCCGACCCGCTGGATTTCAGTCTGGTTTTTAAATGTCATTACGTCCGTTCCGCCGACCACGGCAAAAGCGCTGATCCAGGGGCTGAAACATGACCTGCTGGCCGATGATACCGAACTGCGGACGTTGGTTCCCCAGACGCTTATCACCTTTGACGATGCCGTGCGTCGCACGCTGAAGGAGGAAGAAAAACTAGTCAACTCCAGCGACTGGGGATACGACGCCCAGGCGTTTGCCCGCTGGCGACCAGAGTATGGCTATTTTGCCAAACAGGCCGGATTCACGGTTAAAACCTCCGCCAGCCGGAAAGCCCTGTGGCAGGTGATCAACCGTCTCGGCGGCAAAGAAGGCTATTTCTTTGGCAATATTCTCTGGAAAACGCGTGCGGCAATGGATCTGCTGGTGGGGCATCGACTGGCAAAAGGCCGACCTGAACACGCGCTTCTTCAGACTGGCGACACGGTGGACAGCTGGAAAGTCATCATTGTCGAGCCGGAAAAGCAGCTGACCTTACTGTTTGGCATGAAAGCGCCGGGTCTTGGCCGTCTGAGCTTTACCCTTGAAGATAAAGGCGATCACCGGCAAATTGACGTGCGCGCCTGGTGGCACCCGCACGGGATGCCCGGCCTTTTCTACTGGCTGCTGATGATCCCGGCGCATCTCTTTATTTTCCGGGGTATGGCAAAGCGAATTGCCCGGCTTGCAGAACAAATCACAGATTAATCATAAAAACATACTGTATTCTTTCATGTTTCCCATTGCATACCGACGTAATTCACGGAAGAATGCGCACGAAGTTCTATTAACCACAGTGGATTGATATGAAGGTACTGGTTACCGGCGCCACCAGCGGCTTAGGTCGAAACGCGGTTGAGTTTTTGCGCAATAAAGGCATCAGCGTCAGAGCTACCGGTCGCAATGAAGCGATGGGCAAGCTGCTGCAAAAAATGGGAGCGGAATTTGTCCATGCGGATTTGACCGAGCTGGTCTCTTCGCAGGCAAAAGTGATGCTCGCAGGCATTGATACGCTGTGGCACTGCTCCAGTTTCACCTCGCCGTGGGGAACCCAGGAAGCCTTCGATCTGGCGAACGTCCGCGCCACCCGACGCCTCGGCGAATGGGCCGTCGCCTGGGGCGTACGTAACTTTATTCATATCTCCTCTCCGTCACTCTATTTTGATTATCACCACCATCGCGATATCAAAGAGGATTTTCGCCCGCACCGCTTCGCCAACGAATTTGCACGCAGCAAAGCGGCCGGTGAAGAGGTGATTAACCTGCTGGCGCAGGCCAACCCGCAGACGCGTTTTACCGTCCTGCGCCCGCAAAGCCTGTTTGGCCCACACGATAAAGTCTTTATTCCGCGTCTGGCGCATATGATGCACCACTACGGCAGCGTTCTGTTGCCGCACGGCGGCAGCGCGTTGGTGGATATGACTTATTATGAAAATGCCGTCCATGCAATGTGGCTGGCAAGCCAGAAAAGCAGTGACAAGCTGCCTTCTGGTCGGGTCTATAACATCACAAACGGTGAACACCGGACGCTGCGCAGCATTGTGCAAAAGCTGATTGATGAATTAAACATTGATTGTCGAATCCGTTCGGTTCCGTATCCGATGCTGGATATGATCGCCCGCAGCATGGAGCGTTTCGGCAATAAATCGGCGAAAGAGCCGACGCTGACGCACTACGGCGTTTCCAAGCTGAATTTCGATTTTACGCTGGACACCACGCGCGCCCAGGAAGAACTGGGCTATCAGCCCATCGTCACGCTGGATGAAGGCATTGAGCGTACCGCCGCCTGGCTGCGCGATCACGGCAAGCTACCGCGCTGACCGGCGCACAGTGAACACAAAAAACGGCAACCATCAGGTTGCCGTCAGATTGTTGTTGTACCGGATGGCACAATAGATACGACTCACCCGCCGCAGGCCCGATAAGCCTTCGCCATCGGGCATTTCAGGCGTTGTCGTTTTATATTGTCATTACAGCGCGCTCCACGCGTCAGACCATGCCAGACCCGCGCCGGGTTCATAATAGGCCGGCGCCGTATTACACCAGCCGCTATACGGGAATGGTTTGCACTGGAACAGCTTACCGTGGTTATTCACGATATCGCCCGCATTGTACTTGCTGTTCGCGCTCCATGCCGGATACGAACCCGAAGCGCCGTCGTCCTGAGATGGCGTTGCCGCTTTCGCTTTCACGTTGAGCAGATAAGAGGTGGTGCTGCTCAGTTCACCATCACTGACGGTCAGACTCACCTCGTACTGCTGAGCGGTCGCCGCTTCCGGCGCGGCGAAGGTTACGACCGCTTTGTCTTCGCCAGACACGGTCTGACCATCCTGAGCACGCCAGGTGTAGGTCAGTTTGTTGCCGTCTTCGTCAGTCGAACCCTCCGCGCTCAAAGAGACCTGCGCCCCCGCATCTACCGCGCCAATCGGCCCTGCGATATGGGCTACCGGCGCATGGTTAACGGTGGTCGGCTCTGCTGGCGTTTCATCTGGCACTGGCGCAGGTGCAGGCGTATCATCAGCCGGTGTTGGCGTTACGGGCTCTTCATCCGGTTTAGTCGAAGAACCGTCATCATTAATGATGTTCACATTGTAGAAATGCTGTACACATTTCGTGTAATCCCCCTCTTTAAACGCGCTGAATGGCGTCTGATAACCCACCAGTTGGCAGGCATAGGTTTTGCCGTCCGGCGTATCCGAGCTCCATCCCCAATCTTGTTCCCAGTAGATCTTCAATGCGCCCGCGCCGCCTTCATCGAACTGCTTCATGTTGGCGCAGCCCAGCACTTCATCTGCCGGAACCGGTACTTTCAGGTAGTTAGCGAACTCTTTGTAGTATTTGATACGATTCTGCGACTGCGCGATTTCCGTCGGGCCGCCGCATTCAACGCCGCCGTTGATAATCTGGGTGGTGACGCCAAAGCCGGGCACCAGACCATTAGCCTTATCATGCGCGTTCGGCTGCCAGGTGCCATCGATGACCTGCAACATGCTAGGTTTCGGCGGCTGCGGGTAGGCGAAGAAGAAAATAGCGCTCGCCAGGTTCAGCCAGGTATCGGCAACCAGCTCCGGTTTATCCAGTAGCGTGCGAACGTCGCCATACATCGCTTCGGAGAACGGCCCGTAGTTGTAGTTATAGGACAACTGTTTCGCACCGCGGCCAAAGTAACTCAGGAATTCGCCATCTTTGTCTTTGCCGCACGGCCAGGTTTGCCCCTGCCAGACGCTCGGGTTACATTCGCCGTTATAGCCGCCTTTCTGCCCTTCGCTCCAGCCCATTTCACGCACATATACCAGCGCCTGACGCCATTCGGCCTCTGGACGCCAGCTCTCATGGCCGCCGGTTTCCTGCGCAAAGTGGGCGAACATTGTTGCCAGCTCTTTGCGACAAATCGCATCACTGTCGCGACCATCGTTATAGGTCTTACACAGCGCCGGGAATTTACCGACTGCTTTCAGGAAATTGCTGTAGGTATATTCTTTAGCACGCAGCGGGAAAAGATATTCCCAGTCGCTGGCTTTGATGATTCCCTCAACGCGTTTGACGTTTTCCGGGTTGGCGGCGCGACCGGGTTCAATGAGTTCTACCTGGGCATTATCCAGCGTCTGGATCGTCTCTTTCACCGAAGCCATCAACGGGAAATTTGTCAGCTCCTGCTCCTTTTTCGCCAGATCGCTGGCTTTTATGGTGTAAGGCTCACTGCTGCTGGCCTGCAATGTATTTGCTTGCGCCATAAACGGCACCGCACAGGCACCCGCAATGAGTACACTCAATAATGTCCTTTTGCTCATTTCAATTTTTCCTTTATGTACAATAGTGATTAATTCAAATTCTGCGTTGTCCATTAACAACACGAATAAACAAACGTCAGAACCTGGGGTTTTACTTTTCGAAGAACACCAGCAGGAATTCTTCAAAAAATAAAAGCGGCTGGATTTATTTATATTACGTGGTCATTTTTATACGCTGGTATGTTTCCCAGACTTTATGCGCGTAAATCATGCGCTGCGGGTAATTCTCTTTTTTAACCCCGGCGTTATATGCGCCTACCGCCTCCCAGTTATAACCATATACTTTGATCATATCGGATAAGATCGACGCGCCGACCATAATAGATGTACAGGGTTCCAGCATCAGTCGATACTCATCAATGCCACGGCGTTCCAGCGCTGAAAAATGCGAACTATTTATTTGCATCAACCCGACATCTCTCGTCCCGTCGTGATTTCGTCCTACCGCATAGGGATTCATGCCAGACTCGACTTGCGCAATGGCAAATAATAAATAAGGGTCAACATGATAATAATTTGCGGCTCTGTCCCAGCAGTTGGCAAACGCACTTTGGCTTAACATCAATAATAACAAAATTAAACGTTTCATATTTTCATCCGGTTGTCGGGGTGATCTGCTCCTTGTCCGTTATGCACATTATTTTTTAGAGATGGCCGCCCCCAGACAGGGGCGGCTACCCTTCGCGGATAGATAACGTATCCGCATTATTAAGGTAAGAGGATTATTGACAGTCTGCGGCGGCGCCTTCTTTCACCCACACGTCGCTGTTGCCGGGTTTATCACCCTGCGTCCACCATTTAGCGCGGTATACAGACCCCTGATAGGTGGTAGTCTCACCGCCGTTGTAAACCACATCGGAACGCCAGTTGAATTTCACCTGGCTGACCAGTTCCCACGCGTCCACGCCAAAGCCTGGCTGATTGCCCTGCGTCCAGTACTTCGCTTTCCACACCAGGTGATCAAAACTGACGGTATCGCCATTGTTGTAGATTTTGCTGGCGTCCCATGCCGCGTAGTGGCTGGCATTGGCATCAACCGGGCTGTCGCAGCCGCCGGTTGCCGCGCCTTCATCAGACGGCGTCGTCCCCTCATCGGATGGCGTAGTGCCTTCATCAGGCGGTGTCGTCCCTTCGTCGGACGGCACCGGCGCTGCTTTTGGCGTAACGTTAATCTGCACGTTGGACTGCACGCTGGTTTTACCATCGCTGACCACGACGCTGACGGTGTAAGTCGAGGCGGAGCTCACTTCCGGCGCGGTGATGGTCACGCTGGAGGTGTCCGTCCCCGTCGCGTTCATGTCGCCCGGCACGCTCCAGGCGTAGGTCAACGCGTCGCCATCAGGATCGGCAGCCTGCGCATTCAGCGTGTAGGTTGCGCCTGCTTCAAGCGACACCGTTTCCAGCGGATTCACAACCGGAGCCTGGTTCGCTTTTGGCGCTTTGTTCACGACCTGAACGTCAATGGCGTTACTCAGACCTTTCGCATCGGTAACGGTCAGACGGAACGCCAGATTCTGATTGCTGGAGACGGCGGCGACGTTAAAGCTCGCTTTCGCGCTGGTGCTCTTGTTCAGCGTTACGGACGGACCGGAGATCTGCGTCCACTTATAGGTGATCGCATCGCCATCCGGGTCGGTAGAGGCAGAACCGTCCAGCGTGACCGTCGCCGGGCCGGTTACGACCTGATCAACTGCGGTCGCGACTGGCGCATGGTTGGTCACAACCGGCTCAACCGGCGTAGAACCCCCACCCAGCAAACTTTCGTTCATCGCGTTCAGAATGTCGCCGTTATCAGAGTCGATAGACCAGGAGAACAGGCCGCCGAGGTTGTTAGCCAGGACGTATTTACCTTTCGCCGCCGCAGAGCGGGCGTCTTCATAGGTAATCAGGTCGCCGGTGGATTTATTGAAAATATACGGCGCTTCCGCCGCAGCGTCGTAACGGTATTCCCAGCCTGGTTTGCCTTTGTATTCGTTAACAATCTGACGATAATCAACCACGCCCGGCTCCCAGGTGCCTTTCACCGGGCCGGTAGCCGTACCGGTAAACGGATTGTCGCCGGTATAGCCATGCACGCCAGTCCAGCCACGGCCATACATCCCTGCGCCCACCACGATCTTGCCTGGCTGCACGCCCTGCGCCAGCAACGCATTGACGCCATTTTCCGTGGTGTATTTGGTGTCCGGTTTCCACTCTGCGCCGTGCAGCGCCGCCTGGTGCCCCAGATCGGTGTTGCTCCAGCCGCCGTAGAAGTCGTAGCTCATCAGGAAGATGTGATCCATATACTGCTGCGCCTGGGCGTAGTCCACGTCTTCAATTTTGTCCTGACCGGAACCGATAGCGGAGGTCAACTCGTAAGTCCGACCGGTTTCGGCAGACAGTTCGTTGAGCATGGTGCGCAGATCGTGCATCAGTGCCGTGTAGGTCGCTTTATCCTGCTGCGGGTTGCCCAGCGTTTCATTCTGACCGCCGCCGCCCGGGAATTCCCAGTCAATATCTACGCCGTCGAAGAATTTCCAGGTCTTCAGGAAATCCTTAACGGAAGCAACAAACCGCGCGCGAATCGCGCTGTCATGCATCTGGAAGAACGGATCGGAAAGCGTCCATCCCCCAACCGATGGCAGGATTTTCAGATCCGGGTGCGCTTTTTTCAGCGCCATCAATTGACCGAAGTTGCCTTTATACGGGTCATCCCAGTTAGAGACGCCAGCCTGCGGTTTTTGCAGCGCCGCCCACGGATCGTGGATCGCCACGGTATAGTCCTGTCGGCCATTGCAGGCGCGTTTCAGCGCTTCAAAACTGTTGCCGCCTTCGATGGATTTCAGGCTGTCATTGATGCCGTCGCCGCCGCAAATGGGAATAAAGCCGTACAGGATATGGTTCAGATTAGCCGCCGGGATTTTATCTACCGGGAAATTACGTCCATACACGCCCCATTCCGGGAAGTACGCGCCCACCACTTTATCGGTATGCTGAGCAAACGTTTTATTGTTTTCCTTCATGGTGGTATTCAGCGGCAGCAGATGGCTACCGTCGGTATCCGCCACAATAATCAGCTTGCTGGCGCTTTTCGTACACCCGCTGGTATTACATAACTCAACCTGCTCCTGATAACGACCGCCTTTTTTGACTTTGAAGGTCGCAGAACCGGCAGCGCTACCTGCGCCAGACCATACGGTCTTACCATCCAACAGCACTTTCGCGGAGGTCGGCGCATCGCCGCTCCAGACGTTCCATTCCACCTTGACGTCCACGCCATCGTTATGAACTTTCACCAGGTTGTTATAATCCTGCGCAGCCTGATCCACTTCCACAATGGCGAATTTATCATTGCCGCTGGTAATAGACGGCGTACCCGGCGCAGCGGCAAAAACCGGACTTGTCGCTGCTGCCACAAAAAGTGCCAGATATTTAGGCTTCATAAATTTCATTATTAATTCCTGATAATTTTATTCGTGAATATTTAACAGCCATGCATTCCTTAGAGCATGGACGAATTGCAAACAGTAATTTATTTAAGACAACGGAAACCAACCCATTATAAAAATGAAATAATCTATTTCGCTTTACTCTCCTCCCTAAAATGGCATAAGCATTAATTCTATTAACTTATGCGACAATGATAATCTGGAAAATAAATAAGTTCCCTTTATTCCCTCGGCGAAAGAATTTAAAAAAACACTTGACCAGCCGCGTCAGAATGTGAATTGCAATGTCTGGAAGATAAACATCGCCATTCCCGAAAAGGCCAGACAGGGACCAAAAGGAATTTGCCCCGCTTTATTTACGCCAGAGTAAAAAAGTCCATACAGAACAATACCGCTTAATGCCGCAACCAGAATTAATAACGGTAACGCCTGCCAGCCGCACCACGCCCCCAGCGCCGCCAGTAGCTTAAAATCGCCCTGTCCAAGGCCTTCCCGCCCCGTCAGCAGGCGAAAACTCCAGTACACCAGCCACAGAATGAGATACCCCGCAACGGCGCCATATAGCGCGCTCGCCAACGGCATCGTGTGGAAAACGCAATGCAGCAGCAGCCCAGCCCACAGCAGCGGCTGCGTGAGACAATCCGGCAACAGCATATATTTCGCATCAATCATCGTGAGCGGCAGCAAACCGCACCATAAAACCCACAGCGCGATCAGCGTGACAAAGGAAGGGAGCGCCGCCGCCGTTGCCGCAAAAAAAAGCGCACTGGCTAACTCCACCAACAGCAAGCGCAGGGGAATCACAGACTGGCAATGACGGCAGCGACCGCGCAGGCAGCACCAGCTCAATAACGGAATATTTTCCCACCAGGCCAGTTGATGCCCGCAGTCCGCGCAGTGCGAGGCAGGAAAAAGTAAATTCCCCGCCCCTTCCTTTTCCATCACCATTGCGGGAACGCGCTCGCTGACTACGCCAAGAAAACTGCCGAGGATTCCGCCCAGGCAGGCGCTCATTATGCAAAACCCAATCGGCCAGCTTTCCCGAAACAACATGATCGTATTCATGCGTTTTTATTCCAGCTCAGCGTAATATTGGCTTTCACGTCGCTTTGACGATCGACCGGCTGCAAATCCATTTTTTGCAACTGAACGCCGGACGTGACATTCACTTCACGTAGCCAGTTTTTCAGTTCATAAATATTGACCTGTTCAACAACAAAAGAGAGTGAGCGTTCATCCTGACGAATATCAGACAACGCGAGATGGATCTCTTTCGCACTCTCTTCAATAACCGTTCGCGGGTTGTTCGTTTTTAAGACTTTCGCCTGTAAATGATTTTTATCGATTTCGTCCCGCATCCAGCGCAGCGTCTCTTTTTGCCGCATTAACGTGGACTGACTGTTTTGAATCATATGATCCAGCGGAATAATGCCGCCGTAATAAATTACCGCGCAGCACATCGCCGCCGCACATAGCGTAATAAGACCACGCTCGCGATCGCTGTAGTTTTGATAGCGCGCTTTTAATTGTGCAATTCGCTCTTTCATTTATATTTCCCCGTCACGATCGCCGTATAGGGTGACTGGTCCGAAACCGGTTGTAACGCAAAGTCAAAATGGGGAGTGGCCTGTGTAACGAAATCCTGTAGCGCCTGCGCGTTCGGCGAGGCCGCGTTCAGCGTCAACACATTCTGCGCGTTGTCATATTCCACTTCATTTATCTCAATAGCAGGCACAGACTGTTTAACCTGCTCCAGCGCCTCAAGTTGCAGAAAAATACCTTTGCTCTGTTTTTTAATATTCTGACCAAAATGGTATTTGATATTGGTTTTCTGCCGCAGACTCGGGAAATAGTGTTGAGCGACCTGGGCAATCTCGGCCTGTACCTGATTTTCCTGCTGAACCAACATCCATGCCATTGCCACGCGCGGGCCAATCAGCAACCCCATCGACAGCAGCGCAGACACCGCCATTGCTGTCCTCAGATGACGAAATCGCCCCACCTCTTTGCCGCAGGCGGCAAATGCGCCATGCAGCATATTGGCGCGACACGCTTTCCATTGCGGCTGAATCAACACCAGCGGATGCTGCCACGGCAGTTGTTCAGCGACATCGATACCCGCAGGCGCTTCGCCGTAGCAGCGCACTTCGCCATCGCCGCCTTGCGCCAGCAACAGCGGCAGCAGCGTAGCATCCGCTTCGCAGGCGCCGAACGGCGGAAAGCGCAGCCACCAGCTTTCGTCACAGGAAACCAGCGTACTGCCGCCTTCGTTTACCGGCAGCAGAATGGCGTCTGGCAATACCTGAATCACCTTCAGTCCGGCCTCTTCGCACAGCGCAAGCCAGCGCTCAAAGCCGGTGGCGTCAATGGCCACGGCATCCACTTCCCGCCCTTTTTTCCGCAATACCGTCCAGTGCAGCGAGTCCACATCGCCGATCAGCGTCTCTTCCGCCAGCCATGAAAACGGTGTGGAGGCCGTCGATAACCCTTTTTTGGGCAGGGTAAAATGACGGAACACCATCTCACTGGCGGGCAACAGCAAACAAACGCGTGTCGCCAGGGGATGTACGGCAAGCGTTTTCAGCGCATCCCGACTTTCCAGCGTTGCTACCTGCTGGCTACCGGAGACGCACCACTCGATTTTCCCGTCCACGTTTGCATCGGGACGAATAAAAAGTACCTGTTTCATAGACTATGACTTTTCTTATTCAATCATTCGGTAACGGCGTTGCCAGGTTCTCACCTCGCCAGAGTCACGATCGACATGAATCTGGCTGACAACGCGCAGCGTTAAATCATCAGTATTACCGGTACTCTCGACCCGGAAATAGTGACTGTTCACCGCAACAAACGCCTGCATCTGCGCGAGGATCGCTTTGCTCTGCGGATAGTTTGTTTCGAGCGTTTTACTGAACGCGTCAACCGACGCCCACCCTTCTTCCGGGCGCGAGGCAATCAGCCGTGCTGCGTCATCCTCACTTAACGTCCCCGCAGACAGCGCAGACAACAGCGGCGCCTGCCCGGGCTTCAGGGTATTCACATCCACTTTGCTCTCCGTATCAGGCAGCGCGCACAGCACCCTGCTGGCGCGGGGATAAGCCGCCACCGGAAAACCCGGCAACCGTTTTATCTCGCTGATGGTGCGCATCATCTGATTCGCAGGAAGGCGCTGCGGCGTCACACCCGCCCAGGCGTCGCTTTCCAGAGCCTCTTTTGCGGTTGTGCTGTCAGCGTCCAGATAATCCACCAGTTGTTGATAAACCTCTTCCGCCGCTGCCGTACTGATGCCGCTGTCGATCAGCAACTGTTCAACGATCGGCTCTTTCACCGGCTTTGTCGGCTGCGCGGCGGCGCTATCCGCAGGAGGCGCAGGGTCAATGGCCAGCAGACTGTTCACGTTAAAGCAGGTCTGGGCGTCCTCAATCTGGCTCACGACGGTATAGTTCTCACCCTGAGTTTCCAGCGGTTCGTGCCACGCGCCTTCTGGCGATAATCCATTGCTCTCACCGCTGGCGTCGGTTTGCAGACGATCTTTTATCGCCGCAGCCTGGCCTTGCATCGCCCAACGCAGCTGCTGCTGACTGACCTGATAGCGGGTTTTCTGCAAATTTCGGCAAAACTGCTGACCGATCTTTGCCGCCAGCGCTGACATCATCACCAGCAAAATCAACACCACCAGCAGCGCGACGCCGCGCTGTTTTTGCGCCGATTGCGTATTCATTGCTGTTCTCCACCGCGTGCTGGCGGAACCGATGCCGTAACGTCAGCAGGCGTGGGTTGTGCAGCCTCAGCGTTTTCATCTTTCTTTTCTCCCTGGATTTCCGGCATGTCTCCCGGCGTCATAAACACCCAGCGCCAGGTATCCCCGTTTTCCATCGTCAGCGTCAGTTCGGCGCCTTCCGGCTGATGGGCGGTTTCAAGCCATGTCGTCTGCCAGCCCTGTCGCCAGAATCGCCACTTCATCGCTTTAACGTTGCTTAAAATCGGTACTTCTTCTGGACTCACGTCAGCCGGGCTATCAATGTCAGGCCAGATATCACGCCACAGGCGATGCGCCTCCAGCCGCCAGCGCACGCGTTCCAGCTGAATTTGCCCACTGACGCCGCTTACCGTCGTCAGCTCAACGGCATGTTGATCCAGACGGAACACATCCGTTTCATTGCGCGGCGCGCGCGGCTGGAGCTGAGAGAAATCGCGCTCCAGCAGGTTACAGGCTCGCTGAAGCTGATTAAGCGTCGTCGCCGCAGCATCCGTTGCCGTGGTGGTGCGCATCGCGCCGTCAAGGATTTGCCAGGCAAGGGTGCTGATCACGGCAAAAATCGTCAGCGCAATCATGATCTCCAGCAGCGTAAAACCTTGCTGGCGACGGAGTGGCGTATTCATTTGCGCTCCTTCGGCGGGACAACCCGCAGCGTGATGACCGGCTGGCTCTCTTCGCCTTCGGCATACACCTGGACTTCATCGGCAAACGCCTTGTCATCGGTTTTCACCCTCTGTTTGCGCCAGTTCCAGCTGCGTCCGCCCATCGTTTCACTGCCTTCTTCAGCGACATCGGGAAAAACGCTTTTTGCAAGCTGCGCTTGCGCGAGCTGGTTTTCCGCAATCCAACTGGCCTGTAGCGTATCGGCAAGACCGTGCGTAAAACGCACATTCAGCGAGACGGAATTCATCAACGCCAGCGCTGCGGTAGAAAAGATCACCAGCGCCACCATGACTTCCAACAGCGTCATGCCCTGTTCTTTCGCTTCCGGTTTAGTCATTATTCTCTACCAAAACGGGTGAAGCGCCCTGCGACACCACGCGGAAATGGTGCTGTTTGTCATAGCTCTGCAACGTCAGCGTGAATCGGCTAATTTCCCCATCCGGTAAAAAGAGCACCTGCGGATCGGCATCAGGCGTGGCCGCCAGACGCTGGGGAGCGAGCGAAACGTGCATCTCTTCAGGAAACTGTCCGTGGGTGAAAATACGCCCGGCTGTCAGCGGCGCCCAATGACGCCCGCCGTTTTCCCCGGCCCACTTCACCAGCTGATATTCCGTTGGCGTCATCACCAGCCCGACTATATTTCCGTCCATCACTGCCCGATCAGAACCATATTCAACGAGGGATTGTAATTGCTGGCCTAATATATCTGCGCCGCTGCGTGAGGGTATTGTCGAAACCACCATCATGGCGCAGCTGGCAAAAATAACCAGCGCCAGAATAATTTCCAGCAATGTAAATCCACGTTGCTTATTCATTACTTATCTTTTTTATCTAAAGACCAGTTCGTTATATCATCGGCGGTATTCGCTTCACCATCCGGGCCGGAGGAGAAAACATCTACCGCGCCATGTTCGCCAGGGCTAACCAGAATGTAATCATTTCCCCACGGGTCCTGCGGCAGACGGCGAATATAACCGTCAGCACGATAGCCGTTGGGAATCGGCGCGATCTCCGGCTTCGTCACCAACGCCTGCAACCCCTGTTCGGTGGTTGGGTAGCGATGGTTATCGAGCTTATACATATCCAGCGAGCCTTCCAGTGCGACAATATCGCTGGTCGCTTTTTGCGCATCCGCTTTCTCTTTATTCCCCATCAGATTCGGCACCACCATACTGGCCAGAACGCCAAGAATAACGATGACCACCATTAATTCGAGCAAAGTAAACCCGGCCTGACCTTTCAGGCTATTTTTTTTCACAGACATAATTAACCCACCATATTATTGAGCTGAAGAAGCGGTTGTAATATTGACAGTACGATAAATAAAACGACCGTCGCCATCGTCACCACCAGCGCCGGTTCAAATACCGACAGCGTTAATGTAATGCGATGTTGTAATGCCGACTCCTGGTTTTCGGCGGCACGATCCATTAATGAACCGAGTTCGCCACTCTCTTCGCCAGAAGCAATCATATAAAGCATGGTTGGCGGAAATAACCTGGCCTGCTCCAGTGCGTTATATAATGACGCGCCCTGACGCACGGTATCCGCCGCCTGTTCCAGCACCTGACGCGCATACAGATTCTCAATACCGTCCATCGCGATATACATACCTTCCAGCAGCGGCACGCTACTGGCCTGTAAAATGCTCAGGGTGCGGATGTAACGGGCGCTGTTTATTGCACAGACCAGTTTTTTCAGCGGCGAACGGTTCACCAGCCAGCGGTGATATGCAAAACGATGACGCTCTTTTTTAAGCCAGGCGTTAAAAGCGATAAACGATCCGACAAGGCCGCCGCCGATAACCATTCCGTAAGCCTGCAAAAAATCGCTGACCGCAATCAGGGTACGGGTGGTGACGGGCAACTGCTGCTTCATATGCACAAACTGTTCGATGACCTGCGGCACCACCGCCACCAGCAGAATGGAGATAACCGCAATCGCCACCACCGTCAGGGTGATGGGATAGACCATCGCCTGCGACAGCTTGCTTTTCATTTTCTGTCGCTGTTCGTTGTATTCAGCCAGCTTTTCCAGCACGCCGCCGAGATGCCCGGTCTTTTCCCCTGCCATCACCAGCGTGCAATAGAGCTTGTCGAAAGTACGCGGAAACTGGCTGAAAGCGTCGAAAAGCGTGTGCCCTTCCACCACTTTATCGCGGATCTCACCGACCATCACCGCCAGCTTTTTGTCTTCCGTCTGCTTAGAAATCGCCTTCAGCGCACTCTCCAGCGGCAGTGCGGCATTAACCAACGTCGACAGCTGGCGGGTAAACATTGAGAGCACCGGTGTCGAAAGTTTTGCGCCTTTCTGAGCCCCCTTTCCGGCGGCGCGCTCGCGGGTGAGCGTAATGCTGATCGGTATCAGCTTCTGTTCGCGTAGCGTCTGACGCACCTGCTTTGGGCCTTCAGCCTGCAAAGCGCCGCGCCGGGTTTTCCCGGCGGCATCCGTAGCCGTCCATGCGAACCAGGCCATTATTCGTCACCTCCGCGCTCGGCGGTAACACGCATCACTTCCTCCAGCGAGGTAACGCCGGAGATCACCTTCAACAAACCATTTTCCCGCAGGCTGTATGCCTGCTTAAACAACTGAGTTTCAATCGACATTTCGTCTTTATCTTCATGAATAGCGCGGCGCATCGCGCTGTCCACCAGCAGAAACTCATGAATACCGGCGCGTCCCTGGTAACCGCTCTGGCGGCACTGTTCACACCCCACGGCGCGATAAATCACGTCGGGGGGGCTCTCCATAAAGCTGAACAGCGGTTTTTCATTATCATCCAGCGGACTGACGGCACGGCAGTGAGGACACAGCCGACGAACCAGACGCTGGGCAATGACGCCAAGCAGCGATGAACCAATTAAAAACGACTCCAGCCCCATATCGCGCAACCGGGTAATCGCTCCCGCCGCGCTGTTGGTATGCAGCGTAGACATAACCAGATGGCCGGTAAGCGACGCCTGAACCGCAATCTGCGCGGTTTCGCCGTCACGAATTTCACCGATCATCACCACATCCGGGTCCTGACGGAGGATCGCGCGCAGGCCTCGGGCAAACGTCATATCCACTCGCGGGTTAACCTGCGTCTGCCCCACGCCTTCCAGTTCATATTCGATCGGATCTTCAACGGTAAGAATATTGCGTTCATGGCCGTTTAGCGCCGAGAGGATGGCGTAAAGCGTCGTGCTCTTACCGGACCCGGTCGGCCCGGTCACCAGGATAATCCCATGCGGGCGGCCAATCAGTCCTTTGAGCTGTTCCAGTTCTTCGTCGATCAGCCCCAGCTTATTGATATCCGGCTTCAGGTTGCTTTTATCCAGCAGACGCATGACCACCCGCTCGCCATACTGCGACGGGATGGTTGAGACACGCACATCCACCGCCTTACGCCCAATGCGCAGGGAGATGCGACCGTCCTGCGGCAGGCGTTTTTCGGCGATATCCAGTTTAGACATCACCTTAATCCTCGATACCAGCAGCGGCGCCAGCTTACGCGCGGGCTGCAATACAGGACGCAGCACGCCGTCAACGCGAAAACGGATACTCAGCGTGCGCTCAAAGGTTTCGATATGGATATCCGACGCGCCATCCTTCACCGCCTCGCCAAGAATGGCGTTAATCAGACGGATAACCGGCGAGTTTTCATCGTTATCCAGCAAATCCTCGTTATCGGGGATCTCCTCGGTTAACGCCATCAGATCGATATTGGCATCCATATCATCAACCAGCTGCTGCGAAACACCGCTATTCTGCTGCCAGATTTTAGCCAGCATCTCTTCAAACGCTTCTGGCGTTAATGTTACCGGCGTAAAGGCACGCCCCAGCACGCGACGCATCTCCAGCAGGGCAAACGCGGGCGCATCCTCACGGATATATACGTCGTTGTGATAAAGCAGCACACCGTTGTCTTTTGCGAAGCTGCTGCTGCACAAGTTTTTGCTTAATTCATCCACGCGACACCCCGGCTTACTCTTTAAACGGATTGCGCGACGCCGTGGCTGGCGCAGCAGTGCTGGTGTTTACGGGCGACGGGAACGCGGGCAGAATGGCGTTATCACCCGGCTCCAGGATGCCCATTTTTTTCTCCTCCATACGCTGCTGCTGGCGCGCGCGCACCTGGTCGTATTTCTCTTTCGACGCGGCGCTGTAGTTGTCGTCATCGCGCAGAACGGTGGTATGGATAAAGACCATCAGGTTTCGCTTGGTGGTATCCTGCGAGGTGTAGCGGAACAGTTGCCCCACCAGAGGAATATCGCCAAGCAGCGGCACTTTCGACACATTCTGTTTGGTGACATTTTCGATAAGCCCTCCCAGCACTACCGTCTGCCCGCTGTGAACCATCACTTCGTTATTGATCGTGCGGGTGTTAAAGGTTGGGCCTAAAGACGAATCCTCCGTCGAACTGGCGTCCACGCTGGAAACTTCCTGCTCGATCTTCATGTGGATCATGTCGCCATCATTAATCTGCGGCAGGATCTTCAACTTCGTCCCCACCGTCTTACGCTCAACGGTGTTAAAGACGTTGTCGCCCGTCGTCGTCTGCGAACCAGAAAGCACCGGCACATCCTGACCAACGTTAAACGACGCTTCTTTGTTATCCAGCGTCACCACGCTCGGCGTGGAGAGAATGTCGTTTTTGCCGTTGGTCGACAGCGCCGTCATCAGCGCGCCGAAATCGCCGTTAAAGAAACCTGTCGCCATACCGGTAAAATTCACGCCTTTTATCGTCCCGTTCTTAACCTGGCCGATCGGCAGACCGGTTGCGCCAAACTGTACGCCGCCGTGTTTACTCGTCCACTGCACGCCGAGATCGGTTCCGGCACCATCCTGCACTTCAGCGATAATGGCTTCCACCAGTACCTGGGGACGGCGAATGTCCAGCTTGTCGATCACCTTCTCAAGCGAGTTCATCACGTTCGGCTGCGCGGTGATCACCAGCGAGTTTGTCGACTCGTCGGCAGTAATATTCAGATCGGTCGCGGCAACCGGCGATTTACTTTTCGCCGTGCCCGGCTTGTCCTTCATCTGCTCCCCAATGCCCGTTAACACCGGCACCACTTTGGCGGCATTAGCATATTTCAGGTAGAAGACGCGGGTATTCCCCTCGTTATTCTGCTCGCGATCAAGCTGCGCTATCAGCGTGCGGGTACGCGCCCGCGCTTCTTCACTGCCGCTAATGACCAGGCTATTCGTCTCCTCATCCGCCACCACTTTGGTCGCCAGTTGCGGTGCGTTCTGCCCTTTTTGTTCTTCGTTGTTGAGGTTATTCAACATATCCGAAAGTTCTTTCGCGGAGGCGTAGTGTAGCGGAACGATTTCGCGCCGCTGTACGCCGGAACGATCGACGCGCTGAACCAGATCGACCAGGCGGTTCACCACCGAGGCTTTACCGGTGAGCAGCAGGACGTTTGACGGCTCAAAGTGCACCACGTTGCCGATACCGGTCGCATCGTTCAGCTGGCGCAACAGCGGTGCCAGTTCGCGTACCGGTACATTTTCCATCCGCACGACGCGGGTAATAATTTCATCCCCTTTACCGGGATTTTTGCTGTCGGCAATCGGCGTTCCCGCGGTTCTCGCAACGGATGAACGAACCACTTTCACCATGCCGTTATCCATCGGAATCACAGAAAGTCCGTACAAATCCAGCACGCTGAGGAAAAACTGATAGTATTCATCTTCGGTCAGGACGTTATACGTCCGAACCGATACGGTTCCCTGTACCGACGGATCGACCAGAATCGTTTTATTGAGATTACGGCCAACCGTATCAATAAATTCACGAATATCAGTATTTTTAAAGCTGGCGCTAAAATTCGCCGCAAAGAGCGAACTGGAATATAACGCCAGAGTTGTCAGCGCCACGCACGCCCACGGAAATTTCTTCATGGCAATTCACTTGTTAGTTGTTTAAAACATTGACCTGAATATTTTCCAGGTGAGCGTGACGTCTTACGACTACCGCCGCTTCTTTCATTTTTGACCAGCCAGCAATGATGCTTTTCGCCTGTTCTTCTTTCGTCATATCGGTACTGTTCACCTTCACAACCACATCGCCCTTCTCCAGCCCACTGTTCTGAAAGAAAGACGAAGCATTGCGCGGGTTGATTTCGTACCCTTCCAGACGACCTTTTTCGATAAACGGTTTTAGCACCAGGACATCATTAAGATGCAGGCTCTCTGCACCGGCATCGTTTGTCGGTTTTTGTAGCGGGCCGCTTTCAACACCGCCTCTGAAATAATCAGGTTTCTTTAATGCCAGTACCTGCGTAGTACCTTCATAATTAACCACCACATTGTCGTTATTGATCTCCTCAATACAGGCGTTACTCACTCCCACGAGGCTTTCGCCTTCGCGATAACTTTGCTGTCCCGCAGGCGTTTTAATAACGGCAAATGATAGCCATTTTTCATCGCTGCTGACGATGCCTTCAATCTCGGCAGAGAGCGGCGATTTAACCGCTGCTGGCGTATTTCGCTGCCAGACGGCAGGTTGAAAAAGCGCAAATGACTTTTCTTTTTCGTCATTTTTACGCACGTTAATTTTTCTGTTATTTAACTTGTTTGTAACCTTATTATAGTTTTTAAAAACGACATACCCTTGATGCCCGCTGAATATCAGTAAAACAAACATCACGCAGGGTGCAATCAATCGGGAGAAAAGCTGCATCCTCATTATTTAAATGCCTTTAATAAAGCTAAATTTCGCAGCACCGGCTGCGCCAATCGGTGCGGCAAATAGTAATGAGCGGCAAGAAAGTCGACCACTCGCTTTCCCGGCAACTTTATTGCAGAAAAACATTGACGATTTCACTTACTGGTGTTAGCGAAAATAATCAGAGTAATTTTCTCCTGTCCGGTATTTGCCCGAATAAACCCGCTCAATTATTTTTAGCGCAACGTTTCCAGAAGCCAGAAAGTACAGCGAGACACCATGTATCAGCATCATTTTAAATTTTCCACTCAGCCGTTTGGCAAACTCACCCGGCGAACGGGGGAGTTTTTCGTTCATTATCATCAGGACATCTTTTCCCTGTTGCAGGAAAAAACCAACGTGCCCGGCATCATCGGTCTGTTTTCTGACGAACCTGAATTAGACAATGCCTTTGTGGAAAAACTACGTAACGGCGGCACACCTGCGCTGGCCATTAACGCCTTCCCCAAACTGAGCGCCAGTACGCTGCTCTATAAACTGAACCCTGCCGCTAAAGAGGGTAAAAACAAAATTTATGCCATTGATGCCATTTTGCGCCAATGGCATGAGGAAACGCCTTCGCGTAATAAAAAAGGCAAACTGCTGATCCTCTCCACGGCACAGGCCATGAAAGATAATTGTTGGGATGTTCTGGGTATGTTGCTGACGCGGGCGCAAGAGCTGAACTTCCCGCTCACGATTCTTCTGACCGGCTCTCCCGATCAGAAATCCCGTCTTCTGAATCATTCTGGTTTACAGCCCCGCGTTCATACCTGCCTTGCGCTACGTTCGCTGACCTGCCGTGAATATCTCGACTACGTCGGGGCACAGATGGACGAACAAAACGTCGATACCTCGCCACTGACGCCCGCACGGGTGCGCAGAATGCATGCGCTGACCAAAGGCCGCGTGACCGGACTCAATAAACTGGCGCATCTGGCGCTGCTTGCCGCATGGACCGAGCGGGCGATACAGGTTTCCCCACGCCATTTACGCCTGGCTGCCGGTGAACTCCTGCCGCCCACGCCGCGCGGTAAACGCCTGGCAACCGCAGGGCTGTTTGCCTCCGTCCTGTTCGCCTGCTGCGGCTGGTACTTTTCCGGCGCGATCGCGTCTCGCCTGCCGCAACAAGTGCCGGTTCCGGCCAGCTGGAAAAAGACGCTGCCTGAGACGACTGCGCCTGTTATGCCCACCATTGAAAATGAGGTGGTTAATCAGTCGGACGCCATGCATCAGCTCTATCTTATGTGGGGTTATGATGCTTCCGCGAACGATGCGCTATGCCAGAACGCAGCGCGAGTGAACCTGATGTGCCGTCAGGGGAATACGTCTTTACAGGCGCTGGAACAGGAAGGATATCCGTGGGCAGGAGAGATCAAAACGGGTAATCACCTGAATTACGCCGTCGTGGCCCACGTTGATAAACAGTCGCTCGATCTTCTGATCAATAACCGAACCTGGCAGGTAAGCAGACACTGGTTTAATCAACACGCCACCGGAAATTACACGCTTTTGCATCGTTTAACGCCGCAAGGGAAAGATGATATTAGCGCGACCAGCGGCGATAAAGACCTGGCGTGGCTGGATCAAACGCTAAGCCAGACGTTGAATGAACCGCTGACCCACTCGCGAAGCTGGACGGCTGAACTGGCAAAACGCACCCGTGAATTTCAGGGTAAGGCAGGACTGCATGTCGACGGCATCGCCGGCGAAGAGACGCTGATGCAGTTAATGCGCGCAACCAACAGCGTTCCGGGCGTACTGGCGCAAACACTAAGCCAGAAGCAGGAACATAAAACGCAAGGGAACACGAAATAATGTCCACCATTTGCCTTGCTGCACAGCGCAGTTTCACGACGGGAGAAGCGGTCTATTTTGCCTGGCGCCTTCCGGCGCCCCAAAAAGTGCTGTTCCGCGCCATGATGTGGCTGCTGACCCTCTGCACGTTTATTATTGCCGGACTGTATGCCCATATTTACTGGAACTGTCAGCATCCGACGCCTGAGCCGAAACCGACAAAAGTGGAAAACCCGGATACCCGGCTTTCTGAGATGCACTATGTTTATATTTCGAAGCCATTCCCGCAGCCAGCCCCCAAACCGGCCCCTGCTCCCCAGGCGTTACCCCCATTGCAGGATGAAGCGCCGGTAAGTCAAGACAACGACTGGCGGCAAGCGCCGGAAGGCGATCTCTCGGATCGGGCATTGCCCGGCGCGGAAGAACAGACGCCATCGTTGAAAGCGCGTTTCCTGCAAGCGTTACAGGAGCAAAAAGAGGACTATCAGCAGGGAAAAATACCGGAACCGCCCGATGATTGATGACGCAAGAAAACATCATTACGCCTTAATGCGCTCCCCAAAGGCCTCCGCTTCATTAGCTGAAGAGGAGACAATGGGAAATGTGATTAATATTTTTCTGGCAAGGTCGTCATCGACATTAATCGGCTTTTCTCAATGACGATATAGTTTCCTTTTTTAAGGTCAGAAAGAATTTTGATAATCGTACTGCGGGCAAAATTCGTATATTCCTGAATATAGTCGTATACATTGATGTCACGGTTATGGTGAATAATCAGCTCATTAATTTCGATTAAAAATTCACGAATAACAGAGTAAGCGCTACGGGCAACCAAAACATCATCACGTTTGCTAAGCAGACAAATATACCATGACAGCACCCTGGTGAGATCTGGCCATAAACTGTGTTCAGTCAACAGGCGCATAAACTCATCTTTTTTGATTGAGCGCACGACGGTATTGGTACGAGCAAGCCCATACATATGCAGAGAACCATAAAATATGGCAGACAGCCCAAAGATACACTGCCCTTGCAGGGTAAACATACATAACTCATCGGAGGTACGGCGAAATTCAACGTCACCGCTCACGATAATATGAATATATTCCGAGTCACTGGTGGTGATTTTCTGCCATTTTTTTAAGGTTTTTTCTTTATAACCTGACGTTAAAGAAATAATACGTTCCATTTCATGATGCGGACGAATTTTCTTACCGTAAATGCTTAACATATTATGCCTTTCGAAGAATATTGATTTAAATTTAATGACAAGCGACGAGTGATAACCTCAGCTTAATGTCACTCACTGATTCAACCTGGTTAAAAATAAAATTAAGCAAAAAAAAGATTGTGCGCGCTAAGTTTCACGACTTTTAGCGTATAAGAAATATCTTCCTGATAAAATCAATCATAGATGAGGGGAATTTAAAGTCAATTAACCATAGATTAATTTGATTTTTATCCAAAATGAATTTCGATGAAAATAAACAAGTTAACTGACTTTTATCACGACGCCAGCGCCATTAATTCTGGCCATATTTTTCCAGTAACGCATTAGCAATCGCTTGCGTTTGCGCATCCGCCACCCCGTTCCATAACGCCGGGCGGAAATGCATCTGGAACGCCATGATCACCCGCTGCTGTTCACGCGCGGTCATCTCCGGTTTGACCTCGTAACCATAACGCGAAAGCAAGTCGAGCAATGATGCGGGATCGACTGGCGTATTGGGCGCGCGTCCCGCCAGATAAAACGCCACGCGCTGTTCATCAGGCCAGGCGCCAATGCCCTGCGCCGCCAGATCGCGCCAGGGGAACAGAGGGCCGGGATCGTCTTTACGCTGCGGGGCAATATCCGCATGCGCCACCACGTTTTGCGGCTTAATGTCGTAGCGGGCAATGATCTCTTTCGCCAGTGGGATCAGGGCCTGAATTTGCGCAGGTTCAAACGGGGCGAAGTATTTCATTCCCGCCGACTTTTGCCAGCCGCGATTTTCCAGTTCGATACCAACGGACGTGTCGTTGATGCGCGTTGCGCCGCGCCAGAAGCTGATGCCCGCGTGCCACGCCAGATCGTGCTCTGGCACCAGTTGCCAGATACGCGGCTTGCCACGATGAAGCGGCGGTACAGCAGGAATTAAATAGTGCGAGCTGACGTTTTTATCCGTTAACGTCGCCAGAGAGGTATCAAAGTCATCCGCCGTGTAGTGGATGACCAGGATTTTGATGCGCGGGTACGCCGCCTGTGCCTGATGACGGGTATCCAGCTGATACCCGTCTTTATCAATAATCCCTTTCTCGCCCGCGCACCCGGTTAACAGAAGCGCGAACGCGACCAGCCAGAGCAGATGTCTCATCGGCGCGTTTTTACCGCCGTCCCGCTGACGCTCACCATCAGCATACTGCTGTCTTTGCCTACGGTCTCATAGTCAATGTCGATGCCCACAACCGCATCCGCACCCAGCGCTTTCGCCTGTTCGCCCAGTTCCTGAAAAGCGATTTCACGCGCTTTACGCAACTCTTTTTCATAGGAACCCGAACGTCCGCCGACGATATCGCGAATACCCGCGAAGAAGTCACGGAAAATGTTGGCGCCCAAAATGGCTTCACCCGTTACCACACCGCAATATTCCACGATGTTCTGCCCTTCCAGCGTCGGGGTTGTCGAAAACTGCATAGCCGATCTCCTTGTTTACCTAAGCACTCGATCTCAAACGCATTATCAGACCGATACGCTATCATTGAAAAGATATAATTGATTATCGTAGATCGCTTTTTGGCAGATCGCTTATAAGGAAATCACTATGCGCTACAGCAAACTCTCTCTGCTCGTCCCTTGCGCACTGCTGCTCAGTGCCTGCACAACCGTCACTCCTGCTTATAAAGACAATGGCCCGCGCAGCGGGTCGTGCATAGAAGGCGGGCCGGACAGCGTGGCTCAACAATTTTATGACTACCGCATTCAAAACCGTACTAACGACATTACCGCCCTTCGCCCTTACTTAAGCGACAACCTGGCAAAACTGCTCTCTGACGCCAGCCGTGACAGCGAACACCGCCAGTTGGTGAGCAGCGACCCGTTCTCCAGCCGCACCACCTTCCCGGATAGCGCCAGCGTAGCCAGCGCGTCCACCATTCCTAATCGCGACGCCCGCAACATCCCGCTGCGCGTGGAGCTGAAGCAAGGCGACCAGACCTGGCGCGACGAAGTGCTGATGATCCATGAGGGTCAGTGCTGGGTTATTGATGATGTGCGTTATCTTGGCGGCAGCGTCCACGCGCCAGCCGGTACGCTGCGCCAGTCCGTCGAAAACCGTTGATCACCCGACAAAACGTCGATAAATCATAAGCCCCACAAATTGTCTGGCATTCTGCATAGAATGCCGACAATTATTCTTGCCGCCTACCGCCCCCGCTATTTTGTGCTATGTTTAGTGAAGAATGCGGTTTGCATTTAACTTTTAACGCATAAATATTGCATAACTATTCTGTCAAAGGTACTATCTGCGGCCTCAACATACACAAAATCATTCATGATGCGTCGAGGCGGCAAGTGACTGGAGTGACAAATCTGTCAGGAACAGATTTGAACGTCGCGAGCAACGGTCCGTAAGGGCGAGTCTCAGGGTGAGACGAGTCACTCAGCAGCCAACAAAGAGGCAGCATGAAGGATGACGTGTACAGTTATCAGACTGCCAGCATACGAGAATCAATGAGTATTCAATTAAACGGCATTAATTGCTTCTACGGCGCGCATCAGGCGCTGTTCGATATCACGCTGGATTGCCCTCAGGGCGAAACGCTGGTGTTACTTGGCCCAAGCGGAGCGGGTAAAAGCTCGCTGCTGCGTGTACTCAATCTGCTTGAGATGCCGCGCTCCGGCACGCTCACTATCGCAGGAAATCATTTCGACTTCACGAAAACGCCTTCCGATAAGGCGATTCGTGAATTACGCCAGAACGTAGGCATGGTTTTTCAGCAATACAATCTCTGGCCGCATCTCACGGTACAACAAAACCTGATTGAAGCGCCCTGCCGCGTGCTGGGTCTGTCAAAAGACCAGGCGCTGGCGCGTGCCGAGAAGCTGCTGGAACGTCTGCGTCTGAAACCTTACAGCGATCGCTATCCTCTGCATCTTTCCGGCGGTCAGCAACAGCGTGTGGCTATCGCTCGTGCGTTAATGATGGAGCCGCAGGTGCTGCTGTTTGACGAGCCAACCGCCGCGCTGGACCCGGAAATCACCGCGCAAATCGTCAGTATTATTCGTGAACTGGCGGAAACCAAAATTACCCAGGTGATCGTCACTCACGAAGTAGAAGTGGCGCGTAAAACCGCCAGCCGGGTAATCTATATGGAAAACGGTCACATCGTCGAGCAAGGGGATGCGAGCTGCTTTGCGAACCCGCAGACCGATGCATTTAAAAACTATTTATCTCACTAAGATTCGGGACAATGACAATGAAAAAAGTTCTGATTGCCGCGCTAATTGCAGGCTTTAGCCTTTCCGCTACAGCAGCTCAAACCATCCGTTTCGCCACGGAAGCATCCTACCCTCCGTTCGAATCTATGGATGCCAGTAACAAAATCGTCGGCTTTGACGTCGATCTGGCCAATGCGCTGTGTAAAGAGATTGACGCGACCTGCACCTTTACCAACCAGGCGTTTGACAGCCTGATCCCAAGCCTGAAGTTCCGTCGTTTCGACGCGGTAATGGCCGGTATGGACATCACGCCTGAGCGTGAAAAGCAGGTTCTGTTCACCACGCCTTACTATGACAACTCCGCGCTGTTCATCGGTCAGCAGGGTAAATACACCAGCATCGACCAGCTGAAAGGCAAAAAAGTGGGCGTACAGAATGGCACTACCCACCAGAAGTTCATCATGGATAAGCACCCGGAAATCACCACCGTGCCTTATGACAGCTACCAGAACGCGAAGCTGGATCTGCAAAATGGTCGTATTGACGGCGTGTTCGGCGACACCGCCGTGGTCACTGAATGGCTGAAAGATAATCCGAAGCTGGCGCCGGTTGGCGATAAAGTGACCGACAAAGATTACTTCGGCACCGGCCTCGGCATCGCGGTACGCCAGGGCAACACGGAACTACAGCAGAAATTCAACACTGCGCTGGAAAAAGTGAAGCAAGATGGCACGTACGAAACCATCTACAACAAATGGTTCCAGAAGTAAGACTTGATGAACGAATTTTTTCCTTTAGCAAGCGCCGCCGGGATGACCGTCGGCCTTGCCGTTTGTGCGCTGATCATCGGCCTCGTCCTCGCTATGATTTTTGCCGTCTGGGAGTCCGTAAAATGGCGCCCGATAGCCTGGACAGGTTCCGCACTGGTCACGATTCTGCGCGGCCTGCCGGAAATTCTGGTGGTGCTGTTTATCTATTTCGGTTCCTCTCAGCTTCTGCTGATGCTGTCTGATGGCTTCACCATCAACCTGGGGTTTGTGCAAATCCCGTTGCAGATGCAGATTGAAGACTTCGACGTCAGCCCGTTCCTGTGCGGCGTCATCGCGCTGTCGTTGCTGTATGCGGCATACGCGTCGCAAACGCTGCGCGGCGCGCTGAAAGCGGTTCCGTCTGGACAGTGGGAATCCGGTCAGGCGTTAGGCTTATCAAAAACCGCGATTTTCTTCCGCCTGGTGATGCCGCAAATGTGGCGTCATGCGCTGCCAGGGCTGGGCAACCAGTGGCTGGTATTGCTGAAAGATACCGCGCTGGTCAGCCTTATCAGCGTGAACGATCTGATGCTGCAAACAAAAAGCATCGCCACGCGCACTCAGGAGCCGTTCACCTGGTACATTGTGGCTGCGGCTATCTATCTGGTGATTACGCTGGTGAGTCAGTACATTCTCAAACGCATTGACCTGCGCGCGACACGTTTTGAGCGGAGACCAGGCTGATGTTTGAGTATTTACCTGAACTGATGAAAGGGCTGCACACCAGCCTGACGCTGACGGTTGCGTCTATCATCGTCGCGCTGATCCTGGCGCTGATTTTCACCATCATTCTGACGCTGAAAACGCCGATGCTGGTATGGCTGGTTCGCGGCTACATTACGCTGTTTACCGGTACGCCGCTGCTGGTGCAAATCTTCCTGATCTACTACGGCCCGGGGCAATTCCCGTCGTTACAGGATTACCCGGTACTCTGGCATCTGCTGTCCGAGCCGTGGCTATGCGCCTTACTTGCCCTGTCGCTCAACAGCGCGGCCTATACCACGCAGCTGTTCTATGGCGCGATCCGTGCGATCCCGGAAGGCCAGTGGCAGTCCTGCGGCGCGCTGGGGATGAGCAAAAAAGATACCCTGGCGATCCTGCTGCCGTACGCGTTTAAACGCGCCCTCTCCTCTTACTCCAATGAGGTGGTGCTGGTCTTCAAAAGCACCTCCCTGGCGTACACCATTACGCTGATGGAAGTGATGGGCCACGGCCAGCTGCTGTACGGTCGTACCTACGATGTGATGGTGTTTGGCGCAGCTGGCGTGATTTATCTGATCGTCAACGGTTTGCTAACCTTGCTGATGCGCCTCATCGAGCGTAAAGCGCTGGCGTTTGAGCGCAGGAATTAAGAACACCATGTAGGCCTGATAAGATGCATCAGCGTCGCCATCAGGCAATGGCGCAAGCGCCTTATCCAGCCTACAAAATCATCGACATAAATGCATAAAACGAAATCATAAAGACGGACAAGCCACTAAGCTGTCCGTCTTTTTTTATAACGACAAAATATTTAATCATTTTTATTGCATATAAATTCATTAAATGGCATTGTAAACCCATGCCGCAGACACGGTGAATAATCATAAGATTGACAGACGGGAGTTCCACCATGAAAAAGTTAGTTCTGGCCGCATTACTCGCTACTTTCGCCGCTGGCGCCTCAGCTGCCGATAAAATCAATTTCGGCGTTTCCGCCACTTACCCGCCGTTCGAATCACTAGATGCGAGCAATAAAATCGTCGGTTTCGATATCGATCTGGCGACTGCGTTATGCAAACAAATGCAGGCCGACTGTACTTTTACCAACCACGCGTTTGACAGCCTGATCCCGGCGCTGAAATTCAAAAAATATGACGCGGTTATCTCTGGTATGGATATTACCCCTGAGCGTAGCAAACAGGTGACGTTCACCAGCCCTTACTATGCCAACTCTGCGCTGGTGATTGCGAAAAAAGACAGCTATAAAACCTTTGCCGACCTGAAAGGGAAACGTATCGGCATGGAAAACGGCACCACGCACCAGAAATACCTGCAAGATAAGCATCCTGAAGTGAAAACCGTGGCTTATGACAGCTACCAGAATGCGATTATCGACCTGAAAAATGGCCGTATTGATGGCGTATTCGGCGATACCGCCGTGGTGAATGAGTGGCTGAAAACCAATCCGCAACTGGGTGCGGCAACAGAAAAAGTGACCGATCCGCAATACTTCGGCACCGGCCTTGGCATCGCTGTGCGCCCGGATAATAAAGCGCTGCTGGAAAAACTGAACGCCGCGCTGGCGGCAATCAAAGCTGATGGCACTTATCAGAAAATCAGCGATCAGTGGTTCCCGCAGTAATCTTCCTTGCCGGATGGCGCTGCGCCATCCGGCAATTCTATAAGGGCACAAAGAACCTAAAGCGCGCGCCACTCACTGAATCCATCAGCCTGATCCCACCGCCGTGCAGTTCCAGCATCCGTCTTACAATCAGCAGCCCTAACCCTCCGCGATCTTCCCGCGACGCCTGATGCCCCAGCACCGATGGTCGCTGGAACAGTTGTTCACGCAACGCTTCGTCGATACCTGGCCCGCTGTCGCTGACCTCTACCTGTAGCTGCGCCTCCTCCTGCCAGACCTTCAGCCGGATAGTGCTCCCCTGCGGCGAATGGCGCACGGCGTTATCCAGCAGATTCGTCACTACCCGCTCTATCATCGAGACGTCAGCATTGATAAGCGGCAGGGAATGCGGCATATCGACCTGCAAATGCAACTGCCGGGTCTCTATCGTCAGATCGAATTTTTGCGCCACATCCTGAATCAGCTCACCAATAGCAAAGCGCTCCAGTTGCGGTTTAATGCTGCCATGCTCAAGCCGCGCCAGCTCGAAAAGCTGCTGCGACAGGTGCCGCACCTTGTGCCCCTGACGCAGCGCAGTGGAGAGATATTGCTGCGTTTCCTGCGGCGTCAGCGTAGCGGATTTAAGCGATAACGTTTCCAGGTAGCCCAGCAATGACGTCAGCGGCGTGCGTAAGTCATGCGAGATATTGGCGATAAACTCCCGGCGCTGCCGGTCGCTGTCGGCCAGTTGATCCCACTGACCGGCGATTTTGCGCGCCAGCTCGATAAAAGTATTGCGCAGCACCGCAACTTCATCATTCACCGTGGTTTCCGGCTGCTGTGCCGCCAGCTGTTTGATGGCGGTAATGCTGTCCTGCTCCAGCCCGGCAACGTCCATCGTCAGGCGTTTTACCGGGCGCGTCACCCAGTACCAGATCAGTAACCCCGCCAGCAGGCCGAACAGCGCCACCCATAGCAGGGACCACAACACCGTACTCCAGAGTGCTTTATGCCAGGCCATTTCTGCCAGCGCATTTGACTCTTCGCCTTGCAGGATGATGTACAAATAGCCTTTAAGCTCACCATCCTGACGTAAAGGGGTAACGCTGAAAACCTTCTGACTCTGACTACGCGGATCGTCGCCATAGACGGGCATCGCTGCGCCGCTGAGAAACGTTTGCAATGGACTAATATCGATCTTTTGCCGCTGGATATGGCCCGGCGGCGCGGCATCGGCCAGCAGTTCGCCGTCAGAGGAGACGACATACAGCTCAACGCTCGGGTTAAAGGTCATCAGGCGGTCAAACAGCGGCTTCAGCACGCTGCGGTCAACCCTGCCCTGCGCATCCAGAATGGGTTCACGCTGCACAATCTGTTGCGCCAGCCCGCCGGACAGCCGCTGCACCATCGCGTTGCCGTACTGCATGCTGCTGTAGAGTTGCACCGCGCAGGCAACGGTAGCACAGAGCATCAGCAGCAGAATGAACAGCAGCGTCAGCCGCTGGCTCAGGCTAAAGCGCCGCATCATGGTTCAGCTCCGCAAATTTGTAACCTTTGCCCCAGACGGTACGAATAATCTCCGGTTCAGCGGCATCTTTTTCAATCTTGATACGCAGGCGATTAATGTGGGTGTTGACGGTGTGCTCATACCCTTCGTGCTGATAGCCCCAGACCTGTTCCAGCAGCGCCAGACGCGAAAAGACTTCGCCGGGATGACGGGCAAAGAAGTACAGCAGCTCAAATTCACGCGGCGTGAGGTCCACGTCCTGACCGTGCAAGCGCACCGTACGCGCCAGCGGATCAAGCGTCAGGCCATGAGCCTGAATATGCCCGGCAGTCTGTGCCTGCCCCATAGCCTGCTGACGGCGAAACAGCGCTTTGATGCGCGCGATCAGCTCCTGCACCGAGAAGGGTTTTGCCAGGTAATCATCTGCCCCGGTTTCCAGCCCGGTAATGCGGTCCGTTTCGCTGCTGCGGGCGCTGATAATAATCACCGGCAGGTAGCGGGTCATCTGACGGATGCGACGACAAATTTCCAGACCGTCAACGTTGGGGAGCATCAGGTCGAGGATCACGGCATCCCAGGGCTGGGTTTCAAGGCACTGTAACGCCTTGCCCCCATCCGGTTGGTGAGTAATGGCGTAGCCTTCGTCTTCTAAATTGAGGCGCAGGAGCGCCGCGATGTCGTGGTCATCTTCCACCAGCAGGATCTGCTTCATGGGTAAGCCTTCATTCTCTCAATGCCAATGACTTAAGCTTACCCGATTTCACAGGGGGGAAGAGTTCACATTTTGTTGAACTTTGTGCGGCCGTTGCGCCAGACGGCGGCTTCGCTTTACCCGGCCTACCGGTCAGTGTGCTTTGGTCAACAGCGTTAACACTTCATAATGCGCGGTATGCGGGAACATATCGAAAAGCTGAACACGCTCAATACGGTAGCCCGGCAAGTTGGCAATGTCCTTTGCCATCGTCTGCGCGTTGCAGCTGGAGTAGATGATGTATTCCGGCGCCATCTGGCTAAGATAGTCGCACAGGGCTTTTCCAATGCCGCGACGCGGCGGGTTCACCAGCACCAGTTCCGGCACTTCCCCTTGCCCGGTCGCGAATTGCGTAGAATCCAGCGCCTGAAAATGAAGATTCGTCAGCCCCAGCTCTGCGGCGGATTGCTTCGCGCAGGCGATTGCCTCTGGTGCGATCTCAATGCCCGTCAACGTCATCTCCGGGGTGGCGCAGTGCAAACCAAATCCCCCGACGCCGCAAAACAGATCCCACATGTGATGAACAGGCAGTTGACGCACCCAGTCACGCGCCGTCGCATACAGACGGCTCGCAACGACCGGGTTGGTCTGGAAAAAGCTCTGCGGACGGATCCACAGCGGCACATCGTTAAAACGTTCTGCCAGCGCCTGCTGCTCCGTCAGGAAGATCTCCGTTTCCCCTTCCATAATCGCCATGTGTACCGGTTGAATATTCGCGGTAATAACCTTCAGCTGCGGTAACTGCGCCTGTAGCCACGGCAGCGCCGCGCGCAGCTGCGCCAGTTTGGTTTCTGAGCGCAGCACGAACCGCAGCATCATGCCGCCATCGAACTGGCTTTCCGTCAGCAGGATGTATTTCAGCTCGCCGCGTTTGCGCGCCACGTTGTAAGGCGTTAACCCGGCACGGGCGATGAACGGCTTCAGCACGGCAAAAACGGGAGCAAACGTGTCGGGATAGAGCGGACAGTCGCTCAAATCCTCCGGGGTGCCATCGCGATGCAACATGCCTAACAGCGGCTTTTCCACGCTGCCGCTGACCACCATTTTGGCTTTATTACGAAAGGCCTGTTCCGGGCCGCTGACCGGCGCGCACCACTGTTCAACCGAAAAATCGGCAAGCAGCCCCTTTAGATCGGCGGTTTTGGCGGAGAGTTGATCGCGGATCGGCTGGACTATCCACTGACAGGATCGACAGCGACCGGCGTCGTAGAGTGCGCACTGCATACAAAGACCTTCATATTACCAGGGGCGAGGATTATACACGTTATTGCAAACGGAAGAACCGCCTGCTGCCCGCAGGAATAAAGAGCAGCATCAGAACCAGCATGTCCGGCAATTTCTGCATCACCAGCGTGCGCAAAATTTCGCGTTTCGACTCCCCGGCAATACTGAACAGTTCCGGGTAGCCATAGCCCAGCGACGCCGCCCACAGATAACCTGTGGCAATAACCTGCGTGAGCAGGTACACCCAGCGCGCCCAGTTGCGCCCTTTCACCAGCGAAAACGCGCAATATATTTCAGTAAAGACCAGCGCCAGGCTGCCTAAAAACACCAGCGTCAGATTCCAGGTTTGCACGCTGCGATGAATAAACTCCCCCATTCCCCGCATGCCGAGCGTGTTAAAAATCATCAGCAAATCGAGGCAGCGGATCAAAATAATCGCGAGCGCCGCCACCTGCACCAGCGTGGGTACATTTAAACGGGCATGTGATGAGGATGATTTCTTAAAAAATCCCAACGAATCGTCTTCCATGAAAACGTTACCGCGTTTGCCCACGGTAACGTGTTGCCAGGTTGGCAGATTTTAGTTTCTTCAGCCGCGTCTTGCACGTTGGATATCACGCATCCGCTGCTTTTCTGCGCGCGCCATCAGATACCAGGCGATAAAACCGACAATGCCTACCACGCCGAGGATAAGGGTCGCCAGCGCGTTAATCTCCGGGTTAACCCCCATACGCACGCTGGAGAAGACCAGCATCGGCAATGTCGTCGCCCCCGGGCCAGAGACAAAACTGGCGATCACCAGATCGTCCAGCGACAGCGTGAAAGCCAGCAGCCATCCAGAGATCACCGCAGGCATGATCATCGGCAGCGTAATCACAAAGAACACTTTTAACGGCGTCGCGCCAAGATCCATCGCCGCCTCTTCAATCGAGCGATCCAGTTCGCGCAGACGCGATGAAATAACCACCGCCACATAGGCCGTACAGAAGGTAACGTGCGCCAGCCAGATTGTCAGCATTCCGCGATCTGCGGGCCAGCCGATAGCATGGGCCAGGGCCACAAACAGCAGCAACAGCGACAGCCCGGTAATCACATCCGGCATAACCAGCGGCGCGGTGATCATAAACGCAAAGCCATTCGCTCCACGAAAACGGCCAAAACGCACCATTACCACGGCGGCAATCGTCCCCAGAATAGCCGCCATTGTCGCGGCGCAAGCGGCAATCGTGAGGCTCAGGCCGACGGCGCTTATCATCGCGCTATCCCGGAACAGCTCGCCATACCAGCGCGTAGACCACCCCGCCCAGACGGTCACCAGCTTCGAGCTGTTAAACGAATAGATGACCAGCATCAGCATCGGCGCATACAGGAAGGTAAACCCGAGCACCAGAATAACAATTCGCCAGGGCGAACGAACCACCGGTAAAGTATTCATCCGAGTTCCCCCTCGCTTTTTTGCTGATGCTTATGGAACCAGATAATCGGTACAATCAGCAGTAATAACATGATGATAGCCACCGCAGAGGCCACCGGCCAGTCGCGGTTGTTGAAGAACTCCTGCCACAGTACGCGGCCGATCATAATGCTGTCTGGCCCGCCGAGCAGTTCCGGGATCACAAATTCCCCCACCGCCGGAATAAACACCAGCATCGATCCGGCAATTATTCCCCCTTTCGTTAACGGCACAATGACGCTAAAGAAAGTTTTCAGCGGACGCGCGCCCAGATCCAGCGAGGCCTCCACCAGCGAATAGTCAATGCGCGTCAGCGCGATATAAATCGGCAGCACCATAAACGGCAGATAGGCGTAGACAATACCGATATACACCGCCAGATTGGTATGCAAAATCGTCAGGGGATGATCGATAACCCCCAGCCACATCAGGAAGTTGTTCAGCACGCCGTTATTTTTCAGAATCCCCATCCAGGCGTAAACGCGGATCAAAAACGAGGTCCAGGACGGCAGGATCACCAGCAACAGCAGAATATTACGCGTTGACGGCCTGCTGTGCGCCACCGCCCAGGCCAGCGGATACCCCAGCAGCAAACAGCAGAGAGTCGAAACGCCCGCCACCTGCAAAGACTGCAAATAGGCGTCAAAATAGAGCGGATCGTCCGTCAGTTGCAGGAAGTTTCCCAGGTTGAGGGTCAGGGATAGCTGCCCGTCGGCCCACGCCACCAGATCGGTATAGGGCGGGATCGCCCGCGCCATCTCCGCCAGGCTGATTTTAAACACAATCAGAAACGGCAGCAGGAAAAGCAGGATCAGCCAAAGGTACGGCACCGCGATGACCAGCTTACGCCCATGCTTCATTTGCATCCGCGCCAGCCACAGCGTCAGGCCGCCGGGCTTTTTATCGCGAGCCGGAGGTTCAAGTGTACTCATTTTCGCTCCTTAAACCGTCAACACCACACAACTGTCCGCATCCCAGCATAAACGCACTTCATCGCCCCAGGTCGGCAACCCTTTGCGATAGCGATGCGCGTTCTGTAACTGAGCGCTCAACATCTGGCCGCTTTTCAACCGCACATGATAAATCGACAAATCGCCGAGGTAGGCGATATGCACCACTTCACCCACGGCAAAGTTGTAGCCGTCTTCCGGCGGCGCGTCGCACAGCATGATTTTTTCCGGGCGCAGCGCAACATACACCGGAACGTTATCGACAACGGACGCATCCGCATCCACCTTCAGAGGATGCACCAGCCCCGGCGAATCAATGACCAACCCATCATCCTGACGTTCCTTCAGCAAGCCTTCAAAGACATTCACAGAACCGATAAATTCCGCGCTGTAGCGGGTGGTCGGATGTTCATAAATCTCTTCCGGTTCGCCAATCTGCACGAATTTCCCACGGTTCATGATCGCAATTCGCCCGGCCATCGTCATCGCCTCTTCCTGATCGTGCGTCACCATCACGCAGGTCGCGCCAACGCGCTCAAGAATATCGACGACTTCCAGCTGCATCCGGTCGCGCAGCTTTTTATCCAGCGCGCCCATTGGTTCGTCGAGCAGCAACAGCTTCGGGCGTTTCGCCAGGCTACGCGCCAGCGCCACACGCTGACGCTGGCCGCCGGAAAGCTGATGAGGCTTACGTTTAGCGAACTCCTGCATATGCACCAGCCCCAGCATTTCGTTCACGCGCGCGGTGATTTCCGCCTTCGACAGCTTGTCCTGCTTCAGCCCAAACGCAATGTTTTGCTCCACCGTCATATGGGGGAACAGCGCATAGGACTGAAACATCATATTGATAGGGCGCAGATAAGGCGGGACATGCGCCAGATCGACGCCATCGAGCATGATTTGCCCGGCGGAGGGTTGTTCAAATCCGGCCAGCATACGCAGCAGCGTGGATTTCCCGCAGCCCGATGCGCCAAGCAGCGCAAATATTTCGCCTTTATAGATGGTGAGGCTGACATCATCCACGGCGTGTTGACCATCAAATGATTTTGTCAGGTTGCGGATTTCAAGAAGCGGCGTCAGCGCTTTACGGGTTTTCGCCTGTGGGCGGGGGGTCGCGTCGTTCACGGGGTGCTCTCCGGCATAAACAAAAATCAGTGCAAACGCACCATAAAAGTGCGCATTGCCCGGTAAACCTCACCGGGCAACGTTCTGATACAGCGGCTTATTTACCGCTTTTCACCTTCGTCCAGGCACGCGTACGCACACGGTCGATCTTCGGTTCCTGCACTTTCAGCGTGAACATTTTCGCTCGCACATCCGCAGGCGGATAAATGCCTGGGTTGTCACGCACTTCAGCGCTGACCAGCGCCGTCGCTTCTTTGTTGGCGTTGGCGTAGAACACATGGTCGGAAATGTGGGCGATCACATCCGGGCGCAGCAGATAGTTGAGGAACTGATAAGCCTCTTCTTTGTTTTTCGCATCAGTAGGCATCGCGAACACATCAAAGAACGCCATCGCCCCCTCTTTCGGAATGGAGAAGGAGATATTCACGCCGTTTTTCGCTTCTTTCGCGCGGTTAGCCGCCTGCCATACGTCCCCTGCCCAGCCAATCGCCACGCAGGTATCGCCGTTCGCCAGATCGTTTATGTATTGAGACGAGTGGAAATAACGAATGTTCGGGCGCAGCTTCAGCAGCAGATCGGTCGCAGGCCCCGTGTAGTCATCCGCTTTGGTGCTGTTGGGATCTTTCCCCAGGTAGTTCAGCACGGTCGCGAACACCTCTTCAGGCGCATCAAGGAAGGAGACACCGCAGCTTTTGAGTTTTTCCAGATTTTCAGGTTTCAGCACCAGATCCCAGCTATCGACCGGCGCGTCAGCCCCCAGCACCGCTTTGACTTTATCGATGTTATAACCGATACCGGTAGTCGCCCACATATACGGCATCGCGTATTTGTTGTCAGGATCGTGCTTCGCTACCAGCTTCAACAGCTCTGGATCGAGGTTTTTCCAGCCAGGTAGTTTGCTTTTATCCAGCGGCTGGAATACGCCCGCAGTGAGCTGGCGTTCCAGAAAACTGGCCGACGGGACAACCAGATCAAAACCGGTGCTCCCGGCCATGAGTTTCCCTTCCAGTACCTCGTTGGAGTCGAAGACGTCATAGACCACTTTGATACCGGTCTCTTTTTCAAAGTTCGCGACCGTATCCGGGGCGATATAATCAGACCAGTTATAGATATGCAGTGTTTTTTGTTCAGCGGCGAGCGTGCTGGCAGAGACGGCCATCAGAGCACCCGCAACCAGACCCGATAGCCATTTTTTATTTAAGGCGGTCATAATCTCTTTCCTTCTGAAAGTTCGTTAACAAACGAACCAAAAAAGTTGCATTCTAAGATATGCAAGAAACGTGCATATTTTGTCACTCGACACAGTTACAGAAGAGAGGACTCTCTCCCTGCCGTCATTGCTCGCCATAAATACACAAAATCATTCAGGAGGTTGTCTGAAGGATGACATGTAAAAGCTTCGCAAGAATAACTTTAGCCAGGGTTCGAGGCTATAGCTCAGATTAAAAAACGCCTTTTATCAATTTTTTATGCAGGTTTTGTCTATGTGATAAAGCGAAACAGGCGGAAAGGAGGTGAATTATTCTTTAAAGAAAGGTTAAAGGCAGAATAAAAAAATGCAAACAGCAGCCGCTCTGGCAGCGACTGCGTTAGACGCGTCATTCTTCAGGTTGCATGTGCGCAGATTTCAGTGAAGAAAATGATTTTCAGTGCTACTTTTTTGCGCGTCTTCTTCTGCGCTGAACAGCAGCTGATGCGCTCCGGCTTCCAGGATCACCATAGAAATCTGCTCTTCGCTCTGACGAACAAACCACTCGAACTGTTCATACGTCACGCCCCGCATAACGGATAAAGACTGGCAAACCACCAGTTTTGGCAGATTATCATCCTGCATATCCAGGAACGCTTTCACCGTTAACGAACTGGCGTTAATTGCCGACAGATCGGCAGCCAGCGGCAGCAGCGCCGAGGGTCTCACTTCCGCCATTGCGGAAAACAGCACCGTGTTATCCACCAGGTCGATTTTCGCATCGTAAATGCCGTCAAAATTTTGCATATGGGGCAAATGCAGCGCCTGACAGGTATCACATTCAAAAAAACTCATGCCCAGGTCGTCGAGCCATTGACGCAACGTATCCAGAGTAGGAACGACCAGTGATGTCATAATAATGTGCTACCTCTTACGATAAAAAATTACCGGCACAGCTTACGCAAAAAGACCGCGTCATACCACGATCGGGAACGATATTGCGATTAACCGCCCGTTTTAAGGCAAAATTCGGGGGTGGCGTGACGCTCGATCCACTGGATCATTCGCCCGGCGATATCCACACCCGTCGTTTTTTCTACCCCTTCCAGACCCGGAGAGGCGTTCACTTCCATGACCAGCGGCCCACGCTCCGCGCGCAGAATATCGACGCCAGCAACATCCAGCCCCATCGTCTGCGCCGCTTTTATCGCGATCTCTCGTTCACGCGGCGTGATACTGGCGATACTCGCCATACCGCCGCGATGAAGGTTGGAGCGAAAATCGCCCTCTTTTGCCCGCCGCTCAATGGCCGCCACCACTTCGTCGCCCACGACCAGACAACGGATGTCACGCCCTCTGGCCTCTTTGATGTACTCCTGCACCAGAATGTGCGCATTAAGACCGCGAAACGCATCAATCACGCTCTCTGCGGCTTGCCGGGTTTCCGCCAGCACCACGCCAATGCCCTGCGTACCTTCCACCAGTTTTACCACCAGCGGCGCGCCGCCGACCATGTCGATCAGATCGCTGGTGTCATCCGGCGAATGCGCAATGCCAGTAACAGGCAAGTCAATTCCCTGCCGGGCCAGTAACTGTAGCGAACGCAGTTTATCGCGCGCGCGGGTAATCGCCACGGATTCGTTCAGCGGATAGCTACCCAGCATTTCGAACTGACGCAGCGCCGCTGTACCGTAAAACGTGATGGCGGAGCCAATACGGGGGATGACGGCATCAAAATGCGGCAACTGGCGGCCTTTATAGTGAATAGAAGAGGCCGCCGGGCTGATGTTCATATAGCAGGAAAGCGGATCGAGTATTTCGACCAGATGGCCGCGCTTCATCGCCGCTTCGCGCAGGCGTTTACAAGAATAGAGCGTTCCGTCCCGGGACAATATGGCAATTTTCACCCTGCACCTCTCTAAAAGACCTGGTAAAAGCCTGCGTATCATACACCGGGTGTTAGCGCGTCGCCCAACCCTGTTTATGCAAATAGTCCAGAATAAACGGGCGATTCTCTTTGATGATGGTACGACGGATATGGTCGCTCCAGGTATCGCGGCGCGTATTGCTGTCGCGGGTCAGGTAATACTCCGCGATCTGCTCATCATATTGCGCCAGCAGCGCGGCATCCACAGGCTGATAGTGATTTTCATGCACCACCAGTTCTGCGGGCAAACGCGGCTTAACGCCAGGGTTATCCGCAGGCCAGCCGAGGCACAGCCCAAACAGCGGCAGGACATATTTCGGTAATTTCAGCCGTTCCGTAACCGCTTCAATATGATTGCGGATACCGCCGATATAGACGCCGCCCAGCCCCAGGGATTCGGCAGCGGTCAGCGCATTTTGCCCCATCATCGCCGTATCGACCGTGCCCAGCAGCAGCTGTTCCGCCAGCCCGAGCTGCGCGTCCGGGCAAATCTGTAAGTGACGATTAAAATCAGCGCAGAAAACCCAAAATTCCGCGGCCTGCGCAACGTGCTTTTGCCCGCCCGTCAGGGGCACCAGCGCTTCGCGCATGGCTTTATCGGTAATGCGGATAATGGAACTGCACTGTAAAAAACTGGAGCTTGAGGTTCCCCGCGCGGCGGCAATAATCGACTCACGCTGCGCATCGGAAATCGGCTCATCGGTGAAATGACGAATAGAACGGTGACCACGGATTAAATCAATGGTTGGAGTCATGCGGTTTTTCTCTTGCTGAACGGGAAGAAGAATCGGGTGAGCGCGTCATCAGTTGCGGCGCAATAAGCTGCGCGATCCGCCACATTAGCGCCACCGCAGCGGGAAGCATAAGCAGGATACCGAGAAATATCATCACCGTTACCGTCAGCGGGCTGTTCATCGGCACGGGTAATGTGAGGTACTGATTGAGCGACAGCAACGCCGCTGCCAGCAAAATCATACCGAGAATTTCCAGAATCAACACGCTTTTGGGTAAAGCGCCAATCGAGCGCATAAGGGCCTCCCGGATAACGGATGCTCAGTGTAACGCGTTCAGGTTTATCGTGTTTAACAGATATAGCCTATAGGTATCAAAGCAACAGGCGCAACCTGCTTTTCAGACGCGTCGTTTAACGGCATCATAGCCGCCATTCGTCACAAGGCTATGAGTTCGAGGAAAAAAACAATGTTTACCGTTATTTTTGGTCGCCCAGGGTGCCCGTATTGCGTGCGTGCGAAAGAGTTAGCAGAAAAACTGAGCACTGAGCGCGACGATTTTAACTATCGTTATATTGATATTCATGCTGAAGGCATTACCAAAGCGGATCTGGAAAAAACCGTGGGTAAACCGGTAGAGACCGTACCGCAGATTTTTGTCGATCAGAAACACATCGGCGGTTACACCGATTTTGAGGCATGGGCAAAAGAGAATCTGAACCTGTTCGCCTGATCGCTGCTTTACGCCCTCTCCCGGAGGGCGTTATCGGTTCTTTTTACGTCGCTGACTAAACAGGCTGCTGATAAATAAAAAGCAAAGCGCGCCGAGCGCACACCAGAACACCGCACTGAACAACCACGCCAGTTCTTGCCATACGGAGCGCGTAGGCATAAAAACAAATCGCATCAGGACCAGACAACATGGTGCGGCCAGCATGGCGCCGATAAGAGGTTTAATGACTTCTCTGCGATGGGAAAAAAAACTGGCCACCGCGCCAGGTAACGTAAAAAACAACAGCCCAATCTCAGGATGCCCGGCAACCCGAAATGCCCCTTTCATATGCATCGTTAATGAAAGGCACACCACAATAAAGAGTACAAAGCAGCAGATTGCACCCGCCCAACCTTGTTTATGTTTCAATCGTTCCTCCTGACACTATCTCTATCGAACACTTTTTTCGCCCGAAGGCGTCCAGTCAGATAAAGTCGTTCGGCATTCCATGCCAAAAACACACCCACACGATTCTTATAGCCGTTGATACGTAATGAGATTAAACTAGCGAATTAAATTGTTGTGCTGCTTTTATTTGAGCGCCGATACGATGCCGACGCCTCATAATTTCTGGCAAAAACATTAGCGTAAATTGTCATTTCTTTCAACAGCTTACTGGTAAACAAGAAGTTAGTCTCCGTGAATATAAACGTCGCAGATTTGTTAAATGGGAATTACATCCTGTTATTATTTGTGGTCCTGGCTCTCGGGCTATGTCTGGGTAAGTTACGCCTGGGTTCAGTCCAACTCGGTAATTCCATTGGCGTTTTAGTGGTCTCCCTATTATTAGGGCAGCAGCACTTTAGTATTAACACCGATGCACTAAATCTGGGCTTTATGCTGTTTATTTTTTGTGTCGGCGTCGAAGCTGGCCCCAACTTTTTTTCTATTTTTTTTCGCGACGGCAAAAATTACCTGATGCTTGCTCTGGTCATGGTCGGTAGCGCGCTGCTGATCGCATTAGGGCTGGGTAAGCTCTTTGGCTGGGATATCGGCCTGACCGCCGGTATGCTGGCGGGCTCCATGACCTCGACCCCTGTGCTGGTCGGCGCAGGCGACACGTTACGCCATTCCGGTATGGAGAGTTCGCAGCTCTCGGTCGCGCTGGACAACCTGAGCCTGGGCTACGCGCTGACCTACCTCATCGGCCTGGTCAGCCTGATTGTCGGCGCACGTTACCTGCCGAAACTGCAACATCAGGATCTGCAAACCAGCGCCCAGCAGATTGCCCGCGAGCGCGGCCTGGATACCGACGCCAACCGCAAGGTCTATCTGCCGGTCATCCGCGCTTATCGCGTCGGCCCGGAACTGGTGGCCTGGGCCGACGGGAAAAATCTGCGCGAGCTGGGCATCTACCGTCAGACCGGTTGCTACATTGAGCGCATCCGCCGTAACGGTATTCTGGCTAACCCGGATGGCGACGCGGTATTGCAGATGGGTGATGAGATTGCCCTGGTCGGTTACCCGGATGCACACGCCCGGCTGGACCCCAGCTTCCGTAACGGCAAAGAAGTCTTCGACCGCGACCTGCTCGACATGCGCATCGTAACCGAAGAGATCGTCGTGAAAAACCACAATGCCGTAGGCCGCCGTCTCGCCCAGTTGAAGCTGACCGACCACGGCTGCTTCCTTAACCGCGTGATCCGCAGCCAGATTGAAATGCCGATCGACGACAACGTGGTGCTGAATAAAGGCGACGTCTTGCAGGTGAGCGGCGATGCGCGTCGCGTGAAAACCGTCGCGGACCGTATTGGCTTTATCTCGATTCACAGTCAGGTAACCGATCTGCTGGCCTTCTGCGCCTTCTTTATCATCGGCCTGATGATCGGGATGATCACCTTCCAGTTCAGTAATTTCAGCTTCGGCATCGGCAACGCCGCCGGGCTGTTGTTCGCCGGGATCATGCTCGGTTTCCTGCGAGCTAACCACCCCACCTTCGGGTACATCCCGCAGGGCGCGCTGAACATGGTGAAAGAGTTTGGTCTGATGGTCTTTATGGCCGGCGTCGGCCTGAGCGCGGGCAGCGGCATCGGGAACGGGCTTGGCGCGGTCGGCGGGCAAATGTTGATTGCCGGTCTTGTGGTGAGCCTGGTGCCGGTCATTATCTGCTTCCTGTTCGGCGCTTATGTATTACGTATGAACCGCGCCCTGCTCTTCGGCGCCATGATGGGCGCGCGCACCTGTGCTCCGGCGATGGAGATCATCAGCGACACGGCGCGCAGCAACATTCCGGCATTAGGCTATGCGGGAACCTATGCGATAGCCAACGTTCTGTTAACGCTGGCGGGGACACTTATTGTCATCATCTGGCCGGGCTTAGGATAAAACTGAAGTTTGCCTTTAAGTGAAAAATTTTTGCAGGTAAGCAGAACTTTTCTTCAAGGCGTCAGTCATAACTAGTGCCACTGCTTTTCTTTGATGTCCCCAATTTGTGGAGCCCATCAACCCCGCCATTTTGGTTCAAGGTTGATGGGTTTTTTGTTGCCTGAAAATCACGCCTGCCCGGCAATACGCTTCACCATGACCAGAATATCTTCCCGCGTTAAAGGCGCTCTGTCGGTGACGAAATGGAGGGTCATGCCTTCGATAAACGCATCCAGCGCACGGGCGGTCACCGGTTCAAACCACTGCTCCAGCGTTTGCTGACTGCGCTGCATCCAGTTCTGCATCACCGTTTTCAGCGCCGGTTTTCGGCTGGCGAAGGCATACAGCTGGTACATCAGCTCCATATTATCTGGCGTGGTCACCAGCGAGCTGTAGATCATGTCGGTAATGGCGTGACAGGCGTCCTGAACGTTCGTGACATCGGCAAAGAATGACTGAAACTGGTGCGACATTGTTTCTGTAAACCGGCTTAACGCCTCGATCAGCAACTCATCGATTCCCGAAAAATAATAGGTCATCGACCCGAGCGGCACCTGCGCTATCGCCGCGATTTTGCGGTGCGTAACGCCGTGAATGCCATGCGTTATTATCGCTTCCTGCGTGGCCTGAACGATTTTGTCTCGCCGCAGGGGATCGTTAGCTCGTCGCACTGCTTTTCCTCTCATCACGTTTGTGTACAAATGTACACAAACTTGCTAGTGTTGTCCCCTGTATTCTCTTTTTTCAGTTTGAATCAATGACCGCCATCTCATCACGTAAAGCCTTAAGACGCCGGACCTGGGCGCTTTTTATGTTCTTCTTCTTGCCAGGGCTGTTGATGGCCTCATGGGCAACCCGCACCCCCGCCATTCGCGATATCCTTTCGGTATCAACGGCAGAAATGGGGGCGGTGCTGTTTGGGCTTTCCATCGGTTCGATGAGCGGTATTCTGTGTTCCGCCTGGCTGGTAAAGCGATTTGGCACGCGCAACGTCATTCAGACCACCATGTCCTGCGCCGTTGCGGGGATGGTTATCCTCAGCATTGCGCTGTGGTTCGCTTCTCCGCTGGTTTTTGCGCTTGGCTTAGGCGTATTCGGCGCCAGCTTTGGCGCCGCCGAAGTCGCTATCAACGTTGAAGGGGCGGCGGTTGAACGTGAAATGAATAAAACCGTCCTGCCGATGATGCACGGTTTTTACAGCTTCGGTACGCTGGCTGGCGCTGGCGTCGGCATGGCGCTAACCGCCTTTAACGTCCCTGCCAACGCTCATATCCTGCTGGCGGCTCTCGTCGCGATCGTCCCCATTTTTATTGCTATTCGCGCCATTCCCGACGGCACGGGGAAAAACGCCGCCGACGGCGCCCACACAACGGAAAAAGGCGTACCTTTTTATCGCGATGCCCAGCTACTGTTGATCGGCGTGGTGGTACTGGCAATGGCCTTCGCTGAAGGGTCCGCCAACGACTGGCTGCCGCTTCTGATGGTGGATGGTCACGGCTTCAGCCCAACGTCCGGCTCGCTGATTTATGCGGGCTTTACGCTCGGTATGACCGTCGGGCGCTTTACCGGCGGCTGGTTTATCGACCGTTATAGCCGCGTGGCGGTAGTCCGCGCCAGCGCGCTAATGGGAGCGCTCGGTATTGGTCTGATTATCTTCGTCGACAGCGCCTGGGTCGCGGGCGTTTCCGTTATTCTCTGGGGGCTTGGGGCGTCGCTTGGCTTCCCGCTAACGATTTCAGCGGCCAGCGATACCGGCCCGGACGCGCCAACCCGCGTCAGCGTGGTGGCGACAACCGGTTATCTGGCATTCCTGGTGGGGCCGCCGCTGCTGGGCTATCTTGGCGAACATTATGGTTTGCGCAGCGCAATGCTGGTTGTGCTGGCGCTGGTCATCCTGGCCGCTCTTGTCGCAAAGGCTGTCGCCAAACCAACATCAAACACTCAATCTGTTATGGAGAATAGTTAATGGGTATCAAGCTAATTGCGGTAGACATGGACGGCACCTTTTTGAGCGATCAAAAAACCTATAATCGCGACCGGTTTATGGCGCAGTATCGGCTAATGAAGCAGAAAGGCATCCGTTTTGTGGTCGCCAGCGGTAATCAGTATTACCAGTTAATCTCTTTCTTTCCAGAGATCGCCCACGAAATCGCCTTTGTCGCTGAAAACGGCGGCTGGGTGGTCAGCGAGGGCGAAGACGTGTTCAACGGCGAACTGGCGAAAGAGGATTTTGCTGCCGTTGTCGATCATCTGCTGACTCGCGCGGATATTGAAATCATCGCCTGCGGTAAAAACAGCGCCTATACCCTGAAACAGTACAACGATGAACTGAAACAGGTTGCGGCGATGTACTACCATCGCCTTGAGTTCGTGGACAGCTTCGACAACATCAATGACGTGTTCTTTAAATTCGGCCTCAACATTACTGATGACCGTATTCCCCAGGTTCAGACGGCGCTGCATGATGCGATTGGCGATATCATGGTGCCGGTTCACACCGGTTACGGCAGCATCGATTTGATCATTCCCGGCGTACACAAAGCGAACGGCTTGCGTCTGCTGCAACAACGCTGGGGGATTAACAATGATGAGGTCGTGACGTTTGGCGACGGCGGCAATGATATTGAGATGCTGCGTCAGGCCGGCTTCAGTTTTGCGATGGAAAACGCCGGAGCGGCGGTGGCCTCTGCGGCGAAATATCGGGCGGGCTCGAATAACGCGGAAGGCGTGCTGGACGTTATCGACCGCGTGCTGAAAAACGAAGCCCCATTCAGTGGGTAATGCCCCTTGAGGCCTGATGGCGCTGCGCCGGAGGGCCTCACCCTTCCCGTGAATCCCCTACCCGTTTGTCTTTCAGGAAGATAACCATCAGCAGCAGCCAGAGAATGCCGTTCGCCAGGTTGAAGAGGCTGAATAAGCCGTTGCCGCCGCTCAGATAAGCATGCTTGCTCACTTCAATACCCACGGTAAAGATCAGCATCTGCAACATCCCCATCGCCGCAGAAACCGTGCCTTTGCTCATATCGCTGGCAAACAGGGTCAGACGCACCAGCCCCGCGTTCGCCACGCCGATGCCAAAAGCGTAGACGCTCAGACCCGCCGTCATCCATAGATACGCATGGGAAGAGACCACCGTCGCGGCTGCGGCGATCAGCAATCCCGCCACAATCGGCCAGCCGCCCATGATAATCAATGCGCGCACCGTTCGCCGGGAAGTCAACCGCGCCAGCACCAGATTCCCGGCAATCAGCGCGCCAAAAACAGGAACCTGCAACAAGCCATATTCATAGCTGCTGAGCTGCTCACCGCTGATGATAATGATCGGCGACTGGGCAATCCACGCCAGCAGCGGCAGGCTGACGAACCCCAGCGCCAGCGCGCCGGCAACAAACCGCACGTTTTTCAGCACCAGCTTGTAATCCCGCCCCAGTTCTTTAAGCGACAGCTTCTCGCCGAGGCGGGTCGCGGTCTCCGGCATCGCGCGCTGTAAGCCGACAAAAGCAATCGCCGCCAGTACGGCAAACAGAACAAACATCTCTTCCCACGGCAGAACATGCACCCAGGCGGCGCCCACCAGCGGCCCCAGCAGCGGCGCAATCAGGGCAACGTTAGCCATTAACGCCGTAATTTTGATACACACCGCTTCTTCAAAGGATTCCTGAATGGCGGCGTACCCCACGGCGCCAATAAAGCACAGGCTTACCCCCTGCAAAAAACGCAGCAGGGTGAACTGCTCAATGTTTTGCGCCAGCAGTGTGGCAAGGCAGGTGACGATAAACCAGATCACGCCCGCTAACATCACCGGGCGGCGTCCAATACGATCCGACAGCGGCCCTAACAGCCACTGCAAAAACATCCCGCCCGCCAGGTAGGCGGTCATCGAGGTCGGAACCCAGTCGATCCCGGCCTGATACTGTTCCACCACCGCCAGCATCCCCGGCTGGATCATATCGTTGCCGATATACGTAGAAAATTCGTAAAGCACCAGACAGAGAGGGAAAAGCAGTGCCTGACGTCCGAGCCGGACGCCTGTTTGTGAAAGGTTTTGCATGCAATCTCTTCGCAAATAAAAAATCGCGCAAAGTGTAATGAAAGTACGTTACCTGAGATAGCGAATTATGTGATTTACAAACAAAATGCGCACATTTTTACATAATCATCCTTCGTGACCTTTTGCTTTAAGGTTAATTTAAGTTGCTGGCGCTATCATGGCGAATAAGCTCGCGCCATTGTCTTAAATTTCCTCATTTTACAGGTAAATAAGACAATACCGCTTTCCCCCCGTTGCGGCACTTTGTATTCTCGCCCTTACCCGGAGCACGTAGGGTCGTTTCGTTTAATCACTGCACTGAGTCTGGATGTTATGCTGGAAAACCTTAACAACTCGCTGTTTTACTTAATCAATGCCACCCCCGACTCCGCACAGTGGATGATCGCTCTGGCCATTTTCATTGCCAGAGATTTGATTAACATCGTGCCGCTGCTGGCCGTTGTGCTTTGGTTATGGGGGCCGCGCGATCGGGTCTGCGCTCAACGCCAGTTGGTGATTAAAATGGGTATCGCGCTGCTCATCAGCCTGACGATCTCCTGGATAATGGGGCATCTTTTCCCGCACGATCGCCCTTTTGTCGATCGTATCGGCTATAACTTCCTGCATCACGCGCCCGATGACTCCTTCCCGAGCGATCACGGCACCGTTGTCTTTACCTTTGCGCTGGCGTTTTTATTCTGGCACCGCGTCTGGTCTGGCGTACTGCTCATGGCGCTGGCCGTGACGGTCGCCTGGTCACGCGTTTACCTCGGCGTTCACTGGCCGCTGGATATGCTCGGCGGTTTGCTGGTCGGGATGATCGGCTGCCTGAGCACGCAAATGCTGTGGCAAAAATATGGGGTTGCTCTCTACCACGGCCTACAAACGTGCTACCGCATCTGCTTCGCGCTGCCCATTCGTAAAGGCTGGGTACGTGACTAACCTGGTGAAAAAAGAGTAGTATTAAGCGCTCTGTACTGTGCAGAGTGCTTATTCAACTGTCCAGGGGAATTATGGAAACACGACGCGACGAGCGTATTGGTCAATTGCTGCAAGCGCTAAAACGCAGCGATAAATTACACCTGAAAGAAGCCGCGACTCTGCTGGGCGTATCGGAGATGACCATTCGTCGCGACCTGAATAATAAAAGCGCGCCCGTCGTGTTACTGGGCGGGTATATTGTTCTGGAACCCCGCAGCGCCAGCCATTATTTATTGAGCGATCAAAAATCCCGCCTGGTTGAAGAGAAGCGCCGCGCCGCGCAGCTGGCCGCCGGTCTGGTACAGGCGCATCAGACGATTTTTTTTGACTGCGGCACCACCACGCCGTGGATCATTGAAGCCATTGATAACGAATTGCCTTTCACCGCCGTCTGTTATTCCCTGAATACGTTTCTGGCGCTCCAGGAAAAACCGCTGTGCCGGGCGATTCTGTGCGGCGGGGAATTTCACGCCAGCAACGCTATTTTCAAACCGCTCGATTTTCAGGAAACCCTGAATAATATCTGCCCTGATATCGCCTTTTATTCCGCCGCAGGCGTTCATATCAGCAAAGGGGCAACCTGTTTTAACCTCGAAGAACTGCCGGTGAAACACTGGGCCATGTCGATGGCGCAATACCATGTTCTGGTGGTGGATCACAGTAAATTCGGCAAGGTGCGACCCGCGCGGATGGGCGAATTAACGCGTTTTGATGCGGTAGTGAGCGACTGCCGCCCTGACGATGAGTTTGTCGATTATGCCAAAGCGCAGCGCATTACGTTGATGTATTGATGTAGGGTTTGCCCTGCCGCGCCTTATCCGGCCTACAAATATGCACGTATCGTAGGCCGGATAAGCGTTAGCGCCATCCGGCACCGCCACCGCGATTAAGAGAACCAGCCGCCAAACCACTGGTGGAATTTCATCAGGACGAAGTCCCATATCCGCCCAAAGAAGCCGCCCTCTTCCACGTTTTCCATCACCATCAGCGGACGCTGTTCAATGGACTTTCCGTTGAGCTGGAAGTCGATGGTGCCGACAACCTGGCCTTTCTTCAACGGCGCGGTCAGCTGCGGTTCAGTCAGCGTAAAGCTGGCCTTCAGGTTTTTCAGCTGTCCGCGCGGAATCGTCACGGAACCCGCCTCTCCCGCGCCCAGATTCACCTCGCTCTTATCCCCAAACCAGACGCGCTGAGTCACGAACGTCGCGTCAGGCTTAATGGGTGTCACCGTTTCAAAGAAGCGGAAGCCCCAGGTCAACAATTTCTCTGACTCATTAAAACGGATGCGATCGGTTTTCGTCCCCAGCACGACGGAGATCAAACGCATATCTCCCTGAGTCGCAGAGGCCACCAGATTGTATCCGGCGCCTGCCGTTGTCCCGGTTTTCATGCCGTCAACGTTCAGATTAGAACTCCACAGCAGGCGGTTACGGTTCGGCTGGCGAATCTTGTTGAAAGTGAACTCTTTTTCTTTGTGAATGGCGTACTCTTCCGGCACATCATGGATCAGCGCTTTGCCCAGCAGCGCCATATCACGCGCGGTACTAAACTGCCCCGGCGCATCCAGGCCGTGAACCGTCTGGAACGTTGTGTTGGTCAGCCCCAGTTTTTTCGCGTAACCATTCATCAAACCAATGAACGACTCCTGGCTTCCGGCAACATAATCCGCAAGCGCAATACAGGCGTCGTTACCCGACTGGATAATCACACCCTTGTTGAGATCGGATACCGAGACCTGATCTCCGGGCTTAAGGAACATGACCGACGAACCGCGCAGAGCCGGGTTGCCCGTGGCCCAGGCGTCTTTTCCTACCGTCACCATATCCGTGAGCTGAATTTTTCCGGCCTTCAGCGCCTGCCCGACGACGTAACTGGTCATAATTTTGGTCAGGCTGGCGGGGTCCAGTTTCTCGTCGGCGTTGCCTTCCGCCAGCACCTTGCCGCTGGAATAGTCCATTAAAATCCACGCGCGCGCATCAACGCTCGGCGGCGCCGTTGTCTGCTCAGCCGCCTGTAACGTCGGCGCAAAAAGGAATAAGAGTGCTGAACCCGCAGCAAGACTACGAAGGGAAGAAGAGTATTGCGTCATAAATGCCACCCGAGTATCCATTCCAAAAAAACACGCCATACCACCGTGTTATAAGTGCGGTGAGTAATAACGCACTAACGAACTTAAAGAAACCGTAAGTTGGTAAAGTTTTTAAAGTTTATGCAATAACGCCACGCTGCGCTGCCTCCGTGAGGATTTTTTTGCAAGCTGTTGCGTAAATGTTAGCTTTATCCCACCATGGGACGAGTCGGATACCGATTGCAGAACAATTTGAGGGGTAACTATGATTACGCTGTGGGGACGGAATAACTCAACCAACGTCAAAAAAGTGCGATGGACGCTCGACGAACTGGAGCTGCCTTATACGCAAATTCTGGCAGGCGGGCAGTTCGGGCTGAATCATGACGCTGACTATCTGGCGATGAACCCGAATGGCCTGGTGCCGCTGCTGCGCGATGATGAAACGGATGTTTTGCTCTGGGAGTCCAATACCATCGTCCGCTATCTGGCGGCGCAGTATGGGCAAAAACGTCTGTGGGTAGACTCTCCGGCGCGACGGGCAGAAGGGGAAAAGTGGATGGACTGGGCAAACCAGACGTTAAGCCCGGCGCATCGCGTGATCCTGATGGGTTTAGTCCGCACCCCGCCGGAGCAGCGCGACCAGGCGGCGATCGACGCCGGCGCCAACGTCTGTGACGGCCTGTTTGGCATTCTTGATGAGGCGCTGGCCAGCCAGACCTGGTTCTCCGGCGCGGAGTTCGGCACGGCGGATATCGCGATCGCCCCCTTCGTCTACAACCTGTTTAACGTTGGCCTGAGCTGGACGCCGCGCCCTCACCTTGAGCGCTGGTATCAGCAACTTACCGAACGCCCGGCGTTTCGTAAAACGGTGATGATCCCGGTCAGCTAAGCGCGTGGGCTGACTTTCAGCAGTTCTCCGTCGGACTCGTCGGTTAAGACATATAAATAACCGTCGGGTCCTGCGCGCACATCGCGAATACGTTTCCCTCTGTCGCCCAGAATCCGTCCGTCCTCCGTCACCTTATCGCCGTTAACGCTCAGGACAATCACATCCTGCTCTTTCAGCGCGCCGATAAACAGTTTCTGCTTCCATTGAGGGAACGTGTCGCTGTTATAAAACGCCATGCCGCTGACCGCTGGCGATTTTTTCCAGTAGAAGATCGGCTGTTCCGTTCCCTCGACAATTTCACCTTTCGCTTCCGGGATTTTAAAGCCGCTGTAGTTGATGCCCCAGGTTGCCAGCGGCCAGCCATAATTTTTACCTTTTTCGGGGATATTGATTTCATCGCCGCCGCGCGGGCCATGCTCATTCAACCACAGCGCATCGCTCCACGGGTTTATCGCCATACCCTGCGGGTTACGTATGCCGTACGACCAGATCTCAGGGCGCGCGCCGATCTGATTCACAAAGGGATTATCCGGCGGCACGCTCCCCTGGTCGGTCAGGCGCACCACTTTGCCCTGCAACTTGTCCAGATCCTGTGCGGTAGGGCGCTGATTATTTTCGCCAAGCCCGATAAACAGATGGCCTTTGCCATCAAACACCAGTCGTCCGCCGAAATGATTACCGGTTGAGAGTTTCGGCATCTGACGAAAAACAGTCTGGAATTCCTCCAGATGTTTCAGGTCATCGCTAAGTCGCCCGAAGCCTACCGCCGTTCCGGCTTTCCCCTCGCGATCGGCCTCAGAAAAACTGAGCCAGACGCGGCGAGACTGCTCAAAATCAGGCGCGAGCGCCACGTCCAGCAATCCCCCCTGCCCGTTCGCCCAGACCTTCGGTACGCCCGTTATCGGATCGGAAAGCCCTTTACCCGCCTGCCAGTGACGAAGCTGGCCGCCTCTGAGAGTTATCAACATACCGCGATTATCCGGCAGAAAAGCCAGCGCCCAGGGGTGATCAAGTTTGGTCTGCAAAACCTCCACCTTCACCGCCGGGGTTTCTGCATTCACGAAGGGAGAAAACAGTGCCAATAAGGCAACAGAGAAAAGTGTCCGACGCATACCGCCTCCTGTATGACCCTGCGTTAAAGCGTAGTCAGCAAGGGACAGCGCGGAATGATTTTTACAAAAACTTAACGAAAAGGGGGAGTCGCCTCCCCCTGACTTAGACCTGTTCAAGCGGTGATTGCGCTTTCAGGCTCTGGATACTCAGCGTCAATGTTGTCAGACAGTTTTCAAGTTTCTCTGCGTTGACGGCGATAAACGTCGGACAGTCATGGTGTCCGCTCATGAGACATACTGCGGCGGCTGCCAGTGCGCCTTCAGCACGATGTAAAGCATTCCATTCTTCCTGATCCAGATGCAGACCTTGCAGCAGTGATTTATCGTGAAGCCCACGATTCAGTTCAAAAAAGTTGTCACGCAGATGATCACTTTCGCTGACTGACATATAGCCTTTCGCCTTTCTTAACTGCAAATAAGCGGCGAGATCGATTCGGGCGTTTATCAGCTTGTTAAGTAGCTCGGTTCTTAGTCTGTCAACGACCATACCTTGTTCCTCCTCTTTCCAACCATACTGCAACTTAATAGTATGGTCATTTTTTGAACAAAGTGCTGCCTGAGATCAATAATTCACTCGGTATTAACATACTTTACATATTTGCTATAAACCCCGTGGCGCGCTTACCCGCACAGGCGATGAGATAGCGATACATTTTTTGCCCGGATCTCTGTAGAATCCCTGCCCTGACCATTCCAATAACTGAACAATTTTTAAGCTATGAGCAATGTAACCCGCCAGCCGAAAATCGGCTTCGTTTCCCTGGGCTGCCCAAAAGTCAAAAATAATACATTCGCTGTTTAACTACGCTGGCCCATTCAGAAAGCAAAAAACCCCACAAAAGCAGGGTTTCTTTAAGTTGTGAAAGCTGACCGATAAGGCGGCTTCGTTCAACAATACGTCAGACATCTACGGCGCTGGAGTAGTCTTGTGTCTCAGACTGTATTGCACTTTGTGTGGAAGATAAAGCCAAGCAGCGAAGCGAATTTTCATTCTCTACTCATCCTTGTTGGCTCGCCTGCTTTCCCATTCTTCTCTGACCATTTGAAGATGTTCTTCTCTCAATTTTTTTTCGTCAATTCTATCTTCTGTATCATGTATATCTGTTTGAATTCGCCTTGTACCTTTCGCTATAGGCATCCAATCTTCACGAATTTGTTTAATTTGTTGTGAAATTGCCGTCATTGGATTGGTGGCCCCCAACTGGCTAATACCAGTAAAGGAAGCCATGTCGTATGTATAACTAGTGCTCTCTTTCACCGTGGAGTTTGGTTTTTTGGTCCAGCTAATGCTGACTTGGAATACCTTACCTTCTATCTGTTTGTATTCACATAGATTACTGGTCATTTGTTGACCATTTCTTAAGACACTTATTTGCTTTAAAGGGATAGTTTTATCTTTTCGATGGGAGGCATTTTCAAGAGGAGGATCAAATGTGACCTCAATGTTGAAAGCTGGCGCGTTTCCGGTGTTAACGACACTGATATCAAAGTAAAGCATTGACCATGCGTTAGGTTCCAGCGTTGCCACTACTTGAGGCTGCTCGGAAGCGTCGACCATTCGCTTTGTCTCTTCTGCCAAGATACGGGTTACACGCCATAAGAAAAAAGTTGCTATGGCAGTTAACAGTGCAGCAAAAGCAGAAATGAAAGTGCTGATTTTATCAATGTGCTCTAAGAAGTATGGAATCATTTTGTTCGTACCCTATGGCTTAACCCCTGTTGATTTTCCCATATTGTATGCTGCTGTGAGTATTAATTTGTTGAAATCTATTCACTTTCACTTACATCAAAACTTTTCGAAAAAGGACAGTGCTTCGATCTGGTGACATAAATAAAGCTGTAGACGCTGTTGGAGTAGACGCACAGTGTGTGACCGTTCTCAGTGGTGGACTGTTTCGGGTTGCTCATCGTTATACGGCCTGCGTCGGCGTTGAATGCCGTCAACAGACCACAAAACATAACTGCGTAGCCTCGCATATTCATCTCTCCTGCCTCGGGTTCGTTGGTGTATCAGTGGTGTAGTGCACAAATTTTGCACACAAGATTATAGTAACCACATTGATCAATTTTACCGATCGATTTAATTACTTCGATCGATTAAAGTAATTACGCATGATCGGCAATGTGCCTTTTGTTTCTACATCTCAAACCCGATGTAACCATCTGATTGTTCTATTTCACAGCATGAAAGGATTGTGGCTATGGCTTTCAACCAATTGAAAAATAATAATCTTTATTTCTATCTCTACATGGCAGCTCCATCAGTGCTTCCATTGGCTTACTTCTTCACCATGAACGATAAGGCCGCATTTGTGGTCTTCTGCGTGGTAGCGCTTATCTGCGTATCTCTAGATTTGCGAGAGTTGAAGAAAACAGATGAAAGCTATGTGGGTTTTGTTGGCTCTGCCTTAGGTATCGTCGTTTTGCCACCGATTTATGTTTATGGGCGCGCCAGAGATGCAGGGATGAAAAAATGGCGCTGGCTGCTCACTTACCTTGCCATTGCACTTGGTGCAGCTTTTATCAGTGCGACTATCGATGATAACGAAGCACTGAAAACATCAGCCTGTGAAATCACCACATCGATTTTCAAAGACAAAGAGAGTGGTGTGCAATGCCTTGCCGTTGAGGATGTGAAGAAGGTTTCAGATAAGCACTACCGTGCTAAGGCGGTGCTGTCGAATGGTATCGATATGCCGATCACTATTGAGGAACGCGACAATAACTACATCTATGTAACGCTATCACCGCTGAGTGGTCTAATTGAGTAACAACAGTTCAGGGGATTCATCCCCTGACACCTTCCCCCGCTATACCTGTACTTTTGACAATGCCCCCTAGCTTCAGCTCGACTGTTTAAAATATCAGCAACACATGAACATATGGATCAAGCACCCTACTTCTGTATGAAAGGTGTACTCTTCATGTTTTTCAAATATCAGCTATCAGCGGCCTGTTCTATCGTGCTGATTGCTGGTATCAACAATCGAACGTTTTACGATACCAATCTATCCCCCTCAAAACTGGCATCAACAAATTAGCCTATTGACATAAAGATACCAATGATAAATTATGATACCGTTAATTGATACCACTTGAGAGGATGTTATGAGCCGCACTTTTGCATATTGCCGTGTGTCCACCAGCGAGCAGACAACCGAAAACCAAATCATGGCGATACGTCAGGCTGGCTATGATGTGCTAGATAGCCGTGTAGTGTCTGAAGTTGTCTCCGGTGGAGTGCAGGCGATGAAGCGTAAGGCTTTCTCCAACCTCGTTAGCCATAAGCTGGAAGCCGGGGATAAGCTAGTTGTGCTCAAATTGGATCGATTAGGGCGTGATAACATCGATGTGCAACAAACAATCTCGATGCTTGTAGACAAGGGAATTGATGTTGTTTCTATGGATCTGCCTGCGAGCAATCTTGCCAGTGCTGAAGGAAAGTTGATGCTGCAAATGTTCTCAGCGTTTGCGGAGTTTGAGAAATCCCGTATCACAGAACGAACTAAAGAAGGCCTAGAGCGAGCAAAGAAAGAAGGCAAGAAGTTAGGTCGTCCTGTGGCAAAAGAAACTCAAAAACGCGTACAGGAAGCCAAGGATAAAGGTCTGAGCCAATCTAAAGCTGCCGCTGAACTTGGATTGAGCCTACCGACCATAAAGAGAAACTGGAACATTAAAATAATATAATTATCAATACGCCAATGTAATTGTCATCCTACAATTTATCACATAAAATGCTGTCGAATCACCCCTTTTGCACACTCTCAAAGTGTGTGTATCTAATAAACATAATTAGCGAATATGATTTATGGGCAAACTTACAGAAGATTCGATAGAATTTGCAAGAAAACATATTGAGCATTACTACGATTCTGATTTCTTTCCAAAAGCTTTTGAATTCGAGGCTATCTGGCACTGCTGGGATGATGTTAAAAAACACCTTTTAGCAAGCAATGTCGGGAAACTTAGAACTAAACATCCTTTGACAATGGCGTCAAAAAAACCTTCAGGCAGTTACAGAATCGTCCATCAACTAGAGCCTTTGGATACTATTGTTTATACCGCACTGGCTTATTTGATAGCTGAGAAAATTGAGCTAGCCAGAGCAGATAAAAATATTGCTTGTTCATATAGATTCGTTCTTGATGAAAGTGGTTTTTTCGATAAAAATGCTGGATTCAAAATTTTTACTGATATGATTGAAAACTTATCAGAGCAACACCAATTTATATTGGTGACTGACATCACTGACTTTTACAATCAGATTTATCTTCACAGACTTAATAACGCAATAAAATTAGCTGACCCGAGCTTAGATATTATAGCCGATGACACTGAAAGATTTATTTCATCATTGAATGATAAAGCTTCGCAAGGTGTCCCTGTCGGACCAGCCGCAAGTATAATTATGTCTGAAGCAGTATTAATAGACATAGATCAGTACATATCAAACTTTGGAGTCAAACACACCCGATATGTCGATGATATAAGGATATTTTCCAACTCCAAAGATGAACTTGAAAAAATCTTAGAAAAAATCACTCTATATCTGCATGAATCTCATCGATTAACACTTGCATCTGAAAAGACTTTCATTCAAGAAACGGCAGCATATGCTGAGAGCGTTCTGCATAACCAGTATGAAATTGAAAAAGTTGAAATATTCAAGACACTTGAAGTTTTTAATCCATACTCAGGAGTCGTTAAGTATGAAAAAATACGAGTTGAAGAAAAACCAGACCTTGAAGAACATCTAAAATATATATCAGAACAATTATTAAAGCGAGATACTGTTGATTTGGGCCTTGCTCGTGTTTTGATTAGAAAAGCTAAAATCAATCGAATCGAGTTCGTATCCGATCTTATTTTTGATAACTTTGACTTCTTCTCCCCAGTAATAAATGATGTAATTCTTTACTTCCAGACATTATTAAATAAGAATTGGATTTCATTAAACACTGATAAATTAATATCCATCATTCACTCGACCTCAAGCCAGCAGAATATGGTTAGGTACTGGGTTGAGTGGTTTTATTCAACTAATGAATTACTTCTCCAGATTCCAGAAATCCGAAAATTTGTATTTCAAAGCGCTTCAGTAGAAATTCAAGCGCTTGCGGCGTTGACATCTAAAAATGTAGCCTGGGTCAGAGATTCTAAAAAACAGGTATATTCCGTAGGTGAAAGAGGAAAAAGGGCTATTCTCCGATCAGCAAAAATTCTGCCCAAAGATGAAAGAGATCACTGGTTAAAAAACATAGCTCAAAGCGCATCTGAAGAGCTTGATATCTGGATTACAAAGTGGATTATCGAAACTGCGTAAGGATTTCCTGTGAATTTGAAGCTATCTAAAAAATATTTTCATAGCTGTATTCCTCCAAAAATTCATCAAACGACTGACTCAGCCAGCAGAAAAATGTTGTACTCTTAGACAACATTTCTTACTAGTGAATAAAGTTGAGAAAACAAAAAAGGGCTACCGCGATCAAAGCAGTAGCCCATTGGTTAATTTTAAAGCAAGATTGAGAATCACAGCCAATAGATTAAATCTGAGAAGAGACAGAGAACAAAGCCTCACGTTAGACAGCCTGTATGACTCTCTGTGATGTTTTTAATATAGAGGTAATGTGATGGTACTGCTAGTGACTCAAAATTGAAAACAGGGCTTCCTGTGAAGGATTTGAATTATTACTTTTTCCTGTTCCTTAATTGGGACGTCGAATGCACCCGGTCGCCTTTACCAGTTTGATACTTTCCACGAACCTTTGCAAGGTATGATACCCAATAAATCGGACCTTCAAGTGTTTCTGGTTTACCACGCTCTATAACATAACTTTTCGGGTACCGTTCATCCTTGCCCAAGAGATCCACCAGCGTCTTCTCTCCACCAGTGAGCTGGCTCCAGATATCCATAATTGAACTACCAATCCCATATGTCGGGCCACCTATCCGTTGAACCTGACGGTGCGGAAGAGCAATCCAGCAATGGTAATGGTCTTGTTTTGCTCTCTCCTTCTCCCGTACCCAGCCAAATGCAAAATCGTTAATTGGGCTAGTCACACCGTCCGGCCTCTTGTATTTAGATCTGAGGCGTTCACGCAGCTTTTTGAATAACTGACGCACCCATTCATTGCCAATCGCAACAGAAGTGCCGCTAGGCAGACGCAATTCAAAACAAGCGAAAAACACACGACTATAGGTTGCCAGAACAGCTTCTAGTTCTGCGGCTATTGGAGTGAGGATATCTAACCTTACACCAGAGGGTTCTGTTGCATTGATTAAATATGCGTAGCCGTTATGGTGGAAGCGATCGCCGATAATAAGCGGATAACTACCGTAATCGTGAGTGATGGTTTTGTATGGAGTAATAATTGAATCGGTTGATACAGGATACGACTTTTCTATCAAAAGGACCTCCCTCGGTTAGGTACATTAAGATCTCTCACGCACACAGGTAAGTTATTACCATCAGACCACCAGAAAGCAAATACCAAGGCATGGCAAAAAGTCCCTTCACGACTGAAGCGCGAGGTGCGGAGCATGATGGATTTTTTCGAACAAAGTTTTTTTTACAAAAATACCCATTATAAATTCTACACCCATCCCCCCGGGTTTGCAAGCGTGAGTTTCCCTCTGCCCTTTATCGAGAGATATTCAACAGGAAAATGTTACCCATTACGCACAACAACAGAGCGGTATTCTTGGTTGCAACATGGGCAAAAATTATCGTGGTTAGCGGAGACCAAGTACCAGCGAGATACGCCTGAGCGGTCAATGATATAGTCAGCTAACCCAGCCTTAGACAGTACGGATAAATTGCGGTGTGTGGTGGAAAGTGGGACGTTCAGGAGTCTTGAAAGTTCGAGAGCCGTACTTGGGATAACGGTTCTGGTTAGATGGTACAAAACATTAATACGGGAAGTTGTCAGCGTTAACCTGGCTGACTTCAGGATCGTTGCCATCCGTTTACGTTCATCTAACGATGGAGGGTCGAACGCAGGCAGATTGATTTCAAGAAACAAGATTTTTCTTTTGCAATATAATTTATCACAGAAAGTATTTTATCATCAAACCCATCAATTGAGAATTATTATCACTTACCTTTTAGGCCAAAAGTCTCTCCCGTTTATAGCCGGATAGTGGGCAAGGTATCCTTTATTCACATGCTCATACCACAGTACTGAAAAGTATTCATTGTATTTCCGATCAAACTCCTGTAACTCAGCAATATCATCCTCAGTAGCATTATCCGGTATATCAAGAACTCGCTTTGGTATATAAGTGGTGTATTTCCCAGGTTCGCTTCCGCTAAAAACAAAGGTCTCACCTGTTGCATATTTGAACTCTATACGGATGCAACGCTCCACTTTTGTGATAGTAGCTGAACTGATGATTTTACGAACACTCTCTCGCAGTTTTTCACGCTTAGGGTTATTAACATCTGAGATAATCGGCCAGTGGCATTGTTCCGCAACAAAATCCACTATATTGTCTGAAATATCTTGTGTTGTGGCATACAGGGCTTTTAGCTGATCAAGTTGTTGTAATCTACCGCTAATGGCTTGCTCTCTTTTTTGCAACTCTCTGTATTTCACGTCAAATTGTGGAGTTCTACCGAATTCAGTCATCGCATCAACGACATTATTTCGTTTATTCTGAATTGCATCAAATTCTTCTTTAAGTTTGCCTGACTCTTCATCTAACGAAGACAGATCGCTATGTGCCTTATAGGCCCCAATCAAGAAACCGGTGATCAACACTGGCATCAAACAGCGTTCGATAATGGAAGCCTTAACACTCCAAGCATTGCAGTTACCACCAGTCCGCCCGTATTCACAGATGTAGCGTAATCGCCCCCTCTGCAAAAAAGCCGTCATAGTTCCATTACAGTGACCGCATCGAAGAATTTTCATACCACCTAAAAGACTGATCGCAGTGGAAACTTTACCACTGTATCTGTTGTTATTCGCTTTGATGTCCTGAAGTTGTGCAAACTCGCCTAGTGTACAGAGAGGTGGATAGTAATTATCAAGCCGATATGGCTTGCCCGACAGATTAAAGAGTTTTACCCCCACCAGAGCCAGGTTGCTTCTCATTTTATTCAAAGCTTGCTGTGACCACCCTCCTGCTCTGCGCGTCTTGTTTTTAAATGCAGGAGGTGGTGGGTATTTTTGATTAAGATATTCAGTCACATAAAAAGCACCATGCCCATCGAGAAATAGCTTTACCGCTTCTTGTGCAGGTTGCCAGTAATCAGGGTGTTTTTTTACCTTCTCGTTGCTTGGACCACTGTCATCTATCCAGAAAGGGTGCCTTCCAACAGCCTTAATATTGACTGGGAGCCCCTGTTTCTCACGGGTCAACAGTGCCAAAACATGTGAATTTACACGATCTGATTTTGTCTTGCTTTCTTCATGGGCACGCATGAACATCAGGATAGAAATCATCAGGTCTGTAGGATTACTGTTCACTCCTTCTCGGGTGAATACTTTGTTATCCATGCCAGTAACTATCGTCAATCCCAGCCTTAACAGGCGCAGGAATAGTTCATTTGCAGTTATCGCATCCTCACGAGTCAGTCGATCCAAATTTTCAACATACAGCCAACTATCTTTGGGAATAGCCCCCTGTTCCACTTGGGCGATGAACGCACCTAACTTACCTTGAGTAGTATTTTGCCCTTTGAATGCTGATATGCCTGCATCCTTGATTTCGACATACTCAAGTCCGTGTTCTAGCGCAAAGCTCTTTGCTCTTGATGTTTGCCGCTCAAATGATGTCCCTGAGGATTGTTTCTCGCTTGACCAACGCACATAGCTGTATAATTTTTGCTTAGATGACATTAAAATCCCGCGCCATTGATCCAATGTGAGTAAATCTGCATGTCCCATACTAAAACACCTACTAGTCAACCGAAAGTAGGATTTATATCTTTAGGCTGCCCGAAAAACCTGGTTGATTCGGAGCGAATCCTGACTGAACTGCGTACCGAAGGCTATGACGTCGTACCAAGCTACGACGACGCCGACATGGTGATCGTCAATACCTGTGGCTTTATCGACAGCGCCGTACAGGAGTCTCTGGAAGCGATTGGTGAAGCGCTGACTGAAAATGGCAAGGTGATCGTCACCGGCTGCCTGGGCGCGAAAGTCGATCAGATCCGTGAAGTGCACCCTAAAGTGCTGGAAATCACCGGGCCGCATAGCTATGAGCAGGTTCTGGAACACGTTCACCATTACGTACCAAAACCGAAGCACAACCCGTTCCTGAGCCTGGTGCCGGAACAGGGCGTTAAGCTGACCCCGCGTCACTACGCCTACCTGAAGATCTCTGAAGGCTGCAACCATCGCTGCACCTTCTGCATTATTCCGTCCATGCGCGGCGATCTGGTCAGCCGTCCGATTGGCGAAGTGTTAAGCGAGGCCAAACGTCTGGTCGATGCGGGCGTGAAAGAGATCCTCGTCATTTCCCAGGATACCTCCGCTTACGGCGTGGATGTGAAGCACCGCACCGGTTTCCACAACGGCGAGCCGGTAAAAACGAGCATGGTCGACCTTTGCGAGCAGTTGTCAAAACTGGGCATCTGGACGCGCCTGCACTACGTCTACCCTTATCCGCACGTTGATGACGTGATCCCGCTGATGGCGGAAGGCAAAATCCTGCCGTATCTGGATATCCCTCTGCAACATGCCAGCCCGCGCATTCTCAAACTGATGAAGCGTCCGGGCGCTGTCGATCGCCAACTGGCGCGCATCAAACAGTGGCGTGAGATTTGCCCGGAACTGACCCTGCGTTCGACCTTTATCGTCGGTTTCCCTGGCGAGACGGAAGACGATTTCCAGATGCTGCTCGACTTCCTCAAAGAGGCGCGCCTGGATCGCGTTGGCTGCTTCAAGTACAGCCCGGTCGAAGGCGCTGGCGCGAACGCGCTGCCGGATCAGGTGCCGGAAGAGGTGAAAGAAGAACGCTGGAACCGCTTTATGCAGCTGCAACAGCAGATCTCCGCAGAACGTCTGCAAGAGAAAGTGGGGCGCGAAATCCTGGTCATTATCGACGAGGTTGACAAAGAAGGCGCGATTGGCCGCAGCATGGCTGACGCACCGGAAATCGACGGCGCGGTCTACCTCAACGGTGAAACCAACGTTAAACCCGGAGACGTTATCCGCGTGAAAGTTGATAACGCCGACGAATATGACCTGTGGGGCAGCCGCGTTTAATTCGCCCAAATTATCGTAAAACCCGTAGGCGGATAAGGCATTTATGCCGCCATCCGGCGCAATGCCTGATGGCGACGCTGAAGCGTCTTATCCGGCCTACGGTTCGACATTCACCCCTTAATCTTCGGGTCCAGCGCGTCGCGCAGCCCGTCGCCCAGCAGGTTAAACGCCAGCACCGTCAGGAAAATCGCCACCGCCGGAAAAATCGCCACATGCGGCGCGATGACCATATCCGCCCGCGCTTCATTGAGCATCGCCCCCCACTCCGGCGTTGGCGGCTGCGCGCCTAACCCCAGAAACGACAGGCTTGCCGCAGAAATAATCGACGTCCCGATGCGCATAGTGAAAAAGACCACGATCGACGAGACCGTGCCGGGCAAAATATGGTTGAACAAAATCGTCGCGTCGCTGGCGCCAATACTGCGCGCCGACTCAATAAACGTCTGCTGTTTCAGCACTAATGTGTTTCCGCGCACCAGACGGGCAAACGCGGGGATAGAAAAAATGGCAACGGCGATAATCACATTCGCAATACCGCTACCGAGCACCGCCACGACCGCAATCGCTAACAGAATGCCCGGAAACGCGAACAGCACATCGCAAATACGCATAATCAGCCGGTCCCACCAGCCTTCGTAATAGCCCGCGACCAGCCCAAGCACCGTGCCAAGCGCCGCGCCGATAAAGACGGCGAAAACACCTGCCGCCAGCGAAATTTGCGCCCCGACCAGGACGCGGCTGAAAATATCCCGCCCCAGCGAGTCCACGCCAAACCAGTGAGCCGCCGAAGGACCGTCATTCAGGCGATCGTAATCAAAGTAATTTTCCGCATCGAAAGGCGTTAGCCAGCGGGCGAATATCGCCACCAGGATCAGCAACAGCACAAATATCCCTGCGATCATCGCCACATGCTGACGGCGAAAACGCCGCCAGAATTCATGCCACGGCGTACGCACCCGGTCGGGTTTGACCAGCGGCATGGCATCTAAAACCGCCTGACGGCGCCAGTTAAATAATCGCATCCTTACTTGTACCTGATAGCCGGGTTAATGGCGGCATAAAGCACATCCACCACTAAATTGATAAGAATAAACTCCAGAGAAAACAGCAGCACTTCAGCCTGAATCACCGGGTAGTCGCGCATTTCCACTGAATCAACCAGCAACCGCCCCAGTCCGGGCCAGTTGAAGACCTTCTCGACGACAATCGAACCGCCGAGCAGAAAGCCAAACTGCAACCCCATCATGGTCACAACCGGGATCATGGCGTTACGCAGACCGTGTTTCAGCACCACCCAGGTTTCGCTGACCCCTTTCGCGCGCGCGGTGCGCATATAGTCTTCACTGAGGACATCCACAAACGACGCTCGGGTAAAGCGCGCCATCACGGCCGCAACGGCGGCGCCAAGCGTGATGGAGGGAAGAATATAGTGCTGCCAGCTATCTGCGCCCACGGTCGGCAACCACCCCAGCTCAACGGAGAATATCTGCATCAGCAGCATCCCCAGTGCGAACGCCGGGAACGAAATCCCGGTTACCGCCAGCGTCATGCTGAGTCTGTCCGGCCAGCGATTACGCCAGACGGCGGCGATAATTCCGGCGGTCATCCCGAACAGTACCGCCCATACCATACTGGTGATGGTCAACCACAGCGTCGGCATAAAGCGGCTGGCAATCTCTGCCGATACCGGACGCCGAGACACCATCGACGTGCCGAAATCACCCTGCAACACGTTAGTCATGTAATGCCAGAACTGGACATGCAACGGCCGATCGAGACCAAGCTGCTGTCGCACCAGTTCAATCACCTGCGCGTCAGCCTCCGGCCCGGCAATCAGCCGCGCCGGATCGCCAGGCAACAGATGAACAAATAAAAACACCAGCACCGCCACAATAAACAGAGTCGGAATCAACCCCAGCAGGCGCTTAAGCACATAATTAAGCATCAGGCTCCCTTTACAAACCTTTTGCCGGATGGCGATGTAAATCCCTTATCCGACCTGCAACGAACTGCGTCTGCAAGCCGGATAAAACCATCGGGCGCGCGTTGCTTACTGCAAATCCGCGTCATCAAAACTGAAGCCAGTGTCCGGCATGATCCAGAAACCCGTCAAATTTTTACTGTGGGCTGAGACCAGTTTCTCCACCACCAGCGGAATCCAGGGGGACTCTTTCCAGAGGGTGTCCTGCGCCTCTTTATACAGGCGCGCTTTCTCCTGCGGATCGTTGGTTTTCAGCGCTGCCGCTAAGTCGTCATCAACCTGCTTGTTGCTGTAGAACGCAGTATTGAACAGCGTTGGCGGCCAGTTTTGCGAGGCAAACAGCGGTGACAACGCCCAGTCCGCTTCCCCCGTGGAAGCCGACCAGCCGGTGTAGAACATTCTCACACCGCTCTCTTTCTGCCCCTTGCCTTCCACTTCTGCCGCACGCTGCCCGGCGTCCATCGCCGTTACCTGCGCCTTAATACCGACCTGCGCCAGCTGCTGTTGCGTAAATTGCAGCACTTTCTGCGCGGTGCTGTGGTTATGAGACGACCACAGCGTGGTGCTAAACCCATTCGGATAGCCCGCCTCTTTCAGCAGTTCGCGCGCTTTCGCCGGATCGTAAGGCCACAGCGCGTAGCTCTGCGCATACGCAATGGCTGGCGGCACTACGCCCGTGGCAGGCGTCGCATAACCGGCAAAGGCCACTTTGACCAGCGCCTGACGGTTGATGGCGTAGTTCAGTGCTTCCCGCACCTTCGGATTATCGAACGGTTTTTGCGTCACGTTCATGCTGATGTAACGCTGCATGATCGACGGGCTGGCAACCAACTGTAGGTTTTTGTTTTTCTCCAGAATTGTCGCCTGCTCGTAAGGGATCGGGAACGCAAATTGCGCTTCCCCGGTTTGCAGCATTGCCGCGCGGGTGTTGTTGTCCGTTACCGGGCGCCAGGTGATCGTATCCAGTTTAGGTAAGCCTTTCTGCCAGTAATCCGCAAATTTCTTCACTTTCACGAAATCAGTCTGGTTCCAGGTATCCAGCTGATACGGCCCGGTGCCGACCGGATGGAAGCCAATGTCCTTACCGTATTTTTCCAGCGCGGCCGGAGAGATCATCGCCGTCGCCGGGTGCGCCAGAATATTGATAAACGCCGAGAACGGTTGTTTCAGCGTAATTTTTACCGTCGTCGGATCGACCGCTTCGGTTTTATCGATGTTTTTATACAGGTTGTAGCGTTTGAGATGGTTTTCTGGATCGCTCGCGCGATCGAGGTTGGCCTTCACCGCCGCCGCGTTAAAGTCGGTACCGTCCTGGAATTTTACCCCCTGGCGCAGCTTCAGGGTGTAGATCAGGCCATCGTCGGAAACGGTGTAGCTTTCAGCCAGCACATTTTTTAACTTCATGTCTTTATCAAGACCAAACAGCCCCTGATAAAACGACTTCGCCACCGCCTGCGATAAGGTGTCGTTCGCATCGTACGGATCGAGCGTGGTGAAATTAGAGCCAACCGCTACCACCACATCTTTAGCAGCAAACGCCGGAGATGCCGCCAGTGCAGAAGCGACGCCCAGCGCAACCAGCCAATTACGGGTTACAAATGTTGTCATATTATTCTCCTGAACCCTGCCTGTTTTATGAGATGTTATAAACGCGATAACGCATTTTCTGCCTGCGGGCGCGCGACATAATGCCCCGGCCCGACTAACTGCAATGGAGCGGGCGCGATCTCCTCCCCACGTTTACGAATGTTGCTGGGGATATCGTCCGACAGCAGCACGCGCTGCGGCCTGTGCCGGGAAGGATCGGCCACCGGTACTGCCGCCATTAATTTACGGGTATAGGGATGCTGCGGATTTTCAAACACCGCCCGGCGGGGGCCGATTTCCACAATCTGCCCCAGATACATCACCGCCACGCGATGACTGATGCGCTCCACCACCGCCATATCGTGTGAAATAAACAGATACGCAATGCCCATTTCCCGCTGCAAATCGAGCAACAGATTAATGATCTGCCCGCGAATCGAGACATCCAGCGCGGAGACTGACTCATCGGCGATAATCACTTTTGGATTCAGCGCCAGCGCGCGGGCGATGCAGATACGCTGACGCTGGCCGCCAGAAAACTCATGCGGATAGCGCCACGCATGTTCCGGGCGCAATCCTACGCGCTCAAGCAACCACGCCACCCGCGACGCGGCCGCCTCGCCTTCCAGCAAACCATGCACCCGCAATGGTTCCATTATGGAGTAACCCACCGTCTGGCGCGGGTCGAGCGAAGCGTAAGGGTCCTGAAAAATAAACTGAATATCTCGCCGTAGCGGCTGTAACTTACCGGCAGGAAGCGTGTCGATCCGCCGCCCGCTGAAGGTAATTTCGCCAGCCTGCGACTCCACCAGCCGCAGCAGCGCCCACCCGGTGGTCGATTTACCGCAGCCGGACTCCCCCACCAGCGAGAGCGTTTCGCCAGGCCAGAGATCAAAGCTGACGTTTTCCACCGCATGCACTTCACGGGTCACGCGGTTAAGAATGCCGCTACGCAGCGGAAAACGCGTCACCAGATTGCGCACTTGCAGGATCGGATCGCCTGCCACCACCGTGTCCTGCTCAGTTTGCGGTTCCACACGATCGGGATCGTTCAGTGAAATCAGCGGAAAGCGGCGCGGCAGATCGTGTCCGCTCATCTCGCCTAACTGCGGCACGGCGGCCAGCAGCGCTTTGGTATAAGGGTGCTGCGGCGCGTGGAAAATTTGCTCAACGCTGCCGGTTTCCACCGCTTCGCCCTGATACATCACCAGGACGCGATCGGCAATATCGGCCACCACGCCCATGTCATGGGTGATAAAAATCACCCCCATCGACATATCCTGTTGCAGCACTTTGATCAGTTGCAGGATCTGCGCCTGAATCGTGACGTCCAGCGCGGTGGTCGGTTCATCGGCAATCAGCACCGCCGGGCGGCACGACAACGCCATCGCGATCATCACCCGCTGGCGCATCCCGCCGGAAAGCTGATGCGGGTAACGCGATAAGATGGCCTGCGACTCAGGAATACGCACCTGGTCAAGCATCCGTTTCGCTTCCGCCATTGCCTCTTCGCGACTCGCCCCCTGATGCAGACGAATGGACTCGGCAATCTGCTCACCCACGGTAAATACCGGGTTAAGCGAGGTCATCGGCTCCTGAAAGATCATGGCGATATCCGCGCCGCGCACGCGCTGCATCTGCGCATCGCTTTGCTCTCCCAGTTCAATGACCTGGCGATTACGCCGCCGAAGCAGCATCTGATCGCAGTGAACGTCGCCGCCCGCCTGCTCGATCAGGCGCATCAACGATAACGCCGTAACGGATTTCCCCGATCCCGATTCACCGACAATCGCCAGCGTTTCGCCTCGCTGAAGCCGAAACGACACATTGCGCACCGCGCTGACGCGTTGCTGCTCCTGCTCGAACGCAATGTTCAAATTTTTGACCGCCAGTACGTCGCTGGCGTCTAATTCGTGACTGTGTGGCACCTGTTGCTCCTCACTCCCGGTAGATCCCCGTCGTTGGCGTATCTCCGGCATATCCCCAGGCGCGATACATGCCTTCGCTGTTAAAAGGTAGGGCGACGTTGCCTTCGTGATCGACGGCAATCAGCCCACCGCTGCCGCCCAGCGCAGGCAATTTCTCCATGACCACACGCTCGCAGGCTTCCGCCAGGCTGAGTCCGCCGTAGTCCATCAGCGCGGCGATATCGTAGGCCGCCAATGCGCGGATAAACACCTCGCCCGTTCCGGTACAGGAAACCGCCGCGCTGGCGTTGTTGGCGTAACACCCAGCCCCGACCAGCGGGCTGTCGCCTACGCGACCAGGCAGTTTATTCGTCATGCCGCCCGTCGACGTGGCCGCCGCCAGATTACCAAACCGATCCCGCGCCACCGCGCCCACGGTGCCCATTTTGGTGGTTTCATCCAACGGCGCGCCGCTATGGTCGAGCACCGTCTCTCCGGCGTCACGCGCCGCCAGCAGTTGCGCATAGCGCTCAGGCGTGGAGAAAAGATCGGCAGAAACACGCTCCATCCCCCGGGAAGCCGCAAACGCTTCCGCCCCGTCCCCCACCATCAGCACATGCGGGCTTTGCTCCATCACCAGCCTGGCGGCCAGCACCGGGTTGCGTAAATGGCGAACGCCAGCGACAGCGCCTGCGTTAAGCGTATTGCCGTCCATGACGCAGGCATCCAGTTCGTGGGTGGCGTCGCGCGTGTAAACCGCGCCGATCCCGGCATTGAATAATGGGCACTCTTCCAGCAAACGCACCGCTTCCGTCACCACATCCAGCGCGCTTTCGCCCGCCTCCAGCATTTTCTGTCCTGTTTCGACGATGTCCGACAGCGCCTGAATATAGCGCTGTTCCTGCTCCTGGCTCATCTGTGCGCGCGTAATTGCGCCTGCGCCGCCGTGAATAGCAATGACTGCTTTGCCCATTATTTGTCGTCCGTTAGCGGTGGCACACAACTTTCCCTATAAATATCAGAATTGTTGTGAGTTATTGATTCGATTTTTGAATATAGAAAGATGCAGGCGGCATGTAAAGGTAAAGGGCCAGCCCCTAAGTCTGAGGTGGCATACAGCCTGCCCGCATTTTCTGACATAATAGACGGATTCGATTTTGCCTCGCAGGAGTGTTTTCATGGAATTTACCGCCGGACTGATGCCGCTTGAAACGGCGCTCACCCAGATGTTGTCGCGCATTACGCCACTCACGGCATTCGAAACCCTGCCGCTGGTTCACTGTTTTGGCCGCATCCTGGCAAACGATGTGGTCTCCCCGCTGGACGTTCCGGGATTCGATAACGCCGCAATGGACGGTTACGCGGTGCGTTTGGCGGATCTGACCGCTGGTCAACCGCTGCCGGTGGCGGGGAAAGCCTTTGCCGGGCAACCGTTCCAGGGGGAATGGCCTGCTGGCGCCTGTATCCGCATTATGACCGGCGCGCCGGTGCCTGCGGGGTGTGAGGCGGTGGTCATGCAGGAACAGACGGAGCAAACCGACGAGGGCATCCGTTTTACCGCTGACGTTCGTAACGGACAAAACATCCGCCGCCGTGGGGAAGACATCACCCATGACGCCGTGGTTTTCCCGGCGGGGACTCGCCTGACCACCGCAGAACTGCCAGTACTGGCTTCGCTGGGCATCGCCGAAGCGCAGGTCGTGCGCAAAGTGCGCGTGGCGCTGTTCTCCACCGGCGATGAGCTGCAATTGCCGGGTCAGCCGCTGGGCGACGGGCAAATTTATGACACCAACCGCTTAACCGTACACTTGATGCTTGAACAGTTAGGCTGCGAGGTGATCAATCTCGGGATCATTCGCGATAACCCGCAGCAGCTACGCGCCGCCTTTATCGAAGCCGACAGCCAGGCCGATGTGGTTATCAGCTCTGGCGGCGTTTCAGTGGGCGAGGCGGATTACACCAAAACGATCCTCGAAGAGCTGGGAGAAATCGCGTTCTGGAAACTGGCGATTAAACCGGGCAAACCGTTCGCCTTCGGTAAGCTGAACAACAGTTGGTTCTGCGGTCTGCCGGGCAACCCGGTCTCTGCGGCGCTGACGTTCTATCAGCTCGTGCAGCCGTTGCTGGCGAAACTTAGCGGCAATATCGCCAGCGGTCTGCCAGCGCGTCAGCGCGTGCGTACCGCTTCACGGCTGAAGAAAACGCCGGGCCGTCTTGATTTTCAGCGCGGCATTCTGCAACGCACGGCTGACGGCGAACTGGAAGTCACCACCACGGGACACCAGGGTTCGCATATTTTCAGCTCCTTTAGCATGGGTAACTGTTTTATTGTGCTGGAACGCGATCGCGGTAACGTTGACGCGGGCGAATGGGTGGAAGTCGAGCCGTTTAACGCGCTGTTTGGAGGCCTGTAATGGCGGAACTCAGCGACCAGGAGATGATGCGCTACAACCGGCAAATCATTCTGCGAGGGTTCGATTTTGAAGGACAGGAAGCGCTAAAGGATGCGCGGGTGCTGGTCGTTGGCCTGGGTGGGCTCGGGTGTGCGGCAACGCAGTACCTCGCGGGCGCGGGCGTTGGGCAGCTCACGCTGCTCGATTTTGACACCGTTTCAGTGTCGAACCTGCAACGCCAGACGCTGCACAGCGATGCCACCGTCGGGCAGCCGAAGGTGGATTCGGCGCGCGAGGCGCTGGCGCGCATCAACCCTTATATCACCCTTACACCGATCAACGCCCTGCTGGACGAACCGGCGCTGAATGCGCTTATCGCCGGGCACGATCTGGTGCTGGACTGTACTGACAATGTTGCCATCCGTAATCAGCTTAATGCCGGATGTTTCGCCGCCAAAGTGCCGCTGGTTTCCGGCGCCGCCATCCGTATGGAAGGACAGATCACCGTCTTTACCTGGCAGGAAGGCGAACCCTGCTACCGCTGTCTGAGCCGTCTGTTTGGCGAGAACGCCCTCACCTGCGTGGAAGCGGGCGTTATGGCGCCGCTGATAGGGGTGATCGGTTCATTGCAGGCGATGGAAGCCATCAAATTGCTGGCGCATTACGGTCAACCCGCATCCGGCAAAATTGTGATGTACGACGCGATGACCTGTCAGTTCCGCGAAATGAAATTAATGCGCAACCCAGGTTGCGAGGTGTGCGGAGCACAGGTGCCGGATGGCGGCTGACGATGGTTTGTAGGCCCGGCAAGCGCAGCGCCCCGGGCATGTTGCCGGATGGCGTCTACGCGTCGCTCAAAGCGACGTTCGTCCGAACGCGCCTTGCCAGTCTTGCTCAAACTTCGCTACTGCGGCATCGACAGCCGGGTAACTGATAAGCTGCTGCGCGACATCCAGCGGCAGGGTGATGGATTCACACCCGGCCAACAGGCAGTCCAGCGCCTGACGCGGCGTTTTAAAACTGGCCGCCAGCACTTTGGCGTGCGGGGCGTGCATTTTCAGTAGCTGCTGCAAATCATTAACCGTCTGAATACCGTTCCCGCCCTGTGCGTCCACACGGTTAACGTAAGGCGCAACGTAGTCGGCACCCGCCAGCGCGGATAACAACCCCTGCGCCGCGCCGTAAACCGCCGTCCCCAGCGTCGGAATACCTTCCGCTTTCAACAACTTAATCGCTGCCAGTCCTTCGGCTGTAACCGGCACTTTTACCACGATATCAGGAATAATCGCCCGCAGCTTACGCGCATCGCTGACCATTCCTTGCGCCGTGCTCGCCATCACCTGAGCGAATAAACGCCCCTGTCCGCCCATCGCGTCGTGCAATTCCGGGAGTAACACCTCCAACGGTTTTTTACCTGCCGCCACGATACTGGGATTCGTCGTCACCCCTGCCAGCGGGAATATACGCGCCAGCGATTTCACGGCCTCAACGTCAGACGTATCCAGATAGAGTTCCATAACCATTCCTCAAACTGTGAGATTTTGCATAGTTTAAGACTATCACGACAAAACCTCTCTGAGAGTTGACCTGCGTCAACATAACTTTCATTCGAAAGTTATTTAATCTTTATACGAAAGAAAGAGAGGCCGTTTATGATTTTCAATATTCAGCGCTATTCTACCCATGATGGCCCCGGCATTCGCACCGTTGTCTTCCTGAAAGGCTGCTCGCTGGGCTGCCGCTGGTGCCAGAACCCGGAAAGCCGCGCACGCGCCAGAGATCTCTTATACGATGCGCGCCTGTGCCTTGACGGGTGCACGCTGTGCGCGCAAGCCGCGCCAGAGGTGATCGAACGCGCGCTGAACGGCCTGCTTATTCATCGCGAAAAACTGACCGATGCGCATATGGATGCCCTCACCCACTGCTGCCCTACTCAGGCGTTAACCGTCTGCGGCGAAACAAAGCGCGTGGAAGAGATCATGGACACCGTACTGCGCGACAAGCCGTTTTACGATCGCAGCGGCGGCGGTATAACGCTCTCCGGCGGCGAGCCCTTTATGCAGCCGGAACTGGCCGCCGCGTTGTTCAAAGCCAGCCATGATGCGGGTATCCATACAGCGGTCGAAACCTGTCTGCACGTACCGTGGAAATATATCGAACCGTCCCTGCCGAATGTCGATCTGTTCCTCGCCGATTTAAAACACGTTGCCGAGGCGCCGTTTAAGCAGTGGACCGATGGCAGCGCTTCTCGCGTACTGGAAAACCTGAAAAAGCTCGCTGCCGCCGGTAAAAAAATGATCATCCGCGTGCCGCTCATTCAGGGTTTTAACGCCGATGAAGAGGCGATCAAAGCCATTACCGATTTTGCCGCCGACGAACTGCACGTCGGTGAGATCCATTTTCTGCCCTATCACACGCTGGGCATCAATAAATACCACTTACTCAGTCAGCCCTACTATGCCCCGGACAAACCACTTGATGCGCCCGCGTTGCTTGATTTTGCGCAGCAGTACGCCAGCAGCAAAGGTTTAACCGCGACTTTACGAGGATAATCCCATGACCACACTGAAACTGGATACGCTCAGCGACCGCATCAAAGCGCATAAAACCGCGCTGGTGCACATTGTGAAGCCGCCCGTATGTACGGAGCGCGCGCAGCACTACACCGAGATGTATCAGCAACATCTGGATAAGCCGATTCCGGTTCGTCGCGCGCTGGCGCTGGCGCACCATCTGGCGGAACGCACTATCTGGATCAAACATGACGAACTGATTATCGGCAACCAGGCAAGCGAAGTGCGCGCCGCGCCGATCTTCCCGGAATACACCGTCTCGTGGATTGAAAAAGAGATCGACGATCTGGCCGATCGCCCTGGCGCCGGTTTTGCGGTCAGCGAAGAGAACAAACGCGTTTTACACGCCGTGTGCCCGTGGTGGCGTGGTCAGACGGTACAGGACCGCTGCTACGGCATGTTTACCGATGAGCAAAAAGGCCTGCTGGAAACCGGCATCATTAAAGCCGAGGGCAACATGACCTCCGGCGACGCGCATCTGGCGGTAAACTTCCCGCTGCTGCTGGAAAAAGGTCTTGATGGTCTGCGTGACAAGGTGGCGGAACGCCGTTCGCGCATTAACCTGACCGTACTGGAAGACCTGCACGGCGAGCAGTTCCTGAAAGCGATTGATATCGTGCTGGAGGCGGTCAGCCTGCACATCAAACGTTTTGCCGACCTGGCGCGTCAGATGGCGGCGACAGAAAGCCGTGAAAGCCGCCGTGACGAACTGCTGGCGATGGCGGAGAACTGCGATCTCATCGCCCATCAGCCGCCGCAGACGTTCTGGCAGGCGCTGCAACTGTGCTATTTCATCCAGCTGATTTTGCAAATCGAGTCTAACGGTCACTCCGTCTCGTTTGGACGTATGGACCAGTATCTCTGGCCGTATTACCGTCGTGATGTGGAGCAAAACCAGACGCTGGATCGCGAACACGCGATTGAACTGCTGCACAGCTGCTGGCTGAAGCTGCTGGAAGTGAACAAGATCCGCTCCGGCTCTCACTCCAAAGCCTCAGCGGGCAGCCCGCTGTATCAGAACGTCACCATTGGCGGTCAGAGTCTGGTCAACGGTCAGCCGGTGGATGCGGTCAATCCGCTCTCTTACGCCATTCTGGAGTCCTGCGGCCGCCTGCGTTCCACCCAGCCGAACCTCAGCGTGCGCTATCACGCCGGAATGAGCAACGACTTCCTCGATGCCTGCGTGCAGGTTATTCGCTGCGGCTTTGGGATGCCCGCGTTCAACAACGACGAAATCGTTATCCCGGAATTTATTAAACTCGGTATCGACCCACAAGACGCTTACGACTACGCGGCCATCGGCTGTATCGAAACCGCCGTGGGTGGCAAATGGGGCTACCGCTGCACCGGCATGAGCTTCATTAACTTTGCCCGCGTGATGCTGGCAGCGCTGGAAGGCGGTCGCGACGCCACCAGCGGTAAAGTCTTCCTGCCGCAGGAAAAGGCGCTCTCCGCCGGTAACTTCACCAGCTTCGATGAAGTGATGGACGCCTGGGATACGCAGATTCGCTACTACACGCGCAAATCGATCGAAATCGAGTACGTGGTTGACACCATGCTGGAAGAGAACGTCCATGACATTCTCTGCTCGGCGCTGGTGGATGATTGCATCGAACGCGCGAAGAGCATCAAGCAAGGCGGCGCGAAATATGACTGGGTTTCCGGTTTGCAGGTCGGTATCGCTAACCTCGGCAACAGCCTGGCGGCGGTGAAAAAACTGGTCTTTGAACAGGGGGCTATCGGCCAACAGCAGCTTGCCGCCGCACTGGCCGATGACTTTGAAGGCCTCACTCATGAACAGTTACGCCAGCGACTGATCAACGGCGCGCCAAAATACGGTAACGACGATGACACCGTCGATACCCTGCTGGCCCGCGCTTATCAGACCTATATCGACGAGCTGAAGCAGTATCACAACCCGCGTTACGGTCGCGGCCCGACGGGCGGCAACTATTACGCCGGAACCTCGTCCATCTCTGCAAACGTACCGTTTGGCGCGGCAACGATGGCGACGCCGGATGGCCGTAAAGCGCATACCCCGCTGGCGGAAGGGGCAAGCCCGGCTTCCGGTACTGACCATCTCGGTCCAACGGCGGTTATTGGCTCCGTCGGCAAACTGCCTACCGGCTCAATTCTCGGCGGCGTGTTGCTCAACCAGAAGCTGAACCCGGCGACGCTGGAGAACGAATCCGACAAGCAGAAGCTGATGGTACTGCTGCGCACTTTCTTCGAAGTGCATAAAGGCTGGCATATTCAGTACAACATCGTGTCGCGCGAAACGCTGCTGGACGCGAAAAAGCACCCGGATCAGTATCGCGATCTGGTGGTCAGGGTGGCCGGTTATTCCGCCTTCTTTACCGCGCTGTCGCCGGATGCGCAGGACGATATCATCGCCCGTACTGAGCATATGTTGTAAAAATACGCCCGGTGGCGCTTCGCTTTACCCGGCCTACATATTCCCCCGTAGGCCGG
>NZ_JAOWFV010000036.1:0-184205 GCF_030333505.1 Citrobacter sp. CK189 | reverse complement strand
GGCGAAGCGCCACCCGGCTTTCTGACTTTCATTCGAAATTAAATTTGTGCTCCCCGTCACCTTGTTATTAGAATGTTTCTGGTCGCAGTTTTGAGCCAGGAGCAATGTATGACCGTTAAAGTTATCGTCACTGATATGGACGGAACTTTTCTCGACGACGCCAAAAAGTACGATCACGCACGATTTATGGCGCAGTATCAGGAACTAAAAAAACGCGGCATCGAATTTGTCGTCGCCAGCGGCAATCAGTATTACCAACTTATTTCCTTTTTCCCCGAGCTGAAAGACGAAATTTCCTTCGTCGCGGAAAATGGCGCGCTGGTTTATGAGCATGGCAAGCAGCTGTTTCATGGCGAACTGACCCGGCATGAGTCCCGTATTGTGATTGGCGAGCTGTTAAAAGATAAGCAGCTTAATTTTGTCGCCTGCGGCCTGAAAAGCGCTTATGTCAGCAAACATGCGCCGGAATCGTTTGTGGCGCTGATGTCGAAGCACTACCACCGCCTGCAACCCGTGAAAGATTACCAGGACATTGACGATGTTCTGTTTAAGTTTTCACTGAACCTGCCAGACCAGCAGATCCCCTTCGTGGTTGATGCGCTGCATACGTCGCTGGACGGCATTATGAAACCCGTGACCAGCGGCTTCGGCTTCATCGACTTAATCATACCGGGATTACACAAAGCGAACGGCATCAGCCGTCTGTTGAAACGCTGGGATCTTTCGCCGCAAAACGTGGTGGCGATTGGCGACAGCGACAACGATGCGGAAATGCTGAAAATGGCGCGGTACGCTTTCGCGATGGCGAACGCCGCAGACAACATCAAAGCCCTCAGCCGTTATCATACCGATGATAACAACCATCAGGGGGCGTTAAACGTGATTCAGGCCGTACTGGATAACGCCCCGCCTTTTAACGTCTGATTCCAGATACCGGAGCGCTGCTCCGGTTTCCCCCTGCTTTTCCATTCTGCGTACCGCATCAAGCTTTTAAACTTGCATTAACTTATTTATAACTTATATTGTCATTTGTAATTAATTTAAGTTTCGAATGAAAGTCAATGCGAGGTGGTTATGGCTTTAACCTTCACAAGCGATACATTACCGGCAGAGCATAAAGCGGCGATCCGGCAGATGAAGCAGGCGTTGCGGGCGCAGCTCGGTGATGTGCAGGGCGTTTTTGACAGGCTCAGCGAGGTGATTGCCACACGCGTGGCGGAAATCAATACGCTCAAAGCGCAGGGCGATGCCGTCTGGCCTGTGCTGTCTTACGCGGATATCCAGTCCGGCGCCATCACGGCAGCGCAGCGTGAACAGATCAAGCGGCGTGGATGCGCGGTCATTAAGGGCCATTTCCCGCGGGAACAGGCGCTGGCATGGGATCAATCCATGCTGGATTATCTGGATCGCAACCATTTTGATGAGGTGTACAAAGGTCCCGGCGATAACTTCTTCGGCACATTAACCGCCTCCCGTCCTGAAATTTATCCGATTTACTGGTCGCAGGCGCAGATGCAGGCTCGTCAGAGCGAAGAGATGGCGAACGTTCAGTCTTTCCTTAATCGGCTGTGGACATTTGAAAGTGACGGCAGACAGTGGTTCAACCCGGATATCAGCGTGATCTACCCGGATCGCATCCGCCGCCGCCCACCCGGCACCACCTCAAAAGGTCTGGGGGCGCATACCGATTCCGGCGCGCTGGAACGCTGGCTGCTGCCCGCCTATCAACGGGTTTTCGCCAGTATCTTTAACGGCGAGCTGGAAAAGTACGATCCCTGGCATGCCGCCTACCGTACCGAAGTCGAAGAGTATACGGTCGATAACACCACCAAATGCTCGGTTTTCCGCACCTTCCAGGGGTGGACGGCGCTGTCAGATATGCTGCCGGGCCAGGGCTTGCTGCATGTGGTGCCGATTCCAGAAGCGATGGCGTATATCCTGTTACGCCCCCTGCTGGATGACGTTCCTGAAGATGAACTGTGCGGCGTTGCGCCAGGCCGGGTGCTGCCGGTTTCGCAACAATGGCATCCGCTGCTGATTGAGGCATTGACCAGTATTCCGCAACTGGAGGCCGGGGACTCCGTCTGGTGGCATTGCGATGTGATCCACTCCGTCGCGCCGGTGGAAAATCAGCAAGGATGGGGGAACGTGATGTACATCCCCGCCGCGCCGATGTGCGAGAAAAACCTGGCTTACGCGCACAAGGTCAAAGCCGCGCTGGAAACGGGCGCATCGCCAGGCGATTTCCCGCGTGAAGATTACGAAACAAACTGGGAAGACCGTTTTACGCTGAGCGATCTGAACGTTCACGGAAAACGCGCGCTGGGCATGAGCTAAGCGTCATACAGCCCTTCCCGCTCTACGGCGGTGCGTCGTTTCCCTGGACGTATCCGCCGCACCGACTCCCGCACCGTCAACGTGCCGTTCAGCAACAGCGTACCGATTGGCGCATTCGGACGAACCAGACGTTGTTGCAGCATATGTACCGCCTCCGTCCCCAGCTCATCGCGCGGCACATGCACTGCTGTTAACGGCACATCCTGAATTTCCGCCAGATTAAAGCCGTCAATACTCATCACCGACACATCCTGCGGCACGCGAAGGCCGCGCTTTTGCAACGCGCTGATGACGCCCGCCGCCATAAAATCACCGCCGACCAAAAACGCCGTCGGCAACGCCTTATCCGGCGTATTCGCCAGCCATTCGCTGACCCGCTGCTCCGCCTCTTTCGCACTGAAACTCGGCGATACCAGTAAATCCCGCTTATCGTTAAATTTCAGATTATGGGTTTGCCAGGCGTCGCGAATGCCGGCCAGACGCAGCTCCATCGTGTAGCGACGCAGGCAGAGCACCGTCATCACGTCGCGATGCCCCATTGAAAAAAGATAATCAGCGGCAAGTTCGCCAATGGCGCGGTGATCGGGCGAAACGGCTGGCAAACGCATTCGCTGGTCGCGGCAATTAATCAGTACGCAGGGTTTCCCCACGTCCACCGCCAAATCGTGAATATGCGGATCGTCAATCCCTAACAAAATCGCCGCCTGCGTTTCCGCTTCGTTCATCCGCGCGAGGAAAAGCTGCGCGTCACTGTCCAGCTCCTCAAGCGCGCAATAACGCAGCCGTACTTCATACGCCGTCAGTCCTTTACTCACGTTCTGAATCACGCGGTAGTAAAAGATGTCGGACCGCTCATCAAACGCCCGCTGCGGCGCAAAGACCACCAGACTATTCAGCAACAGCCTGCCTGCCGCCATCCCGTCCATGACGCCCAGCTCCCGCGCGCACTCCAGCACTTTGTTGCGCGCTTTTTCACTGGTATTTGCCTTCCCCGCCAGCACGCGGGAAACGGTGCTGACGGAAAGCTGCGTCCGCGCGGCAATTTCGCTGATTTTGAGCCTTTTATCCATTTTGTGATCTTGCTCCATTTGCTAAATGAAAAAATTTTCATAACGCACAAACAGGGAAATAACTGGCTTAACGCCCATCTTGCCAGAGCGATACCGTTAGTAATGAGAAAACTTGCACAAAATCCGCTATTGCCCGCCCATTTTCTCACTTAACCTGAACTTGTCACACAACTTACATACTAGTTGTATAGCAACTAAGAATAAATAAAAAGATAACTTTCAATGAGATAACAATATTTGTGTGACACCCAAACGTTTATTTCCCCTACCGTCCGTCTTGTGGAGAAAAGAAATGAGTCAGGACATCAATAACACTGTCGCCGCGAGTAAAACCCGCCGCGTCATCAAAAATTTGCGCTGGTATGTGCTGGTGCTGTTCTTACTGGGTGTGACCGTTAACTACATCACGCGTAACTCGCTGGGTATCCTGGCGCCGGAGCTAAAAGAGAGTCTGGGGATCACCACCGAGCAATACTCCTGGATTGTCGGCGCGTTCCAGATTGCCTACACCATTTTCCAGCCCCTGTGCGGCTGGCTGATCGATGTGATTGGCCTGAAGATTGGCTTTATGGTCTGCGCCGGGATCTGGGCGCTGATGTGTATCTTCCACGCGGGCGCCGGAAGCTGGCTGCATCTGGCAATTTTGCGCTTCTTTATGGGCGCATCTGAAGCGGCCGCTACGCCAGCCAACGCCAAAACCATCGGCGAATGGTTCCCGAAATCAGAGCGTCCGGTCGCTGCGGGCTGGGCGGGCGTCGGCTTCTCAATTGGCGCCATGCTGGCGCCGCCAATCATCTACTTCGCGCACGCCTCATTCGGCTGGCAGGGCGCATTTATGTTTACCGGCGTGCTGGCGCTGCTGTGGGTGATCCTGTGGTGGGCGTTCTACCATAACCCGGAACAGCACCCGAACCTGAGTGGAGAGGAGCTGGAGTATATCAAGCAGGATAACGAGCCTCCGGCCGTGAAACTGCCCTTCCTGACCGCGCTGAAAACCGTGTCGAAAAATAAACGTTTCTACGGTATCGCGATCCCGGCCTTTATGGCAGAACCGGCCTGGGCGGTGCTGAGCTTCTGGGTACCGCTGTATCTGGCGAAGGAACACGGTATGGATCTGAAGCAGATCGCCATGTTCGCCTGGCTGCCGTTCCTCGCCGCCGATCTCGGCAGCGTGGCGAGCGGCTACCTCACCCGCCTGTATACCCGTCTGTTTGGCTGCTCTCGCGTTAACTCCGTGGTGGCAAGCTCCGTGACCGGCGCGTTTCTGATGATTTCTCTCGGCATCGTGGCCATTACCCGCGATCCGTATATCACCATCGTGCTGATCTCCATCGGCGGCTTCGGTCATCAGATCATCTCCTGCATGCTGAGCGCACTGGTCGTGGAGTCGTTTGATAAAGGCCAGATGGCGACCGTCAACGGAATGCGCGGCTCTGCGGCGTGGATCGCCAGCTTCCTCTTCTCTCTGTTAATTGGCGTTACCGCCGACAAAATCGGCTTTAACCCGCTCTTTATCGCCATGGGGTTCTTTGACCTGATTGGCGCTGTTTTCCTGGTGGCATTTATTGCTGAACGTCGCGCCAAGCGCGCCTGATAGTGGATGTATTGCGTATGAAAACCCTGAAAAACTGGATTGTAGAGAAACAGTCGGCCCATCATCTGGAACTGCTGGTCGATGGTCAACACCATCTGTGCCTGTACGTACTGGAAGAAAATCTGTTTCGCGTGCTGATCAAACGTAAAGGCGAACTGGCATTAGACAGAACCTGGAGTATCGCCCCGGCGCAGGATGTGCCGTGGGAAGGCCGCAGCCGCGAAGATGTAAGCGGCTTTAGCTGCCCGGCCTGGCAACTGACGCAGCAGGATGGCGCGCTGATTGTCGCTACTGAGCAACTGCGCGTGACCGTCCACCAGCCGCTGTGGCTGGAGTGGCACTATCGCGATGAAACGGGCGACTGGCAGCCGCTGGTCAACGACCGCCCCACCAGCGCCTATCTGCTGAACGCTCACGGCGACGGCGTAGCGCACTATTTAAGCCGCCGTAAAGATGAACGTTTTTACGGTCTGGGCGAGAAAGCGGGCGACCTGCAACGCAACGGCCAACGCTATGAGATGCGCAACCTTGACGCAATGGGCTATAACGCGGTCAGCACCGATCCGCTGTACAAACATATTCCATTCACCATCGCCCGCCGCGATGACGTCAGCTACGGTCTGTTTTACGACAACCTGAGCAGCTGCTGGCTGGATCTGGGCAATGAAATCGACAACTATCACACTGCCTATCGCCGCTGGCAGGCGGAAGCGGGCGATATCGATTACTACATCTTTACCGGCAAGCGCGTGCTGGATGTCACCAAAGCCTTTGTGCGCCTGACGGGGAAAACCCTGTTCGGGCCGAAGTGGAGCCTGGGTTACAGCGGCTCGACCATGCATTACACCGATGCGCCGGACGCGCAAAACCAGCTGATGAACTTTATCCGTCTGTGCAATGAACACGCGATTCCGTGCGATTCGTTCCAGCTTTCATCTGGCTACACCTCCATTAACGGCAAACGCTACGTCTTTAACTGGAACTACGACAAGGTGCCGCAGCCGAAAGTGATGACCCAGGCATTCCACGATGCGGGGTTGAAGCTGGCGGCCAACATTAAACCGTGTCTGTTGCAGGATCACCCGCGCTACAACGAAGTCGCGGAAAGAAGGCTGTTCATTCGGGATTCGGAAACCGACGCGCCGGAACGTTCAAGTTTCTGGGATGACGAAGGTTCTAACCTTGATTTCACCAATCCGCAAACCGTCGCCTGGTGGCAGGAAGGCGTCACCACACAGTTGCTGGAGATGGGGATCGACTCCACCTGGAACGACAACAACGAGTTTGAAGTGTGGGATGGCGAAGCCCGCTGCCACGGCTTTGGCCGCGAAATCGCCATCAAACATATTCGCCCGGTCATGCCGCTGTTGATGATGCGCGCCTCGCTGGAAGCGCAGCAGCGCTTTGCGCCGGAAAAACGCCCGTACCTGATCTCCCGTTCCGGCTGCGCCGGGATGCAGCGTTACGTGCAAACCTGGAGCGGCGATAACCGCACCAGCTGGGATACCCTGCGCTACAACACCCGCATGGGGCTGGGGATGAGTCTGTCCGGGCTGTATAACGTGGGTCACGACGTCGGCGGTTTCTCTGGCGATAAACCGGATGCGGAGCTGTTCGTGCGTTGGGTACAGAACGGCGTGATGCACCCTCGCTTTACCATCCACTCATGGAATGACGATCATACGGTGAATGAGCCGTGGATGTACCCGGGCGTGACGCCGGCGATTCGTAGCGCGATTGAGCTACGTTACCGTCTGCTGCCCTACTTCTACACGCTGCTGTGGCAGGCGCACGCCGACGACGAGCCGATGCTGCGCCCCACTTTCCTCGACCACGAGCACGACGCGCAAACCTTCGCAGAGTGCGACGACTTCCTGCTTGGCCGCGATATTCTGGTGGCGAGCGTGGTGGAACCCGGTCAACGTGAACGCCGCGTCTGGCTGCCGGATAACGAAACCGGCTGGTACGATTTCGATAGCCACGAATGGTTCTCTGGCGGCCAGTGGATCACGCTGAACGCGCCGCTGGAAAAACTGCCGCTGCTGGTACGCGCTGGTGCAGGTCTGCCGCTGAGCGAACGGATCACCCATGTCAGCGCTGAACGCGACGATACCCGCGAGCTGAAACTGTTCCCGGTCAAAGGCGTGGGGACAACGTCCGGTCTGCTGTTTGAAGACGATGGCGAAAGCTGGGGTTATCAGACGGGCAATGCCCTGTGGGTGGAGTGGGAGATGGTGTGCGATGGGGCGACAGTCAACCTGAAGATCAACGCGCGTGGCGACTATCGTCCGGCATGGAACGCGTTGCAGGTATCGTTACCGGCGGGGGAAAAACGCACGCTGCGGGTGAATGGCGTTGAAGGGAGTGAGTGGGTGTTGTAGTGAGTTGTTGATTGCCGGGTGGCGGCTTCGCCTTATCCGGCCTACAAACTGTAGCGTAGGCCCGGTAAGCGTAGCGCCACCGGGCTTTTTTTTAGCCGTCGATCCCTTTACTACGCAGATAATCTTCGTAGTTGCCGCTGAAGTCCACCACACGCTGCGGCGTAATTTCCAGCACGCGCGTCGCCAGCGAGCTAACAAACTCACGGTCGTGAGAAACGAAAATCAGGGTGCCCTGATACATCTCCAGCGCCATGTTCAGCGATTCGATCGATTCCATATCCAGGTGGTTGGTCGGTTCGTCCATCACCAGGATATTCGGTTTCTGCATCATCAGCTTACCGAACAACATACGCCCTTTTTCACCACCGGAGAGCACCTTCGCCGGTTTTCTGATATCGTCCTGGCTGAACAACAGACGGCCAAGAATGCTGCGTACAGCCTGCTCGTCATCGCCTTCCTGCTTCCACTGACTCATCCATTCAAACACCGTCAGGTCATTTTCGAACTCATATTCGTGATCCTGCGCGTAATACCCAATGCGCGCGTTCTCTGACCATTTCACGGTGCCGTTATCCGGCGCCAGATCGCCCACCAGCGTTTTCAGCAACGTGGATTTACCCACGCCGTTAGTCCCGAGTACCGCAAGCTTTTCGCCCACTTCCAGCAACAGATTAACGCCCTTGAACAGCGGTCCGTTATCAAAGCCTTTCGCGAGCGCTTCCACTTCCAGCGCGTTACGGAACAGCTTCTTATCCTGTTCAAAACGGATGAACGGGTTCTGACGGCTGGAGGCCTTCACCTCATCAAGCTTAATTTTATCAATCTGACGGGCACGAGACGTTGCCTGGCGAGACTTAGACGCGTTAGCGCTAAAGCGGCTGACGAAAGATTGCAGGTCTGCAATCTGCGCCTTTTTCTTGGCGTTATCGGCCAGCAGGCGTTCACGCGCCTGGGTGGCGGCAGTCATATACTCATCGTAGTTACCCGGGTAAATGCGCAGTTCGCCGTAATCCAGATCCGCCATGTGGGTGCACACCATATTCAGGAAGTGACGGTCGTGCGAAATGATGATCATGGTGCTGTCACGTTCGTTCAGTACCTGCTCCAGCCAACGGATCGTGTCGATGTCGAGGTTGTTGGTCGGTTCATCAAGCAGCAGGATATCGGGGTCGGAAAACAGCGCCTGCGCCAGCAGGACACGCAGCTTCCAGCCCGGCGCGACTTCGCTCATCGGGCCGTAGTGCTGCTCAACCGGAATCCCCACGCCCAGCAGCAGTTCGCCCGCGCGCGCTTCGGCAGAGTAACCATCCATTTCGCCGTATTTCACTTCCAGATCGGCCACTTTATAGCCATCTTCTTCGCTCATTTCCGGCAGCGCGTAGATGCGGTCGCGTTCCTGTTTCACTTCCCACAGCTCAACATGCCCCATGATCACTGTGTCGAGTACGCTGAACTCTTCGAAGGCAAACTGATCCTGGCGCAGCTTACCGATACGCTCGTTCGGATCGAGAGAGACGTTGCCCAGCGTCGGTTCGAGATCGCCGCCGAGGATTTTCATAAAGGTGGATTTACCGCTACCGTTGGCGCCAATCAGGCCGTAACGGTTGCCGCCGCCAAATTTGACGGAAATATTTTCAAACAGCGGCTTGCTGCCGAACTGCATGGTGACGTTGCTGGAAACTAACACTGGCGTATCCTGAAAAATATGTGACAAACCGCTTATTATGCCACAAGTCTTAAATAAGATCGCGCCTCACGGTAAGCCGCTAAAATTGTCCTCACGGGAAAAAAATGTGATTTCGTACACATCTGAATTCCCACTTAACGGGAATGCACATATAATGCGCTCCCAACATGACAGAATTCTCAACCCAATAGCCTGCCAGGCACTGAATCTCGCATAACATGAATATGAAATTAACAACGTTTTTCGCGGCGGCCCTCGCTGTAGTTGGCTTTTGCAGCACCGCCTCAGCGGTGACTTATCCTTTACCGACCGATGGCAGTCGCGTCGTTGGTCAAAACCAGGTGATCACTATCCCGGAAGGCAATACCCAACCGCTGGAGTATTTTGCGGCTGAATACCAGATGGGGCTGTCTAACATGCTGGAAGCGAACCCGGGTGTTGATACCTTCCTGCCAAAAGGCGGTACGGTGCTGAACATTCCTCAGCAGTTGATCCTGCCGGACACCGTGCATGAAGGCATTGTCATTAACAGTGCGGAAATGCGTCTGTACTACTACCCGAAAGGCACCAACACGGTGATCGTCCTGCCGATTGGTATCGGTCAGTTAGGGAAAGACACGCCAATCAACTGGACAACGAAAGTTGAGCGTAAGAAAGCAGGCCCGACCTGGACGCCGACGGCGAAAATGCATGCCGAATACCGCGCGGCGGGCGAACCGCTGCCAGCCGTCGTGCCGGCTGGCCCGGATAACCCGATGGGTCTGTACGCGCTGTACATTGGTCGTCTGTATGCGATTCATGGCACCAACGCCAACTTCGGTATCGGCCTGCGCGTCAGCCACGGCTGCGTCCGTCTGCGTAACGACGACATCAAGTTCCTGTTTGAAAATGTGCCGGTCGGCACCCGCGTACAGTTTATCGACGAGCCGGTGAAAGCGACCACTGAGCCAGATGGCAGCCGTTACATTGAAGTCCATAACCCTCTGTCTACCACGGAAGCGCAGTTCGAAGGCGGCGAGATCGTACCGATTAACCTGAACAAAAGCGTTCAGAGCGTCACCAGCCAGCCTGATGTCGATCAGTCTGTGGTTGAGCAGGCCGTTCAGAACCGTTCCGGTATGCCGGTCCGTCTGAACTGATCAGAGCAATGTGCCGGGTGGCGACTCTCGCCTTACCTGGCCTACCGCGTCGGCCCGATAAGCGTAGCGCCATCGGGCCATCACTTCAGCAACAACAATCCATATCCCACCAGCGCCGCCCAGAGCAGCATCGGCAACGAATACCAATGAAACCGCCACCAGATACGCCGATCATTTGCCATCCGCAATGCAATCAGATTCGCCAGCGATCCCGGTAGCAAACCAAAACCACCGATATTGACCGCCCAGGCCAGCAACGCGGTCGGCGGAACGTAGTTGAGCAATAAAATCGTGGCGGGCACATTGCTGATAAACTGCGACAGACCGAGCGCAGTCAGCCAAAGCCCCGGCGCAGAGAGCGTTTCAACATGGCGCAGTACGCCCTGTAACACCGGTAGCTGTATCAATAAATGCACGTCGATAAACATCGCCATAAACACCAGCAGCAACGTCCAGTCGACGCTCAGTACCACGCGGCGCGCCAGGACGATGAACCCTGCCGCCACAATCGCCAGCCCCCAGAGTTCCTGCTTCAGTTCAAGCGCGGTCAGAAACACGATATACAACCCAAGGCAGCTCCACACCAGGCGCGGTTGCCACTCAGGGGCGCGCGTACCGGTATGGTACTGCAACGCCTTCCCCGGAAAACAAAGGCCGCACAGCACCAACAGCGTCAGCATCATCACGGCGGCAAGCGGCGCCATCTGCCAGACAAAAGCCGCAAATGAGAGACCAGAACGCCCCCACAACAAAATATTTTGCGGATTGCCAATCGGCGTGAGCAGCGAACCGGCGTTGACCGCCAGCGCCTCAAAGATAATCAGCCGGTTTACCGGAATCGCACACAGTCTTTTCAGGGTAATAGTCAGCGGAACGACGATAAACAGCGCCACATCGTTGGTCAGGAACGTTGACAGCACCGCCGCCGCCAGCACCATAAACATTGCCAGACGGCGTTCCGTTTTAAAACGACGAACCATTCTGCGGCCCAGCACATCAAAATATCCGCTCAGCTCAACGCCTTTGGTCAGCAGCATCAAACCGCTCAGCGTAATAATGGTGTGCCAGTCAATTGCACCCGGCCAGGTGCGGGGAGTAAACGGGACGAACAGACTGAGTCCGGCCCCGACAAGGAGTAATAACAGCAGGAAACGATCGCGTCTTAATGCCCGCAGAAAAGGAAAACTCATTCAGAAGGCGTTCCGTGCTTTTGTGTAAACAGGCGGAAAGCCTCAAGCGTTTCCTGGCTTACATGGTGCTCCATCCCTTCCGCATCGCGGCGTGCGATTTCCGGGCTGACGCCCAGCACCAGTAAAAAGTTTTCCACGATCTGGTGGCGTTCACGGCTTTCCTGCGCCAGCTTCTCTCCTTCTGCGGTCAGGAATACCCCGCGCCAGGGGATCATTTCGATAAGCCCTACCGACGCCAGACGCTTGAGCATCTTGGCGACCGTCGGCTGGGAAACGCCAAGTCGCGCCGCCATATCAACCTGGCGCGCTTCACCGACCTCGATAATTAAATCGGAAATCAGCTCAACGTAGTCATCAATCAGTTCACGGCGATGCGCTTCCCTGACCTGGCGGAACCCTTCGACGTGTTCTTCGACATTCACTAATTGCGTCACTTTTTTTGTTGTTGGCGTACCTGCGCGACGACTCATTCTGCTTCCTCGTTACTGTGACGCGTTAATTGCATCTGGCTGGAGTGGGCCCATTGTAAACCAGAGTTGCACAGGCTCAAAAATTTAACGTTTTAGCAATAGCTATATAATATAGCCTGTGCTATATCTGTATGTAATGCAGGCATCCCTCACGGATCGATGGGATCGTAAAGTCAGGAGGTTTCTATGAACGAATTTAAGAGGTGTATGCGCGTGTTTAGCCACTCTCCCTTTAAAGTACGGTTAATGCTGCTGTCCATGCTGTGTGACATGATCAACGGCAAACCCGAGCAGGATCAGCCCTCGTCAAAATAACGCGGCGTCGCGGTACGCCGCTCCATTTTGACGCCATCTTCTCGGCCATCAAGGCGCGCTCTGCGCTGTGTTTTATCTCAATACCCTTTCTTTTTGTCGGTTTTGCTGCCCCCTTCGCAAAACATTTTCCTTGTAGTAGTTGACCTTCTTATACACACGCTCTATCGTTGCGCAGCCCTGCATATATTGCGGCTCGCAGATGCGGACCCCATCCCCTCTTCACGCACTTTCCGGCAGGTATTGACCCTTAACGCCAGGGTGAGCACATGGCGTTTTTGCAATAGTGGCATATGAATTTAACCCTCAAAGACTCGCTTATTGCCCGCAGCAGGGCCATTAGCCCGTGGACTGGCTTCTACTTTTTACAGTCGCTGCTGATTAACCTCGCGTCGGGCTACCCGTTTAGCCTGTTCTATACAGCGGCCTTTACCTGCCTATTGCTGTTGCTCTGGCGCACCGCGCCGCGCGCGCAAAAGGTGTTGTTCGGGCTATGCTCGCTGATCGCCGCCATGTATTTTCCGTTCGGCCAGGCCTACGGCTCGCCAAACTTTAATACGCTGCTGGCGCTGCATTCGACCAATGTGGAAGAGTCCACCGAAATCCTGACCATCTTCCCGTGGTACAACTATCTGGTAGGCCTCTTTATCTTTGCGCTGGGCGTGATTGCCGTTCGCCGTAAGCAAGAGACGGAGAAAAAAGCCTGGCGCATTGTGGACAGCGTGTGTCTGCTGTTCAGCGTCATCGCCTTCTTTGTCGCGCCGGTGCAAAACCTGGCGTGGGGCGGCGTGTTTAAATTAAAAGACACCGGCTACCCGGTTTTTCGCTTCGTGAAGGATGTCATCGTCAACAACAATGAGGTGATTGAGGAGCAAGAGCGGATGGCGAAGCTGTCCGGGATGAAAGATACCTGGACGGTCACTGCGGTTAAGCCCCGATACCATACCTACGTGGTGGTGATCGGTGAAAGCGCGCGGCGTGACGCAATGGGCGCATTCGGCGGTCACTGGGATAACACCCCGTTCGCCAGTACCGCCAACGGTTATTTTTTCATGGATTACGTTGCCGCCAGCGGCTCAACGCAAAAATCGCTCGGTTTAACGCTCAACCGCGTGGTCGACAACAAGCCGCAATTCCAGGATAACTTTGTGACGCTGGCCAACCGTGCCGGTTTCCAGACCTGGTGGTTCTCGAATCAGGGGCAAATCGGCGAATACGATACGGCTATCGCCAGCATCGCGAAACGTGCCGATGAAGCGCACTTCCTGAAAAGCGGAGACTTCGAAGCTGACAAGAATACGCGTGACGATGCGCTGTTAAAAATGACCGCTCAGGTACTGGAGACAGAACGCACGCAGCCGCAGTTAATCGTGCTGCACCTGATGGGCTCGCACCCGCAGGCCTGCGATCGCACGCAGGGAAAATACGACGTTTTCGTGCAGTCGAAAGAGACCTCTTGCTACCTGTACACCATGACCCAAACGGACGCGTTGCTGGGAAAACTGTACGCGCAGTTGCGTAACAGCGGCGACAGCTTCTCTATGGTCTACTTCTCGGATCATGGCCTCGCATTTAAAGAGCGCGGGAAAGAGGTGCAGTATCTGGCGCATGACGACAGGTATCAGCAGAATTTTCAGGTGCCGTTTATGGTACTTTCCAGCGATGACAAAGCGCATCGCGTGATTAAAGCGCGCCGCTCGGCAAATGATTTCTTAGGCTTTTTCTCGCAATGGACGGGGATCAGCGCGAAAGAGATTAAAACCAAATACCGTTTTATCTCTGAGCAGAAAGCCGGACCGGTCTTCATCACCAACTTCAAGTTGCAGAAGGTGGATTACAACCATCTGGGTACGGATATTTTTAGTACCAAACAGCGCTAACCTGTAGTCCTGATAATGTTGTAGGCCTGATAAGACGCCTCAGCGTCGCCATCAGGCATTGCCGGATGGCGGCATAAATACCTTATCCGGCCTACACATCAGACAAAAAAAATCCGCCCCTCGGGGCGGATTTTTCATATCACCGAAGTGATTAGAAGCGGTAACCAACACCGGCGATCCAGGTGCCGACGTCCACGTTACGGATACGGCTCTGCTCATAAGAGAAGTCCAGCGCAACGTTTTCGATCGGGTTGAACTGCAAACCGGCACCGTAGGAGAAACCGTAGTCGCTGGTGTCGTGTTTGTCAGCCGGAGTGGCAGCAGTCTGGAATTTACCGTAACCCACACCAACAACACCGTAGATGCTTGCCCAGTCGTTCAGACGGTAAGCAGGGCCGGCGGTGAGGCCGTAGTACTGAGTTTTGTTGTAATCGCCAGCACCGTTAGTACGATCTTTTTCTGTGTAGGTGAAGGAACCGATTACGCCCAGCGGGTTGTTGTCCTGCTCGTAGCGATACTTCAGGTTAAAACCGTTCATTTTGTTCGCTGCGCCCTGAGCATCGCTCTGAGCGTAACCACCCGTAACGGTAGAAGTAGCAGCTACAGCAGTACCTGCGGAAATAGCCAGAACAGCGGCCAGTGCTGAAAGACATGCAATTTTTTTCATAACCACCTCAAATGTGCTTCAAGTAAATCCTAAGTTATAAATATATCAAAAATTGATGAGAAACTCTTTGCGATTCGCGATGTCTAACGGGTCTTTTCGTGTAACAGAACATTTCCATAACCCGCTATCTCTTTCAAATAACATCACTTTTCCGGTGAAGCGCACCATTATTACGCGCACAATATGGTACATTCATCCAGATAATTCCTAATTACGCAGTTTATTAATCCATCAATTCATCGATATTTTACGGATTCTCCGGGATTTTTTTTCAACGAATACTCAACCGTCAGAGGTTATTTCTATTACACTGCCTTTTTTACTTCGATTGACATTAATTGACAGGAGAAAGGATGCCGGGGTCGTCACGTAAGCCAGTCTGGCTGCCTATTTTGGTTTTGCTCATTGCGATGTCCTCTATTCAGAGCGGAGCCTCGCTGGCGAAATCGCTGTTCCCTCTCGTCGGGGCGCCGGGCGTTACCGCACTGCGTCTGGCACTAGGCACGCTAATCCTGATTGCGTTCTTTAAGCCCTGGCGTCTGCGCTTTGCCAGAGAACAGCGGCTGCCGCTCCTGTTTTACGGTCTGTCGCTTGGCGGGATGAACTACCTGTTTTACCTGTCGATTGAGACGGTGCCGCTCGGCATCGCCGTTGCGCTGGAGTTCACCGGGCCGCTGGCGGTCGCGCTGTTCTCGTCCAGACGGCCTGTCGATTTCATCTGGGTTGTGCTGGCCGTGCTTGGACTCTGGTTCCTGTTACCGCTTGGTCAGGGCGTATCGCATGTTGATTTAACGGGTGCCGCGCTGGCGCTCGGCGCAGGCGCCTGCTGGGCTATCTATATTCTGACCGGGCAGCGGGCGGGTGAAGAACACGGCCCCGCGACCGTGGCGGTAGGCTCGCTCATTGCGGCGATCGTTTTCGTTCCGGTTGGCGCGCTACAGGCGGGAGAGGCATTATGGCACTGGTCGATTCTCCCGCTGGGTCTGGCTGTCGCCGTGCTGTCAACGGCGCTGCCCTACTCGCTGGAAATGATCGCGCTGACGCGACTGCCCACGCGAACGTTTGGGACGCTGATGAGCATGGAGCCCGCGCTGGCTGCCGTTTCGGGGATGATTTTCCTGGGAGAAACGCTGACGCTGGTGCAGCTTCTGGCATTAGCCGCCATCATTGCCGCCTCGATGGGGTCCACGCTCACCATCCGGCGAGAAACGAAAATTCAGCAAGTCGACATTAATTAACGTTACAATTCTGCATGATTTGCATAATCATGCAGAATATTGCTTTTATCCTTCTCATTATTATTATCTCCGCTATTTTTCTGCTGCCTGCAAACCTATTTATGTTTATCGCTCATAGTGAATGAGAATTATTAACATGCTGACGCTTAATTTAATAACATATTGATTTTTAATCATTTTCAATATTAAACACTTTCTGCACTATTAAAGTGATAGGCACAGACAGAAAAGCAAAATGAAAAACCGGTGCTATACTTAGTTTCGTTAATTACCTGGGACACAAAACATCAAGAGGATATGAGATTATGAGTACCGCTAAACTGGTAAAAACGAAAGCGTCTAATCTGCTTTATACCCGCAACGATGTATCAGACAGCGATAAGAAAGCGACGGTTGAGTTGCTGAATCGTCAGGTGATCCAGTTCATTGACCTGTCACTGATCACTAAGCAGGCTCACTGGAATATGCGCGGTGCTAACTTTATTGCCGTACATGAGATGCTGGATGGCTTCCGTACAGCGCTGACCGACCACCTTGATACCATGGCAGAACGTGCCGTACAGCTGGGTGGCGTGGCATTAGGGACAACGCAAGTGATTAACAGCAAAACACCGCTGAAAAGCTATCCGCTGGATATCCATAGCGTTCAGGATCACCTGAAAGAGCTGGCGGATCGTTACTCTGTTGTCGCCAATGACGTCCGTAAAGCCATCAGCGAAGCCAAAGACGAAGACACTGCTGATATCTTTACCGCTGCTTCCCGCGACCTCGATAAATTCCTGTGGTTCATCGAAGCCAACATCGAATAAGCAGCATGATAAGTAAGACCTATGAACCCTCGCTTCGGCGGGGGTTTTGCACTTTTATAGTGCATCAAATTTCTTCCGCCCTGCCGTAAAGTAAAATATTTGTAATAATCACCTCACACAATCGTTAACGAGAGATTGTTTTAGCAACAATTTTTGCGCTAAATAGTCATACCGTTTGCACCTGATTCGGTCTGCACTAAATCAGTGCCCCAAAACGGTGCAATCCGTCAGTTTTGCCACGCTTATTGTGCATTAAAATGAAACGCCTTCTTTTTAAAACAATGAGTTGCATAATTGGCACGATTCTTTCATTACGCCATATGTTCTCGCAGGGGATCGCCCCGTGGATATAAAAGGAAATGCTATGAAGTCTGTATTAAAAGTTTCACTGGCTGCACTTACCCTGGCTTTTGCGGTGTCTTCTCACGCCGCGGATAAGAAACTCGTCGTGGCAACCGACACGGCGTTCGTTCCGTTTGAATTCAAACAGGGCGACAAATACGTTGGCTTTGATGTGGATCTGTGGGCCGCTGTCGCGAAAGAGCTGAATCTGGACTACACCCTGAAACCGATGGATTTCAGCGGCATCATCCCGGCGTTGCAAACCAAAAACGTCGACCTGGCGCTGGCAGGCATCACGATCACCGACGAACGTAAAAAAGCGATCGACTTCTCTGACGGCTATTACAAAAGCGGTCTGTTGGTCATGGTGAAAGCCAATAACAACGATGTGAAAAGCGTGAAAGACCTCGACGGCAAAGTGGTTGCGGTGAAGAGCGGCACCGGTTCTGTCGATTACGCGAAAGCAAACATCAAAACCAAAGATCTGCGTCAGTTCCCGAACATCGATAACGCCTACATGGAACTGGGCACCAACCGCGCAGACGCCGTTCTGCACGATACGCCAAACATCCTCTATTTCATCAAAACCGCGGGCAATGGTCAGTTTAAAGCGGTAGGTGAGTCTCTGGAAGCGCAGCAATACGGCATCGCCTTCCCGAAAGGCAGCGACGAACTGCGTGAGAAAGTGAACGGCGCGCTGAAAACGCTGCGTGAAAACGGCACCTATAACGAAATCTACAAAAAATGGTTCGGTACTGAACCTAAATAATAACGCTGTATTTTAGCTCGTTACGCCCGGTGGCGCTTGCGCTTACCGGGCGTACAGGCCTTTGAGTATTTTCACCACGGTAACAGGAACAATTTATGGAGTTTGACTGGAGTGCCATCTGGCCCGCCATCCCGCTATTGATTGAAGGCGCCAAAATGACCCTGTGGATTTCAATCCTTGGTCTGGCTGGCGGCCTGGTCATCGGGCTGCTTGCGGGTTTTGCGCGCACCTTTGGTGGTTGGATCGCCAACCACGTTGCGCTGGTCTTTATCGAAGTGATTCGCGGTACGCCTATCGTTGTGCAGGTGATGTTTATCTACTTCGCGTTGCCGATGGCGTTTAACGATCTGCGAATTGATCCCTTCAGCGCCGCCGTTGTCACCATCATGATTAACTCGGGCGCGTACATTGCAGAAATCACGCGCGGTGCGGTGCTGTCTATCCACAAAGGTTTTCGCGAAGCGGGCCTGGCGTTAGGGCTGTCTCGCGGCGAAACCATTCGCCACGTTATTTTACCGCTCGCGCTGCGCCGTATGCTGCCGCCGCTCGGTAATCAGTGGATTATCAGCATCAAAGATACCTCGCTGTTTATTGTTATCGGCGTCGCTGAACTGACTCGTCAGGGGCAGGAAATCATCGCCGGTAACTTCCGCGCGCTGGAAATCTGGAGTGCCGTTGCGGTGTTCTATCTGATCATTACGCTGGTGCTGAGCTTCATTCTGCGTCGTCTGGAAAGAAGGATGAAAATCCTGTGATTGAATTTAAAAACGTCTCCAAGCATTTTGGGCCAACCCAGGTGCTGCACAATATTGATCTGAACATCAAACAGGGTGAAGTGGTGGTCATCATCGGGCCATCCGGCTCCGGGAAGTCCACTCTGCTGCGCTGCATCAACAAACTGGAAGAGATCACGTCCGGCGAGTTGATTGTTGATGGTCTGAAAGTGAACGATCCGAAAGTGGATGAGCGGTTAATCCGTCAGGAAGCCGGCATGGTGTTCCAGCAGTTCTATCTCTTCCCGCATCTGACGGCGCTGGAAAACGTCATGTTCGGGCCGCTGCGCGTGCGCGGCGCGAAGAAAGAAGATGCCGAAAAGCAGGCCAAAGAGTTATTAGCGAAAGTCGGGCTGGCAGAGCGCGCGCATCACTACCCTTCCGAACTTTCCGGCGGTCAGCAGCAGCGTGTGGCGATTGCCCGCGCGCTGGCGGTGAAGCCGAAAATGATGCTGTTTGACGAACCGACCTCCGCGCTGGACCCGGAACTGCGTCACGAAGTGCTGAAAGTCATGCAGGATCTGGCGGAAGAAGGGATGACAATGGTCATTGTGACCCACGAAATCGGCTTTGCCGAGAAAGTGGCCTCCCGTCTGATTTTCATCGACAAAGGGCGCATTGCGGAAGACGGTAATCCGCAAACCCTGATTGAAAATCCGCCCAGCCAGCGTTTGCAGGAGTTCTTGCAGCACGTTTCCTGAGGCATGCCCCTCCCTTCCGCCCGGAAGGGAGGGTTTCCCCGGAATCCTCCCATTTCAAATCCCTCCCCTTTAAGCATCTATACTTATCTTTTTGCTTATATTTCTCACAGGAGGAGTCATGCGGCGGATCCTGTTCATCCTCTTTTTACTGCTGGGCGCCCCCGCGCATGCGGTCGCGATCCCCGGCGTCACAACGGACGCCTCAGGCAGTCAGGAGGCCGCGCCTGCGGCTGAACCCGATGTCGAACAAAAGAAAGCCGCCTACGCAGCGCTGGCGGATGTGCTGGAGAACGAGACCTCTCGCAAGGAGCTCATCGACCAGCTACGAAAAGTCGCCGCCACGCCGCCGCCAGAGCCCGTCCCTACGATAACGCCACCCACGGTTACGGAAGAAAAAACGGTACTGGAGAACGTAACCGACATCAGCCGGCATTACGGAGAAGCCCTCTCCGGGCGCTTTGCCCAGCTTTATCGTAACATCACCGACTCGCCGCATAAGCCGTTTAACACGCAGGCATTTACCAATGCCCTGACCCACTTCCTGATGCTGGCGGCCTCGGTGTTTGTCTTTTACTGGCTGATACGACTTTGCGCACTGCCGCTGTATCGCAAAATGGGTCAGTGGGCGCGCAAAAAAAATCGCGACCGCAGCAACTGGCTACAGCTTCCCGCAATGATTATCGGCGCATTTATCATCGATCTGCTCCTGCTGGCGCTGACCCTGTTTGTCGGGCAGATACTGAGCGACAGAATGAACGCCGGCAGCCGAACCATCGCCTTTCAACAAAGTCTGTTCCTGAACGCGTTTGCCCTGATTGAGTTTTTCAAAGCCATTCTGCGTCTGATCTTTTGCCCTAACGTAGCGGAGTTGCGTCCGTTCACGATTCAGGACGCCAGCGCACGCTACTGGAATCGCCGTCTGAGTTCGCTCAGTAGCCTGATAGGCTATGGTCTGATCGTCGCCGTGCCAATTATCTCCAACCAGGTCAACGTCCAGGTCGGCGCGATGGCGAACGTCATCATCATGTTGTGCATTACGCTGTGGGCGCTGTATCTGATCTTCAAAAACAAAAAAGAGATCACCCAGCATCTGCTGAATCTCGCGGAACGGTCGCTGGCCTTTTTCAGTCTGTTTATTCGCGCCTTCGCGCTGGTGTGGCACTGGCTGGCCAGCGCCTATTTTATCGTGCTGTTTTTCTTCTCATTGTTCGACCCGGGCAACAGCCTGAAGTTTATGATGGGCGCGACGGTACGTAGCCTGCTCATTATCGGTGTCGCCGCGTTTGTTTCCGGCATGTTCTCACGCTGGATAGCCAAAACCATTACGCTGTCGCCCCCTACGCAACGCAACTATCCTGAGCTGCAAAAACGGCTGAACGGCTGGCTGTCAACCGCCCTGAAAGCCGCGCGAATCCTGACGGTTTGCGTGGCGATCATGCTGTTGCTCAACGCCTGGGGGTTATTCGACTTCTGGAACTGGCTGCACAACGGCGCGGGAGAAAAAACCGTCGATATTCTGATCCGCATTGCGCTGATCCTCTTTTTCTCTGCGGTCGGATGGACCATCCTCGCCAGCCTGATCGAGAACCGCCTGGCATCAGATATTCACGGCCGCCCCTTGCCCAGCGCGCGTACCCGAACCCTGCTTACGCTGTTTCGTAACGCCCTGGCGGTGATCATCAGTACAATCACTATCATGATCGTGCTGTCGGAGATTGGCGTGAACATTGCCCCCTTACTGGCCGGCGCCGGGGCGCTGGGGCTGGCGATTTCGTTCGGTTCGCAAACGCTGGTGAAAGATATTATTACCGGCGTATTCATCCAGTTTGAAAACGGGATGAATACCGGCGATCTGGTGACTATCGGCCCGCTGACCGGTACGGTGGAGCGAATGTCGATTCGCTCGGTAGGCGTGCGTCAGGATACCGGGGCGTACCACATTATTCCGTGGTCTTCGATTACCACCTTCGCGAACTTTGTGCGCGGCATTGGTTCGGTCGTGGCTAACTATGACGTGGATCGCCATGAAGATGCGGATAAAGCCAATCAGGCATTGAAGGACGCGGTGGCTGCGGTGATGGAGACGGAAGATATTCGCGGGTTGATTATCGGAGAACCGTCATTCTCCGGGATCGTCGGGCTGACCAATACCGCTTTTACGCTGCGGGTCTCCTTTACCACCTTGCCCTTAAAACAGTGGACGGTACGCTTCGCGCTCGACAGCCAGGTGAAAAAACACTTCGATCTGGCGGGCGTTCGCGCGCCGGTGCAAACGTATCAGGTACTGCCCGCACCGACGATCGGTCAGGCGCCAGCGACAGACCCCCTGCCGCCGAGCGAACCCACGCTTTAGCGCTTACGCGCCATAAAGCGGCGACGCTGATCGTCATCCATAAAGGTCCAGGCAATAAAGCGACTCTGCTTTTGCCCCTGGGCCATCTCCTTTTTGACCACTTTTACCGCCCCGACGTCCGTCAGCGCACGGTACAACGGCGGCAAATTTTCGCCGCGCGACACTAACGTGGTGAACCACATCACCTGGCGGCCAAAGGCCTGGCTTTCCGCGATCATCGTTTTGATAAACGCCACTTCCCCGCCTTCGCACCAGAGTTCCTGCTGCTGGCCGCCAAAATTCAGGGCATCGTTTTTATCCTGCCCCAGATTGCGACGTTTGCGCTCGCTTCCCGCACGGGCAGAAGCCGCCGAATCGTGGAACGGCGGATTGCACAGCGTGGCGTCATACTGTTCATTCTTATGAATGATGCCGTTAAAGATTGCCGCAGGATCTTTCTGCCGACGCAGACGAATCGATCGGGTTAATCCTGGGTTGCCGCTGATGATCGCCTGGGCGCTGGCCAGCGCCTGCGCATGGACTTCGCTACCGGTAAAGCGCCAGCCGTATTCATGCACGCCGATAAGCGGGTAAATGCAGTTCGCTCCAGTCCCCACATCCAGCACGCTCGCATCCGCCGGAATCGCGCCTGTGGTTTCGCCCAGCAGATCCGCCAGATGGTGAATATAATCAGCGCGGCCTGGCACCGGCGGGCACAGAAAGCCTTCGGGAATATCCCAGTTTGCCACCTGATAAAAATACGCCAGCAGCGCTTTATTGAGCGCCTTAACTGCCAGAGGATTCGCGAAATCAACGCTTTGCTCACCCGCAGGCGTACGGGTAAGAAATTGCGCCAGTTCTGGCGTGACCTGGCATAACGTCGCGAGATCGTAACGATGATGATGGCGATTACGTGGGTGCAATCCCGGTTTCTGGGCAGACATGGCATTCTCCTTTTAGCAGCGGCGTAAGATACTCGCATAACGCAACGCGGTAAACAAACCTGACGGAGAAAGCCCGCTTATACCGCAGACGAACACGGGTCGCTCCGCAGCGCTTAGCGGCAAAACCCTGGAAAATCAACAATCTGTATGTCATTGATTTGTCAATATTCGTCAAAAAATATCGTTCAAAAAACAAGCACATCATAATCAATTTTTTGCGTTAATTTTGCGTCATCAACGTCCTAAACTTATGAGGCACCACCTGTTGTTTCTAAGAGGATGCCGTTATGAAAAAATGCCTCACCGTACTGGCTGCTGCTCTGCTCACTGGCATGAGTTTTAGTGCATTCGCCGCGCAGCCGCTTAGCAGCTCAGAAGCAGGCCAGCTCAGACCCGCCGGGACCGTCTCAGCAACGGGCGCGACGACGCTGAGCGAACTTGAAAATAAACTGGCAGAAAAAGCGCGTGAACAAGGCGCCAAAGGTTTTGTCGTCAATTCTGCTGGTGGCGATAACCAAATGTATGGCACTGCCACTATCTACAAATAACCCCCTACCAGGTAACTGCATTCCCACCGAATGCAGTTTTCCTTAGCATGGAAAACGTCCCCCCGTCTTTTTCATTCACTGGTGTTTTTCGCTGACTGATGTACCGGCCTGCTTCTGCGCTATTGACTGTACGATTTTTGACCCCATATTCACTACACTTACCGTGTGGAATAAAGGGGGAGGAACCGGTATATGGCATCCGGGTGGGCGAACGACGACGCCGTTAATGAACAAATCAACAATACTATTGAAGATGCTGTCGCCCGCGCTCGCGGCGAAATTCCTCAAGGCGAAAGCCTGTATGAGTGTGAAGAGTGCGGCGATCCTATCCCGGAAGCGCGGCGTAAAGCCGTTCCGGGAGTAAGGCTATGCATTGCCTGCCAGCAGGAGAAAGATTTACATAACGCAACATTCTCAGGATATAATCGCAGAGGATCGAAAGACAGCCAGTTACGCTAACTTTTCTTTACGTAAAACAACAGCGTAAGCATGTTCTTTTACTCTCATGCTTTTTCACCTTCTGCGTGGCAAAATGTGCCGTTACTCTCTCTTCTGTAAAGTGAAACGGCAAGAAGCGTAAATCCATGTTTTGAATTTATTAATAATCAATAAGTTATTTGTCATTCAAATTATTTGATGGATGGCGTCAATTCTATTCGATTTTATCTCCCGCAAAAAACCGTGATACTTATCACATCGACGGAACAACGTCTTACTACACAAGAATAACCTGCGAGAGATTAATCATGAAAAATATCAAATATGCTGTTGCTGCTATCGCTCTGTCTACCCTGTCATTTGGCGTTTTCGCTGCCGAGCCGGTAACGGCTTCCCAGGCGCAAAGCATGAATAAAATCGGTGTTGTTTCTGCGGAAGGCGCCACCACTCTGGATGGCCTGGAAGCGAAACTGGCTGAGAAAGCGGCAGCTGCCGGCGCAACCGGTTATAGCATCACTTCCGCAACCAACAACAACAAAATGAGCGGCACTGCTGTTATCTACAAATAATTTCACGCGTTTCTGTTATACCCGTCTGTTTGCCGACAGACACACTGCTCCAACCCTCATTGAACCTGTGTTACCCTTGTTCGCCCGTCCGCCACTGGACGGGCTTTTTTTTGCCTGACGTTTAAAAATGCTGCGCTACCCGCGCAAGCCCTTCCGTTAACGTCGCCGCTTCTCCCGTAGCCACCAGGCAGCACGCCATCTGAATTTTCAGGGAAGCCGGGATCGGCTCGCTTCCCGCCAGGCAGCGCTCAATCCAGCGGGCGGTGGTTTCCGGGTCTTTTGCCGCAGGCAGCGGCACCGGCTCGTCGGGCATCTCGCTCTGGCGATCCTGAAGCACTTGCACACCGGAATGGTCGATCAGGCTGATTTGCGGGCAACGCTGTGGATTGGCATACACCTCCCCTTCCGTGCCGTGCATCAGCAAACCGCGCCCACCGATGTCGGCAAAAAATTTCGCGACGCGCGGAACGTACTCCGGGTGCGAGACGCTGGACAACCGCAAGGCGGCATCTTCCGCAAACGGCGTCGCTAACTTCGCCAGCGTGTGCGCGCTGTTACGCACGCCCAACCGCCAGCGCATTGCCAGCTGTTTTTCCAGCGGCGGGCACAGCGTACCAACAGGAATAAACACCGGCTCGTGCCCATCCAGTTTCGCCTGGGCCTGACCGGCGTGCAGCGTCGGCGCAATCCCCATCAGTTCGAAAATGGTCTCCGTCAGTACGCGCGTCGGATCTTCGCTTACGCCATGTACCACCACCGGAAAGCCCAGTTTATGCAGCAGAATCGCCAGCAACGGCGTCAGGTTCGCCTGTTTGCGCGCCCCGTTGTAGCTGGGGATGACAATCGGCATCGGTTTGGCGACCGGCGGCGTAAGCGTAATCGTGTGGTTCTGCATGGCTTCATAAAAGCCCAGCATCTCCGCTTCGCCTTCCCCTTTAATACGCAACGCGATCAACACGCCGCCCATTTCCAGTTCGGGCACATCGCCATTCAACATATGGGTATACAGGCCGCGCGCGGTATCCTGATCCAGGTCGCGGGCGTGATTTTTACCTCGACCGACCTCTTTGATGATTTTGCGATAATCCATGACATTCTCCACTGCGACATTTTTTTAACAATATAGCCCCTCTGGAGACCCGGCCGTTAGTTTTTTATCTCAGTCATCAATCACCTGTTTTTGTAGTAATTATTAAAACGCAAGCATTAGTTCAAATATTTGTGATTTTTATACACGATTCTAATCCGTAAACAATCTGATTAAATATCTGGCGAAGAGTTATTGAGGGTCCACGGTGAAAACGTCCAGGCTGGTTTTCACCACTTATACACCAGGATTTATGATGAACAAGGTTGCTTTAGGTTTATTCATCGCTGCAACAGTAGGATGTTCCGCATCCGCATTTGCGGCAACAAATGGCGAAGGTCAGATTAACTTTACGGGTGAAATCATTGACTCCGCTTGTCAGGTCGTTAATGGGTTAAGTAACCCGCTAAATGTCGAGTTGGGCAGAGTGTCTAAAACCGTATTTTCTGGCGCAGGCTCTACCAGCACACCAACGAAATTCGATATTCAGCTAAAAGACTGCCCGGAAACGGTGACCTCTGCCGCCATTAATTTTGGCGGTACGCCGGATACGGATAACAGCACGACCCTGGCATTAACGCCAGACACGGAGACGGCTACCGGTGTGGCAATTCAGTTGCTCGACTCGTCAGAGCAACCCGTCAGCTTATATACCCCTTCCCGTCAATATCCACTGACGGCAGGAAGCACGGTAAACGATCTGGAATTTGCAGCGCGTTATATTCAGACTCAGGCTGCCGTTACGGCCGGCCCGGCAAATTCCGTATCCACCTTTACCGTTATCTATAACTGATATTATCCATCCGAAGATATTAGCCCTTTCTTCAGGGCTAATATCTTTTATTCATGCTGAGAAATATTTATGCGTCACGGTTATTTACTGAGCACTCTTTTTCTGGTAGCAGCGACAGCGCATGCTGGCGTTATTATTAACGGCACCCGTCTTGTTTACCAGGGAGACAAAAAGGAATCCTCGCTTGGTCTTTCAAACCCAGATTCAACGGACTATCTGGTACAATCCTGGGTCGATTCCGGCAGTAAAAATCCGGGCAACACCCCCTTTCTGATTACGCCGCCACTGTTTCGCCTGAATGCGAAAGAAGACAACGCTCTGCGGGTTATTCGCACAGGCGGCAATCTGCCTGAGGATCGTGAATCGCTGTACTGGCTGAATATCAAGGCTATTCCATCGTCAAAACACGTTGAGGGGGTAAATACCCTGCAAATCGCGATCAACACGCGTATTAAATTATTGTATCGCCCATCCTCCGTGAAAGGTAAGCCAGAAGAGGTTGCTGACAAACTGGAATGGCATCGTGAAGGTCACGATCTGGTCGTCAATAACCCGACGCCGTTTTATATGAATTTCCAGAGCGTGATGATTAATGGTCATAAAATCAGTAAAGCGACCTGGGCAGTACCTGAAACGGCAACCCACATGGCTCTGCCCGCCAATACTGACGGTAACACCGTGACCTATTCCATTATTACTGATTACGGCAGCATCAGCCGAACCTGGTCTAAGCCTGTCCATTAAGATAACGGCGCACAGGCAACTAAAATAATCATGTACCGCGATAAAAAGCCGTTTTCCTGCAAATTATTCACACTGCTGCCCCTGTTATGTGGCCTGGCAGTGTTCTGTTTTGCGCAGCAAACGCGGGCAGATGATTATTTTAACCCGGCGCTCCTGGATATTGATAATCCCCGACAGGAAAAAACCGATTTATCGGTATATGAAAAAGGTCCAGGACAAGCACCAGGAAAATACCAGGTATCAATCTTTATTGATAATAATAAAGTCGACACCCGCGATGTCACATTTAAATTACAGAAAGATGTTAAGGGCAACCGTTCACTCCAGCCCTGTTTCATCCTGGATGATTTAAAGAGTCTCGGCATTAAAACGAAGGCGTTTCCGAGGCTCATGGCACAAGGGAAATGCGCAGATTTAAGCGCCATTCCCGCCGCCTCCGCCACGTTTCGCGTACGCAACCAGCAGCTATTGCTCAGTATTCCCCAGTCAGCGCTGGGCCAGATTCCGCGCGGTTATATCGACCCAAAAACGTTCGATGAAGGCATTACTGCCGGTCTACTGAACTACAGCGCCAACGCCAGTCAGAGCGACGCCCGCCGACAGGGTGAACAGGATAACAGCAGCCAGTATGTCAACCTGCGTCCCGGGTTCAACATCGGCGCCTGGCGCGTGCGCAATTACTCAACCTGGAATCGTAACGTCACGGGCCATGACGAACAGCAGAAATTCTCGTCGGTTTATACCTACGCGCAGCGCGATATCGTGGCGATGAAAAGCGATCTCACGGTAGGGCAAAGCGCCTCTCCGGCGGACGTGTTCGACAGCGTGCCTTATACCGGCGTACAACTCAATTCCGACAGCGACATGCTGCCGGATAGCGAAAAAGGCTATGCGCCGATTATCCGTGGCACCGCACACAGTAACGCCCTGGTGATGGTTCGTCAGAACGGCTACGTCATTTATCAGAACACCGTAGCGCCAGGCGCATTTGAAATTAACGATCTCTACCCGACGGGCAGCAGCGGCGACTTGCAGGTCACCGTCAAAGAGACGGACGGCAGCGAAAGCCATTTCGTGGTGCCCTACGCCTCCGTACCCGTGTTGCAGCGTGAAAAAAACCTGCGCTACAGCGTGACTGCCGGTCGCTATCGCGCCTATGACAAAGACGTCGAACAAACTCCATTTGCTCAGGGGAGCGCAATCTATGGCCTACCTTATGGTTTTACCGCCTATGGCGGCGTACAGCAAAGCCGCCATTACCAGTCGCAGGCGATCGGCACAGGGAAAAACCTGGGGGATTTAGGCGCGTTTTCTGTCGACGTCACGCGGGCCAAAGCATTGCTGAAACAGCAGCAGGCCAGCACGGGGCAGTCATGGCGCATGCGTTACAGCAAAGATTTTGCAGGCGCAGGCACCAACTTTTCCCTGGCCGGGTATCGCTATAACAGTAAGGGTTTTTACACCCTGGAAGACACAATGGAGTCCTATACCCGCGCCAGCGACTGGTCCGCCCCGCAGCAGCGCCGCGCGCGTACCGAAGCCACTGTCGATCAGACGCTCGGCGAAAGCTGGGGGTCTTTTACGCTGAGTCTGGTCAAAGAGACCTACTGGAGCCAGCGCCAGGATATGACCTCCATGAGCCTCAGCTACAACAACAGCTGGCATGGCGTGAGCTATAGCCTGAGTTACAGCATGAACAAAAACACCAGCGACAGCGATGAAAACGGTGAGTCCGTTACCCATGACAACCAGTTCGCGCTGAGCGTTTCGGTTCCACTCGACCACTGGATGCACAACACCTGGGCGACGTACAACCTGAACAACAGTCAAGACGGCGCCACGCAAAACATTGGCCTTAACGGTACTGCTCTGGCCGAAGACAACCTGAACTGGAATATCCAGGAAGGCGTGAGCAATACCGGAAGCGGCAACTCAACCAGTACGAATGTCGATTACAAAGGAACCTATGGCGAAGTGAGCGGCGGCGTCAGCCAGGACAGCCATCAACGGAGCGTTAATATGGGTCTGCAAGGCGGCGTTGTGGCGCACGCCAACGGCATCACTCTGACGCAACCGCTCGGTGAAACCATCGCGCTGGTAAAAGCACCGGGAACACATGGCACGCACATTACCAATCAGACCGGCGTCAAAACCGATTTTCGCGGCTATACCGTTGTGCCATTTGTATCAGCCTACCGCCACAACACGATTGCCCTGGACACAGAAACACTGCCAGACGATGCCGACGTAACCCATGCCGCGCGAATAGTAACCCCAACGCGCGGCGCGGTAGTCCGCGCCAGCTTTAACACCCGCGTGGGCAGCAGGGTTTTAATGATGCTCACGCAAAACGGTAAGCCGCTGCCCTTTGGCGCAACCGTCACCACCGACGATAAAGACAGCGAGTTTATTGTTGGCAACGGCGGTCAGACTTATCTCTCCGGTTTACCTCAGCACGGAACGCTCTTCGTGTCGTGGGGTCAGGATGCCAGCGAACACTGCGTCGCAGAGTACACGCTAACGGATGAGAGACATAAAACCAGCATCATTAACGCTGCCGCGCAGTGTCATTGATTCACCATGCAGACTCAACATTATGCAAATGATTAAACAGTGTTTTTTCCTCCTGATTTTGGCCAGCGCAGCCTTGTTTATGCCGCATGCAAAGGCGGCCTGCACAACGCCGGATATGCCCAAGATGATCAACGTGGCATCTGTTTCCGTACCGACGACGCTGGCGATTGGTGAGACCATTCCAGGAACAGAGCAAACCGTACACGTTGCCGGACAGTGCGATCAAAGTATTGATAGCGGTCTGGAAATTGTCTCCTGCTATTACGGAACAGGCGCTGAGATACCAGGCCTGAGAGGGGTGTACGACTCCGGGGTGCCCGGCGTTGGCATCGCGCTGATGAACGAGCAAGGCCAGCGGATCAGCGGCGCAGGCGGCGTACAGTGCGATTCACGCGGCACGCCGATCGGTTATGTATCCAGCGATGGGCAGCAGTCATTTAACTTCAACGTCACGCTTGAACTGGTGAAAACCGGCAGTGACGTGACCTCCGGTACACTGGTGCAGGCGCAAACAGAGTTTGGGATTGGCGTGTTTGGTCACGAAGGTATCGGGAGTCCTAACCACATTGCCTATGCCGGCAATGTGGATCTCGAAACCGTAACCTGCTCCGTGTTACCGAAAAACCTGACCGTCAATCTGGGCGACTTTCCGATCAGTGATTTTATGGGAGTAGGCACCCTCTCGATGCCAGCACAGAATTTTAACGTTACGGTCAATTGTAATTCCACCGTACAGCCTGAAGTGAAGATCACCAGTGCGAATGGCTACGAATCGGGTTTTGCCGGCGTGATGAAACTGACTCAGCAAAGCGGGATGGCGACCGGCGTCGGCGTCAGAATGCTGTTTGATGGCAATATCACCACCTTCGACAACTACGTCAACACGCAAAGCGAGGCAAAAGCCAACGAAACGCTGGATATTCCGTTCCAGGTCCGCTATGAGCAAATCAGCGGCGACGTTACACCAGGCCCGGCAAATACCGTCGCCACGATTACGCTGGCCTATAAGTGATCGCGATGAAAAAAATTATTTTCTTACTCACCGCAGGTCTGATGGCATATGCCTGCGCAGATGATATCCAGGTGCAAATGGTGGGTAACATCTATGCCAACACCTGCTCCGTGGACAGCGCCAGTAAAGATTTAACCGTCGATTTAGGGCAGGCGTCATCGAGTGATTTCAAAGACGTAGGCGATACCGGCGAATGGAAAGCGTTTTCCCTGGAAGTAACGCATTGCCCAAAAACACTCACGCTGGCCAACGCGTTTTTTTACGGACAGGCCGATAGCGTACACCCGACCAAATTTGCCAACAGCGGCAGCGCGAAAGGGCTTGCGCTGGAGCTGGCCGATCGGCAGGACAATATTCTCATCGCCCCGCAGGCAAGCTTTAACGTGCTGATAAACCAAAGCGATCACACGGCCACTTTCCCGTTAGCCGCCCGCTATTACGCCACGTCCATGCCCGTCAGCGCGGGCTCGTTCGATAGCGTTATACAGGTCACGTTTACCTATCAGTAGGAGCGCGCCTCTTCGCACGGATGCTTTTTTTACGCCCGGCAACCACTTTTGTCGGGCGTTTTTTTACCTCCGGCACTTCCGGGCGTTCAATCGGAAATACCGGGAGCGCATTCAGCAAACGCTGCCCGTAGCTTTTGGTTAACAGACGCTTGTCGTAAATCACCACCTCTCCCCAGCAGCCGTGGCTACGAATCAAACGGCCCACCTGCTGGATCAGGTTAAACGACGCGTTTGGCAGGCTCTGCACTTCAAACGGGTAGCGATTCAGGCTTTTCAGCCACTCGCCTTCGGTGATCACCACCGGGCTGTCGATGGGAGGAAACGCAATCTTGTGAATATGCACCTGAGTCAGCAGGTCGCCTTTCAGATCCAACCCCTCGGCAAAAGATTGCAGGCCAATCAGCACGCTGCGCTCGCCGTTCGCCACCCGCTTACGGTGCAGTTCCACCAGGCGATAGCGCGGCTGATCGCCCTGAACCAGCAGCAAAAGACGCAAATCGGTCACATGCTCCAGAAAGCGCTGCATCGCCCGTCCGCTGGCAAACAAAACCAGCATGCCGTGGTGTTTTTTGCTTTCCAGCGCCTGACGGAAATAGGCCGCCATCTCCGCAATATGCTGCTCTTCGTTATCAATCAACGGTTCATAGCGCATTTGCGGAATAACAATTTTACCCTGCTCCACATGATTAAAAGGGGAGTCAAGCGCCACAAAGCGATCGCCCGCTTTCTCCTTCAGGCCGCTCATCTCCTGCAAGCGCGAGAAGCTGTTAAGCGAACGCAGGGTCGCCGACGTTACAATAATATGCGGCACGCTGCGCCAGAGCAGCCTTTCAAGCTGATCGCTGACGCGAATGCCCACACAGTGGAACCAGACGTGTATCTGCCCATCGCGCGCCTCCCGCGTGGCCCACTTCGAGACCGGCGCACCGGAAGACTGCGCCAGCGACGCCAGCCGCCAGAGCTTGCTTTGCGCCTCAAACATGCCCAGCGCGCGGTTCATCTGCAAAATCACCCGGTGCAGGCGCACAATATCGTGCGAGCCGGTTTTCTCGCTGAGATCGTTAAGGAACAGCTCCGCCAGCCCACGCAGCATTTCCGTCAGCTTCGCCAGTCGCTGGCAGATCGCCATGATCTCATCCGGTAACTCGCCCATCGCAAAGCGGTGCTCAGCATCCTGCGTCGCGGGCATATACAGATTCAGGGTGTTGTTGAGCGAGGCAATCAGCTCGTACAACTCTTCGCAGTGCGCATTCAGGCGCTCAGGATTCGCCAGCGGCGGCGTGGTTTTCGGGCGGAACTGTTCCAGGCAGGTCGCCACCAGCTTAGTGAACAGATCCAGTTGCAGGCGATACCAGGGGGCGGAGATCTCAGCGCTCATCTCCAGCGCGTCGCGCGCGACATCCGGCAGATGGTGGCCTTCGTCCAGCACCAGCAGAAGATTTTTCGGCTCCGGCAGCACCGCTTCACTCTCCATCGCCGCCATCACCAGCGCATGGTTTGCCACCACCACTTCAGCTTCCTGAATTTCCCGTCGGGCGACAAAAAAAGGGCATTCACGGTAGTAATGGCAATTGCGGTTCAGGCAACTGGCTTTATCGGTGCTCAGGCGCTTCCAGAGCGCGTCGTCAATGGCGATATCGGTATGATCGCGCAACCCGTCCCACTTGTAGCTGTCAAGATCGCCCTTTAGCCTGGCGCAGCGCTTTTGCTCTTCCTGATTATTCGGCGTCAGTTCGTCATCCAGAAACGCGAGCAGATCCTGTTGATTCGGTTCGCTGCTGGCCAGCGCCGCCAGATTACGCGGGCAAACGTAGCGCCCACGACCAAACGCGGCGGTAAACCGCAAGTCAGGAATGATTTTGCGCAGCAGCGGGAGATCTTTGCTGTAGATCTGATCCTGCAACGCCACGTTGGCGGTGCTCACCACCAGCGTTTTTTGTTCTTCGCGGGCGATGGCAATACCGGGAATAAGGTAAGAGAGGGTTTTCCCGACCCCGGTCGGCGCCTCAATCGCCAGATGACGCCCTTCTTCACCCGCCAGCGTTTTGGCGACATCGGCAATCATCTGCCGCTGCGGCGCACGGGGGATAAAGTCGGGGATCTGCTCCTGAAGCGCCTTATACCAGGCGGCGATTTGCGCTTTAAGCGCAGCGGTCAATGCCATGAGAAAACCTGAAATACTGTATAAACAGCCACTATTGTGGCACTTTCTGGCGCGGGTCGCAAAAAGAAAAGCCCGACCTTTCGGCCGGGCTCGCAATTAATCCGCCAGTCTGCGCGGGCGGCGCGGCGGACGCGGTTTATCGCCGCCTGGCTTACCTTCTCCGCTGCGCGGTTTGGCTTTTGGCGCCCCGCCATCATTGCGACGCGGTTGCTGGGCACGGCCTGCTCCGCCCTGTCCCTGTCCCTGGCCTCGGCCGCGACCACCGCCGCTACGCTGCTGCTGGCGACCGTTCTGAATCGGCTCCGCTTTAATTGACGGGTCCGGTTCATAACCCGGCGTGGTGATGCGCGGGATCTCTTTTTTCAGCAGCTTCTCGATATCACGCAGCAGTTTGTGTTCATCAACGCAGACCAGCGATAACGCTTCGCCGGTCGCGGCGGCACGGCCGGTACGGCCGATACGGTGCACGTAATCTTCCGGGACGTTTGGCAGCTCATAGTTCACCACATGCGGCAGCTCTTCGATATCCAGCCCGCGCGCCGCGATGTCGGTCGCCACCAGGACGCGGATATCGCCGGATTTGAAATCAGCCAGTGCGCGGGTACGCGCGCCCTGAGATTTATTACCGTGGATCGCCGCACTGCGAATGCCGTCTTTATTCAGCTGTTCCGCCAGATGGTTAGCGCCGTGTTTGGTACGGGTAAAGACCAGCACCTGCTGCCAGTTGCCTTTGCCAATCATCTGCGACAACAGTTCACGCTTGCGTTTTTTATCCACGAAATGAACGTGCTGGGTCACCTGCTCAGAAGCGGTATTACGGCGCGCCACTTCAATTTCCAGCGGGTTATGCAACAGCTTCTCAGCAAGCGCTTTAATGTCATCGGAGAATGTGGCGGAGAACAGCAGGTTCTGGCGCTTCGGCGGCAGTTTTGCCAGCACGCGGCGAATATCGTGGATAAAGCCCATGTCGAGCATACGGTCAGCTTCATCCAGCACCAGAATCTCAATCTGATCCAGCTTCACCGCGTTTTGATGTTCCAGGTCGAGCAAACGCCCCGGCGTTGCCACCAGCACGTCAACGCCGCCGCGCAGTTTCATCATCTGCGGGTTAATGCTGACGCCGCCAAACACGACCAGAGAGCGAATGTTCAGGTATTTACTGTAATCCCGGACGTTCTCACCAATTTGCGCCGCCAGCTCACGGGTCGGCGTCAGAATCAACGCGCGTACCGGGCGACGGCCCTTCGCGTGCGGCTGCTGCGTGATCAGATGTTGTAACAGCGGCAGCGTAAAACCGGCTGTTTTACCCGTCCCCGTCTGGGCGCTGGCCATCAGGTCGCGGCCTTCCAGCACCGCAGGGATCGCCTGCTGCTGAATAGGGGTAGGTTCACGGTAACCCTGCTCGGCAATCGCGCGCAAAATATCAGGATTCAACCCAAGGGAATCAAAAGACATAACTACTCCGAACCGCCCCGACCGTTACCGGTGTAGTTTTCAGGGAGATACTCACAAGAGGGATGACAAAAACCACAATGTCATGAAGGGGCGGAGTGTAGCAGTTTTTGTGACATACCGCATAAATTATCCCCGTGACTGGAAAAAACAAAATAAACCACCACACTGGACAAGAACAATTATCGGTCATAATCTTAATCAATCGATTGATTAAGAATTGGGTTGCGCGATGAATACCCCAACCATGACGACGAAAGGCGAACAGGCCAAAAGCCAGCTTATCGCCGCTGCGCTGGCGCAGTTTGGCGAATACGGCCTCCATGCCACCACGCGCGACATTGCCGCCCAGGCCGGACAAAATATCGCCGCCATCACTTACTATTTTGGCTCCAAAGAGGATTTATACCTCGCCTGCGCTCAGTGGATAGCCGATTTCATCGGCGCCCAGTTTCGCCCTCATGCCGAGGAAGCGGAACGACTGTTCGCCCAGCCGCAGCCCGATCGCGCCGCAATGCGCGAGCTGATCCTGCGCGCCTGCAAAAATATGATCATGCTGTTAACCCAGGACGACACGGTCAACCTGAGCAAATTTATTTCGCGCGAGCAGCTCTCCCCGACGGCGGCTTATCAACGGGTACACGATCAGGTTCTCAACCCCCTTCACACGCATCTGACGCGCCTGATTGCGGGGTATACCGGCCGCGATCCGGGAGATACGCAAACCATTCTCCACACGCACGCGCTGCTGGGCGAAGTGCTGGCCTTCCGCCTGGGAAAAGAAACCATTTTGCTGCGTACCGGCTGGTCAACGTTTGATGAAGAGAAAACAGAACAGATTTACCAGACGATCACCTGTCATATCGATCTCATTCTGCAAGGCTTAACGCAAAGGAGTCAGGAGCAATGAAAAAACCTGTCGTTATCGCACTGGCTGTCGCGGCGCTGGTCGCCGTGCTTGCCGGTGGTACATGGTGGTATCAGAGTCGGCAGGATAACGGGCTGACGCTCTACGGCAATGTGGATATTCGCACCGTCAATATGAGTTTTCGCGTCGGAGGCCGGCTGGCTTCGCTGGCCGTTGACGAAGGCGACGCCATTACGTCCGGGCAGGTATTGGGCGTGCTGGATAAAGCCCCGTACGAGAACGCGTTGATGCAGGCTAAAGCAGGCGTCTCCGTCGCCCAGGCGCAGTATGATCTGATGCTCGCGGGGTATCGCGATGAAGAGATAGCCCAGGCCGCTGCCGCCGTGAAACAGGCGCAGGCCGCATTTGATTATGCGCAGAACTTTTATCAGCGCCAGCAGGGATTGTGGAAAAGCCGCACGATTTCCGCCAACGACCTGGAAAACGCTCGCTCATCCCGCGATCAGGCGCAGGCGCAACTGAAATCCGCACAGGACAAATTGAGCCAGTACCGTACCGGTAACCGCCAGCAGGATATCGCCCAGGCAAAAGCCAGCCTCGAACAGGCGCAGGCACAGCTGGCGCAATCAGAACTCGATTTACAGGATACAACGCTGATCGCCCCCTCTGACGGTACGCTGTTAACCCGCGCGGTAGAGCCCGGCAGTATGCTCAACGCAGGCAGCACCGTGCTGACGCTGTCGCTGACTCGTCCGGTATGGGTTCGCGCCTACGTGGATGAACGCAACCTCAGCCAGGCGCAGCCCGGCCGCGAAATTTTACTCTACACCGATGGCCGCCCTGACAAGCCTTACCACGGCAAAATCGGCTTCGTATCGCCGACCGCTGAATTCACCCCAAAAACCGTTGAAACGCCGGATCTGCGCACAGACCTGGTCTATCGACTGCGCATTGTGGTGACTGACGCGGACGATGCGCTGCGCCAGGGAATGCCGGTGACGCTGACGTTCAGCGACGAGGCGCGGCATGAATGACGCCGTCATTACGTTAAACGGCCTGGTGAAGCGCTTCGCCGGAATGGAAAAACCGGCGGTCGCCCCGCTCGACTGTACGATCCACGCCGGTTATGTCACGGGTCTGGTCGGGCCGGACGGAGCAGGCAAAACCACGCTGATGCGGATGCTGGCAGGGCTGCTCAAGCCCGATAGCGGCAGCGCGTCGGTGATCGGGTTCGATCCGATCAAAAACGACAGTGAATTGCATGCGGTACTCGGTTACATGCCGCAAAAATTTGGTCTGTATGAAGATCTGACCGTGATGGAGAATCTCAATCTCTATGCGGACTTACGCAGCGTAACGGGCGAGGAGCGGCAAAAAACGTTTGCCCGTCTGCTGGAATTTACCGCCCTCGGCCCCTTCACCAAACGGCTGGCAGGCAAGCTCTCGGGCGGGATGAAACAAAAACTTGGGCTGGCCTGTACGCTGGTCGGCGAGCCGAAAGTGCTGCTGCTTGACGAACCGGGCGTCGGCGTTGACCCCATCTCCCGTCGCGAGCTGTGGCAAATGGTGCATGAACTGGCGGGTGACGGCATGCTTATCCTGTGGAGTACGTCATACCTGGACGAAGCCGAACAGTGTCGCGACGTGCTACTGATGAACGAAGGAGAGCTGCTGTATCAGGGCGAACCGACTAAGCTAACGCAGACCATGGCAGGACGCAGTTTCTTAATGAGCAGCCCGCAGGAGAATAACCGCAAGCTCCTGCAACGCGCGTTGAAACTGCCGCAGGTCAGCGACGGTATGATTCAGGGGAAATCGGTACGGCTGATCCTGAAAAAAGAGGCTACCGCAGAGGATATCCGCCGGGCCGAAGGGATGCCGGAGATAACGATTAACGACACCACGCCGCGCTTTGAAGATGCCTTTATCGACCTGCTTGGCGGCGCGGGTACGTCGGAGTCTCCGCTCGGCGCGATCCTGCATACCGTTGACGGCACGCCGGGTGAGACGGTCATTGAGGCCAAAGAACTGACCAAAAAATTCGGCGACTTCGCCGCCACCGACCACGTTAACTTCGCCGTTGAGCGCGGAGAAATCTTCGGTCTGCTCGGCCCCAACGGCGCGGGGAAATCCACCACGTTCAAGATGATGTGCGGTCTGCTGGTGCCAACTTCCGGCAAAGCGCTGGTGCTGGATATGGATTTGAAAGTCAGCTCCGGCAAGGCACGCCAGCATTTAGGGTATATGGCGCAAAAATTTTCCCTGTACGGCAACCTGACGGTAGAGCAAAACCTGCGTTTTTTTTCCGGGGTTTATGGCCTGCGAGGCCGGGCGCAAAACGAAAAAATCACCCGTATGAGCGAAGCCTTCGGCCTGAAAAGCATCGCCTCTCATGCGACGGATGCGCTGCCGCTCGGTTTTAAACAGCGTCTGGCGCTGGCCTGTTCGCTGATGCATGAGCCCGACATTCTGTTTCTCGACGAACCCACCTCCGGCGTCGATCCCCTCACCCGCCGTGAGTTCTGGCTGCACATCAACAGCATGGTAGAAAAAGGGGTCACGGTGATGGTCACCACCCACTTTATGGACGAAGCGGAATACTGCGACCGTATCGGGCTGGTTTATCGCGGCAAGCTGATCGCCAGCGGGACGCCGGACGATCTGAAAGCGCAGGCGGCAGACGACGACACGCCGGACCCGACGATGGAGCAGGCCTTTATCACGCTCATTCACGACTGGGATAAGGAGCATGCTCATGAGTAACGCCCTGCTCTCCTGGCGGCGCGTACGCGCGCTGTGCGTGAAAGAGACGCGTCAGATTATCCGCGATCCCAGTAGCTGGCTGATCGCCGTGGTGATCCCGCTGCTGTTGCTGTTTATTTTTGGCTACGGGATTAACCTTGACTCCAGCAAGCTGCGGGTCGGCATTCTGCTCGAACAACAGAGCGAGGAGGCGCTGGATTTCACCCACGCCATGACCGGTTCGCCGTATATCGACGCCACCATCAGCGATAGCCGCCATGAGCTTATTGAGAAAATGCAGGCCGGGCGCATTCGCGGGCTGGTGGTGATCCCGGTCGATTTTGCGCAAAAAATGGCGCGAGAGAATGACACCGCGCCGATACAGGTTATCACCGACGGCAGCGAACCGAACACCGCCAACTTCGTGCAGGGTTACGTGGAGGGGGTCTGGCAGATCTGGCAAATGCAGCGAGCTGAAGATCGTGGGGAGGAATTTGAACCGCTGATCGACGTGCAGACCCGCTACTGGTTTAACCCGGCGGCCATCAGCCAGCACTTTATCATTCCCGGCGCGGTCACCATTATCATGACGGTGATTGGCGCCATTCTCACTTCGCTGGTGGTTGCGCGCGAGTGGGAGCGCGGAACGATGGAGGCCCTGCTCTCGACCGAGGTGACGCGCGCAGAGTTGTTGCTGTGCAAACTGATCCCCTACTACTTCCTCGGCATGCTGGCGATGCTGCTGTGTATGCTGGTGTCGGTGTTTATTCTTGGCGTGCCCTGGCGCGGCTCGCTGGTGATTCTGTTTCTTATCACCAGCCTGTTTCTGCTCAGTACGCTGGGAATGGGATTGCTGATTTCCACCATTACCCGTAACCAGTTTAACGCCGCGCAGGTCGCGCTGAACGCCGCTTTTTTACCGTCGATTATGCTGTCAGGCTTTATCTTCCAGATAGACAGTATGCCTGCCGTCATCCGCGCGGTGACTTACATTATTCCGGCGCGCTATTTCGTCAGCACCCTGCAAAGCCTGTTTCTGGCGGGGAACATCCCCATTGTGTTGATCGTTAATACGTTATTTTTAATCGCTTCGGCAGCCATGTTTATCGGCCTGACGTGGATGAAGACCAAACGCCGGCTGGATTAAATTTTCTGCCTGATGGCGCTTCGCTTATCAGGCCTACGACCACATATTTTGTAGGCCAGATAAGGCGTTTACGCCGCCATCCGGCAAAGACGTTAAGTTTGTAGGCCGGATAAGGCATTTACGCCGCCATCCGGCAAAGACATTAAGTTTGTAGGCCGGATAAGGCATTTACGCCGCCATCCGACAAAGACATTAAGTTTGTAGGCCGGATAAGGCGTTTACGCCGCCATCCGACAAAGACATTAAGTTTGTAGGCCGGATAAGGCATTTACGCCACCATCCGGCGAAGACCTTAAGTTTGTAGGCCGGATAAGGCGTTTACGCCGCCATCCGGCAAAGACATTAGTTTGTAGGCCGGATAAGGCATTTACGCCGCCATCCGACAAAGACATTAAGTTTGTAGGCCGGATAAGGCGAAGCCGCCATCCGGCATGGCATGCATAAGGGAGAGAAACATGTTTCATCGCCTGTGGACATTAATCCGCAAAGAGCTGCAATCGCTGTTACGCGAGCCGCAGACCCGCGCGATCCTGATCTTACCGGTGCTGATCCAGGTGCTGCTGTTTCCCTTTGCCGCCACGCTGGAAGTGACCAATGCCACCATTGCCATTTATAACGAAGATAATGGCAAACATGCCGTCGAGCTGACACAACGGTTCGCGCGCGCCAAAGCGTTTACCCATATCCTGCTGCTAAAAAGCCCGCAGGAAATCCAGCCGACGATCGACACGCAAAAAGCGTTGCTGCTGGTGCGCTTTCCGGCCGATTTTTCCCGTCACCTGGATAACCTCCAGCCCGCGCCGCTACAGCTCATTCTTGATGGCCGTAACTCCAACAGCGCGCAAATCGCCGCCAATTATCTCCAGCAGATCGTCAAGGATTATCAGCAGGAGCTGATAGAGGGCAAACCCAAGCCCAACAACAGTGAGCTGGTGGTGCGCAACTGGTACAACCCGAATCTGGACTATAAGTGGTTTGTGGTGCCGTCCCTGATCGCCATGATCACCACGATAGGCGTCATGATCGTCACCTCGCTCTCCGTTGCCCGCGAGCGTGAACAGGGTACGCTGGATCAACTGCTGGTTTCCCCTCTCACTACCTGGCAAATTTTCATCGGTAAAGCGGTGCCCGCGCTGATTGTCGCCACTTTTCAGGCCACGATCGTACTGGCTATTGGCATCTGGGCGTACCACATCCCCTTTGCCGGTTCGCTGGCGCTGTTCTACTTCACAATGGTGATTTACGGGCTGTCGCTGGTTGGATTTGGCTTGTTAATCTCGTCGCTCTGCTCCACCCAACAGCAGGCTTTCATCGGCGTATTCGTCTTTATGATGCCTGCTATCCTGCTATCGGGATACGTTTCTCCGGTCGAGAACATGCCGGTATGGCTACAAAATCTGACGTGGATAAACCCTATCCGCCATTTTACGGACATCACCAAGCAGATTTATTTGAAAGATGCGAGTCTGAAGATCGTCTGGGGGAGTTTGTGGCCGCTACTGGTGATCACGGCCACAACGGGGTCAGCGGCGTATGCGATGTTTAGACGCAAAGTGATGTAGCTTTTTCTCCTTCGCCAGCAGCGAAACCACAGCAGGCCCGGCAAGGATCGCCAGCCCAGCCAGCGCCAGCAGCAGGTTGTTGTGCAGTACGCGGGACAGCAGCCACAGAGCAATCATCGCGGCGCCGAAATACCAGGTGGTCGTCAGCTCTTCCAGCACATCCGCAACGTCGCGCCAGCGCTGTTCGTGGTGGCGTTGTAACGCCAGCATCAGCAGCACCGTCACGCCATAAAGCACGCATAATCCCAGGCCGACGCGGACTAAAGCGCCGCTCATCCAGCCCATTACCAGCAGCGCCACTACCAGTAAATGCAACATTATCTGCCAGCAACTAAGACCCGTTGCGACACGAACACGTTGTTGCCACCTCATGGCTTTTTCTCCTGAAGGATTTTTATCTAATTATTCAGAGTACCGAACTTTACGGAAAATTCCGTAAGACCGCATCTTTTTGTGACGACGACTACACTATTTCAATCAGGATAGTGACGCGGACAGGAAGAAAATGATCCAACAAACGCGAAATTTTTCATTCAAAGTGCTCACAATTAACACGCATAAGGGTTTTACCGCCTTTAATAAGCGCTTTATTCTGCCGGAGCTGCGCGACGCCGTCAGAACCGTCAGCGCGGATATTGTCTGCCTCCAGGAAGTGATGGGCGCGCATGAAGTTCATCCGCTGCACGTCGAGAACTGGCCTGATACCACCCATTACGAATTTCTTGCCGACACCATGTGGAGCGATTTCGCCTATGGTCGTAATGCCGTCTACCCGGAAGGACATCACGGCAACGCGGTACTGTCGCGCTATCCGATTGAACACTATGAAAATCGCGATGTCTCCGTCGGCGGCAGTGAAAAACGCGGCGTGCTGTATTGCCGTATTGTTCCGCCGGTGCTGGCTCAGCCAATTCATGTGATGTGCGTGCATCTCGGCTTACGGGAAGGCCACCGCCAGGCGCAGCTGGATATGCTGGTTGAATGGGTTAACGCCCTTCCCGAATCCGAACCCGTGGTGGTCGCCGGGGATTTCAACGACTGGCGGCAGAAAGCCAACTATCCGTTAAAAGCGTCTGCGGGGCTGGAGGAGATCTTCACCCGCGCGCATGGCCGCCCGGCGCGCACCTTTCCGGTCAGGCTGCCGATACTGCGACTCGATCGTATATACGTCAAGAATGCCAATGCCAGCTCTCCTGCGGCGTTGCCGTTGCGTAACTGGCGACATTTATCTGACCATGCCCCTCTTAGCGCGGAGATACATCTATGAAATGCGGATGGCGTGAAGGCAATCAGATTCAGCTACTGGAAAACGGCGACCAGTTCTATCCCGCTGTGTTTGACGCCATCGCGCAGGCACAGCAGAGGATCATCCTGGAAACCTTCATCTGGTTTGAAGATGACGTAGGTAAGCAGCTACACGCGGCGCTGCTTAAAGCGGCCAGACGCGGCGTAAAAGCGGAAGTGCTGTTAGACGGCTACGGCTCACCCGACCTCAGCGAGGCGTTCGTCGGGGAGCTGACCGCAGCGGGGATAATCTTCCGCTATTACGATCCGCGTCCTCCCCTGTTCGGCATGCGCACCAACCTCTTTCGCCGTATGCACCGTAAAATCGTGGTTATTGACGATCGGGTCGCATTTGTCGGCGGGCTGAATTACTCCGCAGAACATATGTCCGATTACGGCCCGGAAGCCAAACAGGATTACGCCGTTCGTGTCGAAGGGCCGGTCGTGGAGGATATTTTGCAGTTTGAGCTGGAAAACCTGCCGGGGCAAAGCGCCGCGCGCCGCTGGTGGCGACGCCATCATCGCGCCGAAGAAAACCGGAAACCCGGCGAAGCGCAGGTGCTGTTTATCTGGCGCGATAATGATGAACATCGCAACGATATTGAACGTCACTATCTGAAGATGCTTACGCAGGCGAAACGTGAAGTGATTATCGCCAATGCCTATTTCTTTCCCGGCTATCGCCTGCTGCATGCCATGCGCAAAGCCGCCCGACGCGGCGTGCGGGTAAAACTGGTGATCCAGGGGGAACCCGATATGCCCATCGTCAAAGTCGGCGCGCGTCTGCTGTACAACTATCTGGTGAAAGGCGGCGTCCATGTCTATGAATATCGCCGTCGCCCGCTGCACGGCAAAGTGGCGTTGATGGACGATCACTGGGCGACCGTCGGCTCCAGCAACCTCGATCCGCTCAGTCTGTCGCTTAACCTTGAAGCAAACGTCATTATTCATGACCGCACGTTTAACCAGACGCTGCGCGACAACCTGAACGCCATTATCGCCAATGATTGCAAGCAGGTGGACGAGTCTATGCTGCCGAAGCGCACCTGGTGGAATCTGAGCAAAAGCGTGCTGGCGTTCCACTTCCTGCGCCACTTCCCGGCGCTGGTCGGTTGGCTACCGGCGCACACGCCGCATCTGGCGCAGGTTGAACCGCCCGCTCAACCGACGATGGAAACACAGGATCGGGTCGAAGCGGAAAACACGGGGGTGAAGCCCTGATGTCAACATCACACCCGCGATGGCGGCTGGCGAAAAAGATCCTCACCTGGCTGTTTTTTATCGCGGTGATTGTCCTGCTGGTCATTTATGCCGGAAAGGTCAACTGGGAAGATGTCTGGACGGTGATCCGGGATTACAACCGGATTGCGCTGTTGAGCGCGGTTGGGCTGGTGGTTGTCAGCTACCTTCTTTACGGCTGCTACGATCTGCTGGGACGCTTTTACTGCGGCCACAAGCTGGCGAAGCGGCAGGTCATGCTGGTGTCGTTTATCTGTTACGCCTTCAATCTGACGTTAAGCACCTGGGTCGGCGGAATCGGTATGCGCTACCGTCTGTACTCCCGCCTCGGCTTACCGGGGAGCACCATCACGCGTATTTTTTCGCTGAGCATTACCACCAACTGGCTGGGCTATATTCTGCTGGGCGGAATTATTTTTACTTTCGGCGTCGTGCAACTCCCGGCCCACTGGTATATCGATGAAAATACGCTGCGCATTCTCGGTATTGTGTTGTTGCTGGTGATTGCCGTCTACCTGTGGTTTTGCGCCTTTGCGAAACGGCGTCATATCACGATTAAAGGCCAAAAGTTGATGCTTCCGTCATGGAAATTCGCCCTCGCGCAGATGGGGATTTCCAGCGCTAACTGGATGGTGATGGGCGCCATTATCTGGCTGCTGATGGGGCAAGACGTTAATTATTTCTTTGTACTTGGCGTGCTTCTGGTGAGCAGTATTGCCGGAGTGATCGTGCATATCCCGGCCGGGATCGGCGTTCTGGAAGCCGTGTTTATGGCGCTGCTGGCGGGTGAGCATACGTCGCAAGGCACCATTATCGCCGCCCTGCTCGCCTGGCGTGTGCTCTATTATTTTATTCCGCTATTGCTGGCGTTGATTTGCTATCTGCTGCTGGAAAGTCGGGCAAAGAAGCTGTGGGCGAAAAACGAGAAAGCCTTAGCGAAGTGACGGGTTATTTGCTGCTTATCAGGTGTATTACCGGCCTAACCTGTAGGCCGGATACAGCGTTCACGCCAATTAACGGCGATTACCGAAAATACGCAGCAGCATCAGGAACAGGTTGATGAAGTCCAGATACAGCGTTAACGCGCCGAGAATCGAGTATTTCCGCAGCGTCGAGCTATCACGAACATCAATCTGCTCGCCAATGTTTTTCAGCTTCTGCGTGTCATAGGCGGTCAGGCCGACAAAGACAACCACCCCGATATAGGTCACCGCCCACATCAACGCTTCGCTTTTGAGCCAGAAGTTGACCAACGATGCCAGAATGATACCGATCAGCGCCATAAACAGCATGCTGCCCCAGCCGCTGAGATCGCGTTTCGTGGTGTAGCCATACAGGCTCATCACGCCAAACATCCCGCCGGTCACGACAAACGTGCTGGCGATAGACGAATAGGTATAAACGATAAAAATGCTCGACAGCGTCAGGCCCGTCAGCGCCGAATAGAGCATAAACAGCGTGGTCGCCATCCCGGCGCTAAGTTTTTGCACCATTGCCGACAGCGCAATAACCAGCGCAAGCTGGGCGATAATCAAGCCAAAGAAGGTGATTTTGCTGGAAAAGACAAACATCATCACCGCAGGCGTATTCGCCGCATACCAGGCGATAAATGCGGTCAGCAGCAGCCCAACCGTCATCCAGCCATATACCTGCGCCATATACGTTTGCAGGCCGGAACGGGTCTGTACGATAGAATCGGATCGTGGGAATCGGTCCATGATGATCTCCTGATTAAAAGTGATACCCCTGAATAAGGGTATCACATTCTGCTACCAGCGTTTTGCCGCCTGCCGATCGCTATCGCGCGCTTCCACCCAGCGCTCGCCTTCCGGCGTCGCTTCACGCTTCCAGAACGGCGCGCGGGTTTTCAGATAATCCATAATGAATTGCCCGGCCTCGAACGCGCTGCTGCGGTGCGCGCTGGTTACGCCGACAAAGACAATCTCATCGCCCGGCCACAGTTCACCAATGCGATGGATCACCGTCACGCGCCCCAGCGGCCAGCGCGAGCGCGCCTCGTCCACGATATCCGCCAGCGCTTTTTCCGTCATCCCCGGGTAATGTTCCAGCGTCAGCGCTTTAACGCTGTCGCCCAGATTATGATTACGGACTTTACCGGTAAAGGTTACGACCGCGCCATCTTCATCACGCTCCGCCAGCCAGGGGTACTCCTCCCCGACGCTGAACGGCGCATGGCCAACGATCACTCGCGTTTCAGCCATCTCAGCCTCCTGTCACCGGTGGGAAAAAGGCCACTTCATCACCCACCGTCAGCGGATGTTCAAAACTGACCAGCGTCTGATTGACGGCGGCCAGCAGCTTGCCGTCTTCCAGCGCCAGCGCCCAGCGATCGCTTTGCGCCGCCAGATGCTGACGCAGCGCTTCTACGGTTGGGAAATCGGCGGCGACCTCTAACGCATCCGTTCCCACCAGTTCACGCACCTGAGCGAAAAACAGAACCTTAATCATGCGCATCCACCTTAAAATCACCAGACTTACCGCCGCTTTTCGCCAGCAAGCGCACCGGGCCAATCACCATATCTTTTTGCACCGCTTTGCACATGTCGTAGATCGTCAATGCCGCCACGGAAGCGGCAGTCAGCGCTTCCATCTCCACGCCGGTTTTCCCCGTCAGGCGACACAGCGATTCAATGCGTACCCGGTTGTGTTCGGGTTCCGCCTGCAATTGCACTTCGACCTTACTCAACAACAGCGGATGGCACAGCGGGATCAGCTCCCAGGTACGTTTAGCCGCCTGAATACCGGCGATACGCGCGGTCGCGAAAACATCGCCCTTATGGTGACTGCCGTCGATAATCATCGCCAGCGTTTCACTGCGCATCGTCACAAACGCTTCGGCGCGCGCCTCACGTACGGTTTCCGCTTTGGCGGAGACGTCCACCATGTGCGCTTCGCCAGCGGCATTAATATGGGTCAGTTGCGACATACTTATTTCTTCAAATGTGGGTGGAAGTTACACGGGCGTGTGCGAGCATCAAGCTGCGGCGCGATGATGTTGTCCCAGGCGGTGCGGCACGCTTTTGTGGAGCCCGGCATCGCAAAAATCAGCGTCTTGTTGGCAACGCCGGCCACCGCGCGCGATTGCAGGGTCGATGTGCCAATCTCTTCAAACGACAACATGCGGAACACTTCGCCAAACCCTTCGACTTCGCGATCAAAGAGCGGCAGTAACGCTTCCGGCGCCTGATCGCCATCGGTCAGCCCGGTGCCGCCGGTGATGAGCACCACCTGAACGTCATCGCTGGCGATCCACGCGGAAACCTGCGCGCGAATAGCGTAGCGGTTCTCTTTAACGATGGCTTTGTCCACGACCTGATGCCCCGCTTCCAGCGCGGCGTCGCGCAGAAAATGACCGGAAGTGTCGTCTTCTTCGCCGCGACGACTGGAAACCGTAAGAATAGCAATGCGGGTAGGGATAAACTCAGCGCTTACCTGACTCATAAAAACTCCTTGTCCGTTAAGGCGTTAACCGCCTATGTACGATAGATTTTGCGTAATACCGGTATTGTTCTGGTGCAGGAAGTGGGTCTGCTTTTTCTCCAGCAGCGCGGCTGAAATGCGTTCTTCCAGCGCATGTTGCTGTGCATCGTCTTCCAGCAGGTCGCGCAGGCTTACGCCGCCTTCGCCAAACAGGCAAAGATGGAGTTTACCGACCGAGGAAACGCGCAGACGGTTGCAGGTGGCGCAGAAATCTTTTTCATACGGCATGATGAGACCGATTTCACCGGCATAGTCAGGATGACAAAAAACCTGCGCCGGGCCGTCGCTGCGCTGGCGCAGCTGATGAATCCAACCGCGACGCAGCAGTTCATCACGCAGCACCTGTCCAGAAATATGGTGTTTACGAAAGAGTTCGCTCCCCTCTCCCGTCTCCATCAGTTCAATGAAGCGCAGTTGAATGGGGCGTGCCTGAATCCAGGCGAGAAAGGTGTCCAGTTGATGATGGTTCACATCGCGCATCAACACGGTGTTCACTTTGACCTTTGCGAAACCGGCGTCAAACGCGGCGTCAATGCCCGCCATCACCTGCTGGAATTTATCCTGCCCGGTAATGGCGTGAAACTGACGGGCGTCGAGGCTATCGACGCTGACGTTGATTCCCGTCAGACCCGCGTCGCGCCAGTTCGCCGCATCACGCGCCAGACGATACCCATTAGTGGTCACCGCAATCTGGCGAATCGCGTCGTTTTCACGCACGGCGGCAATGATGTCGGTAAAGTCGCGACGCAGCGACGGTTCACCGCCGGTAAGGCGCACTTTTTCGGTGCCCAGACTGGCAAACGCGCGCGTCACACGGCGAATTTCATCGACGGTCAGAAAGCCGTTATTGGTGACACCGCCAGGCTTGTAGCCATCCGGCAGGCAGTATGTGCAACGAAAGTTACACACATCAGTAATCGACAGACGTAAGTAATAAAACTTACGTGCGAAAGCATCGGTAAGTTGTGAGGCCATGTACACCTTTCCAAATACGGGAGGCGGAGTCATTTCTTCCTGCGCCCTGGTGGCAAACTCTTTCGAGGCTTGTCACGGCCAAAACACCATATCAATTTGACACAGGCGTAGAGGCTAGAGTGTCTTTTTAAGCATCGCTTAAAAAGGTGGTTATGCCGATACTAGCGTGTAAATAGCATTTTTGCCATTCCCACTTTACGCTATATAATCATGTATATAGCGTCATGATCGTGCTATTTCGCTACAGAATAAGCAAAAATCACACTTTTGCATTGATATACATCAGTTAGCCATCAGGCTAACCCTATCCGAAAGAGGTAGAGGGGATGGATTTATTTTCCATCGTTGTTCGTTGGCTAATTGCTGAAAAGGCGCTATTTGCGCTACTGTAGCGCAGTATCTCTGATATTAGGAATTTGTATGCGCAATCGTACGCTGGCAGACCTGGATCGTGTTGTCGCTCTCGGCGGAGGGCATGGATTAGGACGCGTTCTCTCTTCACTTTCTTCATTAGGCTCACGCCTGACCGGTATTGTCACCACTACCGATAACGGGGGTTCCACAGGCCGTATTCGCCGCTCTGAAGGGGGCATCGCCTGGGGCGATATGCGCAACTGTCTGAACCAGTTAATTACCGAACCCAGCGTCGCGTCGGCGATGTTTGAGTACCGTTTTGGCGGTAATGGTGAACTTTCCGGCCATAACCTCGGAAATCTGATGTTAAAGGCGCTGGATCACCTGAGCGTGCGGCCTCTCGAAGCGATAAATTTAATTCGCAATTTGTTGAAGGTGGATGCGCATTTAATCCCTATGTCGGAGCTGCCGGTAGACCTGATGGCCATCGACGATCAGGGGCATGAAGTATACGGCGAAGTGAATATCGATCAACTGGCGACGCCGCCGCAGGAGCTGATGCTGTCACCGAAAGTCCCCACCACCCGGGAAGCGGTGCAGGCCATTAGCGAAGCCGATTTGATTCTGATTGGCCCCGGAAGTTTCTACACCAGTTTGATGCCGATTCTGCTGCTTGATGAGCTGGCGCAGGCGCTGCGCCGTACTCCGGCGCCGATGGTCTATATCGGTAATCTGGGGCGCGAATTGAGTCTGCCCGCCGCCAGCTTAACGCTTGTCGACAAACTGGCGATTATGGAGCAATACGTCGGGAAACAGGTTATCGACGCCATTGTGGTTGGCCCGAAAGTAGATGCCTCGGCGGTGACGGGCCGGATTGTGATTCAGGAAGTGCTGGAAGCCAGCGATATTCCGTATCGCCATGACCGACAGCTGCTGCATAACGCGCTGGAGAAAGCGATACAGGCGTTGGGGTAAGCGTTCAGATTTGCCCGGTGGCGCTTCGCTTACCGGGCCTACACACAACAGGCGGCACAACCGTAGGCCGGATAAGACGCTTTACGTCGCCATCCGGCATCGTCAGGACGCCGCGATAAACAGCTCACGTAGCTGATGCAACTGGTCGCGGATCTCTGCGGCTTCTTCAAACTCCAGGTTTTGCGCATGCTGCATCATCTGACCTTCCAGCTCATGAATTTTCTGCTGCAACGCTTTCGGCGTCATATCCATCTCAACCACACCCGATTTCGCCGCTGCGCGGGACTTCCCTTTGCCCTTCGCTTTGGTTTTCGCGATGTTCTGACCCAGCGCCAGAATATCGACCACTTTCTTATTCAGCCCCTGCGGAACGATACCGTGCTCTTCGTTGTATAACTGCTGTTTCTCGCGACGACGTTCGGTTTCGCCTATCGCTTTCGCCATCGACGGGGTGATCTTATCGCCATAGAGGATCGCCTTCCCGTTGACGTTACGCGCCGCACGGCCGATGGTCTGAATCAGCGAACGCTCTGAGCGCAGGAACCCTTCTTTGTCTGCGTCCAGAATCGCCACCAGCGAGACCTCAGGCATGTCCAGCCCTTCTCGCAACAGGTTGATCCCCACCAGCACGTCAAACTCGCCCAGACGCAAATCACGAATGATTTCCATACGCTCAACGGTATCGATGTCCGAGTGCAGGTAACGTACGCGCTCGCCGTGTTCTTCGAGATATTCGGTAAGATCTTCCGCCATTCGCTTGGTCAGCGTCGTCACCAGCACACGTTCGTTAATCGCCGCCCGCAGGCGGATCTCAGAGAGCAGATCATCAACCTGCGTCGCCACCGGCCGAACTTCAATGATCGGGTCCAGCAGCCCGGTGGGACGCACCACCTGATCCACCACCTCGCCGCCGGATTTCTCCAGCTCATAGTTGCCCGGCGTGGCGGAAACGTAGATGGTTTGCGGGGCCAGCGCTTCAAACTCTTCAAATTTTAGCGGACGGTTATCCAGCGCTGACGGCAGACGGAAACCGTACTCCACCAGCGTCTCTTTGCGCGCCCTGTCCCCACGAAACATCCCGCCGATTTGCGGAATCGTGACGTGAGATTCATCCACGACTAACAGGCCATCGGCAGGCAGATAATCAAACAGCGTCGGCGGCGGCTCGCCAGGCCCGCGCCCGGAAAGGTAGCGGGAGTAGTTTTCAATCCCCGAGCAATATCCCAGCTCGTTCATCATTTCCAGATCGAACTGCGTACGCTGGGTTAAGCGCTGTTCTTCCAGCAACTTATTGTTTTCCAGCATGATCCTGCGTCTGTCCACCAGTTCGTCTTTGATCTCCTCCATCGCCTGTACGATGCGCTCGCGCGGCGTAACGTAGTGCGTTTTCGGGTAGATGGTGTAGCGCTGGATAGTCGATTCAACCTGCCCGGTCAGCGGGTCAAACAGCGACAGACGTTCAACCTCTTCGTCAAACAGCTCAACCCGCAGCGCAATATCGTCAGACTCCGCCGGGAAGATGTCGATGACCTCGCCGCGTACGCGGAAAGTGCCGCGCTGGAAGGCCTGATCGTTGCGGGTATATTGCAACTCCGCCAGACGGCGCAGGATAGCGCGCTGATCGATGATCATCCCCACCGTCAGGTGCAACATCATCTTCAGGTATAAGTCGGGATCGCCCAGACCGTAGATAGCGGAAACCGAAGCCACGACCACAACGTCCCGCCGCTCAAGCAGCGCCTTGGTCGCCGACAGTCGCATCTGTTCTATGTGTTCGTTCACCGACGCATCTTTTTCGATAAAGGTGTCGGAGCTGGGCACATACGCCTCTGGCTGATAGTAGTCATAGTAAGAGACGAAATATTCCACCGCGTTGTCAGGGAAGAACTCTTTCATTTCGCCGTATAACTGGGCCGCCAGCGTTTTATTGGGCGCAAGCACCATCGTCGGGCGCTGTAAATCGGCAATCACATTGGCGATGGTGAACGTTTTCCCTGATCCCGTTACGCCCAACAGCGTCTGGTGCGCCAGACCATCTTCAAGACCTTCCTCCAGACGACGTATCGCCTCCGGCTGATCGCCTGAAGGTTTAAAAGCGGAATTCAGTTTGAACGGTTTACTCATGGGCAGCTACCTGAAGGAATGGGCGGGCAGGACACTAATTTTACCCGGAGCCGCTAATATTGCCAGCAAAATATACTGGATGAAAAAACAGTAGTGACTTAAGGTATTACTCAAATAAGGGATAACACCCGGCATTGCGACGTAAAATGTAGACCCTGACGAGATAAAAAACCAGTGAGATGCGGTTATCCCCAAACCAAAGACTTTTTTAACACTTGTCAAGATGTGTGATGAAAGATTTGTGGCAACCCGTGACACTTTCCTTACAGCCATTGCTTTTATCTAACAAATTGTTTCATAAGCACTATTTACTTAAGACGCCTTTCGCATCAATTTAGTCGCAGGCCGCGTCTTCTCTCGCTTACGTTGTGTTTTCTAACTCTAATACACAAGGTTATCCACAGGAATGGTGGATAACTGCGTCCAGCCCGTATGGACTGCCGCCTGGCAAAATCGCGCGGACGCCCCTTGATGAGGGGCTAAAAAAAAATTATCGCTTTTTTTTGATTTTTATCAGCTAACGAAACGCGGGCGGCAGGCGAGATCCTGCTCGCATTTTCACCTGTTTTACACCGCCTTCAGGCGCGTCAGGTCGAGATATTGTCCTGTTGATGCACTTTCCGCCTTCCCGGAAAGCCAGGGGATTTCGCCCAGCAGAGGAGCCGTAATCACCCGCGTTAGCGTCGCCATGTATTCCGCATGGCGCTTTCCGGGCGGCGTCACGTCATTGGCTACCCACCCGGCAAGCGTCAGCCCGGCTTGCTGCACGGCCTGCGCCGTCAGCATGGCATGATTGATACACCCAAGCTTCACGCCCACCACCAGAATCACCGGCAGGTGCTCCGCCGCAACCCAGTCGGCAAACGTCAGCGTTTCGCCAAGCGGAGTAAACCAGCCGCCCGCCCCTTCCACTAACACCCAGTCGGCCTGCCGTTCCAGCGTGCGTAAACCGGCGGACATCACCGAGGCCTGAACGGGTCTCCCCTCCTCTGCGCTCACAATGTGCGGCGAGGTCGGTTCCGCAAAGGTGTAGGGATTGATCGCTTCATAGGCCAGCGTCAGCGTGCTGTTGCGCTGTAACGCCAGGGCATCGCTATTGCGCAGCCCCTGCGCCGTCATCTCGCTGCCCGACGCCACGGGCTTGTAGCCTGCCGTCCGAAAGCCGCTCTGCGCGGCAGCCTGTAACAGGGCGCAACTGGCGACCGTTTTTCCGACTTCAGTGTCCGTCCCGGTGACAAAATACCGTTTAATCACGTTCAATGACTCCCAAAAAAAGCTGATACGTCAGCGGATATTTCCCCTGCTGCTGCGGCCAGGCCAACTGCAACTGTCGCAACTGCGAACGCGTTAACACGCGCGGTTCACGCCCCTCGTGCAGATGCGTCGCCCCAATGCCCTTAAGCGAACGCATCGCGCTGAGCGCATCATCAAACCACAGGGTGATCGCCTGGATCTGCTGACGGACGCGCCAGCCGCGCATTGCATTGCCGATCGTCTCCGGCGACAAAAAGTGGTTGGCATGCCCCCGGTTATCTACCGCCTGCCAGGCCTGACGCAGTTCCGGCAGCGATCCGTGCGCCAGCGAGGTAAACGCCACCACGCCGCCAGGACGCACCACGCGATACAGTTCGCTTAGCGCGCCGCGCAAGTCGCCGCACCACTGCACCGCCAGGTTGCTCCATGCCAAATCAAACCGCGCCGCCGCCAGCGGGATGGCTTCGATATCCGCCGCAAGGTAATGGTGAGCAGCCTGCTGACGACGCGCCTCATCCAGCATTTGCGCCGAGAGATCGAGCGCCGTAACCTCGCATCCCTGCTCTCGCCAGAAGCGGCTCATCCGCCCTGGCCCACAACCGGCGTCCAGAACGTGCGCACATTCGCGCCCTGCCAGCAGCGCCAACAGCGCGTCCGCACTCTGGCGTTGCAGTTCAGCGTGCTGTTCATAATGCGACGCGGCGCGCCCAAACGCGGCCGCAATCGCCTGCTTATCAACCTGCGCCATCCAGCACCTCCAGTAAGCGATCAATATCCTGCGCTTCGTGCGCCTGAGTGAGCGTCAGGCGCAACCGGGCAGTACCGGCCGGAACGGTAGGCGGTCGGATCGCGCTCACCCAGCATCCCTGCTCCCGCAGAGTATCCGCCAGCCGTAACGCGCGCGCATTATCTCCGACAATCAGTGGCTGAATCGCACTGTGCGAATTTGCCAGCGTAAAATCGCTGGCCTTAACGCCCGAACGGAAGCGCTGAATTAACGCAGCCAGTTTTTCCCGGCGATCTGCGCCTTCCGGGCTTCGGATCACCGCCAGCGCCGCGCTCAGCGCCTGCGCCTGGGCCGGCGGCATACTGGTGCTGTAGATCAGATGGCGGGCAAACTGCAACAGATAATCCGCAACGCTTTCAGAGCAGAGAATCGCCGCCCCGCTGACGCCAAAGCCTTTGCCAAACGTCACAATCAGCAGTTCAGGTTTGACCTGCTGTCGCCAGCAGCTTCCGCGCCCCTCATCGCCCGTAACGCCAATACCGTGCGCATCATCCACCAGCAGCCAGGCGTTACGCTGCCGTGCGACACGGTGGATCTCCGCCAGCGGCGCGCCGTCGCCGTCCATACTGAATATGCCCTCTGTCACCACCAGCTGCTGCCCGCCGCACGGGGCGTCCAGTAGGCGCGCCAGGTGTTGAGGATCGTTGTGGGTAAAGCGGCGAAGCGTCGCCGGGCTGAGGTTTGCCGCTTCCAGCAATGAGGCGTGGCTGAGACGGTCCGCGACAATCCGATCGTCTTTCGCCATCAGCGCGGCGATAACCGCCTGATTCGCCGCAAAGCCAGAGATAAACAGCAGCGTCCGCGAATAGCCAAGCCAGCCTGCCAGCGCCTCTTCAAGCGCCTGATGCGCCACGGAGTAGCCGCTGACGTGGCCGGAGCCGCCGCTGCCTACGCCAAAGCGCTCCGCACCCTGTTGCCAGGCGCGAATAATCTGCGGATGGTAACTTAAACCGAGGTAGTCATTGCTGGAGAAATTCAGATACTGGCGTTCGTTAGCCACCAGCCAACGCCCTGCCCCCTGCGCCACCGCATAGCGGCGACGCAACGCATCGACAGAACGACGCGCCGTAAGCGCATCGTCGATTTTTTGCTGCCAGGTCATACTGCTGCCGCGTTGTAATAGTCGTCTGTATCCGGGGTCATCAGCGCCTGTTCCAGACGCTGTTGCTGTTCGTTGTCGCCAGCCAGCACCGACGTTTGCTGCGGATTCAGCCCCAGTTTGCGGAACAGCTGGAGATCTTTGTCTTCTTCCGGGTTCGGCGTGGTCAGCAGCTTGCAGCCGTAGAAGATGGAGTTCGCCCCCGCCATAAAGCACATCGCCTGCGTCTGCTCGTTCATCTGTTCGCGACCCGCAGAAAGACGCACGTATGAGGTTGGCATCATAATGCGCGCGACAGCGATCGTGCGGATGAAATCAAACGCATCCACATCCTCATTATCCGCCAGCGGCGTACCTTTGACCTTCACCAGCATGTTGATAGGCACGCTCTCCGGCGGGGTCGGCAAATTCGCCAGTTGCAACAGCAGCCCGGCGCGATCTTTAACCGTTTCGCCTAAGCCAACGATACCGCCAGAGCAGACTTTAATCCCCGCTTCACGCACTTTGTCCAGCGTATCAAGACGTTCCTGATACGAACGGGTCGTGATGATGTTGCCGTAAAATTCCGGGGAGGTATCCAGGTTGTGGTTGTAGTAATCCAGCCCGGCGTTGGCGAGGCGCTGCGCCTGAGATTCATTGAGCGTGCCGAGGGTCATACAGGCTTCCAGCCCCATCGCCTTCACGCCCTGCACCATCTGTTCCAGATACGGCATATCGCGCTCGTGCGGGTTTTTCCATGCCGCGCCCATGCAGAAACGGGTTGAACCGGCGTTCTTCGCTTTGCGCGCGGAGTCCAGCACCTGCTCCACTTCCATCAGACGTTCCGCTTCCAGCCCCGTCTTATAGCGAGAACTCTGCGGGCAATATTTGCAGTCTTCCGGGCAGGCGCCGGTTTTAATCGACAGCAGCGTGCTGACCTGTACCTGTTGCGGATCGAAATGCTGACGATGGATCTGCTGCGCGTCAAATAGCAGATCCAGCAGCGGTTTATTAAATAATTCGGTAACTTGCGACAATGTCCAGCGTGGGTGGTGAGCCATAGGGCCTCTCCAAAGGGTGTTGTTAATTCTTGATTCGGTGTAGACTCGTAAACCTAAATGTTTTTAATTTGGTTTACAAGTCGATTATGACAACGGACGATCTTGCCTTTGACCAACGCCATATCTGGCATCCCTATACCTCCATGACCTCCCCACTCCCGGTTTATCCGGTTGCGCGCGCCGAGGGTTGCGAACTGATTTTGGCCAACGGCGACCGTCTGATCGACGGCATGTCGTCATGGTGGGCGGCGATCCACGGTTACAACCATCCACAGCTCAACGCCGCGATGAAAACGCAAATTGACGCCATGTCGCATGTGATGTTTGGCGGCATTACCCATGCCCCTGCGGTCAACCTGTGTCGCAAGCTGGTGGCGATGACGCCGCAAGCGCTGGAGTGCGTGTTCCTGGCGGACTCCGGTTCGGTAGCGGTGGAAGTGGCGATGAAAATGGCGCTGCAATACTGGCAGGCGAAAGGCGAGTCTCGTCAGCGTTTTCTGACCTTTCGCAACGGCTATCACGGAGACACCTTCGGCGCGATGTCGGTATGCGATCCAGATAACTCAATGCACAGCCTGTGGAAGGGCTATCTGCCGGAAAACCTCTTTGCCCCCGCCCCGCAAAGCCGGATGGATGGCGAATGGGACGAGCGGGATATGGTGGCCTTTGCCCACCTGATGGCGGCGCACCGGCATGAGATTGCGGCGGTGATTCTGGAGCCCATTGTCCAGGGCGCAGGCGGGATGCGGATATATCACCCGGAGTGGCTTCGCCGCATCCGCAAGATGTGCGATCGCGAAGGGATTCTGCTGATTGCCGATGAGATCGCCACCGGATTTGGCCGCACAGGTAAACTGTTTGCCTGCGAACATGCAGACATTACGCCGGATATTTTGTGTCTCGGTAAGGCCATCACCGGCGGTACGATGACGCTTTCCGCCACGTTAACCACCCGTCTGGTCGCTGAAACCATCAGCAACGGTGAAGCCGGTTGCTTTATGCATGGCCCGACCTTTATGGGCAATCCGCTGGCATGCGCCGTGGCTTGCGCCAGTCTTTCCCTGCTGGAAACGGGCGAGTGGCAGCAGCAGGTGGCGATGATTGAAACGCAGTTACGCCAGGAATTAGCGCCCGCGCGCGCATCGTCCTGGGTCGCTGACGTGCGCGTACTCGGCGCCATCGGCGTCGTGGAAACCACGCACCCGGTCAATATGGCGGCGTTACAGCGTTTCTTTGTCGGGCAAGGCGTCTGGGTGCGCCCGTTCGGTAAACTGATCTACCTGATGCCGCCCTATATCATCCAGCCGGAACAATTGCATCGTCTGACGCAGGCGGTGAACGACGCTGTGCGCAATGAAACATTTTTTATCCATTAATCAGCGGTAAGCTGTAGCGGTTCTGGCTACACTTCCTTGCTAATCAGTAGATTAATGGAGGCGGTATGAAACTTATCAGCAACGACCTGCGCGACGGGGAAAAACTGCCCCATCGCCATGTGTTTAACGGCATGGGCTATGATGGGGACAACATCTCTCCGCATCTGGCCTGGGACGAGGTGCCCGCCGGTACGAAAAGCTTTGTCGTGACCTGCTACGATCCCGATGCGCCAACCGGCTCAGGCTGGTGGCACTGGATTGTCGCCAACCTGCCAGCCGATACCCGCGTACTGCCGCAAGGGTTTGGTTCCGGCCTGGTGGCGATGCCGGAAGGGACTCTCCAGACACGCACCGATTTTGGTAAAGCAGGCTACGGCGGCGCAGCTCCGCCGAAAGGGGAAACGCACCGCTACATCTTTACCGTTCACGCGCTGGATGTGGAGCGCATTGATGTCGATGCAGGCGCCAGCGGCGCGATGGTGGGCTTTAACGTCCATTTCCATTCGCTCGCCAGCGCGTCGATTACCGCAATGTTCAGCTAAGTGCCGTTGTTGCCTGATGGCGACGCTAAAGCGTCTTATCCGGCCTGCGGCACCTGACACCCAGCGCCGTAGGCCGGATAAGCGTCAGCGCCATCCGGCATTTTTTTACAAGAAATCAGGTAATAACCGGAACAAGTCCCCGCGCGCCAGCAGTTCGGTCGCGCACTCAATATCCGGCGCGAAGAAACGGTCCTGAGTATAATGCGGCACCTGCTCGCGCAGCGCTTTTCGCGCCTGCTCCAGCAGCGGGCTTGAGGTTAATCCTTCCCGGAGGTCGATCCCCTGACAGGCCGCCAGCCACTCTACCGCAATGACCCCACGCGTGTTTGCCGCCATTTCCCATAGTCGCCGACCCGCAGCGGGCGCCATCGACACATGATCTTCCTGATTGGCCGACGTCGGCAGGCTGTCCACGCTGTGCGGATGCGCCAGCGCTTTGTTCTCGCTGGCCAGCGCCGCAGCGGTCACCTGCGCAATCATAAAACCGGAGTTGACGCCGCCGTTTTTCACCAGGAAAGGCGGCAACTGCGACATATGTTTATCCATCATCAGCGCGATGCGCCTTTCCGACAACGCGCCGATTTCCGCAATCGCCAGCGCCAGATTATCCGCCGCCATCGCCACCGGTTCGGCATGGAAGTTACCGCCGGAAATCACATCCCCCTCTTCGGCAAACACCAGTGGGTTATCCGAAACGGCGTTGGCTTCAACGAGCAGCACCTCCATCGCCTGACGCAGTTGTGTGAGGCACGCGCCCATCACCTGTGGCTGACAGCGCAGCGAGTACGGGTCCTGCACCTTTTCACAGTTATGGTGCGACTGTGCTATCGCGCTGGTCTCCGTCAGAACGTGGCGGAACAGCCCGGCGGCGTCAATCTGCCCACGCTGACCGCGCGCGGCATGAATGCGCGCATCAAACGGTCGGCGCGACCCCAGAACGGCTTCGGTGGTTAACGCCCCGCAGACCACCGCAGAGGCGAACAACGCCTGCGCTTCGAACAGCCCACGCAGCGCAAAGGCGGTGGAGGCCTGGGTGCCATTCAGCAGCGCCAGTCCCTCTTTTGCCGCCAGCGTGATCGGTTCCAGTCCGGCCTTTTTCAACGCCTCTTTCGCCGGAAGCCACTCCCCCTGCCAGCGGGCTTTCCCTTCGCCAAGCAGCGTCAACGACATATGCGCCAGCGGCGCCAGATCGCCCGATGCCCCTACAGAACCTTTCGCCGGGATCAGCGGCCAGACTTCTGCGTTGACCAGCGCAATCAGCGCTTCAATCACGCTCAGGCGAATGCCCGAGAAACCACGCGCCAGGCTATTGATTTTCAGCACCATGATCAGACGCACCATCGCGTCGTCCAGCGGCTCGCCAATACCCGCCGCGTGGGAGAGCACCAGCGAACGTTGCAGGTTTTGCAGATCCTCCGTGGCGATGCGCGTCTGCGCCAGCAGACCAAAACCGGTATTGATACCGTAGGCCGTGCGCCCCTCGGCGACGATATTGTTCACGCAGTCGACGCTGGCATTAATACCGTCAACCGCGCTGCTATCAAGACGCAGTTGCACTGGCTGCTGCCAGACGGCGCGAAGCTGCGCAAAACTCAGATGACCCGGCGTTAACGTAAGCGTATTCATATCAGCGTTTTCCTTGAGTAGCCGCGATCATCGGCAAGTTCAGCCCTTGTTCTGCGGCGCATTCAACCGCAATCTCATACCCGGCGTCAGCATGACGCATCACGCCTGTCGCCGGATCGTTATGCAGCACTCTGGCGATACGCGCTGCCGCCTCGTCGGTGCCGTCGCAGACAATCACCATTCCGGCATGTTGCGAGAACCCCATGCCGACGCCGCCGCCATGATGCAGCGAAACCCAGGTCGCACCGCTGGCGGTATTGAGCAGCGCGTTCAGTAACGGCCAGTCGGATACCGCATCAGAGCCGTCGCGCATCGCTTCCGTCTCCCGGTTTGGACTGGCGACGGAGCCGGAATCCAGATGGTCGCGGCCAATGACGATCGGCGCGGAGACCTCTCCACGGCGTACCATTTCGTTAAACGCCAGACCCAGCTTTTGCCGCCACGCCAGCCCCACCCAGCAAATACGCGCCGGTAAGCCCTGGAAGTTAATACGTTCGCGCGCCATATCCAGCCAGTGATGCAGATGTTTGTCATCCGCCACAATCTCTTTGACTTTGGCATCAGTTTTATAAATATCTTCTGGATCGCCGGAAAGCGCCACCCAACGGAATGGGCCGATCCCCCGACAAAAAAGCGGGCGGATATAGGCCGGAACGAACCCAGGAAAATCAAAGGCGTTCTCTACGCCCATCTCTTTCGCCATCTGGCGGATATTGTTGCCGTAATCGAAGGTCGGGACGCCCATTTCACTGAACGCCAGCATCGCCTGTACGTGCTTCGCCATTGAGCGTTTCGCCGCCTGTACCGTGCCCTGTGGATCTGACGCCGCTTTCGCCTGATACTCCTCCCAACGCCAGCCAGAGGGCAGATAACCGTGCAGCGGATCGTGCGCGCTGGTCTGGTCGGTCACCAGATCCGGGCGAACGCCGCGTTTTACCAGTTCCGGCACGACGTCCGCCGCGTTGGCGCACAGCGCAACGGAGACGGCTTTACCTTCGCGGGTATATTTTTCAATTCGCGCCAGCGCGTCGTCCAGCGAGGTGGCCTGTTCATCGACGTAGCGGGTACGCAGACGGAAATCGATACGGCTTTGCTGGCATTCGATATTCAGCGAGCACGCCCCCGCCAGCGTCGCGGCCAGCGGCTGCGCGCCGCCCATACCGCCAAGCCCGGCGGTCAGCACCCAGCGCCCGGACAAATTCCCCTGATAGTGCTGCCGTCCTGCTTCAACGAAGGTTTCATAGGTGCCCTGCACGATGCCCTGACTGCCGATGTAGATCCAGCTTCCGGCGGTCATCTGGCCGTACATCGCCAGCCCTTTGGCGTCCAGCTCATTGAAATGTTCCCAGGTCGCCCAGTGCGGCACCAGGTTGGAGTTAGCGATCAGGACACGCGGCGCGTTTTCGTGGGTCTTAAACACGCCGACCGGTTTACCGGACTGCACCAGCAGGGTTTCATCGGCCTCCAGTTTGGTCAGCGCATTGATGATGGCGTCATAGCTCTCCCAGTCGCGCGCTGCGCGGCCAATGCCGCCATAAACCACCAGTTCATGCGGATTCTCGGCAACATCGGGATCGAGGTTGTTCATTAACATGCGCAGCGGCGCTTCGGTTAACCAGCTTTTTGCCGTCAGGGTTGTTCCCCTCGGGGCGCGGATATCCTGCTGACGATACTTGCTTTGAGGCATGACACCAGACTCCTTACGATGATCGGACAGATAAGTAACATATACTTGTCTATACAACTTGTCGCAAGGCTGATTTTAACAACTGAGATACATTTTTGTTATATTGCGTCAGCAATCACGCTTTTTATCGCGCCGTCATTCAGGACATAAAATGGCCCTGCAACCGGTAGCGAGAACCGGGGAAAAGCAGGCGAGCGTGAGAAACAATGTGCGACGCAGACCAGGTGCGTCGATGAATTAACAGGCAGGGATCGTGCTCCTTAATGTTCAGCAGCGCGCACTCTTCCGCCGTGGCGCGCACGGCTTCCACAATGTGCTCCCCTTCCGTTAGCGGGGCGATCAGCGACAGGTATGCATGAGGCGTGGTCTGGCTGTAATCCTGCGCCAGATAATCCGGTACAACGCCGGCATTCACACAGCGATCCTCAATCTGCACCGGCAGATCGTTTTCATAGTGCACCATCACCGAATGAAAAATCAGCGTGCCTTCACGCACATTCAGGGCAGTGGCCTGAAGCGCATTCGCCTGCGTCTGTTCCAGCGTCAGCACCTCACAGCGGTGCTGATGGTGACGGGCGGCGATTTCATCGGCGATGCTGCGAATTTCAAACAGCGCGGACTGCCCTTTCGGTTCCGCCACAAATGTGCCGACGCCCTGTAAACGCACCAGCAGCCCTTCATCCGTTAATTCCCGCAACGCCCGGTTGATTGTCATCCGGCTGAAGCCAAATTGCGCCACCAGTTCCGCTTCCGAGGGAATACGGTCATGCGGGCGCCAGACGCCGCTGGCGATGTTGTCGCTGATCGTCTGTTTGACCTTTTCATAGAAAGGCACAGGGGCAGAACGGGATGGGAGCATGCGTAAGCCTTCCTTAAGCGTATGATTTTATTTGCCGGATGGCATTATCCGGCCTGTAACGCGATTTTGTGCCGGACAAACATCGCGATTAACGCCACCCGTGTGCGATTTGCCAGCCGAGGCGTGCCGCAACACGCGCTGCGTTGCCATCATCGTCAAAGCGCGGATTAAATTCAACCATATCCACCGCCTGTAGCTTACCGCTGCGACAAACGGCATCAACAAGCCGCATCACCGTCGCCAACGGCACACCGAGCGCTGCGGGCGCAGACACTGCGGGCATCTCCCAGGCGGGCAGCACATCAAGATCGATGGTCAGGTAGATCTTATCCACGCTGTCGATAACCTGCGCCAACGGCGCCTGAGCGGTATCACAATCCACGTCTTCTACGATGGTCACTCCGCGTTGTTGCGCCTCATCCCATAACGCCTGCGTATTTGCCGCCCGACTGACGCCAAAACAGGCGTAATGAAACTCACGCTGTTGTTCATCGCATAATTGCGCCAACTGGCGAAACGGCGTACCGGAGGTGGCGTGGTCAGCCCGGCGCAGATCCAGATGCGCATCAAGATTAATAATGCCGACTCTGGCATGCGGGAGCGCATCAAGCAGCCCCGCGCCATGCCCAAACGCCGTTTCATGTCCGCCGCCTAGCACAAACGTGCGCATATCCGCCTGCTGGCAGCGCCGTACCGCATCGCGAAGCGCCTGCTGCGCGCCTTCCAGATCGGGGGCTTGCGCAATAATGTTGCCTAAATCCACCAGCCGATCGTGGCCGTGGTGAGAGGCCAGGTTCGCCAGCGCCCGGCGCAGGGCATCCGGCGCGCCAGCAGCGCCAGGCCGCCCCTGGTTTCGCTTCACGCCTTCGTCACAGGCAAAGCCGAGTAAGGCAATTTTTTCACGATACATTTCGGGAGAAAACGTCGGGCTGCGCGTCACCGTCTGAAAGAGACGCAGCGCGTTAGCCGCCTCGGCGCTGTCATCACGCCCCTGCCAGAGCGTGGGGGATGCGGGTTGCCATTGCGTCATGTTACTTCACCTCTGAATACACGGTGACAGAGCGGGTTACGCCCCGGTTCATAAAGGATTTCAACCGGAAGCTCAGCGTCCCATACGGCAAAGTCAGCGACATATCCCGCTTTCAATTGCCCATGCGTCGTCTGCCGCCCCAGCGCGCGCGCAGCATGCCGCGTCACGCCCGCCCACGCCTCTTCCGGCGTTAAGCCAAACTGTACGCAGGCCATGTTCATCGCCAGATGCAAACTGATAAACGGACTGGTGCCGGGGTTAAAGTCCGTTGCAACCGCCATTGGCACGCCATAGTGGCGGAGCAACGCCACCGGTGGGCGCTGCGTCTCTTTGAGAAAATAAAACGCCCCCGGCAGCAGAACGCCCACGGTGCCGCTGCGACTCATCGCCGCCACGCCAGCCTCATCCAGATACTCAATATGGTCGGCGGATAACCCCTGATAACGACTCACCAGTTGTGCGCCCCCCAGCAAGGAGAGCTGCTCAACGTGCCCTTTTACCGGAATGCCCAACGCCTGAGCGGCCTGAAATACCCGCTCACTCTGCGCCAGGTTAAACCCCACGCTTTCACAGAAAAGATCCACCGACTCAAACAGCCCTTTTGCCCATAATCCGGGCAGAATACTTTCGCAAACCAGCGTGATATAGCCGTCGGGATCGTCACGGTATTCTGCTGGCGTCGCGTGTGCCGCCAGCAGGGTAGGACTGATTTCCACCCTGTTTTCATGCGCCAGCGCAGCGGCAACGCGCAACATTTTCTCTTCCGTGGCGAAATTCAGGCCATAGCCGGATTTCACCTCCAGCAACGTAACGCCTTCTTGCAGCAATCGCGCCATCCGCGCGCGCGCAACAGTTAAAAGTTCATCTTCAGAGGCCGTCCGGGTCGCGGCGACAGTCGCGTTGATACCGCCGCCCTGCGCGCTGATCTGCTGGTACGACACGCCGTTAAGCCGCTGCTCCCACTCCCCGGCGCGCGTGCCGCCAAAAATCAGGTGGGTGTGACAGTCAATCAATCCGGGCGTGACCAGTCGGCCTTGCAGATCCACGGTATTGCGGTGCGCGGCGTTGAGCGACGACGCAGGCACAATATCCAGAATCCGGCCCTGGCGGACGACAAGCGCATGATCGTCCACCATCCCATAAGGGCTACCGCGTTCAGTATCCATCGTCGCCAGTCGGCCATTCCGCCAGATCGTGTCATCAGGTAAAAGTTGCGCCATTGGGTTCATCACTTGTCATGGGTTGTCTATACATTTATTTTTTATTCTGCCGGGGTTGTCAATCTTACAGGCCATGAATGTTATTTATTTGTGATGTACTTGCCTGGAACATCGGGTGCGCGGCGTCTAAAAAAGAACTTTTTACCTTTTCACCTTCCCGTTTCGCTCAACTTAGTATAAAAAAGCAGGCTTCAATGGAATTAATTTAACTTTCAAAGCCCGGAGCAACCTGTGAACACATTTTCGGTTTCCCGTCTGGCGCTGGCACTGGCTTTTGGCGTGACGCTGACCGCCTGTAGCTCTACGCCGCCCGATCAAATCCCATCCGATCAGACCGCGCCAGGCACCTCCTCGCGTCCGATCCTGTCGGCGAACGAAGCGCAGAATTTCGTTGCTGCACACTATTTCTCGTCACTGACGCCGAATACGGCGCCGTGGACGCCTTCCGCCATTACGCTGCCTGCGCAACCTGACTTCGTTGTCGGCCCGGCTGGCACGCCAGGCGTGACGCACACCACCATTCAGGCGGCGGTAGATGCAGCAATTACGCAGCGCAGCAGCAAGCGTCTGTACATCGCCATTATGCCGGGCGAGTATCAGGGAACCGTGTATATCCCGGCGGCGCCTGGCAGCCTGACGCTGTACGGTACGGGCGAGAACGCGATTGATGTGAAAATCGGCCAGGCGATTGACGGCGAAATGAGCACGACCGACTGGCGTCGTTCAGTGAACCCGGGCGGTAAATACATGCCGGGCAAACCTGCGTGGTATATGTTTGATAACTGCCAGAGCAAACGCGGCGCCAGCATTGGCGTGATGTGTTCTGCGGTGGTCTGGTCACAGAATGACGGCTTGCAGTTACAAAATCTGACCATCGAAAACAATCTCGGTGACAGCGTTGACGCCGGCAACCATCCGGCAGTGGCCTTACGCACTGACGGCGACAAAGTGCAGATTAATAAAGTGAACATTCTGGGTCGCCAGAATACCTTCTTCGTGACCAACAGCGGCGTACAGAACCGCCTGCAAAACGATCGCCAACCACGCACGCTGGTGACGAACAGTTACATTGAAGGGGATGTGGATATGGTTTCCGGTCGCGGCGCAGTGGTGTTCGATAACACCGATTTCCGCGTGGTGAACTCCCGTACCCAGCAGGAAGCGTATGTTTTCGCTCCGGCAACGCTGTCGAATATTTATTACGGTTTCCTCGCCACCAACAGCCGCTTTACCGCCGCAGGTGATGGCGTCGCACAACTGGGGCGTTCGCTGGATGTGGATGCCAACACCAACGGTCAGGTCGTTATCCGCGATAGCGTGATTAACGAAGGGTTCAATATGGCGAAACCGTGGGCTGACGCCGTTATCTCCAAACGTCCTTTTGCCGGGAATACTGGCGCGAAGGATGATAAAGACGAGGTACAGCGTAACCTGAACGACACGAACTTTAACCGGATGTGGGAATACAACAACCGGGGTTTAGGCAGTAAAGTGGTTGCCGAACCGAAGCAATAATATCTGCTGACGATTATTCTTCAGGCCAGATAAAAGAGAAAAGGTCGTCACGCCGGGCGTGACGACCTTTTTTTACATCTGACGGTTTTTATTGAAATTAATCAGACTTCCCGCTTTGATAATTTCACGTTCCTCGGCGGTCAGGCTTTCCAGATACAGACTGATTTCCGTGATTTCATCGTCATGAATCACATAGCCTTTTAAGGTGGTTGCGCATTGATCCAGCGCCGTACGGACGCCAGGAATGTAAATATAATCCCCGACGTCAAACCCAGGCTCACCCGCCATTTGCAGCGGCAACATTCCCCAGTTGATCACATTCGAACGGTAGCGTTTCGTCGCATACTCCTGAGCTATATTCGCCAGACCGCCAATCACGCGCTGACAGCTTGCCGCCTGTTCACGCGCGGAACCGTCTCCCGGCTTAACGGCATAAATCATGCTGCCAATCCCGGTGGCTAACGGATCGGTGTTTTCCTGGCCCGCAATAGTGCGAATACGGGCAAAGACCGGCTCCAGCTCACTCACCTCGCCTGCCAGACGCTGTTTTTCCAGCGTCGCGGTTGCTTTGCTTCGGCCAACATAGTCTGGATCGCGGCGTGACAGGGTGAACTCCGCCAGACCAACCGGGTTTGAGCGGAAAGACGAGGTCTCCCCGGACGGGATCAGCTCATCCGTCGTTGTGACTTCATCAAGAATTTTTGACGCCACCTTGAGCAGAATATTTTCCGTCAGCGCCCCCAGCGCCGGCCAGTCTTTAATATTCGGGCCATAGATGAGCGATTGCTGCGTCGCCCCTTTAACAAAACCCTGATAGACACGGTTTTTGTACGGAGTGGGATCAAACGCATAGTCAGGAACGTTTTCCCAGCAGTCCAGTTCAGCGGCGGAGGTCAGATAGCCCCCATTTATTGCCGTCGCCGCAATAGAACGCGCATCCATCAGCGCAACCGCGGACATTTGACCATTACCCGGTTTCGAACCTTCACGGTTCGGGAAGTTACGGGTGGTGTGGCGAATGCTCAGCCCGTTGTTAACGGGCGTATCGCCAGCGCCAAAGCATGGGCCGCAGAAAGCGGTTCTGATGATTGCGCCCGCGCCAGTTAAATCGGCCACCACGCCTTTTTTCGCCAGATCCATAAATACAGGCTGTGAAGAGGGGTAAACCGCGAGTGAGAACGTCTCGTTACCACACGATTTACCGCGCAACGCATTCGCCGCCGCAATGACGTTCTCATAGTTACCGCCTGAGCATCCAGCAATAATTCCCTGCTGAACCTTTAATTTTCCCTTCTCAACTTTATCCAGCAGCGAGATTTTGGCTTTCCCACGGGCAATGCGTGCAGACTCAATTTCTACCTGGTGCAGAATATCCGTCAAATTCTCATTTAACGTGTCGATTTCATACACATTGCTCGGATGGAAAGGTAGCGCGATCATCGGCTTAATTGTGCTCAAATCAGCATAAATACAGCCATCGTACCAGGCCATTGGCTGCGGATTCAGCTGTCGATAGTCCGATTCACGGCCATGTAACGCCAGCCAGCTACGGGTTTCATCATCCGTTTGCCACACCGAACTCAGGCAGGTCGTCTCCGTGGTCATGACATCAACACTGTTACGGAAATCCGTGGACATTGCGCTAATGCCCGGCCCCACAAATTCCATGACCTTATTTTTGACATAGCCATTTTTAAATACGGCGCCAATGATGGCTAACGCCACATCCTGCGGGCCAACGCCTGGCGCCGGTTTTCCCGTCAGATATACCGCCACGACGCCCGGATAATCGATATCCCAGCTATCATTCAACAGTTGCTTGACGAGTTCACCTCCGCCCTCCCCTACGGCCATCGTCCCCAGCGCGCCATAGCGCGTGTGGCTGTCTGAGCCTAAAATCATTTTTCCACCGCCCGCCATCATCTCGCGCATATATTGGTGGATGACCGCAATATGGGGCGGCACATAAATACCGCCATAGCGCTGCGCGGCGGAGAGTCCAAAAAGATGATCATCGCCATTAATGGTTCCACCAACGGCGCATAATGAGTTATGACAGTTTGTGAGAACATAAGGTAATGGAAAACGCGCCATCCCGGACGCTTTCGCGGTCTGAATTATGCCTACATAGGTAATATCGTGGGAGGTTAACGAATCAAACTTGATTTTAAGTTTATCCATATTTCCTGACGTATTATGAGACGCAAGAATGGACCATGCGATGGTGCCTTTTTTGGCTTCCTCTTTTTGTACATTACCGTAATATTGTTCTTCTGCAATTATCTCATTGTTACCGGAGAGATAAATCCCTTTGTCATATAACTTAATCATTCATTACTCCACATTGCCGTGCATGTTTCCATGCACGGACAACAGACCATGTCATTAATAATAAAAATGAACGCTGACGGTTGATTACAACATGTTCCAGTCAATCAACATGTTCCACCACCAGATACCAACCGTGATATGTACCAGGAACGTTAAGATGGTCAGAACCGCGCCGACGAGCCACCAGGACTTAATATCGTTATAACCGACCCCGAAAATAACCGGGCCAGCGGCACCGCCATAGTGCGTGACCATTCCGCCATAAGAGTTGGAGAATAATAAGGCCAGCGCGGTTAGCATTAATGGCGCGCCAGAGACATTCGCCAGCATGGCGAATACCGGCATCATCGCCACAATATAAGCGCTACCGGAGGCAAAGAAATAACGGACAATAATACTCAGGAACAAAATGACGAAGAACGCCACGTTACCATGATTATCAAAAGAGAGATTGTTTTTAAACAGTTCAGCCAGCCAGTCAAAAAACTTCACTTTCGATAATAAAGAGCTTAAGCCAATGATACCGCCGTACCAGATTAATGTATTCCAGCCGCCTTTATTTTTAACGACATCATCCCAGCTCACCACGCCCAGTAACAACATCGCGCCCATCACCACAATCGCAACGGTTGATTCATCCACGCCAAGTTGTTTACTGAAAATCCAGCCTGACAGCGCGAGGACAAAAATACCCAGCAGTAATTTCTCACGCCCTTTCATTGGCCCGAGATCCTGAAGCCCGGCTTTCGCGATCGTCTTATTATCAACCTTTTTAATTTCCGGTGGGTACATGGTATAAATCACCAGCGGCGTCACCAGTAACATAATGATACCCGGCACCATTGCTGCCAGCGCCCATCCCCCCCAGCTTAATTGCAGATGGCAAATATCGTTGATCATTTTCAGCGCCAGTATGTTCCCTGCCATTGCGGTAAAAAACATATAACTGGTCGTTTTCGTGACCATATACACGGACATCATTAAGTAATGACCGACACGACGGGGGCTTTTTTCAGGCTCTGAACCCAGCGCGACGGCCACACTGTTGATGATAGGTAAAACAATGCCGCCTGCGCGCGCCGTGTTTGACGGCGTTGCCGGAGAGAGAACCAGATCGAGAAAAACCGTAACGTAGCCCAGCCCCAGCGTGGTATTCCCAATCTTACCAATCAGAATATACGCAATGCGTTTGCCCAGGCCAGTAGTGACAAACGCGGCGCTTAACGTAAACGCAGAAAATACCAGCCACGTCGTTCCAGAGGCATAACCGCTGAGCACGCTGGTCGTTTTAAACGCCCCTTCACTTAAATTTCCGACCACGACCATCGATGCCGCGACGGCAATCAATAATACAACGGGTTCGGGAAACGGTTTTATCACCAGCCCCACGATTGCCGCAAGATAGATGCCAAAGAGAACCCAGGCGAGTTCACTCAGACCGGCTGGCGCGGGAATTAAGCCAATAATACACGGGATCGCTAATATAATAATTAGCTTCCATATGGATTTTTTATTCATTTTTTGCACCCTGATTTATCTGTATTCGTTATACAGAAAAGGCATTGTTTAATTTTCCTTAATCACAGCGAAATGAGATCAACATCATTCAGGAATATAAACTTCACCTGCAAAAATCTTTCTTGCTGTGCGAATAACAGAAGCACGTATTGAAGAAGGCTCATTACCTTCATTTGTTAAATGAATATCAAGGCACCCGCCCGGGTGTTCGATATTTATATCGCCATAGTCCGTCAATTGCGTCATCCGGTGGGCGACCGTCCCTTCTGTCGCACAACTACTGGCAAGCGCGATAGCACCAGTAATCGCCAGCGCCTTATGGCAGGAGTGCGGCATAAAATAGCGCACATTGATCGTCCCGCCCCGTCTGGCCGGGGAAATAAGCACCGGTTTAGGAATAACCATATTGCTGACGTCGCCTAACCCCATCGCTTTACCCGCCTGCAAACGGATGGATTCAATGCGGCGCAATAATTCAGTATCGGCATCAAGTTCCGCAGGGGATTCATAACCCGTTTTACCGACATCTTCGGCAGCGATAATAACCACCGGCATCGCCATATCAATACAGGTGACGGCAACGGAATCAAAATGATCGACACGATGACCGGTCGGAAAAATTTGCCCGGTTTTGGCGCCAGCAGCGTTCAAAAACGTGAGTGCCACGGGCGCGGCCGTTCCCGGTACGCCATCGATTTTTGCCTGGCCTTCGTACTCAACGGCGCCGTCCGGCGTCTGCACGTCCGCTTCGATATACGTATTTGTATTTACATTACGTATACGCACGCGCGTGACGGGCGGCGTAGTCTCAATTAAGCCATGTTCAATCGCAAATGCGCCTACCGCGGAAAGCATATTTCCACAGTTCGGCGTGGTATCAACGCGGTGTTCATGTACCAGAACCTGAGCAAATAAATAGTCGATATCTGCTTTTGAGTCATCCGAACGACGGATAATGGCCACTTTACTGGTCAACGGATTACCGCCGCCAATGCCATCTATTTCCAGCTCATTCCCCGATCCCATAATTGCCATCAATATGGCATCGCGCCGCTGTCTCTCCTCAGGAAGGTGTTCTGCTAATAAAAACGCCCCTCTGGATGTTCCCCCTCGCATCAACGTGCAGGGAATTTTTTTCATAACATTGCCCTCAATTAAAAAACATTAGCGTTAATGAGGACATGGTTGCACGCGCAGAATAGAGAGGCTAATGACTTTAAATTTATGATTGATAATTTATTTGCATTAATCAAGACGGATAATTTACATATAAACTACGTTTTTCTCTCCTGGGGCAGCAAATCAGGGAATCCCTGGATTCTATTTTCTGGAGTTATGATGAAACACGAATTATCAAGTATGAAGGCATTTGTCACACTGGCAGAGGCAGGATCATTTAACAAAGCCGCTAAATTACTTAACATTACGCAACCTGCATTAACTCGCAGAATAAAAAAGATGGAAGATGATTTACATACCCTGCTTTTTGAGAGAACAACACGTAAAGTAGAATTAACAAAAGCGGGGAGGATGCTGTTACCGGAAGCCAGAGAATTAATAAGAAAATTGGATGAAGCTCTTTTTAATGTTCGCGAAATGAATGCTTATCACCACGGCACGATCACATTGTCCTGTATTCCGACCGCTGTTTTCTATTTTTTACCCCTTGCTATCGGAAAGTTTAATGAGTTGTACCCCAATATCAAAATACGAATTCTTGAAAAAGGTACGAACAACTGCATGGAATCGGTGTTGGGTAACGAAGCTGATTTCGGCATAAATATGAACAGCATCACAAATTCTGCTATTGACTTCACCCCGCTGGTGAATGAACCGTTTGTTCTGGCCTGTCGACGAAACCATCCCTTAGCCAGTAAGCAACTGGTCGAATGGCAGGAGTTGGTGGGCTACAAATTGATTGGCGTGCGGTCATCCAGCGGTAACAGGCTGCTTATTGAGCACAATCTGGCGGATAAACCCTGGAAGCTGGACTGGTTTTACGAGGTTCGTCATTTATCAACCTCGCTTGGCCTGGTTGAGGCCGGGCTGGGTATTTCTGCGCTACCGGGGCTGGCAATGCCTCAGACAGTGCATCCCACGCTTATCGGAATCCCGTTGATCGAACCCGTTATCAGACGCACGTTAGGGATTATCCGGCGCAAAGACGCCGTTCTCTCTCCTCCGGCAGAGCGTTTTTTCTCTCTGCTTTTGAATGTCTGGGCCGATGATAAAGACACGCTGTGGACGCCCTTTGCTGAACCACAGCGGCAACAATAACGCCGTATCCGGCCGACGGCCCGGTAAGCGAGCGCCACCGGGCACAACGTCACGGAATATTAATACGCGTTAACCACGACCCACATTGGCCCCTGGCCTACCGCATAACGGCCTTTCTCCGTCAGCAGCCCCTGCTCACCGGCAATGGCATACACCGCAATATGGTGTGACTTCTGCCCGGCGGCAATCAGGTACTTACCGCTATGATCGACGTTAAAGCCGCGCGGCTGCGTTTCAGTCGGCTGGAAGCTCTCTTTCGTCAGTACGCTGCCGTCTTCAGAAACGCTAAAAACGGTAATCAGGCTGGCGGTACGGTCGCAGGCATACAGATGACGGCCATCCGGCGTAATGTGGATATCCGCCGCCCAACGCGTGTCAGAAAAATCGGCAGGCATCATATCCAGCGTCTGCACGCATTCAATATTGCCGTGCGGATCTTTCAGCTCCCAGACATCAACAGAGCTGTTCAGTTCATTCACGCAGTAGGCATATTGCTGGTTCGGGTGGAACGCCATATGGCGCGGCCCGGCCCCCTCAACGGTGGTGACTTCCGCCGGTTCCTGGGCGACCAGTTTGCCGTCGTCACTGAGCGTAAACAGGCAAATGCGATCCTGCTTCAGCGCAGGCACCCACAGCGTCCGGTTATCCGGCGAGATATTCGCTGAGTGGCACCCTTCCAGCCCTTCAACGACATCCACCACGCCAGCCGGCAGGCCATCATCCAGACGGGTCACGCTGACGTTACCGGCATTGTACGAGCCAACAAACACAAAACGGCCCTGATGATCGGTAGAGATATGGGTTGGGCTACCCGGCAGAGCGGACTCCGCCGCGAAGGTCAGCGCGCCGTCATCTGGCGCAATACGGTAAGCCAGCACGCGGAACTCAGGACGGACGCCAACATAGAGATAGCGCTTATCAGGGCTGACCACCATCGGCTGAACCTGCCCCGGTACATCAACCACCTGCACCAGCTTCAGCGAGCCGTCATGATTCAGGCTCCAGACGTGAATTTGCTGGCTCTCAGGGCTGGCGGTATAAACGGTTTGCTTCATGACTACTCCTTCCTTATGGCAACTGTCTGCAATTGCGGAATACAGCTTAACGTAGACGCTTTTAACGGTGAATGCTGAATTAACGCTCAGAATTTTGTCCGGCCAACCGTCTCGGTGTACCATTCCCACAGGCAAAATTCTCAACCTTAATCTGGAACTCCCTATGACCGCTCGTGTGATTGCCCTGGATTTAGACGGCACCTTACTGACGCCGAAAAAAACATTGCTCCCCTCCTCGCTTGAGGCGCTTTCTCGCGCCAGAGAGGCAGGCTACCAACTTATCATCGTCACTGGCCGTCATCACGTTGCGATTCATCCTTTTTATCAGGCACTGGCGCTGGATACACCTGCAATTTGCTGTAACGGCACTTACTTGTATGATTATCAAGCAAAAAATGTTCTTGAAGCCGATCCGCTGCCTGTCGATCAGGCATTGCAATTGATTGATCTGCTGGATGCGCATCAGATTCACGGTCTGATGTACGTTGATGACGCGATGGTTTATGAACGCCCGACCGGCCATGTGATCCGTACCGCTAACTGGGCGCAGACGCTGCCGCCGGAACAGCGCCCGACCTTTACTCAGGTGCCGTCGCTGGCGCAGTCGGCACGCGACGTCAACGCCGTCTGGAAATTCGCGCTGACCGATGAAAATCTGCCAAAACTGCAACAGTTCGTGCAGCAGGTTGAGCATCAACTGGGTCTGGAGTGCGAATGGTCCTGGCACGATCAGGTGGATATCGCGCGTAAAGGGAACAGCAAAGGGAAGCGCCTTACCCAATGGATTGAAGCGCAGGGCTGGTCGATGGAGAATGTGGTGGCGTTTGGCGATAACTACAATGATATCAGTATGCTGGAAGCGGCAGGCACCGGCGTCGCGATGGGCAATGCTGACGACGCGGTGAAAACACGGGCGAATATCGTGATCGGCGATAACACCACGGACAGCATTGCGAAGTTTATTTATACCCACCTGCTGTAATCAGGCGGTAATTGAAACACTCTTGATTTGCGCGTACAGCCACAGGCCAGGTTTGATGCCCAGCTCATCCCTGGCCCACGGGCTGATTCTCGCCCACAGCGTTTTCCCGCCGACTTCAAGCTGGACTTCCACCTGCCCGTTATCGTCATAACAGTTTGCCACTTTTGCCCGCAGGATATTACGGATACTGGTTTGCATCGGTGGCTGTAATACCAGCGACACGTCCGAGGCCTGAATACGAATACGCAGCACGGTTTGCAGCGGCTCTTCCAGTTTGTTGACCCACAGGTGCTGATCGCCCAGCGCCAGCGCGGTCATTGCATAATGCGGATGATGCTCCAGCACGCTCACTTTCAGGATGCTGCTCTGCTGCTCTTTCGGCAGCCACGGGTGCATCACACTGCTGCCCCAGACCTCTTCCAGCGCGCCAAACGCTTTCACCTGCCCGTTTTCCAGCACCATGACTCTGTCTGCCAGATGTAAAATCTCGTCCAGCGAGTGGCTGACGTACAGCAGGGGGATATTAATTTCGCGCGCCAGGCGTTGCAGATACGGCAGCAGTTCGCGTTTGCGCGGAATATCCAGCGAAGCCAGCGGCTCATCAAGCAACAGTAGCTCCGGCGCGGTCAGCAACGCGCGGCCAATCGCCACACGCTGTTTTTCCCCGCCGGAAAGGCTGCCAGGCAAACGCTCCAGCAAAGGTTCGATACCGAGCAAATCCACCAGCTTGTCGAACTGTCCGGCCATGCTTTTCGCCATGCCATAGCGCAGATTGCCACGCACTTTGTAATGCGGAAACAGTCGGGCATCCTGGAACACATAACCGACGCGCCGTTTTTCCGGCGTCAGGCAGATGCCATTTTCAACATCATTAAGCACGCGACCATTGAGCACAATGCGCCCTTTTTGCGGGCGCGTCAGTCCGCTGATGGCATTGATCAGCGATGTTTTCCCGGCGCCGGAAACGCCAAAAATAGCGGTGATCCCATTGGCAGGTAGCGTTTCATTGAGCGTCAGACAGTGGGTGCCCAGCGTCTGGGAGAAATTGAGTTCCAGCATGTTTATCTCCCCGCGCGCTCACGGCTGATACGCGCCAGCCATTCCGAAATCAACAATGAGATCAGCGCCAGCACAATAGAAATAATGCACAATCTCGCCGCCGCGCTTTCGCCGCCAGGGGTCTGGATCAGGGTATACATCGCGGAAGGAATGGTGCGGGTTTCACCCGGAATGTTAGACACGAAAGTGATGGTGGCGCCGAACTCGCCGAGCGAACGGGCAAACGCCAGCACGGTCCCGACGATGATGCCAGGCAATGTCAGCGGTAGCGTAATGGTGAGGAAAACACGCCAGCGTCCTGCGCCCAGCGTTCTGGCGGCCTGCTCCAGCTTAATGTCGACCCCTTCAAGCGCCAGACGAATAGCGCGAACCATTAACGGGAAAGACATCACCGCCGCCGCCAGCACGGCGCCTCGCCAGCTAAAGGCAAAGGTAATGCCGAACCAGTCATAAAGCCACTGACCAATAAATCCGCGTCGGCCCATCGCGATAAGCAGCAGATAACCGACCACCACGGGCGGTAAAACCAGCGGCAGATGCAGTACGCTGTCGAGCAACGCTTTGCCTGGAAACTTGCATCGCACAAGCAACCAGGCAAAAAAGATCCCAAACGGCAGACTAAACAACACGGCCAGGGAAGAAACTTTCAGGCTCAGTAGAACGGCCTGCCATTCTGGATCAGTCAGTATCATTACTTCGTCGTAAATCCATAACGTTTAAAGATTTCGGAAGCCTGCGGTCCTTTCAGGTAGTCATAGAACGCGCTGACCGTTGCGTTTTTGTGTCCATCAACAATCGCGATCGGGTATTCCACTTTCTTATGGGAATCTTCCGGGAACGTGCCAACCACTTTCACGCCTTTGCTGGCAACGGCATCAGAACCGTAAACGATGCCCAGCGGCGCTTCGCTACGCTCCACCAGCGCCAGTGCGCCACGCACGTCTTCCGCAGGAGCCAGTTTCGGCGCCAGGGTATCCCATGCGCCCAGTTTTTGCAGCGCTTCTTTTGCATAAATGCCAGCCGGAACGTGTTCCGGGTCGCCCACCGCCAGACGACCGCCATTCAGCAGAGTCGTCCAGTTGGTTTTGCTGTCGATGGTGATGTCTTTCTGTTCACTGGCTTTTGGCGCGACCACAACCAGGCTGTTGCCAAGCAGCGTTTCACGCGTTGCGGTATCAATCGCTTTTTTGTCTACCGCGTAGTCCATCCATTTCTGGTCAGCAGAGATAAACAGATCCGCTGGCGCTCCCGCTTCAATCTGGCGAGCCAGCGTAGAAGAAGAGGCAAATGAAGAGACAACGTCAACGTTCTTCTCTTTTTTGTATTCAACCGCAATATCCTGCATTGCGTTGGTCAGCGAAGCCGCCGCGAATACGGTGATTTTCCCTTCATCCGCCAGCGCATGTCCGGCAACAGTCAGAGATAATGTTGCCCCAGCAAACAGGCGTAACCATGTACGTGCCATCTGTAACTCCTTTGAGTGTCGTTATGTAGGCGCAAATATAGCGAGAAAATAAGGTTTTTCCCAGAAGTTATTGATACCCAATTGAGGTTACGCAAAGAAAATATCGGCAGAAAAAGCAGGATCTTGAGGGGCGCTACCCAATGGATTTCGGGTTGCGCTGAGACTCACAGGCACAGCCAACAAAAATGCGGCCTGAAAGTCGAAGAAAGTAAAACGCCCGACTGAGCGGGCGTTTAAAAATCAATGGTTTTGTCTGGACTGGTCTTTCTGACCGATACCGGAGAAAATGTTGAACACTTCACCCAGACCGTAAATCAGCCCCAGAATGATGGCCATGACCACCGGAACCATGACTACGGCGAATACCAGACTTTTCAATAACTCTAACATGGTCAACTCCAGATAGGATTCTTTTGATATTCTAACTGCATAAATGAGAAAAGCACTCCCCTTTTGTGCGGTCGACTTTGCGCGGAAGCGGTTTTCCGTCACAATAACCCTTTTGCCAGGATCTTGTTATGCAGGCCGAAATCCTCCTTACACTCAAACTTCAACAAAAATTGTTTGCGGACCCCCGCCGCATTTCGCTGCTCAAGCATATCGCGCTTTCCGGCTCCATCAGCCAGGGGGCGAAAGATGCGGGCATCAGCTACAAAAGCGCCTGGGATGCCATTAACGAGATGAACCAACTCAGCGAGCAGACGCTCGTCGAGCGCGCAACGGGCGGCAAAGGCGGCGGCGGCGCGATACTGACCCGCTACGGTCAGCGCCTGATCCAGCTTTACGATTTGCTCGCCCAGATTCAGCAAAAAGCGTTCGACGTGCTGAGCGACGACGACGCCCTGCCGCTCGACAGCCTGCTGGCCGCCATTTCCCGTTTCTCTTTGCAAACCAGCGCCCGTAACCAGTGGTTCGGCACCATTACCGCACGCGATCACGATCAGGTTCAACAGCATGTCGATGTGCTGCTGGCCGACGGCGAAACGCGACTGAAGGTCGCCATCACTGCGCAAAGCGGCGAGCGTCTTGGCCTTGATGAAGGTAAAGAAGTCCTGATCCTGCTGAAAGCGCCGTGGGTTGGCATTACCCAGGACGAGGCGATTGCCCGGGCTGCCGACAACCAGCTTCAGGGAACCATCAGCCATATTGAACGCGGCGCCGAGCAGTGCGAAGTTCTCATGACATTACCTGACGGCCAGACGTTATGCGCCACCCTGCCCGTTGAAGAGACCGCCACGCTGGAAGAAGGTGCTAACGTGACGGCATATTTTAATGCTGACAGAGTGATTATCGCTACGTTGTGCTAAGTGCATTGACATCTGTTCTTTGAACACGTATCCCTGTCATTCATCGCTGCAAAAAATGGGATACAAAATGTCATCATTGCATATTTCGCAAGGTACGTTTCGCCTGAGCGACACAAAAACGCTTCAGTTAAGTGCGCTGACGTTGCAGGCGGGAGATAGCTGGGCTTTTGTCGGCACCAATGGAAGCGGGAAATCGGCGCTGGCCCGCGCGCTGGCGGGAGAACTGACGCTACTGAAAGGCGAGCGCCAGTCTCAGTTCGCGCGCGTCACCCGCCTCTCATTCGAACAGTTGCAAAAACTGGTCAGCGATGAATGGCAGCGCAATAACACCGACCTGCTCAGCCCTGGCGAAGACGACACCGGACGTACTACGGCAGAAATCATTCAGGATGAGGTGAGCGATCCCGCCCGCTGCGCTGAACTGGCGCAGCAGTTTGGCATTTCTTCTCTGCTCGACAGACGTTTTAAATACCTTTCTACGGGCGAAACGCGCAAAACGCTGCTTTGTCAGGCGCTGATGTCAGAGCCGGATTTATTAATCCTCGATGAGCCGTTTGACGGGCTGGATGTCGCCTCCCGCCAGCAACTGGCGAATCTTCTCGCCACGCTGCACCAGTCGGGCTACACGCTGGTGCTGGTGTTAAACCGCTTCGATGAGATCCCCGAATTCGTTCAGTATGCGGGAGTCCTTGCCGACTGCACGTTAACGGAAACGGGGGAAAAAGCGGATTTGCTCCAGCGGGCGCTGATTGCCCAACTCGCGCATAGCGAACGACTGGAAGGCGTAAAGTTGCCCGAGCCGGATGAACCTTCTGCCCGTCACGCCCTGCCGGACGGCGCGGCGCGCATTATTCTCAACGATGGCGTCGTCTCCTATAACGACCGCCCTATTCTTAAGCATCTGAGCTGGCAGGTGAATCCGGGTGAACACTGGCAGATTGTCGGGCCTAACGGCGCGGGAAAATCCACCCTGCTAAGTTTAATCACCGGCGACCATCCGCAGGGATACAGCAACGACCTGACGCTGTTTGGCCGCCGTCGCGGGAGTGGTGAAACAATCTGGGATATCAAAAAACATATCGGCTATGTCAGCAGTAGCCTGCATCTGGATTATCGCGTCAGCACCACGGTGCGTAATGTCATTCTCTCCGGTTACTTTGACTCAATTGGCATCTACCAGGCGGTTTCCGACAGGCAGCACAAGCTGGCGCAGCAATGGCTGGATATTCTGGGAATGGACAAACGCACTGCGGATGCGCCTTTCCACAGCCTGTCCTGGGGGCAACAACGGCTGGCGCTGATCGCCCGTGCGCTGGTCAAACACCCTACGCTGCTGATTCTTGATGAGCCATTACAAGGCCTGGACCCGCTGAATCGTCAACTCGTTCGCCGCTTTGTCGATGTACTGATTAGCGAGGGAGAAACGCAGTTGCTGTTTGTCTCCCATCACGCGGAAGACGCCCCAGGCTGCATTACCCATCGGCTGGAGTTTGTACCGGAAGGCGAGAGTTACCGCTACCAACAGACGACGCTGCGTTAGCGGTTCATTGGGGGCGTGCGACCACGCCCCTTTTTTCACTGCTTTTTCAGATAAAAGGCGCAATCATTCTTAAAGCATATGATTTATCATTAAATAACAGTCATCGGCGGGTGAAAAAACCGAAGTGTAAACGATTCCACTAATATATTCCATGTCACACTTTTCGCATCTTTGTTATGCTATGGTTATTCCATACCATAGGCTTAACGGAGCGAATTATGAGAGTACTGGTCACCGGTGGTAGCGGTTACATTGGAAGTCATACTTGTGTACAGTTACTGAAAAACGGTCACGATGTCATCATCCTTGATAACCTCTGCAACAGTAAGCGCAGCGTACTGCCTGTTATTGAGCGATTAAGTGGTAAGCACCCAACTTTCGTTGAAGGCGATATTCGTAACGAAGCGCTGATGACTGAAATTCTGCATGACCACGCGATTGACGCCGTCATTCACTTTGCCGGTCTGAAAGCCGTGGGCGAATCCGTCGCCAAACCGCTGGAATACTATGACAACAACGTCAACGGTACGCTGCGTTTAATCAGCGCCATGCGCGCCGCCAATGTCAAAAACTTCATCTTCAGCTCCTCCGCCACCGTCTACGGCGATCAGCCCAAAATTCCTTATGTCGAAAGCTTCCCGACCGGCACGCCGCAGAGCCCATATGGCAAAAGTAAACTGATGGTCGAACAGATCCTGACCGACCTGCAAAAAGCGCAGCCGGACTGGAGCATCGCCCTGCTGCGCTACTTCAACCCGGTCGGCGCGCATCCGTCAGGTGATATGGGCGAAGACCCGCAGGGCATTCCTAACAACCTGATGCCGTACATCGCCCAGGTCGCCGTTGGCCGTCGCGAATCGCTCGCGGTCTTTGGCAACGACTACCCTACCGAAGACGGCACCGGCGTGCGTGATTACATCCATGTGATGGATCTTGCCGACGGCCACGTAACCGCGATGGAAAAACTGGCTGGTAAACAAGGCGTGCATATTTACAACCTTGGCGCCGGTGTTGGCAACAGCGTGCTGGATGTGGTTAACGCTTTCAGCAAAGCCTGCGGTAAACCCGTTGCTTATCATTTTGCCCCACGCCGTGAAGGCGACCTTCCGGCCTACTGGGCGGACGCCAGCAAAGCCGACCGCGAACTGGACTGGCGCGTAACCCGCACACTTGACGAAATGGCACAGGACACCTGGCGTTGGCAATCACGCCATCCGCAGGGATATCCAGACTAAGGACATGTCATGACGCAATTTAATCCTGTCGATCATCCACATCGCCGTTTTAACCCGCTAACCGGACAGTGGATTCTGGTTTCACCACATCGCGCAAAGCGCCCCTGGCAGGGGGCGCAGGAAACGCCATCTCAGCAGGCGCTTCCCGCCCATGACCCGGACTGCTTCCTGTGCGCGGGCAATACGCGCGTAACCGGAGATAAAAACCCGGATTACACCGGCACCTATGTCTTTACAAATGACTTTGCCGCGCTGATGTCTGACACCCCGGACGCGCCGGACAGCCATGACCCGTTAATGCGTTGCCAGAGCGCCCGCGGCACCAGCCGCGTGATCTGCTTTTCTCCCGATCACAGCAAGACGCTGCCAGAACTGAGCCTCCCCGCGCTGACCGACATCATCAAAACCTGGCAAGAACAGACTGCCGATCTGGGAAAAATCTACCCCTGGGTGCAGGTTTTTGAGAATAAAGGCGCGGCGATGGGCTGCTCCAACCCGCATCCGCACGGCCAGATTTGGGCCAACAGCTTCCTGCCGAACGAAGCCGAGCGTGAAGATCGTTTGCAAAAAGCCTACTTCGCCGAGCATCACTCCCCAATGCTGGTGGATTATGCGCAGCGCGAACTGGCGGACGGCAGCCGTACGGTGGTTGAAACCGAGCACTGGCTGGCGGTCGTGCCTTACTGGGCAGCCTGGCCGTTTGAAACGCTGCTGCTGCCCAAAGCGCATGTGCTGCGCATTACCGATTTGACCGACGATCAGCGCGACTCCCTGGCGCTGGCGCTGAAAAAGCTGACCAGTCGTTATGACAACCTGTTCCAGTGCTCCTTCCCCTACTCCATGGGCTGGCACGGCGCGCCGTTTAACGGTGAAGAGAACGGGCACTGGCAGCTGCACGCGCACTTTTATCCACCGCTGCTGCGTTCCGCGACCGTCCGTAAATTTATGGTCGGTTATGAAATGCTGGCGGAGACCCAGCGCGATCTGACGGCAGAACAAGCGGCGGAGCGTCTGCGCGCGGTCAGCGACATTCATTTTCGCGAATCAGGAGTTTAAATAATGAGTCTGAAAGAGAAAACACAATCTCTGTTTGCAGAAATTTTCGGCTACCCTGCTACCCATACCATTCAGGCGCCTGGTCGCGTCAATCTGATCGGCGAGCACACCGATTACAACGACGGCTTCGTGCTGCCTTGCGCTATCGACTACCAGACGGTGATTAGCTGCGCCACGCGTGACGATCGCAAAGTGCGCGTGATTGCGGCTGACTACGACAACCAGGTTGATGAATTCTCCCTTGATGCGCCGATCGTTACCCACGACAGCCAGCAGTGGTCAAACTACGTGCGCGGCGTGGTGAAGCATCTGCAAAAACGAAATAACGCATTTGGCGGCGCGGATCTGGTTATCAGCGGCAACGTGCCGCAGGGCGCGGGACTCAGTTCTTCTGCGTCGCTGGAAGTCGCGGTCGGCACCGTATTCCAGCAGTTGTACCACCTGCCGCTGGATGGCGCGCAAATCGCGCTCAACGGCCAGGAAGCGGAGAATCAGTTCGTCGGCTGTAACTGCGGCATTATGGATCAGCTGATCTCCGCGCTGGGTAAAAAAGATCATGCCCTGCTGATTGACTGCCGCACGCTGGGTACGAAAGCGGTTTCCATGCCGGAAGGCGTGGCGGTGGTGATCATCAACAGTAACTTTAAACGTACGCTGGTGGGCAGCGAGTACAATACCCGCCGCGAGCAGTGTGAAACGGGCGCGCGTTTCTTCCAGCAACCGGCGTTGCGCGATGTCAGCCTTGCGGCGTTCAACGCGGTGGCCAACGAGCTGGACCCGATTGTCGCCAAACGTGTTCGCCACGTACTGACCGAAAACGCCCGTACCGTTGAAGCCGCCAGCGCGCTGGAGAAAGGTGACCTGAAACGCATGGGTGAATTGATGGCGGAATCTCACGCCTCAATGCGCGATGACTTCGAAATCACCGTCCCGCAGATCGACACGCTGGTCGAAATTGTGAAAGCGACCATCGGCGATAAAGGCGGCGTACGCATGACCGGCGGCGGCTTCGGCGGCTGCGTCGTCGCGTTGATCCCGGAAACGCTGGTTCCTGCCGTACAGCAGGCCGTGGCCACGCAGTATGAAGCGAAAACCGGAATCAAAGAAACGTTTTACGTATGCAAACCCTCACAAGGAGCCGGACAGTGCTAAACGAAACGCCCGCACTGGCGCCCGATGGTCAGCCGTACCGCCTGCTCACCCTGCGCAACGATGCAGGGATGGTGGTCACACTGATGGACTGGGGCGCCACACTACTTTCCGCCCGTATCCCGCTAACCGATGGCAGCGTCCGTGAAGCGTTGCTGGGGTGCGCCAGCCCGGAATATTACCAGGATCAGGCCGCCTTTCTTGGCGCATCGATTGGCCGCTACGCCAATCGCATTGCCAACAGCCGTTACACCTGGGCGGGTGAAACCGTCAGCCTGCTGCCGAGCCAGGGTGAAAACCAACTGCACGGCGGGCCGGACGGCTTTGACAAACGTCGCTGGCAGATAGTCAACCAGAACGATCGTCAGGTGCTGTTCGCACTGACGTCTGACGATGGCGATCAGGGCTTCCCCGGCCATCTCTGCGCCACCGCGCAGTATCGTCTCACCAACGATAACCGAATCTCCATTACCTATCGAGCGACGGTAGATAAGCCCTGCCCGGTGAACCTGACCAATCACGTTTACTTTAACCTGGACGGCGAGCAGTCAGACGTACGCCAGCACAAGCTACAGATTCTGGCTGATACGTACCTACCGGTTGATGAAAGCGGTATTCCACGCGACGGGCTGAAATCCGTTGCCGGAACCTCGTTCGACTTCCGCAGCGCAAAAACCATCGCCAGCGCGTTTCTTGCCGATGACGATCAGCGCAAGGTAAAAGGTTACGATCACGCCTTCTTATTGCAGACCAAAGGCGATGCCAGCCAGCCAGCCGCGCTTCTGTGGTCGCAGGATGAGAAATTGCAGATGAAAGTTTATACCTCCGCTCCGGCGCTGCAATTCTATTCCGGCAACTATCTGGGCGGCACGCCGTCGCGCGGGCCTGAACCTTATGCCGACTGGCAAGGCCTGGCGCTGGAGAGCGAATTTCTGCCAGACAGCCCGAACCACCCGGAATGGCCGCAACCTGACTGCGTGTTGCATCCCGGCGACGAGTACGCCAGCCTGACGGAATATCAGTTTATTCCGGCCTGACGATGAGCCATAACAGGCCCGATGGTGCCAGCTATCGGGCCTGTGGCGCGTCGCTTTGCTCAAATCCCCACCACTCAAAGACAAAATCGCAACTCCGGGTTCACAAGAACCTTACACTGCGTCACTATTTTCGCTATGGTTATGCGTAAGCGTTGCCGCTGACCTGTCACGGCAATATAATGAGAATTATTATCATTCAATAAAGCTTGAGGAGTGAGAGTATGGCTGTAACTAAGCTGGTTCTGGTACGTCACGGCGAAAGTCAGTGGAACAACGAAAACCGTTTCACCGGTTGGTACGATGTTGACCTGTCCGAGAAAGGCGTGGGTGAAGCAAAAGCGGCAGGTAAACTGCTGAAAGAGGAAGGCTATAGCTTCGATTTTGCTTATACCTCCGTGCTGAAACGTGCCATCCACACGCTGTGGAACGTCCTGGACGAACTGGATCAGGCCTGGCTGCCGGTTGAAAAATCCTGGAAGCTGAACGAACGTCACTACGGCGCACTACAGGGTCTGAACAAAGCGGAAACCGCTGAAAAATACGGTGATGAGCAGGTTAAACAGTGGCGTCGCGGTTTTGCCGTAACCCCGCCGGAGCTGACCAAAGATGACGAGCGTTACCCGGGCCACGATCCGCGTTATGCGCAACTGACCGAGAAAGAGCTACCGCTGACTGAAAGCCTCGCGCTGACTATCGATCGCGTGATCCCTTACTGGAACGAAACCATTCTGCCGCGCATGAAAAGCGGTGAGCGCATCATCATCGCCGCTCACGGTAACTCTCTGCGTGCGCTGGTGAAATACCTGGATAACATGAGCGAAGAAGAGATTCTCGAACTGAACATCCCGACCGGTGTACCGCTGGTGTACGAGTTCGACGAAAACTTCAAACCGATCAAACATTACTATCTGGGTAACGCTGACGAGATCGCGGCAAAAGCGGCGGCCGTGGCGAACCAGGGTAAAGCGAAGTAATCTGATTTGCCTGATGGCGCTTCGCTTATCGGGCCTACGGGTTGGCAATATGCGTCCCGTAGGCCGGATAAGGCGTAAGCCGCCATCCGGCAATACATGCACTTAAACCCCGATAACCCCGTCGAGCACCACCTGCGCCCTGCCCTGTGAACAACGTTCCACACGACCCCGAACGTTATACACTTCCGCCAGGCTTTCTGCGGTAATAACCGCTTCCGGCGCGCCGCTGGCCACCAGTTTGCCCTCCTTCAGCATCAGCACATGTTCGCTGTGGCGTAGCGCGATATTAATGTCATGCACCACCACAACCGTCACCATATTGCGCGCCCGCGTTTCCCGCGCGATCAGATCCATAACGTGAAACTGATAGTTCAGATCCAGCGCGCTAAGCGGCTCGTCCAGCAACAAAAGTTCCGGGTAGCGAATCAGAGACTGCGCCAGCCCCACCAGTTGCCGCTGGCCGCCGGAAAGCTGGTCAAGATAGTGCAGCGCCAGATGCGCAATGCCGAGTTGATCCAGGATTGCCAGCACCTGCGAGTGGCTGTTCGCGCCATCCCGCCCGCCGGACGTCCGCTGCGCCACAATAATTGACTCCAGCACATGCAGATGTACGCCCTGCGGCAGCGACTGCGGTAAAAACACCACCTTTTCCGCACGCCGGGCAAACGGCAGCGACATCAGGTTCTCACCGTCCAGCATGACCTCGCCACGGGCTTTATTCAGCCCGGCCAGCGCGCGTAATAACGTTGATTTCCCGCAGCCGTTCGGCCCCAGCAGAACGGTAATTTTACCGCGCGGCAGCTCAGGCACGCTGAGATCGCGAATAACCGGGTGTTTCGGATAACCGGCGCTTATTCCCTTGAGGATCAACCCGCTCATGACATGCTCCCCCGGTGGCGCAAAATAATGCTCAGGAAGAAAGGCACACCCACCAGCGACGTTACGATGCCTACCGGGATGATCACCCCAGGAACAATATTCTTCGACGCGATCGAGGCCAGCGACAGCACCAGCCCCCCCGTCAACACGCTGCCCGGCAGATAGAACCGGTGATCTTCACCAAACAGCATTCGCGCAATGTGCGGCGCGACCAGACCGATAAAACCGATTGGCCCGACAAACGCCACCGACAGCGCCGATAGCAGGCTGATGCGCAGCAGAGACGACAGGCGCAGGCGCCGCACGTCAATGCCAAAACTCATCGCCCGATCTTCCCCCAACCGTAGCGCCGTCAATTGCCAGGCGCTACGCATCGACCACGGCAGCACAATGGCAAACACCAACGCCAGCACGCCGAGCTTTTCCCACGACGCGCGCGCCAGGCTGCCCATCGTCCAGAACACCAGCCCCTGTAGCGTGTCCTCATCGGCAACGAACTGCATCATCGACACCAGCGCATTAAAGGTAAACACCAGCGCGATACCGAACAGCACCACGCCAGAGGTCGCCACGCGCGTCCAGCGAGTAATCCCGTCCAGCAGCAGGGCGGACAGCAGCGCAAAAGCAAAGGCATTCGCGGGAATAAACCAGGCGGCAGGAACGCCGGGAATGCCGATACCCAACACGATCGCCAGCGCAGCGCCAAAGGCCGCTGCGGAAGAAACGCCCAGCGTGAACGGACTCGCCAGCGGGTTGTTCAGGATTGTCTGCATTTCGGCGCCCGCCAGCCCCAAAGCCATTCCCACCAGTAACGCCATCAGCGCATAGGGTAAACGGATATCCCAGACGATAACGCGCGTCCCCGCATTAACGCTTGCCGGGTGCAGCAGCGTTTGCCAGAGCTCGCCGAGCGACAGACCAGACGGGCCAAGCGTAGAGTCCAGCACCAGCGAGGCGACTATCGCCGCAATAATCAGCAGCGCCAGCATCAACCGCTTGCGTACCACAAGACGGTAGCGATCGTCGATCGACGGAGCATTAGCGGATAGCGACATAACGTTCCTTACCTGTAGAGTCATTTCGGCGGATTGAGCACATCGCTAATCTGCGCGTCGCTGAGTGTAATGCCAAAGAAGTCCTGGTAAAAGCGGCGGGTCTCCTTGCGCATATCCACATCGGCAAAGCGCTGCGGATAGAGCGTTTTTGCCAGCCAGAGGAATTGTAACGCCTCTTCGCTGGTCTCCCGACACCACCAGAACATCCCTTTCGGGTTCACATACACGCGATGATGAATCACGGCGTCCACCTGCGCCCACTGGGGAGAAGTCAGGATGGCATCCGCATCCCGCTTATTCATGGCGACAATCACCGCCGGATTTGCCGCGACAATCTGCTCAAGAGCGACTTCCCCCGTCCGGTTTTGCTTGTGGCTAAACCAGCGCTCGGCGACGTTTTTTGCACCGGCCAGATCCATCCAGTCCTGATTAAGCGACGGCCTGCCGGAAGTGGTCAGCGGATTGCCCATGCTGTGATAGAGGGTCATTCGCTGATCTTCAGGAAGATCGCTTAAGCGCGCCTTTACCCGCGCCACATTGCGGTCAAAATACTGCTGATACCGCTGCGCTTTATCCTGCGCATCCGGCCCCAGCACCTCCGCTGTTTTATGCACCCGGGCGGTCAGCGCCTGCATGGAGTTCGCCTCAAACGCCAGTACGCGCACCCCCGCCTGCTGGAGCAGCAACGCCCTCGGCACCGTCATCGATTTCGGCACAAACAACAGTTGCGTACCGAGCGAGATGATCTGCTCGGGGTCCAGTTCGTGACCGCTGTTGACGCTGACAACGGCGACATTCTCAATACGCGGCAGACTCTGGCGAAAAAGCGGAATCGTCTTTGCAATCATCGACGTGCCAACAATATTATCGCCATACCCCAGCATGGTGATGATGGTGTTTTGCGCCGGCCACGGCGAAGCGATGCGCACATCGCTGTGCGGCTGCGCGGCAAACAGGCTCCCCGCCACCAGCCAGGCCAGCGCGGGGAAAATGCGGGTTAGCGTCATGACTCCATCCTTTAAAAATCAAACGTGACGGAGGCGCGAACTTCACGCCCGCTGCCGATAAAGGCGCTGGGTGAACCGTTATCGCCATCGGTGCCTGACGGGAAGATTGATGCCCAGTAGTGTTTATCGAACACGTTGTTAACCACCACGCGGAAGGTGGTCGGCACGTTGCTGATTTTCGTGGTGTAGCGGGTGCCCAGGTCCCAGGTGGTGTAGCTGCTGGCCCATGCGGTGTTGGTATCGTTGGCGGCACGCTTGCCGGTATAGTGAACGTTAGCGCTGTATACCCATTCCGGCATCGACGGTAAGCTGTACTCCGCCAGCATGTTCGCCTGCACTTTCGGTACGCCTACCACCCGTTTATCGCTGGTGGTATCGCTCACCGTATCTTTCAGTTTCGGATCGAGGAGCGTCACGCCGCTGTAGATATTCAGCCCTTGCCAGACATTACCGGAGGCCGTCAGCTCCAGACCGTTATTGACCTGGTTCCCCTGTTCCTTATAGACGTTATCGCCGGGATCGACATAGGCAAATGGACGCTCAAGACGGAACAACGCCGCCCCCAGATTCATCCCGGAGACATCGGCTTTTAGCCCCATCTCATATTGTTTGCTGCGATACGGGTCGAGGGTTTGCCCGGCATTTTTCACGTCGCTATTGGTTGGCGCCGTCCCGCCCTGTTCCAGCGACTCCGCATAGCTGACGTAGGCCATCACATTCGGGGTGATTTTATACATCAACGCCGCATTCGGGCTTAAACCGTTCTCATCAATCTGGCCGGTTTTATGACCGCTTTTATTGTAGTTCTGCGACTGAATCCAGCTCTGGCTCAAGTAGAACATCGCCGACCATTTCGGCGTGAAAGTCACGGTATCCCCAAGGGTAATGCTCTGTTGCGTGTTGACGCTGGATTTATAACGATCCCCACCGGTTATGATTTTGCCATCGCCCTTTTCGTACATCTCAGAGGGGTGGTACATATTGGTGGTGTCCCAGCTATAAGACGGCCCCGTCCCTTTCGCACTGTACAGCGACCAGACATAACCGGTGGTCGAGAGCGCAATATCATGCCCGACAGAACCGGTATCAACATGACCGTTAAGCGTGGCGGTATTGCTCAGTACGCGAAAACGTCCTGCGGCAGTAGAGTCTTTCAGCGAACGGCTGATATCGCCCTGGTTATTGATAATTTTGCTGGATACGTTACGCATCGCACGATCCGCCTGCTGCCAGCCAACGCCCGCCGTTACGGACCAGTCATCATTGAGATAATGAATAAGACGCGTGCTCACCGTGTCGGTTGTCAGATCGTTCCCGGCCGTGCTGAGCGCCAGATTTTTATCTTTGGGATCGGGGGCGGAAGGCAATTTAATGTTCGGGCCATAGCTGAAGCTTCCCGGATAGCCTTTTTGAATAAACTCATAGTGGCTGGCATCCAGCTGCAATTGCGTGCCTGGCTGAATATTCCAGTCCAGCGCCACGGAAAGCAACTTACGGCGCAGCGTACTGTCATCCAGATTCCCTTCACCTTCCTGATTCAGCACATTCACGCGATAGCCAAAACGGTTGTCATCATCAATGTGTCCGCCCAAATCAACATGCCCGGTGAAGGCGCTCCGGCTTTGATAACCCAGAGTGACTTTGCGCAGCGTCTCTTCCGTTGGGCGTTTGGCGACAAAATTAAACTGCCCGGCCGGACTTGCCGGGCCGTACAGCGCGCCGGTCAGGCTATTGAGCACATCCAGGCGTTCCAGCATCTCAACGGGGAAAGCGGTGGTTGAGACGATGTTCAACCCATCCAGGCGGCTGTTGGCAACCACGCTGCCCTGCATCCCCCGGCTCTGCGGTCTGCCGACATCCATGCCGCCGCGCGCCTGCATTTGTGTGCTGGGCGAGTATTTCAGCAGTTCGCTCACGCTTTGCGCCTGCTGGTTCTCAATCATCTCTTTGGTGACGGTCGTGGTCGAATACGGTGTATCAACCCAGGCTTTATTGCCCAGCGGCCCGACATCGATATCATTGGTTTTGAATCCAGCGCCGGAAGCGGCATGCGTGGTATCGGCAGAAGGCTGGCTGGTGACGATAATTTCATCTTCAGAGGTGTTTGCCGCATGTGCGCTGTGCGGCGCCAGGGAAATGAGAAGAGGCAACAGCGTTGCCAGTTGAGTGGGCTTATTCATTTGTATTATCAATCGTTATGTAAAAATTTATATTACGACCGATATAAGTGTAAAAAGTTGATCACGATCACATCAAAACTTTTAAACAAAGAACTAACTCTTTTGGATTACAAACAGTTAGTAGAAAAAAACCGGCCTGATTTGCCGGTTTTTCAATTGCGCAACGTGCGTTGGCAGGAGGAATTATCCGCGACGGGCTTTCACCGCATTCGACAACTGACGCAGCAGCGCATCCGTATCTTCCCAGCCGATGCAGGCGTCGGTAACGCTCTTACCGTAGGTCAGCGGTTCGCCGCTTTCCAGGCTCTGATTACCTTCCACCAGATGGCTTTCCACCATCACGCCAATGATCGCGTTTTCGCCACGCGCAATCTGCTGGCAAACATCCGCACAAACGTCCATCTGCTTTTTAAACTGTTTGGAGGAGTTCGCATGGCTGAAATCGATCATAACCTGCGGCGCAAGCCCCGCTTTAGCAAGACCTTCTTTTACTTCTGCCACATGTTGCGCGCTGTAGTTTGGCTCTTTGCCTCCACGCAGAATAATGTGGCAGTCGCCGTTGCCGCTGGTATTCACAATGGCGGAGTGCCCCCACTTAGTGACGGAGAGGAAGCAGTGAGGCGCACCGGCGGCATTGATGGCGTCAATCGCTACTTTGATGGTGCCGTCGGTGCCATTTTTAAAGCCGACCGGGCAGGAAAGACCGGAGGCCAGCTCGCGGTGTACCTGAGACTCCGTGGTACGTGCACCAATCGCGCCCCAGCTCATCAGATCCGCCAGGTATTGCGGGGTGATCATATCAAGGAACTCACCCGCAGCAGGTAATCCGCTGTCGTTAATGTCGAGCAATAACTTGCGGGCAATACGCAGGCCATCGTTAATCTGGAAGCTGTTATCCATATGCGGATCGTTGATCAGCCCTTTCCAGCCCACCGTGGTGCGCGGTTTTTCAAAATAGACGCGCATGACAATTTCAAGCTCGCCTTTTAACTCTTCACGCAGCGTCATTAAACGAGCGGCATACTCTTTGGCGGCAACCGGATCATGAATTGAGCACGGCCCAATCACCACCAGCAGGCGATCGTCATTCCCTTTCAGGATTTTATGAATCGCTTTGCGGGCATGGGCAACGGTGTTTGCTGCATTCTCTGTAGCGGGAAATTTTTCAAGGAGTGCGACTGGCGGTAATAACTCGTTGATCTCTTTAATACGTAAATCGTCGTTCTGATAATTCATGATTATTCCAGTGTTGCCATACTTATCTAATTAAATGCAATCCCTTCAATCTATCTCTTTGGCTAAAAAGTGTAAACTGACTTTTACACTTCGAACGGACTAATCCTGGAATTAGGAAAAAAAACGCCAGAAAGTAGCGAAAAACGAGATCTAACCTACAATTTTTAACTGCAAACACTCTTTTTGTGAGTTTTTTCAAGATTCTCTGCTGGGCTAAATCGCCAGTGCGGGATCTTTAACCCCTCTCTGAGATTTTACTGGCACATGCACTGTTGGAAGAGTTATCCGACATATCGACCATAACAGGAGCATCTTATGAAAATGACAAAACTGGCCACACTTTTTCTTACTGCCATACTCAGCCTTGCCAGTGGCGCAGCGTTGGCCGCTGACGCGAATACGCAGTCCAACAACGGACAGGCAAACTCTTCGGCGGATGCCGGACAGGTCGCCCCTGACGCCCGCGAAAACATCGCGCCAAACAATGTGGACAACAGCCAGATTAATTCCGGCGGCACCATGCTTCACCCGGATGGCTCATCAATGAACCACGACGGCATGACCTCCGATGAAGTGCATAAAAACACCATGTGTAAGGACGGCCGCTGCCCGGACGTGAATAAGAAAGTGGAGACCGGCGACGGCATCAACAACGACGTTGATACTAAAACCGATGGCACCACGCAGTAAGCCTGAAAAAAGGCCAGGTAACGGGAGGGCTGACGCTCTCCTTTTTATTTTGTCAGCCCAAAACTTGTATGATGTCATACAGTAATAATGAAAATAACAAAGGGATGACACGATGGCACATTCACACTCTCATACTGCTTCGCATCTGCCGGAAGATAAGAACGCGCGTCGGTTGCTGTTCGCATTTTGTGTCACCGCCGGATTTATGCTGGTTGAAGTGGTGGGCGGCATTCTTTCAGGATCGCTGGCGCTGCTGGCCGACGCCGGGCATATGCTTACCGATGCCGCAGCCCTGTTGTTCGCTCTGATGGCCGTACAGTTTTCCCGTCGTCCTCCAACCATTCGCCACACTTTCGGCTGGCTGAGACTGACAACGCTGGCCGCGTTTGTTAACGCCATCGCATTAGTGGTGATTACTCTTTTAATCGTCTGGGAAGCCATTCAGCGCTTCTATACGCCACGCCCTGTCGCAGGCGGCATGATGATGACTATCGCAGTGGCGGGTTTGCTCGCCAACGTGTTCGCGTTCTGGCTCCTGCACCGGGGGAATGAAGAAAAAAACCTCAATGTGCGTGCCGCCGCGCTGCATGTGATGGGGGATTTACTGGGATCGGTCGGCGCCATTTTTGCCGCACTGATTATCATCTGGACAGGCTGGACGCCAGCGGACCCGATTCTCTCGATCCTGGTTTCCATACTGGTGTTACGCAGCGCCTGGCGTCTGTTAAAAGACAGCGTAAATGAATTACTGGAAGGCGCGCCGGTTTCGCTGGATATCGCGGCGTTGCGTCGCCATCTCAGCCGGGATATTCCCGAAGTACGCAATGTGCATCACGTCCATGTCTGGATGATAGGAGAAAAACCCGTGATGACGCTGCATGTGCAGGTGATCCCGCCGCACGATCATGACGCGTTGCTGGCGCGCATCCAGCATTTCCTGATTCACCATTACCAGATTGAGCACGCCACCATTCAGATGGAATATCAGCCGTGCAACGGGCCGGACTGCCACCTGAATCAGGGGCTATCCGGCCATTCGCATCATCACCACTAACTGGAAAGCGCGTGTGAGCCTCGTTCGCGCGCGCTGTTGATCCACATCCGGCTGCCATTCAGGGCGATGAAGGTCAGGATCAGATACTCCAGCGACATCGCATAGACGCCTTGCAGTGCGAAGATCACCACGCTTATCACGTTGATAATCACCCACAGCAGCCAGTTTTCGACGTACTTGCGCGTCATCAGGATCATCGCCACAATCGACAGCACCATCATGCAGGAGTCCCAGAACGGGAAGGCATCAGGCTGCAATTCCGGCACGGCGACCGACAATCCCAGCGCCTGCATCAGGTTGATGGCGACGCGAGTCAGGAAAGCAAATACCGGATCGATATACGCGGTCATCAGGCCTATCGCCACCACGCATACCGCCAGCCAGGCCAGCGCTTTTGGCAGCGGCAGCCAGCGAATTTTCAATTCAATCTCATGCTGGCTTGTTTTGCGGGACCAGGCATACCAGCCGTAAATATTGGCGGCAAAGAAAAATACCTGAAGCAACAGGCTGGCGTAGAGTTGGATCTGAAAAAAGATGATCGCGAATAGCGTCACGTTAATCAGGCCGAAAAAATAGTTGCTGATCTTTTCCAGGCTGGCAAGCCCGATACACAGCAACCCCGCAACGGTGCCGACAGCTTCAATCCATGACAGGTCGTAACCGCCAGCGCCAATTGGAATATGAACCAGAATGTTCTGTGTGCTAAAAAAATCCATCTTTCCCCCAGAGCGTTTTACGTTTTACGTTTTACGCTCGTAGTGTAGCCGCAAATTCCAGCATACGGTTGAGCGGCAGCAACGCCCCTTCTCGCAACGCCTGGTCAACGTGAATCTCATGGGCCTGCCCGCCCTGCTCTAACCCCTCAGCAATTGCCTTAAGGCCGTTCATCGCCATCCACGGACAATGCGCGCAGCTACGGCAGGTCGCCCCTTCTCCGGCTGTCGGCGCTTCAAGCAACTCTTTATCAGGCACCGCCTGCTGCATTTTATAGAAAATTCCCCGGTCGGTCGCCACAATAAGCTGCTTATGCGGCAGCGTGCGGGCGGCATTAATCAGCTGGCTGGTAGACCCGACGGCATCCGCCATATCGACAATCGATTGTGGCGACTCAGGATGCACCAGCACGGCGGCATCCGGGTACAAACCTTTCATCCGGGTCAACGCCTGGGTTTTAAATTCATCATGAACGATACAGGCCCCCTGCCAGCAGAGCACATCCGCGCCGGTCTGCTTTTGCACGTAATGTCCCAGGTGGCGATCCGGCGCCCAGATAATTTTCTCGCCCAGACTGTCCAGATGTTCAATCAGTTCAACGGCGATACTGGAGGTAACAACCCAGTCAGCGCGGGCTTTGACGGCAGCAGACGTGTTGGCGTAAACCACTACCGTGCGATCCGGGTGGGCGTCGCAAAACGCGCTAAATTCGTCAATCGGACAACCCAGATCCAGCGAGCATTCCGCCTGTAGAGTCGGCATCAGGATGGTTTTTTCCGGGCTGAGAATTTTGGCCGTCTCGCCCATAAAACGGACGCCAGCGACCAGCAACGTGGAGGCAGGATGTTTCGCGCCAAATCGCGCCATCTCCAGCGAGTCGGAAATGCATCCTCCGGTTTCTTCAGCCAGTTGCTGGATTTCGGGATCGGTGTAATAGTGCGCCACCATGACGGCATCGCGCGCTTTCAGCAGACGTTTGATTTTCTCGCGGTAGAATTGCTTTTCATCCACGCTTAGCGGGGTCGGTTTCGGCGGAAACGGATAGATTGCGGCTTCCGGGTCAAACATTACGCTCATCATGCTTTCTCGTTTTACTGGCTTAACGAAATAACCGATATAAAGCGTAACCCACGCCACAATCGGTTAAATTTGTTTTATATGCTAAACAAGATAGCCGATTGGCTGGCAAAAGTCACAACAATTGCGCTTGATAATGCCGGATGGCGGCGCAAGCGCCTTATCCGGCCTACGAGTCGCCAGCTGACGTCTTATCCGACCTGAACGAGTGTATCGCTGTAGGCCTGATAAGCGCAGCGCCATCAGGCACAAATTCTGCGCATAGTAAAAAGGCGCCTTTAGGGCGCCTTTTTACATTGGTGGGTCGTGCAGGATGACTCGGCTTCGCCTCGCCCTTCGGGCCGTTGCTGACGCAACGTTATCCTTCACGTTTAACATCTGAGTGCAATGTTAAAATTGGTGGGTCGTGCAGGATTCGAACCTGCGACCAATTGATTAAAAGTCAACTGCTCTACCAACTGAGCTAACGACCCCTTGCGGGATTTTACTGCTTAATCATTCAGGATGGTGGGTCGTGCAGGATGACTCGGCTTCGCCTCGCCCTTCGGGCCGTTGCTGACGCAACGTTATCCTTCACGTTCTCTACCAGTAACCACCTTTAAAACTGGTGGGTCGTGCAGGATTCGAACCTGCGACCAATTGATTAAAAGTCAACTGCTCTACCAACTGAGCTAACGACCCATACGGGTGTTACCTGAAAGATTTTACTCGGCACCAATTTAAAATTGGTGGGTCGTGCAGGATGACTCGGCTTCGCCTCGCCCTTCGGGCCGTTGCTGATGCAACGTTATCCTTCACGCTTAACATCTGAGTGTGATGCTAAAACTGGTGGGTCGTGCAGGATTCGAACCTGCGACCAATTGATTAAAAGTCAACTGCTCTACCAACTGAGCTAACGACCCGAGTGGTGGGTGATGACGGGATCGAACCGCCGACCCCCTCCTTGTAAGGGAGGTGCTCTCCCAGCTGAGCTAATCACCCGATACTACGCTGGATACTGCTTACTAACTAAATTAGTGGTGGGTCGTGCAGGATTCGAACCTGCGACCAATTGATTAAAAGTCAACTGCTCTACCAACTGAGCTAACGACCCACTTTTGCGCTGCTTTCGGTTTGTTTGATATCCCCTGGCAACGGCGGCATATATTACTGATTTCAGATTTCAGCGCAACAAAAATTTCGATGTAGATCACTCAACTGCTTAGGAATCGCACGACGAGACCAGAAATAACGCGATTTCTGGTCGCGTGGTGTGCATTACATCGCGTTAAGACGTTTTTGCGCTTGTTTTGCGCCATCAGTGCCAGGGTATTTACTGATAACCTGCTGATAAACCGCTTTGGCTTTTGCCGCGTCGCCTTTGTCCTGCATGATGACGCCGACTTTGTACATCGCGTCAGCCGCTTTTGGTGACTTCGGGTAGTTTTTGACTACCGAGGCAAAATAAAATGCGGCATCATCTTTTTTACCCTTGTTGTAATTCAACTGGCCGAGCCAGTAATTGGCATTCGGCTGATAAGTTGAGTCCGGGTATTTTTTGATGAAGTTCTGAAACGCCACAATCGCATCATCCTGGCGGGACTTATCCTGCACCAGAGCAATTGCCGCATTGTAATCGGTATTGGCGTCGCCGCTTTGTACCGGCGCACCTGACGTCGCCGCGCCCGCGCCAGGCGCAGGTGTTGCGGTTGCCGCCCCGCTTTGCTCGCCGCCCGCCGACGGCGTCGCTGCGCTACCGCTGCTCAGACTGTCCATCTGTAGCAGGATCTGCTTCTGCCGTTCAACAACCTGATTCAGCTGATACTGACTTTCCTGGATTTGACCACGCAGGGAATCAATATCGGACTGATTATCAGAGAGTTGTTGCTGGAGTTGGGTTAAAAGCTGGCTGTGAGCATTCGAAATACGCTCGAGTTGAGTGACGCGGTCTTCGACCGAGCCTGAGCCGACACTACTGATTGGCGCCTGAGCAAAAGCGGCCCAGGGGGCCGCTATGCCAACCAGTAACGACAGACTCAACAGGTGATGTCTGAAGTTACTGCTCATGCAATTCTCTTAGTAAACCAGTACGGCACGACGGTTTTTAGCGTAAGCCGCTTCGTCGTGACCCAGTACTGCGGGTTTTTCTTTACCGTAAGAAACGATGGAGATCTGGTCAGCAGAAACGCCTTTACCCTGCAAGTACATCTTAACAGCGTTAGCACGGCGTTCGCCCAGGGAGATGTTGTACTCAGGAGTACCACGTTCGTCCGCATGACCTTCTACGGTGACTTTGTAAGACGGGTTGCTACGCAGGAAGTTAGCGTGCGCATCCAGCATTGCCGCGAAGTCAGAACGGATATCGTACTTGTCCAGATCGAAGTAAACGATGTTGTTCTGCTGCAATTGCTGCATCTGCAAACGCGCTTGCTCTTCAGAAGACATGTTGCCGCTGCCGTTCGCATCCATACCAGTGCCTGCACCCAGCATGCCTTCGCTGCCGTCATTGCTGGCGTTCTTGTTGGAAGAACATGCAGCAATTGCCATAACAGGCAGAGCGATCATCAGCCCTTTCAGCACTTTGTTCAGTTGCATTTCAATGATTCCTTTACTAATCAATTAATTATTATCACAGATACGGCGACCAGGCAGGGGATTTAACCTGACCATCAGTTGCCGGAAGACGCGCCTTGAAACGCCCATCTGTAGAAACCAAATTCAGCACGGATCCCATCCCCTGAGAAGAGCTGTAGATTACCATAGTGCCGTTAGGTGCCAGACTTGGCGTTTCATCCAGGAACGTTGACGACAGAACCTGTACGCCACCCGCTACCAGATCTTGTTTGGCAATGTGCTGCTGACCATTCGCCGAGCTTACCATTACCATAAATTTACCGTCGCTGCTCACATCCGCATCCTGGTTTTGCGAACCTTCCCAAGTGATACGCTGCGGAGCACCGCCGTTCACGTTAACTTTATACACCTGCGGACGACCGGCCTGGTCAGAGGTAAAGGCCAGGTTCTGGCTGTCCGGGAACCATGTTGGTTCGGTGTTGTTGCTGCGACCATCCGTCACCTGACGAATCTGACCAGAACCAATGTCCATCACATACAGGTTCAGGCTACCGGTTTTAGACAACGCAAACGCCAGTTTGCTGCCATCCGGCGAGAACGCAGGCGCGCCGTTGTGACGCGGGAACGACGCAACCTGACGCACAGCCCCGTTAGCCAGCGTCTGGATAACCAGCGCGGAACGACCGCTTTCGAAGGTCACGTAGGCCAGTTTAGAGCCGTCAGGAGACCACGCCGGAGACATCAGCGGCTGCGGAGAACGGTGAACCACGAACTGGTTGTAGCCATCGTAGTCAGACACGCGCAACTCATACGGGAACTGGCCGCCGTTAGTCTGCACAACGTAAGCGATACGGGTGCGGAATGCGCCCTTGATGCCGGTCAGCTTCTCAAACACTTCATCACTTGCAGTATGGCCAGCATAACGCAGCCACTGCTTGTTCACTTTGTAAGAGTTCTGCGCCAGTACAGTACCCGGTGCGCCGCCGGTGTCAACCAGCTGATAAGCAACATTGTAGGAACCGTCAGGATTCGGAGTCACCTGGCCGACAACAACCGCATCAATACCCAGCGCAGACCATGCCGCCGGCTGAACTTCTTGCGCCGTACCCGGCTGCTGCGGCAGACGAGAACGATCCAACGGATTGAATTTACCGCTGTTGCGCAGGTCAGCGCCAACGATGCCGCCAATATCTTCAGGCGCAGCTCCCGGCCCTGCCCACTGGAATGGCACAACGCCAATCGGGCGCGCCGAGTCCACCCCCTGGGTGATCTCGATACGTACTTCTGCGTGCAGCACCGCTGCCCACAGCATTAAGAAACCAAATGCTACTCGTAATGCCTGCTTCATCATATCTCCCTTATCCGGGCGGAAAGCCCACGATAATTTAGCAGAATGTTAACAAACTCAAATACACAAAACTACCAGAACCCAGCGACTCTCGTTGCGTGCCTTTCCCCGCCGTGACGGGGAAAGTTTAGCTTACGGTTTAAAGTCCAGAGGTGCGTTTTTAAACACTTCGTATACCGCCTGGCTTGGTGGTTTTGGAATCTTCGCCTGTCGGGCCGCAGCAAGCGCTGCCTGACAAAGCGCGGGATCGCCACCTTCAGACTGAATATCCAGCAACAGGCCGTCTGGCGCCAGTTTTATACGCAGCGTACAGGTTTTACCTGCATAGGACGATGCGTCGTAAAACTTACTTTCAATGGCCGATTTAATCTGCCCGGCATAGTTGCTGATATCCGCGCCTGATGCGCCATTGTTTTTAGTATTACCACTCCCCGCAGGAGAAGCATTGCTTCCTGCCGCTCCGCCACCGGTTTTCGGCGCATTCTTACCGGAGCTTAAATCGCCCAACAGGTCATCGACGCCAGATGCGGCAGCGGCTTTTTCGGCTGCGGCTTTCTTCGCAGCAGCCGCTTTATCTGCCGCAGCTTTCTTATCGGCAGCAGCCTTCTCAGCAGCAGCTTTTTTTGCTGCTGCCGCTTTCTCAGCGGCGGCTTTGTCGGCGGCAGCTTTCTTCTCTGCGGCCGCTTTTTCAGCAGCAGCCTTTTCTGCTGCGGCTTTCTTCGCGGCCTCTGCCTGAGCCTGCTTAGCCGCCTCGGCTTCCGCTTTTTTCTTCGCGTCGGCGGCGGCTTTTGCCGCTTCAGCTTCGGCTTTCTTCTTCGCATCAGCAGCCGCTTTTACCGCTTCAGCTTCCGCTTTCTTCTGCGCTTCCGCCGCTGCTTTAGCCTGCGCGTCCGCTTTCGCTTTCGCATCCGCTGCGGCTTTCGCCGCCGCTTCTTCAGCCTGTTTCTGCTGCTCCTGCGCTTTCTTCGCGGCCGCTTCCGCTTGTTTCTGCTGTTCCGCCTGCTCGCGCGCCTGTTCCTGCGCGGCTAAACGTTCTTTCTCAAGTTGCTTCAGTCGTTCCTGTTCAGCCGCCTGCTTCTCGCGAAGCTCTTCAGCTTGCTGCTGCGCCTGTTTTTCACGCTGTTCCGCCGCACGCTTCGCGCTCGCCTGTTGCTGCTGCTGACGATCGTACTGCTGAACAACTGCGCCGGGATCGACCATGACGGCGTCGATGGAAGAACCACCGCCGCCCCCGGCTGAAGCCTCTATATGCTCATCGAACGAACTCCAGATCAGCACTGCAAATAAGATGACATGCAGTACCGCTGAAATAATTATCGCCCGTTTGAGCTTGTCGTTTTGTTCGGTTGCCTTTGACACTCTCGGTTCCCAAAAACTGTGCGCCTGTTACTTGCTATCTTTACGTCCCGGAGACGCAGAAGATCAGATAGGCTGCGTCATCAAGCCAACCGATTTCACGCCCGCACTGTGTAACAAGTTCAGCGCTTTAATTATTTCATCGTAAGGCACGTCTTTCGCGCCACCGATTAAGAAGACCGTTTTCGGATTGGACTCCAGGCGACTTTTCGCTTCGGCAATAACCTGCTCTGGCGGCAACTGATCCATCCTGTCTTTCTCAACCACCACGCTGTATTGCCCAATACCGGAAACTTCAATAATGACCGGCGGATCGTCATTGGTGCTGACGGCCTGCGACTCGGTCGCGTCCGGCAGATCGACTTCCACACTCTGGGTAATGATCGGCGCCGTCGCCATGAAAATCAGCAACAGCACCAACAGTACGTCGAGCAACGGTACAATGTTGATTTCGGACTTGAGATCGCGACGACCTCGTCCACGCGTTCTGGCCATGGCTTACCCCTTGTTGCTCTCGCTACTGGTAAACGCCTGACGGTGCAGAATGGCGGTGAACTCTTCCATAAAGTTGTCGTAATTCAGTTCCAGCTTGTTCACGCGCTGATTCAGGCGGTTGTAGGCCATAACCGCTGGAATCGCCGCAAACAGACCGATAGCCGTTGCAATCAGCGCTTCCGCGATACCCGGCGCCACCATTTGCAGCGTCGCCTGTTTCACCGCACCGAGGGCGATAAACGCGTGCATAATCCCCCATACCGTACCAAACAGACCAATATACGGACTGATGGAACCTACGGTGCCGAGGAAAGGAATGTGCGTCTCTAATGTTTCCAGCTCACGGTTCATGGAGATACGCATCGCACGAGACGCCCCCTCAACAACCGCTTCCGGCGCATGGTTGTTTGCACGATGCAGACGCACAAACTCTTTGAACCCGCTATAGAAGATTTGTTCCGAACCCGCGAGGCTATCACGACGCCCCTGGCTCTCCTGATACAGGCGAGACAGCTCGATTCCAGACCAGAATTTATCTTCGAACGCTTCCGCTTCGCGCGCCGCAGCGTTAAGAATACGAGTCCGCTGGATGATGATAGCCCAGGATGCGATTGAAAAACCAATCAAAATCAACATGATAAGTTTAACCAGAAGACTTGCCTTCAGGAACAAATCAAGGATATTCATGTCAGTCACTGCTTAAACTCCGCGACAATAGACTTGGGAAGCGCACGAGGCTTCATTTTGAGTGGATCAACGCAAACAATCAGAACTTCCGCTTCGTTGAGCACGTTGTTCTCTGCGTTGACAATGCGTTGCGTGAAAACCAAAGAGGTGCCACGCATTGACGTAATTTCAGTTTGGACTTCGAGCATATCGTCGAGTCGCGCAGGCGCATAATATTCCAGCGTCATTTTACGCACCACGAAGGCAACCCGTTCAGCCAACAGCACCTGTTGACTGAAGTGATGATGACGCAGCATCTCTGTGCGTGCTCTTTCATAAAAAGCGACGTAACTGGCGTGGTAAACCACACCACCGGCGTCGGTATCCTCATAATAGACACGAACCGGCCATCGAAATATATTCACTGTACATCCCGGTAATGCAAAAAAAGTTAACGCTTTTAAACGTTGCTACTATACGCGCGCGGATGAGGCTTGGGAATGGGGGGAAGTTAAGGGAGAGTAAAAATTTATGGGCTTATGAAAACCCATAAATTTTTAAGGATACTTCTTATTCAAAAGAAGAAAAAAATCAGACCAACAATAAGCACGATATCGGCGAGCAGCGGGCAAAAGATCCCCTGCCAGTGAACGGCGCGAGGACGAAATCCTACGCCATGAATCACGCCCGTACAGACGGCCCACATCAGCAGAAAACCATGCCAGATTTCCAGCTCGCTTGTTTTCGCCGCGAAACGCGTCGGGTCCCAGAAGATGCAGCCTGCTAACACTAACGCCAGCATAAAGGAAAGCGCCCGTAATGGGCGCTTATCCATTACCGCATACAACGTTGCGATAATACTGGTCATTAGCTGTCTTCTTGTCCGGCTTTACCTGATTCTACGTGCTCAAGCGCCAGCGCAGTGATTATCCCAAATGCACAGGCAAGAAGCGTTCCCAGAATCCATGCGAAATACCACATTTTTAGCTCCTTACTTAGTACAGAGAGTGGGTGTTGCTTTCAATATGTTCTTTAGTGATGCGGCCGAACATTTTCCAGTAACACCAGCTGGTGTAGATCAGAATGATCGGTACAAACACCAACGCAACCCAGGTCATCAGGTTCAGCGTTCTCTGGCTGGAGGTCGCATCCCACATGGTCAGGCTCGCATTCATCATGGTGCTGGAAGGCATCACAAACGGGAACATTGCGATACCGGCAGTCAGGATGATGCAGGCCAGGGTCAGAGAAGAGAACAGGAATGCCCATGCTCCTTTCTCCATACGGGAGGTCAGGATAGTCAGCAGCGGCAGAACCACGCCCAGCGCCGGAACCAGCCACAGGATCGGCGTACTGTTGAAGTTCACCATCCACGCACCGGCTTCACGCGCGACTTCTTTGGTCAGCGGGTTAGATGCGGCGTGATGATCCATCGCGGAAGTCACGACATAACCATCAATACCGTAAACCACCCATACGCCCGCCAGCGCGAAGCACACCAGCGTAACCAGCGCGGCTACCTGTGCCGTCGTGCGGGAACGCAGGTGCAGCTCACCCACGGTACGCATTTGCAGATAGGTCGCGCCCTGGGTAATGATCATCCCTACGCTGACGATACCTGCCAGCAGGCCAAACGGGTTCAGCAGTTGGAAGAAGTTACCGGTGTAGTACAGACGCAGATACTCGTCGATATGGAACGGTACGCCCTGCAACAGGTTGCCGAACGCCACGCCGATAACCAGCGGCGGCACAAAGCTCCCCACGAAGATGCCCCAGTCCCACATGTTGCGCCAGCGGGTGTCTTCAATCTTGGAACGGTAGTCAAAACCGACCGGACGGAAGAACAAGGACGCCAGCACGAGGATCATCGCCACATAGAAACCAGAAAACGCCGCAGCGTAAACCATCGGCCAGGCGGCGAACAGCGCGCCACCGGCGGTGATCAGCCACACCTGGTTACCATCCCAGTGCGGGGCGATGGAGTTGATCATAATTCGACGCTCGGTGTCGTTACGACCGAGGAAACGGGTGAGCATGCCCACCCCCATGTCGAAGCCATCGGTAACCGCAAAACCGATCAGCAGAATGCCAACCAGCAGCCACCAGATAAAACGCAATACTTCATAATCGATCATTTGACGACTCCTGTCTTAGCGTGCCGGCTGAGAGGCCACATTGGGCTGCTCAAAGTGATAGCGACCGGTTTTCAGGCTGCTTGGGCCACGGCGTGCAAACTTGAACATTAAGTACAGCTCCGCCACCAGGAACAGGGTATACAGGCCGCAAATCAGGATCATGGAGAACAGCAGGTCACCGACCGTCAGTGACGAGTTCGCCACGGCGGTTGGCAGCACCTCACCGATCGCCCACGGCTGACGACCATATTCGGCAACGAACCAGCCTGCTTCTACAGCAATCCACGGCAGCGGGATGCCGTACAGCGCCGCGCGCAGCAGCCATTTTTTCTCACCGATGCGGTTACGAATGACGCTCCAGAAGGAGAGCGCGATGATCGCCAGCAGCAGGAAGCCGCACGCAACCATGATACGGAACGCAAAGTACAGCGGCGCAACGCGTGGGATGGAGTCTTTGGTCGCCATCTCAATTTGCGCTTCGGTCGCGTCAGTGACGTTCGGCGTATAGCGTTTAAGCAGCAGACCGTAGCCCAGATCTTTCTTCACGTTATTGAACTGGTCGCGAACGGCCTGGTCGGTAGAACCGGCACGCAGTTCTTCCAGCAGCGCGTAGGCTTTCATCCCGCTACGGATACGTTCTTCATGCTGCACCATCAGGTCTTTCAGACCGATGACCGGCGTATCGACGGAGCGAGTCGCGATAATACCCAGCGCGTAAGGGATCTGGATAGCCAGTTTGTTTTCCTGCGTCTCCTGATCCGGGATACCGAACAGGGTGAAGGAAGCAGGCGCTGGCTGGGTTTCCCATTCCGCTTCAATCGCGGCGAGTTTGGTTTTCTGCACGTCGCCCATTTCGTAGCCGGATTCGTCACCCAGCACGATAACAGACAGCACAGCAGCCATACCGAAGCTGGCGGCGATAGCAAAGGAGCGTTTAGCGAACGCGATGTCGCGGCCTTTCAGCAGGTAGTAAGCACTGATACCGAGGATGAACATTGCACCGGTCACATAGCCAGACGCCACAGTGTGAACGAATTTCACCTGCGCAACCGGGTTAAGCACCAGTTCGGAGAAGCTCACCATCTCCATACGCATGGTTTCGAAGTTGAAATCCGATGCGATAGGGTTCTGCATCCAGCCGTTCGCCACAAGTATCCACAGCGCAGACAGGTTGGAACCCAGCGCCACCAGCCAGGTGACACACATATGCTGGACTTTGCCCAGACGGTCCCAGCCAAAGAAGAACAGACCTACAAAGGTGGATTCGAGGAAGAAGGCCATCAAACCTTCGATTGCCAGCGGCGCACCGAAGATATCCCCTACATAGTGGGAATAGTAAGACCAGTTAGTCCCGAACTGGAACTCCATGGTCAGACCGGTAGCCACACCCAGAGCGAAGTTGATACCAAACAACTTGCCCCAGAACTTGGTCATATCTTTATAAATCTGTTTGCCGGAAAGGACGTATACCGTTTCCATAATGGCCAGCAGGAACGCCATACCGAGCGTCAGCGGCACAAACAGGAAGTGGTACATCGCGGTCAAGGCAAACTGTAAGCGCGACAGTTCGACTATATCTAACATCATGACTCCTTGCTCATCGCATGAAGACTCCGAGAGTGAACCCCGTTAGAAAGGGTCACACGCATGCCCCAATAAAATTTATTTGCTCCCCTTCACCGTTGCCGTTTCATCATCAGAGGAAACAGCAATGATAAAAAGTTACAAACATGTTAATAAAAAACCTAAATTGATCCCGCAAATATATTACGCCGTAAAATCCCTACAATAAACAGGTTTTTATTGAGTCAAATTTGCATTTTTCGACATTGATCAATTTATAGCTAATTTACCGGTTTCAGGCCAATTTGATCGGCGACAATTTATCGTGTTTTGACATCTTTTTCCAAGCATTAAACATTGATTTAAATCAAAAACACCAAAATTCGTTAACGGTGTATACAATGCGTAAACACAGTGAAAACAATGTTGCGCATATGTATCTCTGAGGGTGTTGGCGGTTATCTAATAGAAAGGTATATATAAAAAAACAGCATTTCATTTAACGTTATCATCGACGACATTCTTTTGCCGTCTGCAACTATTTAGCGTAGACGCTTCAGCGTAATTTTCCACAGGGTCAATTTGCCATGAAAATAATCACAAATATTTTACTTTTGAGCCCATTGAAATTAACACCGGATTGTTATTATTCCGTTAACAATAAAGCCACGCTAAGCGTGGCTTTAATCTGTTTGTCTGAGATTCAGGCAAGCGTGTAGCTAAACGTTCGGGACTGCCCCGGCAGAAAGAGGCCAGCCCCACTTGCACCCTCTCCTTTCGCAGGGCACGCCTGTTCATCCATCATGGTCTCTGTACATGCGCTAACGGCTCTGCCAAAGGCAACGGTGGCATCACATGAGGTTGTTTCGGACGGATTGTACAGGCGCAGGATGACATCATCGCGATCCTCTGCTTTTTTCAGCGCGCTTAACAGGCAGCCCACCGGCGACATCGTTAACAGGCTGTAATGTTCCGGTACGCAAACATCGGCCTTGTTGAGTTTCATCGCATCCCAGGGAATTTTGTTATAGCACTGAACAGGCGTCAGCCACGCCTTCGCCTGTTGCGCGACACCGGCGCTAAAAGGCGTTCCGCTATAGCTGAACAGGCTAAACCGACTGCGCAGCATTCCGCGCATTTGTGAATCCGGCACCGCCATTTTGATGCCGGAAGGCCGCCCTGGTCGCAGCAGTAGATCCTCTTTCCCCAGCAGCCCCATCCCACGCAGGAGCGTCAAGGCGAACGTTTTCTTCCCTTCGCCGATAACTTCAAATTCACGTAATCCCTCCGTGAAGAGCGCAAGGCCATTTCTCTCTTCCTGAAGCGCCGCATAGTTCAGCATATTCCAGACCGGCACCGGCGCCTCTTTCCACCCCTCTTCCTGCCAGTTTTCCATCGCGCTGTCCTGTACCGGACGCGTCACTGCGCCAAACTGGGTGTCCGCCAGCACAACATCCGTCGTGAACGGCGTGGGGATTAACACCCGCACGCGGTGATCGTCAGCCTGATTATCCAGCGCCACCTCAACATCAATGCGTCTGCTGTTATGGCTCAGGGTGACGGCGATCTCCACGCCTAACGTTCCGTTGCGCTGCCGCGCGCTGCGTTCGGCAAGATTCGCCGGAACCGCCAGGGTATAGCGAATGACAACCCTGCTCTGCCACGCGCCATGAATCACTTCATATTCCGGTTTTGCCGTCGTCGAAGTAAGCAGCCACTCTTCTCTGGCGGGGGAGTAATCGTACTCATCGCCATCGTCTGACCCCTCTTCCAGCGCCAGTATGCGCTGATAACGCACGCCGCTGTCTTTATCGCGCAGGTTCAGCGTACCGTCATCATTCGCCGTAATCTGCCAGAACGCGTTCTCCAGCAGCGCGTCTGATGAAACCGTCGGGCTCACCACATTGCCCGCTGCGTTCGGTTCGATATAAAGCGTGCGATAGCCCATTGAAGGGATAATCTGCTGGATCTGGATATCAAATTCCATAAACGGCTCGTAGTTACCGTAATGCACAATCTGGCGGTCAATTAAACCGGGATCGATCTCCCGGGCATGGCGAATGCAATAAGGAATGGCGTTGCCCCGATCATCCCGCAGAGAGAACTGGCTGGCGCGCAGGCGTACCGTGGTGTTAATCACCTCTTCACGCGGCCACGGCATCAGGTTAAACAGCACCAGTTTGTCGGCATCGCTCTGCGGCATGTTGTCGGCGATTTTGCGCTGATAAAAACAGATCAGGTTGTCGGCCATATCCTCAGCCAGCTCGAAACGGGAGGCAATTTCGCGGTGTACTTTGTCACTGCAACAGCAGCCGATGCTGTCGTGGGCGTGATTCTTCAGAATCTCTTTCCACATTTTCTCCAGCAGGCCGTGGTGATACTCAAACCCCAGCGTCCAGGCCAGCGTCGCCAGCGGCTCAAGAATGTTGACGATTTTGTTCTCAATGCGCGCATGGGCGATTTTGATGTCCATCCGCGTCGAACCAATGGTGCGATGAACGCGCATATATTTGCCATCAATAAACTCGCCTTTCAGCGTGGCAAGCTGCTCGCGACGGGCTTCTATGTGTTCAAACACCTCTTCAAAGCGGCTCATCACAAACTTACGCTGCGGGTAGATTTCGCGCAGTTTATCCATCACCGCAAAGATATTTTGCTGCAACGGCATTTGATCGTGGCCATTCGGCAGCAAAATTTCTTTGGTCAGCGACGCGCGCTCCAGCACATCGAAGTAGCTGTCGAGACGTTTACGCAGCCCGGCCTCGTCCTCCGGTAAGTACTTACCAATCGCGTAGCCCAGCGGCAGCACCTGCGCCGTCACTTCACTGCCATCCGCGCTTTGCCATAAAAACTCGGTTTTATCGGTGCCATGGCGTTCCGAACAACCACGCCAGAACATGGCGCGGGTAATACCGAAACCGTTATAGATATGCGGAAGCTGCCCCGACATGCCGAACGAATCCGGCAGATAGCCAATTTTCATCGGTTCGCCAAACGCCTGGCAGTCGCGCATACCGTACATCAGATTACGCACGATCGACTCCCCGGATACCAGCGTGGTATCCGTTTGGGTATACCACGGGCCGATAATCAGTTTTCCGGCCTGCACCAGCTTTCTTACCCGCGCTTTATTTTCCGCTTTGACGGCGAAATAGTCCTCCAGCACCGCCGTCTGCCCGTCAAGGACATAATATTTATACTCTGCATCCTGCTCCAGGCGGGTCAGGATCTCCTCCATATTGTTGACCAGCAAAATACGTGACGCTTCCGTGGTGAAATACCATTCACGATCCCAGTGCATATGCGGCGTAATGTGAACGCGAGATACTGCTTTCATCTTCGTTTCCTGTTAGTTCGTTTATGGCAACACATTGTTAGTCAGATACTTGCCCTGCTTTACCGCATGACGACGCCAGAACAGCAGGATGGTGGTCGATATCGCTGTCCCCACTAACGCTGCGCCAAACCAGCCTGCGGCGGCGACGAAACCGCCGTATCCGGCGTCATGCAAAAGAAAGAGTGAAAAAATGCCTGCGCCCGGCGTCGAAAGACCAATGTTCATCGCGCCAACAATCGCACCCGTCACCATTGACCCCAGAACAAAAGAACCGATAACCCGCAGCGGATCTTCAATCGCCATCGGGATTGCCCCTTCCGTAATGCCCGCCAGCCCCAGTAGCCAGGTCGACTTTCCTGTTTCGATCTCAAACTCTTTGAACAGCCTCGGCGCCAGCATCGTTGATGCCGTTACGGTGAAGGCGGACACCATTTTGACCGAGGCGAAAATGGCATACGGGCCGTAGACGCCGTTCGCCATCGCCCCAAGGCAGAACGCGTAAGACGCTTTATTGACCGGCCCGCCCAAATCGAAAGAACACATAAAGCCGAGAATCGCGCCAAGCAGCAGCGCATTGGCGCCGCTCAGCCCATTAAGCCAGGCGGTCAGCGCGTTGTTGATCCACGCAACGGGCTCGCCCACCACAAACAGCATCAGGCTGCCCGCGCCTAAGGTGCCGATGACCGGATACAGATAGAAGGTCAGGAAGCCGTTGAATTTGCTGCTCAGGCGAAGATGGTTTTTCACCCAGCGCATCAGATATCCGGCGATCAAGCCACCCGCGATCGCGCCGAGAAAGCCGGAGCCAATCATATTGGCGGCAAGGCCGGCGGCGAATCCGGGAGCCAGCGCGGGTTTATCCGCCAGCGAATAGGCGGTATAAGCGGCGAGCACCGGCACCATCAGGATGCCGAGCATCCCGCCGCCCAGCTTGCGGTACATCCACAGCCAGGAGTTCTCCTGATCGAAGAGATGCTGCAAGCCGAGCATTTGCGCCAGCAGCACCGACACGGCCAGTACGGTTCCTCCGGCGACAATCAGCGGCACGGCGAACGAGATGCCGCTCAACAGCGCCTGTTTTAACTCCGTTTTCAGACTCTTAGGCGCTGCCGTTTCCTGGTAAACCGCGCGATCGCCCTGCACGGGCTCCAGCGCCAGCGCTTGTTGGATCAATGCTTCGGCATGGCGGATAGGTTCGGCGACGGGCACCGACAGCGCAGGAATGCCCGCAAAGCGCTCACTCTCTTTTATCGCCACCTCTGCGGCGAAAATGCAGGCTTTTGCCGCGTTGAGCTGCTGCGCGGTAAGACGGCCTTCAATTCCGTTAGCGCCCTGCTTTTCCACATACACGTTCACGCCCAGTTTGCGTCCCGCTTTTTCCAGATACTCCGCCGCCATATAGGTGTGCGCAATCCCCGCCGGGCACGCCGTTACGCAGACGATGGTCGGCGCATCCCGTAAGGGCTGAAAAGCGCTTTCCTGATATTGGTCGTCCAGCGCCGACAGTAGCTCATCCGCCGTGGTCGCTGCCAGAATCCTCGCGCGGGTGTCATCATCCGCCAGTCGCGTGGTGAGTGCGGTCAGCAACTGCATATGGGTGCTTCCCGCTTCGCCTGGCGGAATGGCGAGCAGAAAAATCAGCGTCACCGCTTCCGGCCCGTCAACCCCTTCCCACATCATGGGTTCGCGCAGGGTGGCCACGGCAAATGCCGCTTCTTTAACCGCCGACGTTTTACCATGCGGCACCGCCAGCCCTTCTCCCAACGCCGTTGGCCCCTGACTTTCACGCAAAAAGACTTCTTCAAGGTAAGCATCGGAATCTGAAATTTTCCCCAGTTGCACAAGCCGCTGGGTTAACGCGTGAATAGCCTCTTCACGACTGCCAAACCGGGCGTTCAGGCATAACGCATCGCGGTGGGTTAACGTCGTCAGGTTCATCATAGTCCTCACACTGTCATTGTATGTTTCAGAAATTGTGCCAGATGAAACAATACATTTATGTGATCATTTTCACTTACGTAAAATAATTTGTATTTAATTTGTATTATTTACAAGAGATATTGATCGGGCATAATCAACGAAGTCGTATTAATTCATTCATACAAAAGTAAAAAGATGAGCCAAAAACCGTTATACCGACAGATTGCCGACCGAATCCGCGAGCAGATTGAACGTGGCGAACTGAAAGCAGGCGACGCGTTACCCACCGAGCAGGCATTGCAGCATGCGTTTGGCGTGAGCCGGGTCACGGTACGCCAGGCGCTCAAGCAACTGACCGAACAGCAGATCATCGAAAGCATTCAGGGCAGCGGGACCTATGTGAAAGAAGAGCGGGTCAATTACGACATTTACCAGTTAACCAGCTTTTACGAAAAACTCGCCGATCGCCATGTTGACACCCACAGTGACGTTTTGGTTTTTGAAGTGATCCCGGCGGACGACTTTCTGCGCAACCAGTTACAACTGGCGGAGAACAACCGGGTCTGGCACGTAAAACGCGTGCGTTACATTAAGCAAAAACCCGTCGCTCTCGAAGAGACATGGATGCCGCTGGCGCTCTTTCCCGACCTGACCTGGCAGGTGATGGAAAATTCCAAGTATCACTTTATTGAAGAGGTGAAGCAGATGGTCATTGATCGCAGCGAGCAGGAGCTGATCCCGATCATGCCAACCGAAGAAATGAGCCGCACGCTGGCGATCAGCGCAAGTAAACCGATCCTGGAGAAAGTCTCTCGCGGATTTCTGAAAGACGGTCAGGTATTTGAATATAGCCGTAATGCGTTTAATACTGATGATTATAAATTTACGTTGATCGCGCGCAGAAAACAGCGCTGATCATGTTTTCTGTTCACGGTATTGTGACAATATGCTACCGGGCTCACAAATAATCCGCCCGGTAAGAAAGAACAAATTATTATCATATTTATCCTTTCATTAACAATGAACCGTGTTCCTATAGAAACATCCATTTCCGTTCCGTTATTTAACTCACAGTTTTGCCTTTGTATTATATTTATCTCTCAATAACCGTTTGCAAAAATAAATAAGACCGCGATCACAAACACAGCATATTATTTATTAACTCCCTGTTCCAATTAAATTAACCAGAGCTGGACAATCAATAATAACTCATTGATAACAAACACCCTTCTAATGATTAATTAAGAACATTATTTTTAAGAAAGATATTTTGAAAATAGATCAATTGCATCCCTTCCCGCCTGCACAGACACTCCATGACTATTAAAAGGTTGCAGAAACCTGAGTGCGCAATATTAAACGAAGACTCTTACCTTTTGTTCATCAGCTCTACAGAGGATTACTCATGAAAAAATCAACACTTGTTATTGGCGTCATTGGTGCTGACTGCCATGCAGTAGGCAATAAAGTTTTGGATCGCGTTTTTACTGCCCATGATTTTCGCGTAATCAATCTGGGGGTCATGGTAAGCCAGGATGAATATATTGATGCCGCAATCGAAACCGGCGCCGATGCGATTGTCGTGTCATCCATTTACGGCCACGGCGATATCGACTGCCTCGGTTTACGTGAACGCTGCATCGAACGCGGTATTGGTGACATTCTGCTCTATGTCGGCGGCAATCTGGTGGTGGGTAAACATGACTTTGCCGACGTGGAAGCGAAGTTTAAAGAGATGGGCTTTAACCGCGTCTTCGCGCCAAGTCATGATCTGGAAGATGTGTGCCGGTTAATGGCCGGGGACATTAACCCGCGTCATGGTGTTGAACAGCGCTGCCTTGAAGAGGCCATCTGATGCAAATCGTCTCTGTCGATATCGGCTCGACATGGACCAAAGCCGCCCTCTTCGCCAGGGAGGGGGATGCGTTAACCCTGGTGAACCATGTCCTGACGCCAACCACCACATACCATCTGGCAGACGGTTTTTTTGCCAGCCTGAATCAGGTGCTGAATGTCGCCGATGCCCGTCCGTTGCTGAAAAGCGGCGAAGTGCAGTTGAAATACTCCTCATCGGCAAAAGGCGGGCTCGCCGTCGCCGCTATGGGGCTGGTGCCGTCTATCACGCTGGAATCCGCAAAAGTTACTGCCCACTCAGCGGGGGCGAAGATCGCGCAATATTACGCGTATAAGCTCAACCGCCATGACATCCAGGCGTTAGAAAACTCGCCGCCGGACATCCTGCTGTTTACCGGCGGTACGGATGGCGGCGAAGAAAGCTACGGCCTGGCGAATGCGCGCGCGCTGGCGAACTCAAATCTGGATTGCGCGATTATTTATGCCGGAAACCGTGACATTCAGGATGAGGTACAGGCCATTCTGGGGCACAAAGATCTGACCACGGTAGACAACATTCTGCCCGACCTCGATCACCCGAATCCGTATGCCGCCCGCCAGGCCATTTGCGATCTGTTCCTGTCCCGCATCGTGAAAGGCAAAGGGCTGGACGTGATTGTTAGCGAAACCGGCGAAGAGCCGATGCCAACACCGTGGACCGTCTACGAGCTGGTTAAAGCCATCAGCGACATCGACAGCGCATGGAAAGAGTTCATGCTGATCGATATGGGCGGCGCCACCACCGACGTGTACTCCGCCTGCGCCAATATGCTCTCTCCCGATACCGTGCTGCATGGCGTGCCGGAACCGTTCGTCAAACGCACCGTTGAAGGCGATCTCGGGATGCGCGTCTCTGCCCTTGTGGTCGGAGAAAGCACCCAGGAGATGGTAAACGTCGTGTTTGCCCAACAGCCTGAGCGTCAGGAGGCGTTCTACGGCTATCTGCGCCACCTGGTGTCCCACCCCGATTACCTTCCCCGCAGCGACGAAGAGAAATTCTTCGACGCCCTGCTGGCAGGGCTGTGCGTGGGTTATGCCAGCGAACGTCACGCGGGCACCAAAAAGCAGGTCTGCACCTGCGTGGGCAACGTCGACTTACAGATGGGGCGCGACCTCACCACCGTTCGCAAAGTTGTCGGTTCCGGCGGATGGCTCTCCCGCGCCAGTCAGTTCGACATCCATCGCTGGTTGAAATACCGCGAGCTGGACGATGACGGCAGACGCATTCTCTTACCCGGGCAGTTTGACTATTACCGCGATTCAAAAGGCTTGCTTCCTCTGCTGGCGAACGTCGCCAGGCTGTACCCGCAGCTCGCCGCTCGCACCAGTATTCAATGTTTAACCCTATAAAACCTAAGGCAGCTACGAATGGAACTCCGAAATAAAAAATTAACCCATGACGAATTCATGACCGAGCGGCATCAGGTATTGCAAACCTGGCATACCGGCAAGGACGTCGAGAATTTTGAAGATGGCGTGAAGTATCAGCAAACCATTCCAGAGAAAAAACGCTTTTCTCACGCCCTGTTAAAAGCCGATCAGGAAGGCAAAACGCTCAGCCAGCCGCGCGCGGGCGTGGCGCTGATGGATGAACACATCGCGCTGCTCAAAACGTTGCAGGAAGAGTGCGATCTGCTTCCCAGCACCATCGATGCCTATACCCGTCTGAACCGTTACGAAGAAGCGGCGATCGGTATTCAAAAATCCATCGAAGCAGGCACCTCTAAGCTGAACGGCCTGCCGGTTGTCAACCACGGCGTTGCTGCCTGCCGCCGGATGACGGAAGCGCTGGAAAAACCCATTCAGGTTCGTCACGGTACGCCGGATGCGCGACTGCTGGCGGAAATCGCGATGGCCAGCGGCTTCACCAGCTATGAAGGCGGCGGCATCTCCTACAACATTCCTTACGCCAAGCGCGTCACGCTGGAAAAATCAATTCGCGACTGGCAGTACTGCGACCGTCTGATGGGAATGTATGAAGAACACGGCATCCGCATTAACCGCGAGCCGTTCGGCCCGCTGACCGGCACGCTGATCCCGCCGTTTATGTCCCACGCGGTCGCCATCATCGAAGGTCTGCTGGCGCTGGAACAGGGCGTGAAGTCGATTACCGTCGGCTATGGCCAGGTGGGCAGCCTGACGCAGGATATCGCCGCCATTCAGTCACTGCGCGAACTGTCCCACGAATATTTCCAGAACTACGGCTTTGATGATTACGAACTGAGCACCGTCTTCCACCAGTGGATGGGCGGCTTCCCGGAAGATGAATCCAAAGCGTTCGCCATTATCTCCTGGGGCGCGGCGGTGGCGGGTATGTCCGGCGCGACCAAAGTGATCACCAAGAGTCCGCACGAAGCCTTCGGTATCCCAACGGCCGCCGCAAACGCCCAGGGGCTTAAAGCCTCTCGCCAGATGCTCAATATGGTCAGCGACCAGAAGTTCCCGCCGTGCGCGGCCGTGGAACAGGAAGTCGAACTGATTAAGTGCGAAGTCCGTGCGGTGCTGAAAAAAGTCTTTGAGCTGGGTAACGGCGATGTGGCGCGCGGCACGGTGCTGGCTTTTGAAGCCGGCGTGCTGGACGTCCCTTTCGCCCCGGCCTCCTGTAACGCAGGCAAAATCCTGCCGGTTCGCGATAACTCCGGCGCCATTCGCATCCTTGAAGCCGGTGCGGTTCCGCTGCCGAAAGATATCCTCGCCCTGCACCACGATTACGTCGCTGAGCGCGCCCATTTTGAAGGACGCAAGCCCTCATTCCAGATGGTTGTTGATGACATCAACGCGGTATCCCACAGTCAATTAATAGGAAGACCATAATGAAAATTAAACAGGCCCTTTTCACCGCTGGCTACTCCTCATTCTATTTCGACGATCAGCAGGCGATTAAAAACGGCGCGGGTCATGATGGATTCATTTATACCGGCGCGCCGGTCACGCCCGGTTTTACCTCTGTGCGTCAGGCGGGCGAGTGCATCTCGGTACAGCTGATTCTGGAAAATGGCGCGGTAGCGGTCGGTGACTGCGCCGCCGTGCAGTATTCCGGCGCTGGTGGTCGTGACCCGCTGTTCCTGGCGGAGCACTTTATTCCGTTCCTGAACGATCATATTAAACCGCTGCTGGAAGGCCGTGATGTCGATGCGTTCCTGCCGAACGCCCGCTTCTTCGACAAGCTGCGCATTGACGGCAATCTGCTGCACACCGCCGTGCGTTACGGCCTGTCGCAGGCGCTGCTCGACGCCACCGCGCTGGCGTCCGGTCGTCTGAAAGCAGAAGTGGTTTGCGATGAATGGCAGTTACCGTGCGTCCCGGAAGCGATTCCGTTATTTGGTCAGAGCGGCGACGATCGCTATATCGCCGTCGATAAGATGATCCTCAAAGGCGTTGACGTGCTGCCGCATGCGCTGATCAACAACGTGGAAGAGAAACTGGGCTTTCAGGGCGAGAAACTGCGTGAGTATGTACGCTGGCTGTCCGATCGCATCCTGAGCCTGCGCACCAGCCCACGCTATCACCCGACGCTGCATATTGATGTCTACGGCACTATCGGTCTGATCTTCGATATGGACCCGGTACGCTGCGCGGAGTACATCGCCAGCCTGGAGAAAGAAGCGCAGGGTCTGCCGTTGTACATTGAAGGCCCGGTGGATGCCGGTAACAAACCGGATCAGATCCGTCTGCTGACCGCCATCACCAAAGAGCTGACCCGCCTCGGTTCCGGCGTGAAAATTGTCGCTGACGAATGGTGTAACACCTATCAGGACATCGTCGATTTCACTGACGCGGGCAGTTGCCACATGGTGCAGATCAAAACCCCGGATCTCGGCGGCATTCACAACATCGTTGACGCCGTGCTCTATTGCAACAAACACGGGATGGAAGCCTATCAGGGCGGCACCTGTAACGAAACCGAGATCAGCGCCCGCACCTGCGTACATGTCGCGCTGGCCGCGCGCCCGATGCGGATGCTGGTGAAACCGGGTATGGGCTTCGATGAAGGTCTCAACATCGTGTTTAACGAGATGAACCGTACCATCGCGCTGTTGCAGACAAAGGATTGAGAAATGGCACGCACATTTAAGATCTTATCGCCGACGGCCATTCTGGGCTATGGCTTCCCGGAAGAGAGCTTTCGCAAAGCGATGGAGGAGTCGCCGGATCTGATCGCCGTTGACGCCGGTTCCTCCGATCCTGGCCCCCACTACCTGGGGGCAGGGAAACCCTTTACCGACAGGGCGGGAGTGAAACGCGATCTGCGCTATATGATCACCGCAGGCGTGAAAAACAACATCCCGGTGGTGATCGGCACTGCCGGAGGCTCCGGCGCGGCGCCGCATCTGGAGTGGTGTCGCCAGATAATCCTTGAGATTGCGCAGGAAGAGAAGCTGTCGTTTTCGATGGCGCTTATCCCGTCAGATGTTGATAAAGCGATCGTTCACCAGGCGCTGGATAACGGCAAAATCACCGCGCTGGATTTCGTCCCGGAACTGACCCACGACGCGATCGACCAAAGCACCTATATCGTCGCGCAAATGGGCATCGAACCTTTCCAGCGGGCGCTGAAAGCCGGTGCGCAGGTGGTGCTGGGCGGACGCGCTTACGATCCGGCCTGCTTCGCGGCGCTGCCGATCATGCAGGGCTTTGATGAAGGTCTGGCGCTGCACTGCGGCAAGATCCTTGAGTGCGCGGCCATCGCCGCGACGCCGGGTTCCGGTTCCGACTGCGCGATGGGGATCATTGACGATAACGGCTTTACGCTTAAAACGTTCAATCCAAAGCGCAAGTTCACCGAAACCTCTGCGGCGGCGCACACCCTGTATGAGAAATCCGATCCGTACTACCTGCCGGGGCCGGGCGGCGTGCTGAATCTGAAAGGGTGCAGCTTCAAAGCGGTCAACGAGGGCGAGGTCTACGTCAGCGGTTCCCGTCACGAAGAGACGCCGTACGCGCTGAAGCTGGAAGGCGCGCGTCAGGTGGGCTTCCGCTGTCTGACCATCGCCGGGACGCGCGACCCGATCATGATTGCCAGCATTGACACCATTCTCGAAGAGGTGAAGACCAGCGTGGCACGTAACCTCTCGCTGAATGATGACAGCATCCGCATGACGTTCCACCTGTACGGTAAGAACGGGGTGATGGGCAATCACGAACCGATGCAGAGCGCCGGGCACGAACTGGGCATATTGCTCGACGTGGTCGCGCCGACGCAGGATATCGCCAACAGCGCCTGTTCGCTGGTGCGTTCCACCCTCCTGCACTATGGCTATGAAAACCGGATTGCGACAGCGGGCAACCTCGCCTTCCCGTTCTCGCCTTCCGATATTCAAAGCGGGCCAGTGTATGAGTTTTCAATCTATCACCTGATTGAAGCGAGCGACGCGCTGCAATTTGATTTCCACATCGAACAGGTGACGCCGGAAGGAGTTCAGGCATGAAACACTCGATTTGCTCACTGGCGCAGGTGATCCGTTCCAAAAACGCCGGACCGTACGAACTGGTTTTAGATATTTTGTTTAAAACCCGGGAAGACTATCAGCGGGTAAAAGCATCGGAACAATTAACGCCGCAGCTTATTGCCCGTTTATATAACGTCGAGCCTGATTTTATTCATCGCATTGTCTGGTTTGATCCGGCAAATGCGGTAAAAATTGTCATGCCGCGCGATATTATTTCCGGCAACGTTGGTGACAATGATGTTTATGGCGCGCAGCAACACGCGCCGCTATTAAGTATTACCTTCGACTTGTAGTCATAACAATACAACAACAGCCATCAGGATACAGGATTTTGCTGTATCACTGTTTTCCTGATTATTCATGCGGTTGGTCATAACAAGCGCGTACCTGAGCGGTTGTCTGCGTTCGGGTATGCGCTGCCCTACACATTATTCTCCAACCATTATCCGATGGAGCAAACATGAAAAAAATAAGTTTAACCAAAATGATCATATTAGGCCTGATACTCGGCATGATTGCCGGGGTGGCCATTAATAATATGGCATCGGCTGAAACAGCAAAATCGTACGCCCAGGACATCTCTATTTTTACCACCATATTTTTGCGCATGGTAAAAATGATTATTGCCCCCTTGGTTATTTCAACGTTAGTGGTGGGGATCGCCAAAATGGGCGATGCCAAAACGCTGGGGCGTATATTCTCTAAAACCTTTTTCCTGTTTATTTGCGCCTCATTGTTGTCTATTGCGTTGGGTCTGGTCATCGTCAATATGTTCCAGCCAGGCGCAGGCATTAACTTTGTGGCACACGACGCAGGCGCGGTTGCCGCCGTGCAGTCTGAACCCTTCACGCTGAAAGTCTTTATCTCACACGCCGTGCCCACCAGCATTATCGATGCGATGGCGCGCAACGAGATCCTGCAAATTGTGGTGTTCTCCATTTTCCTCGGTTGCAGCCTGGCCGCTGTTGGTGAAAAAGGCGCCGCCATCGTTAAAGTGCTCGACTCGCTGGTGCACGTCATGCTGAAGCTGACAGGTTACGTGATGCTGTTTGCGCCGCTGACCGTCTTTGCCGCCATCTCCGGTTTGATTGCTGAACGCGGTCTGGGCGTGATGGTCAGCGCCGGGATCTTCATGGGCGAGTTCTACCTGACGCTGGGGATGCTGTGGGCGATCCTGATTGGCCTGTCGACAATGATTGTCGGGCCGTGCATCAGTCGTCTGACCAAAGCAATCTTCGAACCCGCGCTGCTGGCCTTTACCACGTCCAGCTCGGAGGCGGCTTTCCCTGGTACGCTGGACAAACTGGAGAAGTTTGGCGTCTCTTCCAAGATTGCCAGCTTCGTACTGCCTATCGGTTACTCCTTTAACCTCGTCGGCTCAATGGCCTACTGCTCGTTTGCCACCGTGTTTATCGCCCAGGCGTGCAACATTGAACTGAGCATGGGCGAGCAGATCACCATGCTGCTGATTCTGATGCTGACCTCCAAAGGAATGGCAGGCGTGCCGCGTGCGTCAATGGTGGTTATCGCCGCTACCCTCAACCAATTCAACATTCCAGAAGCCGGTCTGATCCTGCTGATGGGCGTCGATCCGTTCCTCGATATGGGCCGTTCTGCCACCAACGTGATGAGTAATGCGATGGGTGCGGCGATTGTCGGTCGTTGGGAAGGCGAGCACTTCGGCGCAGGCTGCCGTGGCAAAGCGCCGGTCAAAACCCCGGAACAGGAGCGCCCGGCAACCGAACACTCAGAAGTGGCGATGTCCTGATACCACAGCGATGCCGGATGGCGCTAACGCTTATCCGGCCTACGGTTTGCGCATTGTTGTAGGCCGGACAGCCGTCCGGCAAAAATAACTTAAAGGTGAGAAGTTAATATGTCTAAACCATTTGTCTGGCAGGAACCGTTTGTTCAAAGCAAAGATACGACGGAATATGAATTACTCAGCGACAAGCACATTACGGTAACGGAGTTAGACGGTGAAGAGGTTATCAAAGTCGCGCCTGAAGCGCTGACTCTGCTGGCCCAACAGGCATTTTATGAAGCCTCGTTTTTCCTGCGCACCGCGCATCTGAAGCAGATTGCCAGCATCCTGCACGATCCGCAGGCCAGCAGTAATGATAAGTACGTCGCGCTGCAACTGTTACGCAATGCCGAAGTCTCGGCGAAAGGCGTACTGCCAAACTGCCAGGACACGGGAACGGCAACCATTGTGGCGAGCAAAGGTCAGCACGTCTGGACAGGCGGCAACGATGCCGAAGCCCTGAGCAAAGGCGTGTACATCACTTTCCAGGAAAATAACTTACGCTACTCCCAGAACGCCCCGCTGGACATGTACACCGAGGTGAATACCCAAACCAACCTGCCCGCCCAGATTGATATCAGCGCGACGCCGGGTGACGAATACCGGTTTCTCTTCGTCAATAAAGGCGGCGGTTCCGCCAACAAAGCGGCGCTGTTTCAGGAAACCAAATCTATTCTGCAACCCGAAAAACTCACCGCTTTCCTGATCGAAAAAATGCGGTCGCTGGGAACAGCAGCCTGCCCACCCTACCATATCGCTTTTGTGGTTGGCGGATTGTCTGCCGACCAGGCGCTGAAAGTGGCGAAGCTGGCCTCAACCAAATATTACGACACCCTGCCGACCAGCGGAAACGAGCTGGGCCAGGCGTTTCGCGACACGGCGCTGGAAACAACCCTGCTCAATGCCAGCCGCGAGTTTGGCATCGGAGCACAGTTTGGTGGCAAATATTTCGCTCATGATATCCGCGTTATCCGCCTGCCGCGTCACGGCGGCTCCTGCCCCATCGCAATGGCGCTCTCCTGCTCTGCCGACCGCAATATTAAAGCGAAAATCAACAAGCGCGGCATCTGGCTGGAAAAACTCGAACACAATCCGGGAAAATTTATTCCTGAATCCCTGCGCGTGGAAAACAGCGCCCAGACCGTACAGCTCGATCTCAACCGTCCGCTGCGCGAGATCCTGCATAACCTTTCCACGCTGCCTGTCGGCACCCGACTGTCGCTGAACGGCCCGATTGTCGTCGCCCGCGATATCGCGCACGCCAAAATTAAAGAGCGTCTGGATAACGGCGAACCGATGCCGGACTACATGAAAAATCACATTGTTTATTACGCGGGGCCAGCCAAAACGCCGGAAAAACAGGCCTGCGGCTCGCTCGGCCCGACCACCGGCGGGCGCATGGACGGCTATGTTGACGCCTTCCAGGCGGCGGGCGGCAGTTTGATCATGCTTTCGAAAGGCAACCGCAGTCAGCAAGTAACCGAGGCCTGCCACAAGCATGGCGGCTTCAATCTTGGCAGCATTGGCGGCGCCGCCGCGCTTCTGGCGCAGCAGTACGTTAAAAGCTTACGCTGCCTTGAGTATCCCGAACTGGGGATGGAAGCCGTGTGGATGATGGAGGTCAAAAACCTGCCCGCCTTTGTGCTGGTGGATGATAAAGGCAATAACTTCTTCAGCCAGTTTGAGCAGCAACATCGCTGCGCGACCTGTCCGGCAGGACATTAAGGAGCATTTATGGAAGCGCGAGCCAATACTGACAGGCACCGCCAGCGGCAGCAAAAACTGAAAGAACAGGTGGACACCCGTGTGGCAGCGGCCACGGAACAGAAAGGAGTCCTGATTGTTTTCACCGGGAACGGTAAAGGAAAATCGACGGCGGCCTTTGGCACCGCGACCCGCGCGGTCGGTCACGGCAAAACCGTTGGCGTCGCGCAATTTATTAAAGGTCAGTGGGATAACGGTGAATACAACACGCTGCAACCGCTTGGCGTTGAGTTTCACATTATGGGCACCGGTTTTACCTGGGAGACGCAGGACCGGGAAGCGGATATACAGGCGGCGGAAGCCGTCTGGCAGGAAGGCAGGCGTATGCTCGCCGACCCGCGTTACGATCTGGTGGTGCTGGATGAACTGACATACATGCTGGCTTATCACTACCTGGACACCCAGGACGTGATCGCCGCGATTGTGAATCGTCCCGAACAGCAGAGCGTGATCGTTACCGGTCGCGGGTGTCATACGCAGTTACTGGAACTCGCCGATACGGTCAGCGAAGTCCGCCCGGTGAAGCATGCATTCGATAGCGGCATTCAGGCGCAGGCCGGGATAGACTGGTAGCCGCGCCTTTGCCTGATGGCGCTGCGCTTATCAGGCCTACAGCCCTCACCGTTTGTAGGCCGGATAAGGCCACTGGCCGGCATCCGGCATCAGTTCTCACCGTTTGCAGGCCGGATAAGGCCACTGGCCGCCATCCGGCATCAGCGCTCCACCGCTGAGATTACCGATTTTTGCAGCAGCCAGTCACGGAAGATCTGTAAATACCGGGATTCCGCTTTTTCTTCGCGCCACGTCATAATAAACCGGTTCCCTGTACGCATCGGCACATCGCAGGGAATCACCATCTCACCGTTATCCAGATCGTGCTGGATCGCAAACCGGGGCAATAGCGCCACGCCCAGATTAGAACGCACGGCGGCAATCAGCATCGACAATAAATCAAAGCGCGGGCCTTTATTCACCAGCGGACTGTTGATATCCGACAGCGCGAACCATTCCTGCCAGCCTTTGATGCGCGTACTTTGATGCAAAAGGGGAAATTCATTGAGCAACTCTTCTACGGTCAGTTTTTGATTCGGCTGAGGTAAAAGGCTGCCACTGCATACGGGTAAAATTTCCTCTTCAAATAAATACTCCACCTCTGACCAGGGCGAGCAAAAATCTTCCCGCATAATGGCGGCGTCATACTCACGGTTAAGAAAATCGCCAATATTCGCCAGCGAATGAATATTAACGATAATGTCAGGATTTATTTTATTAAATTCACGTAAATTCGGAATCAGCCAGTGGGTACTGAACGTTGGGTTCACCGCCAGCTCAATGACCTGAACGGTGGGTTGCCAGGTCATTATCGTATTGGTATCGCGTTCAAGTTTGTTAAGTGTTTCTTTAACAATGCTCAGATAATGCTTACCGGCTGCATTTAAAAAAATTCGCTTTTTGGCATGGTTAAATAACGAGGTATGTAAAAAATCCTCCAGCGCATTCACCTGCCGGAACACGGCACTCTGAGTCAACGCCAACTCTTCTGCTGCCCGGGTATAGCTTTCGTGACGCGCCACCACTTCAAAAGTCACCAGTAATTCGGTCTTGGGTATCTTTCCTCTCATAACGTCTTCCATATGCAGCGTACAAAAATAGTTTAATTTATAAAAAATTAATGCAAACCCTCCAGATTATCCCCGAGAGTTATATTTTATTTTCTCCGCTAATGTCATTGATCCACTCCATGATTTACGCACACTGCCAGTGTTTAAATATTAAGCAATAATACTCAACCCCGACAATAAACACAATTTAAACGCGGTTAATTACAGGCAAATAGTGCTAATAAGTTCTTAATAATTTTTCATGTTAACTTGTTTTATGGAGAAAAAATGTTGCGAGGTGAATCAATATTATTTGTGGTTTATTTAAGGAGGATTTAACACGCGGCATAACAGAAAGCGACTGTTTATGTGTCTGATAATTTTCTGTTCGTTACCTGCTGGCAGGATGATATTAATAACAATAAGCGCGGGTAAACGTTTACCGCAGCAAGATGCTTATTTTCAACACGGTTAAGCGGCAAAACAGGCAAAAAAAAGGTCACCAGAAGGTGACCAACCATGTCGAAAACGGACCAGCCCTGCATCCTCCGCGCTTCAGGTATTCCCCTGTCGCACGAAGGAGTCGGGCCTTATTGCTGCTTTTTGAGAATTACTTCATTACGGCTTTCAGCGCTTCGCCGATATCCGCCAGGCTACGAACGGTTTTCACGCCTGCGGCTTCCAGCGCGGCGAATTTCTCATCCGCCGTACCTTTACCACCCGCGATAATCGCGCCCGCGTGACCCATACGCTTGCCTTTCGGCGCGGTAACGCCCGCGATGTAACCGACAACCGGCTTGGTTACGTGTTCTTTGATGTATGCCGCCGCCTCTTCTTCCGCGCTACCGCCGATCTCACCGATCATCACGATCGCTTCAGTCTGCGGATCTTCCTGGAACAGTTTCAGGATATCGATGAAGTTAGAGCCCGGGATCGGGTCGCCGCCGATGCCCACACAGGTGGACTGGCCGAAACCGTAGTCAGTGGTCTGCTTAACCGCTTCATAGGTCAGCGTACCGGAGCGGGACACGATGCCCACTTTGCCCGGCTTGTGGATGTGGCCCGGCATGATGCCGATTTTGCACTCGCCAGGGGTGATCACGCCCGGGCAGTTCGGCCCGATCATGCGCACGCCCGCTTCGTCAAGCGCGACTTTCACGGTCAGCATATCCAGCGTCGGGATGCCTTCAGTGATGGTGATAATCAGTTTGATGCCCGCGTCGACAGCCTCCAGAATGGAGTCTTTGCAGAACGGCGCCGGAACGTAGATAACCGTTGCGGTGGCGCCAGTGGCCTCTACCGCTTCACGCACGGTATTGAACACCGGCAGACCCAGATGCGTGGAGCCGCCTTTGCCTGGCGTTACGCCGCCCACCATCTGCGTGCCGTAAGCAATCGCCTGTTCAGAGTGGAAAGTCCCCTGGCTACCGGTAAAGCCCTGGCAGATAACCTTGGTGTTTTTATCGATTAAAACAGACATTATTTCCCCTCCACTGCGGCAACAACCTGCTGAGCTGCATCCGTCAGACTTTTCGCTGCAATAATATTCAGGCCGCTGTCAGCCAGTTTTTTCGCGCCGAGTTCGGCGTTGTTGCCTTCCAGACGTACGACAACCGGTACGCTAACACCCACTTCTTCTACCGCGCCGATGATACCGTCGGCAATCAGGTCGCAACGGACGATGCCGCCGAAGATGTTAACCAGAACCGCTTTCACGTTGTCGTCAGAGAGGATGATTTTGAACGCTTCGGTTACGCGCTCTTTGGTCGCGCCGCCGCCTACGTCGAGGAAGTTAGCCGGTTCGCCGCCGTGCAGTTTAACGATGTCCATCGTGCCCATCGCCAGACCTGCGCCGTTAACCATGCAGCCGATGTTGCCGTCCAGCGCCACGTAGTTCAGTTCCCACTGCGCCGCCTGCGCTTCACGCGGGTCTTCCTGAGACTGGTCGCGCATTTCACGCAGATCCGGCTGGCGGAACAGCGCGTTGCCGTCAGCGCCCAGTTTGCCGTCGAGACAGATCAGATCGCCCTGCTTAGTGATCACCAGCGGGTTGATTTCGATCAGCGCCAGATCGCGCTCAAGGAAAATGGTCGCCAGACCCATAAAGATCTTCGTAAATTGCTGAACCTGCTTACCTTCCAGACCCAGTTTGAACGCCAGTTCGCGGCCCTGATACGGCATTGGACCCGCCAGCGGATCGAGGGCGATTTTGTGGATCAGGTGCGGGGTCTCTTCCGCCACTTTTTCGATTTCCACGCCGCCTTCGGTGGAGGCCATAAAGACCACGCGGCGAGAACTACGGTCAACAACCGCGCCAAGATACAGCTCTTTATCGATATCAGTCGCCGCTTCAACCAGAATCTGGTTGACCGGTTGACCGTTAGCGTCTGTCTGGTAGGTCACGAGGCGTTTACCCAGCCAGTGTTCCGCAAACGCGCGAATCTCTTCTTTGCTGTTAACAACCTTCACACCGCCCGCTTTGCCACGGCCGCCTGCGTGAACCTGACATTTTACTACCCACGGACCCGCGCCGATTTTTGAAGCGGCTTCTTCTGCTTCACGCGGAGTAGTACAGGCATAACCCACCGGCGCCGGTAAGCCATAGCGGGCAAAAAGTTGTTTTGCCTGATATTCATGTAAGTTCATGTGTTCTGTCCATCCTTCAGGTAATCGTTATCTTTAAACCTGTAGGCCTGATTAGACGCGGCTGCGTCGCCATCAGGCATCTCACCAGCGCCTTATCCGGCCTACAGGGCAGGTGACACTAAAAAGTGACTACACGTCCAGCAGCAGACGCGTCGGATCTTCCAGCAGCTCTTTAATGGCGACCAGGAAGCCCACTGATTCACGACCATCGATCAGACGGTGATCGTAAGACAGCGCCAGGTACATCATCGGCAGGATCTCAACCTTGCCATCCACCGCCATCGGACGATCTTTGATCGCATGCATGCCGAGGATTGCGCTCTGCGGCGGGTTGATGATCGGGGTAGACATCAGCGAGCCGAACACGCCACCGTTGGTGATGGTGAAATTACCGCCGGTCAGATCGTCCACCGTCAGCTTACCGTCACGCCCTTTCACGGCCAGTTCTTTGATTTTCTTCTCGATATCCGCCATGCCGAGGGTATCGACATCACGCAGTACCGGCGTTACCAGACCACGCGGCGTGGAAACCGCCATGCTGACGTCGAAGTAGTTGTGATACACCACGTCGTCGCCATCAATGGAGGCGTTCACTTCCGGGTAGCGTTTCAGCGCTTCAACCACCGCTTTCACGTAGAAGGACATGAAGCCCAGACGAATGCCGTGACGTTTTTCAAACGCGTCGCCGTACTGCTTACGCAGATCCATGATTGGCTTCATGTTGACTTCGTTGAACGTGGTCAGCATCGCGGTGGAGTTTTTCGCTTCCAGCAGACGCTCGGCTACGCGCTTGCGCAGACGGGTCATCGGGACGCGTTTTTCACTGCGAGCGCCAAGCGCAGGCTGTGCGGCAGGCGCGGCTTCCGGCGCTTTGGCTTCCGCTTTCGCCGGTGCCTTCGCCAGATGTTTTTCCACATCTTCGCGCGTGATGCGACCGCCTACGCCCGTGCCTTTGATGGCGCTGGCGTCGAGGTTGTGTTCACCCAACAGACGGCGGATCGCCGGGCTGAGGGCATCGTTGTTCTGCTCGGATAGCGACGCCTGCTGGCGCTGCGCCGGTGTAGACGCTTTCTCTTCGGATTTGGCGCTGGTCTCTTTACCGGAGCTGTTGCCTTCACGCAGGCGACCCAGGATCTGGCGAGACGTTACCGTCGTACCTTCATCTTCCAGAACCGCATCCAGAATGCCGTCAGCCGATGCCGGTACTTCCAGTACCACTTTGTCAGTTTCGATTTCTACCAGCACTTCATCACGCTGGACACTATCGCCCGGTTTTTTGTGCCAGGTCGCAACGGTTGCGTCCGCTACGGACTCAGGCAGGTCGGGAACAAGAATATCTACGCTACTCATTATTTATCCTTTAATTAATCGACGTTCAGCGCGTCATTAACCAGATCTTGTTGCTGTTTCTGGTGAACGGACAGATACCCTACCGCCGGGGAGGCGGAGGCCGGGCGACCTGCGTAACGCAGAGCAGACCCAAATGGAATCACTTCACGGAAATGATGCTGACTACAGTACCATGCGCCCTGGTTGAGCGGCTCTTCCTGGCACCAGACAAAATCATGTACGTGGGCGTACGGTTTCAGCGCTTCCTGAACCGCTTTGTGCGGGAACGGGTAGAGCTGTTCAATGCGCACAATGGCGACATCTTTCTGATCGTTTTTACGGCGTTGTTCCAGCAGGTCGTAATAAACCTTACCAGAACACATCACCACGCGCTTCACGCCTTGCGGATCGAGCTCATCAACCTCGCCAATCGCAGGCTGGAAGGCGCCGTTGGCCAGTTCGTCCAGGCTGGAGACCGCCAGCGGATGACGCAGCAGCGACTTCGGCGACATAACGACCAGCGGACGGCGCATACCGCGCAGCGCCTGACGACGCAGCATGTGGTAAACCTGCGCCGGGGTGGACGGGACGCAAACCTGCATGTTCTGTTCAGCGCAAAGTTGCAGATAACGTTCCAGACGCGCGGAGGAGTGCTCCGGCCCCTGCCCTTCGTAACCGTGCGGCAGCAGCATCACCAGGCCGCACATCCGCCCCCATTTCTGCTCGCCGGAGGAGATGAACTGATCGATCACCACCTGCGCGCCGTTGGCGAAGTCGCCGAACTGCGCTTCCCAGATGGTCAGGGTGCGCGGTTCAGCGGTCGCATAGCCGTATTCGAACGCCAGCACCGCTTCTTCAGACAGGACGGAGTCCCAGACGCGGAAGGTGCCCTGACCGTTATGAATGTGCTGCAACGGCGTATACGTGGAACCATTTGCCTGGTTATGAATCACCGCATGACGGTGGAAGAAGGTGCCGCGACCGGAGTCCTCGCCGGACAGACGCACCGGAATCCCCTCATCAACCAGCGTGGCGTAGGCCAGCGTTTCCGCGCCGCCCCAGTCGAACAGCTTCTCGCCAGCGGCCATCGACTGACGATCGCCGTAAATTTTGGCGACGCGCGACTGCATTTCTACCGCTTCCGGCACCGTGCTGATGCGTTTAGCCAGTTCCTGCAAACGCTTCATTTCCACCTTGTTCGGGTAGCTCTCATCCCATTCATGGTTGAGGTACGGCGACCAGGTGAAGGAGTGCATGTTCATCGGACGCCACTCTTTCACCACGCATTCGCCTGCATCCAGCGCATCGCGGTAGAGGTTGACCATTTCAGTGGCGTCTTCCAGCGTAGCGACTTTGTCCGCTTCCAGCTTGTCGGCGTAGAGTTTACGCGGCGTCGGATGCTTTTTGATTTTCTGGTACATCAGCGGCTGGGTTGCGCTCGGCTCGTCGGCTTCGTTATGGCCGTGACGGCGGTAGCACACCAGATCGATGAAGACATCGCGTTTAAAGGTGTTACGGAAGTCCAGCGCCAGACGGGTAACGAAAGCCACCGCTTCCGGGTCATCCGCGTTAACGTGGAAAATCGGCGCCTGAACCATCTTGCCGATGTCGGTGCAGTATGGGGTGGAACGCGCATCCAGTGGGTTAGAGGTGGTAAAGCCCACCTGGTTGTTGATGACGATACGCACCGTACCGCCCACTTCGTAACCACGCGCTTTGGACATGTTCAGGGTTTCCTGAACCACGCCCTGGCCCGTCACTGCGGCGTCACCGTGAATGGTGATTGGCAGCACTTTATTGCTGCTCGGCTCATCCAGACGATCCAGACGGGCGCGCACGGAACCGATCACCACCGGGCTGACGATTTCCAGGTGCGACGGGTTAAACGCCAGCGCCAGGTGAACCAGACCGCCTTCGGTTTCGATATCAGACGAGAAGCCCATGTGGTACTTCACGTCGCCGGTGCCGAGATGCTCTTTATGTTTGCCCGCAAATTCGTCGAACAGATCCTGCGGTTTTTTACCCAGCACGTTGACCAGCACGTTCAGACGACCACGGTGCGCCATACCCAGCACCACTTCGCGGGTGCCGCTGTTGCCCGCATGACGGATCATCTCTTTGAGCATCGGGATTAACGCATCGCCGCCTTCCAGCGAGAAGCGTTTTGCCCCCGGGAATTTCGCCCCCAGATAACGCTCCAGCCCTTCGGCGGCGGTCAGTTCGTTGAGGAAGCGTTTTTTCTCTTCCGCGCTGAAGGCGGCGCGGCCGGATTCGATACGCTGCTGAATCCAGCGTTTCTCTTCGGTGCTGGTGATGTGCATATACTCGGCGCCAATCGGGCCGCAGTATGTTTGTTTGAGCGCGGAAATAAGTTCGCCCAGCTTCATCGTCTCTTTGCCAATCGCAAAAGAACCTACGTTAAAGCTTTCCTGGAAATCGGCCTCTGTCAGATCGTGGAAAGAGGGGTCCAGATCCGCCACGTTTTCTTGCTCCCACAGTCCCAGCGGATCGAGATTCGCATGCTGGTGACCACGGAAACGATAAGCGTTGATAAGTTGCAGGACTTTGACCTGCTTCGTATTGGTGTCAGGGTCGGAAATCGAAGAAGAGTAACGTGAGGCATCCTTCGCCAGACGACGGAAATAATCACGCGTTTTTGAATGGAATTGATCCGGTTTGACTCCGGTGCCAGGTAACTGCTGGAACGTCGAACGCCAGTTAGCGTCTACCGAGTCAGGATCGGTTAAGAAGTCTTCATAGAGCTGTTCTATCCAGCTCTGGTTTGCGCCAGAGAGGTAAGAAGAGTCCAACCAGGCTTTCAAAGCGCTGTTCTGCATCGTGATCCCTTAAGCATTCTGTATGCTTACTTCGCCGTGGATACTACCACGCACATTGCTGTGCGTGCCGGGGTTCACTTGCGAGCTCTTCTCTGTGTAGCGGCTCGCGAAGGAACCTTTAGAAACTGTCTAAATAATCTTCGTCGTTCCGGCTGCGACTGCGTTACGGCTTTCACTCACCCCAGTCACATAGTCAACTATGCTCCAGGGGATTCGTTCAACCGCGCCTTGTCTCGCGCTGAACGTCTCGATTATTTACTTATCTGGCAGTTTTTAAAGGTTTCTGCAATTTGCCCGGTGGCGCTACGCTAACCGGGCCTACTGTTACGTAGGCCGGATAAGCGCAGCGCCATCCGGCGTTATTATTTACGCACTGCGTTGCAACAACATCGACTTAATATGGCCGATGGCGCGCGTCGGGTTCAGTCCCTTAGGACATACACTGACGCAGTTCATGATGCTATGACAGCGGAATACGCTGAATGCATCGCTCAGGTCTTCCAGGCGGCTGTCGGTCTCGGTATCACGGCTATCGATCAGGAAACGATACGCCGCTAACAGGCCTGCCGGGCCGATAAACTTATCCGGGTTCCACCAGAACGACGGGCACGACGTTGAACAGCACGCACAAAGAATACACTCATACAGCCCATCGAGTTTTTCACGCTGCTCGGGCATCTGTAAATGCTCACGAGCGGGTGGATTTTGCCCATTATTCAATAAGTAAGGCTTAATCTTCTCATATTGTGCGTAGAATTGCCCCATGTCTACCACCAAATCGCGGATAACCGGTAAACCGGGCAGCGGACGGATAACAATCTTCTTACCCGACTGGTGTAGCGCCGAAACCGGCGTAATACACGCCAGACCGTTTTTGCCGTTCATGTTCAGGCCATCTGAACCGCACACGCCTTCACGGCATGAGCGACGGAAAGAGAGGCTGGGATCTTTCTCTTTCAGCTGCATCAGCGCATCCAGCAGCATCATGTCACGCCCTTCTTCGCCTTCCAGGGTGTAATCCTGCATACGCGGAGCGTCATCAACATCCGGGTTATAGCGATAAATCGAAAACTCGAGTTTCATTTTCCTGTCTCCGCATTAGTAAGTACGAATCTTCGGCGGGAATGCCGGGCGCAGTTTCGGTTCCATATTGACGCTACGACGCGTCATGGATTCCGTCTCTGGCAGATACAGGGAATGGCACAGCCAGTTTTCATCATCGCGATCCGGGAAGTCGAAGCGGCTATGCGCGCCACGGCTTTCGGTACGGAAGTTGGCGGATACCGCAGTTGCGTAAGCCGTTTCCATCAGGTTGTCCAGCTCCAGACACTCGACGCGCTGGGTGTTGAACTCGCTGGAGGTGTCATCCAGACGGGCGTTTTTCAGACGCTCGCGGATCACCTTCAGTTGCTCAAGCCCTTTCGCCATCGCGTCGCCTTCACGGAATACCGAGAAGTTGTGCTGCATACATTCCTGCAACGCTTTACGGATAACCACCGGATCTTCACCGTCACGGTTGTTGTTCCAGCGGTTGAGACGTTCCAGAGAGGCCTCAATGTCAGACTCGCTGGCGTCACGCAGCGCGCCCTGCTCGGCGATGGACTCCTGCAAATGCAGACCGGCCGCACGTCCGAAGACCACCAGGTCAAGCAGCGAGTTGCCGCCCAGACGGTTAGCGCCGTGTACGGATACGCAGGCGATCTCACCCACCGCGAACAGGCCAGGAATCACCACGTCTTCGCCCTGCTCGTTCACAGTCAGCGCCTGACCGGTCACTTTGGTCGGGATACCGCCCATCATGTAGTGACAGGTTGGGATAACCGGGATCGGCTCTTTAACCGGGTCAACGTGCGCAAAGGTACGGGACAATTCGAGGATACCCGGCAGACGGGATTCGAGTACTTCTTTACCCAGATGGTCGAGCTTCAGTTTCGCGTGCGGCCCCCACGGGCCGTCGCAGCCGCGACCTTCACGGATTTCGATCATAATAGAACGCGCGACCACGTCACGACCGGCCAGGTCCTTCGCGTTCGGGGCATAGCGCTCCATAAAGCGCTCGCCATGTTTATTCAGCAGATAACCGCCTTCACCACGGCAGCCTTCTGTCACCAGCACGCCCGCGCCCGCAATGCCGGTCGGGTGGAACTGCCACATTTCCATATCCTGCACCGGAACACCGGCACGCAGCGCCATACCCACGCCGTCGCCGGTGTTGATATGAGCGTTAGTGGTGGACTGGTAAATACGGCCTGCGCCGCCGGTCGCCAGCACGGTTGCGCGCGCTTTGAAGTAGACCACTTCGCCGGTTTCGATACACAGCGCGGTACACCCCACTACCGCGCCATCCTGGTTTTTCACCAGATCCAGCGCATACCATTCAGAAAAAATGGTGGTGTGGTTTTTCAGGTTCTGCTGATACAGCGTGTGCAACAGCGCGTGACCGGTGCGGTCAGCCGCCGCTGCGGTACGCGCCGCCTGTTCGCCGCCGAAGTTTTTCGACTGGCCGCCGAACGGACGCTGATAGATACGGCCATCGTCAAGACGGGAGAAAGGCAGCCCCATGTGCTCCAGTTCCAGAATCGCTTCCGGGCCGGTTTTGCACATATATTCAATCGCGTCCTGGTCGCCGATGTAGTCCGATCCTTTTACGGTATCGTACATGTGCCATTCCCAGTTATCTTCATGGGTATTACCGAGCGCCACGGTGATGCCACCTTGCGCGGATACGGTATGGGAACGGGTTGGGAAGACTTTGGAGAGCAGCGCACAGGTCTGGCCGCTCTGGGAAATTTGCAGCGCTGCGCGCATACCTGCGCCGCCTGCGCCAATAACAACAGCATCAAATTCTCTGACTGGCAGTTTCATTACACACCCCACACCACAACAAATCCATAAATGACGTAAACCACCAGCGCAACAACGATTGCCAGCTGTAGCACAAGGCGCAGGGCCAGAGGTTTAACGTAGTCGGTCAACACCTGCCACATGCCAATCCAGGCATGAATCAAGATGGAGAAAAGTGCCAGCAGGGTGAAGACTTTGGTGAATGCCGATGAGAAGAAACCGCTCCAGACATCAAAGGTCAGCTCGCCGCTTATTGCGAAAAAGCCCACCATATAAACGATGTAGAGGGTCAGAACGATAGCGGTAGCACGGACCAGGATGAAGTCATGTACGCCATTGCGTCCTAATGCGGAGGCGTTGCTTACCATACGAGGACTCCTGCGAGAAGTGAAAGCACGACAGTGATAACAAAAGAGATTTTGGCTGAGCGTTTACCCGCTTCGAATGTTTCTTCCAGATAGCCAAAATCCATCATCATGTGACGAATACCGACCACGACGTGATACGCCAGCGCGGTGAGGATGCCCCACATAATAAATTTAACAAAGAAGCTCCCCATGATGGCGGATGCCTGCTGGAATCCTTCAGGGGAAGAGAGGCTGGTGCCCAATAACCACAACAGAATCCCGACCGCCACGAAGGTGATCACTCCAGAAACGCGATGGAGAATGGACGCTATCGCCGTGATTGGGAACCGGATCGTTGTCAGATCCAGATTGACAGGTCTTTGTTTTTTCACATTTCTTATCATGAATAACGCCCACATGCTGTTCTTATTATTCCCTTTGGACTTCGGGTACAGAGGGTGAATCTACCTGTAGCCAGAAAGACGACGGGATTTCCTTCCTCCGGTCTGCTTGCGGGTCAGACAGCGTCCTTTCTATAACTGCGCGTCATGTAAAACACTGCTTCCAGTTGCTAAAACGACACGTTACAACGCTGGGTGGCTCGGGATTGCAGGGTATTCCGGAGACCTGGCGGCAGTATAGGACGTTCACAAAATCATTACAATTAACCTACATATAGTTTGTCGGGTTTTATCCCGAACAGTGACATAGGTCACGATAACAACATTTATTTAATTTTTAATCATCTGATTTGACAAACATTAAACAAAGTTGTTACAAACAACACCAGAAAAGGCATATAATGCGCAAAAGTTATGGGGTCACTCTTTCACCTGCTAATAAGTTATGTAACAGTGTGGCGGTATTGACCAATTTATTCAGGACAGTTATTAGTGATAGTCAGGTTTAATAATTCGGATTGCTAAGTTGTTGATTTGTTGCTAATTCGCCATAAGTTAACTGTTTTTACCTGCAAGCGCCCATTGCTCTGTACCCTGGTTTTCTCCTCTTTCGCAGAGCGGCGAGCCAAATAACAAACTGGTAACGGTTGATTTATGTAACGAAGCAAATCTCACTGAGTAGTCTTAAGCAATAAGGCGCTAAGGAGACCGTAAATGGCTGATACAAAAGCAAAACTCACCCTAAATGGTGACTCTGCTATTGAACTGGATGTGCTAAAGGGCACACTCGGTCAAGACGTTATTGATATTCGTAGTCTCGGCTCAAAGGGGATGTTCACTTTTGATCCAGGTTTCACCTCTACCGCATCCTGCGAATCCAAAATCACCTTCATCGACGGCGACGAAGGCATTCTGTTACATCGCGGCTTCCCGATTGACCAACTGGCTACCGAGTCTAACTATCTGGAAGTATGTTACATCCTGCTGTACGGCGAGAAACCGACCCAGGCAGAGTACGACGAGTTCAAAACCACCGTCACACGCCATACCATGATCCATGAGCAGATTACCCGTCTGTTCCACGGTTTTCGCCGCGACTCGCATCCGATGGCCGTTATGTGCGGCGTCACCGGCGCGCTGGCTGCGTTCTACCACGACTCGATGGATGTGAATAATCCGCGTCATCGTGAAATCGCCGCGTTCCGCCTGCTGTCCAAAATGCCGACAATGGCGGCAATGTGTTACAAGTATTCTATCGGTCAACCGTTCGTCTACCCGCGCAACGACCTCTCCTATTCCGGCAACTTCCTGAACATGATGTTCTCCACACCGTGCGAAAACTATGAAGTTAACCCGGTGCTGGAACGCGCAATGGACAGGATTCTGATTCTTCACGCCGATCACGAACAGAACGCATCGACGTCAACCGTCCGTACCGCAGGCTCCTCCGGCGCGAACCCGTTCGCCTGCATCGCAGCGGGCATTGCCTCCCTGTGGGGACCGGCGCATGGCGGCGCGAACGAAGCGGCGCTGAAAATGCTGGTAGAAATCAGCTCTGTTAAACACATCCCGGAATTTATTCGCCGGGCAAAAGACAAGAATGATTCTTTCCGCCTGATGGGCTTCGGTCACCGTGTTTACAAAAACTATGACCCGCGCGCTACCGTCATGCGTGAAACCTGCCACGAAGTTCTGAAAGAGCTGGGCACCAAAGATGACCTGCTGGAAGTCGCGATGGAGCTGGAACACATCGCGCTGAACGACCCGTACTTTATCGAGAAGAAACTCTACCCGAACGTAGACTTCTACTCCGGCATCATTCTGAAAGCGATGGGCATTCCGTCCTCCATGTTCACCGTGATCTTCGCGATGGCGCGTACCGTGGGCTGGATTGCACACTGGAACGAAATGCACAGCGAAGGCATGAAAATCGCCCGTCCGCGTCAGCTGTACACCGGCTACGAAAAGCGCGATTTCAAGTCTGATATTAAGCGTTAATCATCCTGGCCATCGGGTAACACCGGTGGCCTTTATTATTTACTGAAACTCTGGCAACAATATTCATCTTGCCAATATAACCTTTATTACTCCAGTCACTCCCAATATATTACCGCCGAAAAAATAGCTATTTCCTTTCACATAGCATCAATAGCTAATGCATTATTTGACCTTTAAAACCATTAGATCTTTAATCCGACACAATTGGATGCAGGTAAAGGCTAAATGGAATGGGCGATATTATTTACCTGAGAATCACAGGTGAGGAACAAGGAAACATTTCGGCGGGATGTGGAACATATTCGTCAACAGGTAATCGCTGGCAAAAAGGGCATGAAGACGAGATCTTCATATTTTCGCTATTCAGCGCATTGAGTAATACAGGAAAAGGTATTAACCTTCAGGGACTCAGATTCAGCAAATTAATCGATAAAAGCACCCCGCTATTTTGTAATACAATCACTAATAATGAAAGGCTGTTCATTGAAATTGATTTCTGGCGAATAAACAGAACGGGCCGATGGGAACGCTATTATTATATTCAACTAAGAAATGCTTCTGTAAGAAGTATTCAAACGCATGTGGCCCTTAATGAGCTGGATACCGAAGAGATTGCGGTATCATATGATTATATTCTTTGCAAACACCTCATCGCCAATACCGAATTTGACTACCTGGCATTTCCCGCTGAATATAACCACTTGTTTATGCCGCAGCGCCCTCAACCGGTAAGTTCCCCCAGACCAGCGGCAATAAAAATCACGCCCCCCAGCCAACATCCCCCAAAAATCACACCGGTCTATGCTAAATCCTGCCTGAAAGCGAAAGGATGTACGGACGCCGGGAACACAGAAGAACCGGCAGAAAACTTCGGCCAGATGGCGATTTTTGCACAATCGTCAGTCGATGATTGTTGCGGATATACGCAGCCCGCGGAAGCCTCAGCCATACCGCTGGCTCTGGGCGGACTGGCGCAGGTGTGGGGAGAGTGGCCGCTCAGCGGTACGCTCAGTGCGACAAGAGCGATACCTTATGTGGGAGCACTGGTTTCCGCTCTGTATATTTCGTCTGCTGGCGAAGGCAGCGCGCGCGTTCCCGGGCGTGATGAATACTGGTACGAAGAGACCCTCAGACAGAAAGCGCTAACCGGAAGTACCGCCACCACCCGGGTACGCTTTTTCTGGGGTACCGACACTCACGGCGCACCGCAGGTCTATGGCGTACATACAGGGGAAGGTACCCCCTATGAAAACGTTCGCGTCGCGAACATGGTGTGGAATGCCAACGCGAAGCGCTATGAATTTACCCCCGCCCACGACGTAGACGGGCCGTTAATCACCTGGACACCGGAAAACCCCGAGACTGGTGATTTACCTAATCACACCGGAAGCAATGTTCCACCGCTTGATCAGCCAACCATTCTGGTGACACCAATCCCGGATGGCAAAAATGAGTACACCACGCCACCGATCCCTGTGCCGGATGTCGCCGATTTTAACGATTATATTCTGGTCTTTCCGGCCGATTCAGGCATTCAGCCGATATATGTTTATCTTCGTGAAGATCCGCGCAAACAACCCGGCACGGCAACCGGTTACGGCGAAATTTTACCCGAAAATAGCCGTTGGCTTGAGGCCGCCAGTTCAGGGCTGGGAGCGCCGATACCTGCACAGGTCGCAGATAAGCTGCGAGGAAGAACGTTTCGCAACTTTGACCATTTCAGAAAAGAGTTCTGGCTTGCGGTGTCGGAATGCCCTGAACTGATGTCACAGTTTAGTAAATCGAATCAAACCAGAATTCTTAGTGGCAACGCACCATTTAGCATTCCTTCTGAACAGGTAGGAGGCAGACCATGGTTTGAAATTCACCATTTTGATTTTATTATTAATGGTGGTGCAGTCTTTGATATGGATAATATGCGCGTTAACACTGTAAAAAATCACATTAAAAATCACTCAAATAAGTAGAGAGGATACACATGGAACTAAAACAACGTCTTGAAGACTACACTGAATCCGAATTCATAGAATTCCTGAATGAATTTTTTGAAAACCCTGGCAATCTGAAAGGAAGAGAATTTGAATCTCACTCTAATAGGCTAGTCAAACACTTCGATAAAATCGTGGATCATCCTGAAGGTAATGGTTTGATTTTTTATCCCCCGGATGACAGGGAGGACAGTCCACAAGGCATCATTGAAGAAATTAAAAGATGGCGAAAATCTCAGGGACGCCCATCATTCAAAGACTCTGAGTAAATACGAGGCCCTGTATTTAACAACACATTAGAAAAGTGAACATATGATTCATTTTAAACAAAAACTCGAAGACTACACTGAATCCGAATTCTTAGACTTCCTAAATGAATTCTCCGCAAACCCGCGCTACCAGGGAGAAATGGACCGTGAATCTTACATCGACTCATTAGTCGATCATTTCGATAAAATCGTGGATCATCCTGAAGGCAATGGTTTGATTTTTTATCCCCCGGATGACAGGGAGGACAGTCCACAAGGCATCATTGGAGAAATTAAAAGATGGCGCAAATCTCAGGGACGCCCATCATTCAAAGACTCTGAATAAATACGAGGACCTGTATTTAACAACACATTAGAAAGGTGAACATATGATTCATTTTAAACAAAAAATCGAAGACTACACCGAAGCTGAATTCATAGAATTCCTGAATGAATTTTTTGAAAACCCTGGCAATCTGAAAGGAAGAGAATTTGAATCTCACATTGACTCATTAGTCGATCATTTCGATAAAATCGTGGATCATCCTGAAAGTAATGGATTGATTTTCTATCCCCCGGATGACAGGGAGGACAGTCCACAAGGCATCATTGAAGAAATTAAAAGATGGCGTAAATCCCAGGGACTTCCCCCGTTCAAAGACTTTGATTGAATTATTAATATACATAATTCAATCAGAGAAAAAACTCAGATACAAACTTAAGGAAATTCAAATGACAATACTGGTTACGGTTCAGGCTCAGCTCATTGTGGGTGAAGCGCAGGTGATAGAGAGTCTGGCCCCCGAAGGTTCATTTGCAGCAGTGTTTGAAGACGATGGAAAAACGGGATATTTCTATGCCCTTGATGAGTCTGTTGATGGTAATCCTATCAGAGATGCTCTACATATCTACAATACAGAAGACGTTTCAGACGGGCATATCCCGTCTGATGTGAAGATCGGTTGGTCAGAAGACAGCAGGAAATGCGTGCTTTTAATTAATAATTATCCGCATGGTGTATTTGATTTTGAATCTAAAAATGGATACTGCCGAAGTGGCTTCCCACCCCCAATCAATCAGGAATGGTCTGTTTCAGGTCACAACTGGAATGATACCGTTGATGATTTTTTCAGATGATTTGTGAATAACCCACAGGTGTCAGGCATATCAATACTGTCGAGGTAAAATTAAAGTATCCTCCTGTCAGTATAAAACAGTACCAGACACCTGTTATTCAGTTCTGGTTTAGCCCGCTTTTATTGACGCCTGATATTTTTTTCAGCGTACTTTTTCTCTATGCTGTATCGATACACTTGATTGGATACCGCCTGGGAGCACAGGATGCCGGTTTTGCAGTGGGGTTTGTTGTTCCTGCTATCACTCCTTCTTTCGCTGGCTTTTCTCTGCATCCACCTTCCGGCGGCGCTGCTGCTCGGCCCGATGATTGCCGGTATCGCATTCAGTCTGAAAGGCATTACGCTGCAACTCCCCCGCTCCACTTTTCTCGCAGCGCAGGCCATTCTCGGCTGCATGATTGCGCAAAACCTTACTGGTTCGATTCTCACCACACTGGCGGTGAACTGGCCGGTGGTGTTAGCCATTCTGCTGGTGACGCTGCTCTCCAGCGCGGTGGTCGGCTGGCTGCTGGTGCGCTACAGCTCACTGCCGGGCAATACCGGCGCATGGGGTTCCTCCCCCGGCGGCGCGGCGGCAATGGTGGCGATGGCGCAGGACTACGGCGCGGATATCCGCCTGGTGGCGTTTATGCAGTACCTGCGGGTACTGTTTGTCGCAGGCGCCGCCGTGCTGGTCACGCGGCTGATCCTCGGCGACAGCGCAGAAGCGGTCAGCCAGCAGATTGCGTGGTTCCCGCCGCTGAGCGGCAATCTGTGGAGCACGCTGCTGCTGGCTGCGGTTGCAGGTTTCACCGGGCGCATATTGCGCATTCCTTCCGGTACGATGCTGGCACCGATGATCGTCGGCGCATGGCTTCATGCAGGCGGCATGATCGTAATTGAACTGCCGGAATGGCTGCTGGCGATTGCGTATATGGCCATTGGCTGGCGCATCGGATTAGGGTTCGACAGGCAGGTCTTTTTTATGGCGCTGCGTCCGCTGCCGCAGATTCTGGCCTCCATCTTTGCCCTGATGGCGATTTGCGCGGCGATGGCCTGGGGACTCGCCCACTACATGCAGATTGATTTTATCACCGCCTGGCTTGCCACCAGCCCCGGCGGGCTGGATACCGTGGCGGTGATCGCCGCCGGTAGCAACGCCGACATGGCGCTGATTATGGCGATGCAAACCCTGCGGCTGTTCAGCATTTTGTTGACCGGGCCTGCGGTTGCCCGTTTTATTTCAACCTATGCGCCGAAACAGCCGCAGGCATAAAGATGTTTAATTTAAATTATATTTAAACCCAACCCTGATCTGGTATTCGTTTTTGGTGTCATCGCCATCTTTATATTCATCCAGATAACCTAATTCAAAGAAGGGATAAAAACGCGGCGTCGCATGGAAGTTAAAAACAAAATTATGTTGCAGCGTATGGTTTTTACCATTCGCATATTCAAATTTATCGCTATGCGTTTTACTGTAATATGTCGGATTATATTGCACCCAAAAATCTGGCGTAAAATATTTGGTCAGATAAATATCAACGCGATGTTCCGAAGAGTCATCCCAGTCGCCCTGTAGCGTCTGGCTGTCGTGATTTTGATGATTATAGCGATAGCGTAAAACGGCACCCAGCGTTGGGTCAAAGTGATAACCAATGCCGAGGTAAGGATCGATACGCGAACCGGCGGACTCCCAATGAAAGACAACCCCAGGTTCAAGCCAGAAGTCGCTCTCGCCCAGCGGGAACGGCTTGTTAAACTCCGCTTCTTCGTAGCTGCTTTTCCACTGCTCCATATTCTTACCGAGATCGGAGTCCGTCTCAAAACTCCAGTACATTCGGGCGAAAATACTGTTCGGGTCCTGCACCACGCCTGTCAGCATCAGTCGTTGTAAAAAACGCTCGCTGGCCGTGCGATACTGTGTGCGTGGCGCAAAATAAACCGTCGTAAACGGTTTTTCTTTTGCCTGTGGCACCGTCGTTGAATGACTGTTATTGTCCGCAAAAACGCTGGCGGAAGGCATGACCAGTGCAGCCGCTAATAGGGCTGTATTCATATTCTTACTTTGCATTATATTTTCCTTGCAGAAACAGAGATAAAATCTCCCCCTGCTAACTGAATAGCATTATTATTCAACAGGAGGAGTGGGGTATTACCAGTAACTATTCCAGCATGACGTTGCGCGGGTAATGGCCTCCATCAGGAAATAATCACCCCAGGCACAGCATTCATTCACGCCGACGTTACCTTTAAAATAATAAACAGAATGTTTTAATAATCCTTCGCCTTCTTTGTGCTCCAGATTGAGATAGCCGTCGAGCATCCGCTCAATCATTCGCAATGCCAGCGCCTCATAACTTTCGCGATCGGGATGAGTCGCCGGAAGCTGTTTTACCAGCTCCAGCAAGGCGCAGGCGAGAATCGCGCTGGCAGAACTGTCTCTTTCGCTGTTGGGATCGGTCAGCGCCAGATCCCAGTAACAGACCAGGTCTTCCGGCAAACGGTTAATAAAATAGTTTGCCAGCGTCTGGCTCAATTCCAGCAGTTTCTCATCTCCGGTATAGAGGTAGTTCAGCAGAAAGCCATACACGCCCCATGCCTGCCCACGCGACCAGCAGGAATCGTCGGAGAACCCCTGATGAGTATTGCCAAAGCGTGGCTCACCGGTGTGAACATCCATATAGTACGTGTGAAACGTCGAGCCGTCCTCGCGCACAATATAGCGTCGCGCCTGCTCAATATGGCTTTTCGCCGCCTGTGCATAGCGCGGGTCGCCCGTTGTCGCGCTGGCCTGATACAACAACGGCAGATTCATATTGCAGTCAATGATCATCCTACCCTGCTGCTCCGGGTTATCCAGCTCGCCCCACGCCTGAATAATGCCGCACTTGTCGTGATAGCGCTCCATCAACACTTCTGCCGCCTGTTGGGCGATATATATTGCCTCCCGGTTATCGGTCAATTTGCTGGCAGCCACGCAGGAAAGGCTGTACAGAAACCCGAGGTCGTGGTGGTTAGTGTGGTCGCGCTTTGCGATACGTTCGCCAAAGGAGCGGACATGCTGCCCGGCTAACGCGCGATATGCGGCATTCCCTGTCCACTCCCATGCCAGCCACAGTTGCCCGGTCCAGAAACTGGTCGTCCACTCCTGATTATCGATAATCGGATAGATACCGTTTTTACATGCCGCATCGGGAAAACGCTGGCCGAAATAAGCGCTGTTACGATCAACAGCCTTTAAAATCACCGGCAACGCATGACGAATTTTCTGCGCGATAGCAGCGCGCTCGCCGCGCTGTAGCGCAACAGGGACAATCGTTTCTTTACGGATAGTTGCAGACATAATTCTCTCGTTTTCTTTACTTTAATGAATGGCTTCTTGCCCGTGGGCAGGGATGGCGGTGTTTTTTTTATGCTGATAGCAGGGAGATAGCGTGATGGCGGAGATCCCGGTAAATATCAGCGCGATGATGCCCATAATCAGATAGGTGTGCTCAAAACCGATCTTCTGGTAGGCATACCCGGCAGGCGGCGCCACCACGATAGAGCCGACGTAAATCATGGCCTGATAGCCCAGCAGATACATCGTGGCGTTGACGCGCTTGTCGAAGTGTTCGGCGATATATTTGAAAACCGAGACCAGAATCAGCGCAATTTCAATCCCATACAGCGGTTTCACCAGGCAGATAATCAGCGGATCGTTGGTTAACCCGGAGATAATCAAACGCAGGCTGATCACCAGCCCTGTCAGGAGCATCCCCTGCTTGGCACCGATGCGGTTAATGATGGCGGGCACCAGCATCATGCCGAAGAACTCGGCGGCGGACTGCGCGGTGCTCATATAGCCAAACATGGCGTTTCCTTCCTCTTTGGTACTGAAGAAGGTGACGAAATAGCGAGAGAATTGCTGCTCGGCAATAAACATCATCCATGCCACGCCCGCGATATACAGGGAGAAGGTCCAGAACTTTTTATTACGCAGCAGCTGGAACACATCGCCAATGACAATCTTCTCTTTCGACAGAACGTTGTTTTCTTCCTGACCAAAGTGATCGACCTTCAGCGTCAGCAGCACCGCGAACATGCACAGCGCGGAAACGGTGCTGATAACAAAGTTGATTTTGGGGGAGATATTGTAGAGATAGCCGGAAAACGACGACGCCGTCGCCCAGCCCAGCGCCGCCCACATGCGGATACGGCCAAACTCCATGTCATACAGACGGCTGAAACGGTCAACATACGACTCTTCTGCCGCCACGCCCGCATACCAGCCGAGGCTGAAAAACAGCGCGCCGACAATCATTCCGCTGACAAAATGGGTTTGCAGCAGCGGCAGATAGCACCAGATGTAAAACGGCGCCATCAGTGCCGAAACAATACAGACAAAATAGAGCAGGTGTTTTTTCATGCCCATTTTGTCCATGATGTAGCCGTAAACGGGTTTGATAATCACCGCAAAAACGCCGTTAACGGCAAACACCGTGCCGATTTCCACGCCATCCAGCCCGGCTTTATCCCCCAGCCAGATAGCATACAGGCCAAAACTGGCCGCCCAGGTAAAGGTAAACAGAAATACAAACAGACTCAGCTTGATGTAAGCCGAACGTGTCGACTGAACAGGGTTCATCATTATTTTCTCCGCATCAGCGTCAATTATTTTATTTCCAGCGTTTTCGAGTTCAGCGTCAGCACCTGATTGACACGATCGAATGCCATGATTACCGGCGGCGGCAGCGTCGGAGACATCGTGGCGTTAACGCTACAGGCCAGCCAGTGAGTGCCCGGCGTGAGCGTCGTGCCGAGACAGGGGATCTCTCCAGGAGAGGCATACAGAATGTTGCTGTTCGGCGGGGTGGTGACGACCAGCGGCTGGCGTTCAGCCAGCAAATCCTCGATCTGACACACGCCGGAGGTGGTACAGAGAGTCAGCCCGTTTTTTGCCATTCGGGTCGTCGTCAGATGATGGCGATTCAGTGCGAATCCGCCTTCCACGCAGTCGAGCGTGCGTGGGGTTACAACGCGATGCAGCCGGAGATGTCCCTGCTCATGCGGAATAAGCCAGGTGGTGACGCTGACATCCGGCCAGGGGCGCCAGACGCTTCGAAGCCACGCTGGCGTCATCTCCACCGCATCGCACTCGCGACGCCCGCGCCAGTAGCCGTCCTGCTCGCTGAACATCAGCGTCGAGTCACAGGCGGCATGGTTCAGACCATACACGCCGCGTTCAAGGGTGAAACCAAAGTGGCTGGAATAGGCGAACTTGCAGTATTTGGCGTCGAAATTGACGAAGTTATTGCGATCGTACTGCCCGGACATCAGCATCCAGACGTGATGGTTATCCTCCGCATGAACAATAAACTGCCCGGCTTCCGCTATCGGGTGAACCGTCTCCAGCGCGGGCAATGGCGCGGGTTCCGCCTGCCAGAACGCACTCTCTTGCGGCAGCGCCAGAATCAGCAATGCTTTACATGCCCAGTACGGTGAACCGGGGCTGTTGTAATCTTCGGTCATCACCAGATTCGGGTATGTGTACCCCAGCGTGAACAAACCATCCGGGCCGATAAACGGTTGGCTCAGCCACCAGTCGATATGCCGCAGGATCAGCCCTTTGATAACCGGTACGCTAAACACATCCAGCCCGGTATATGCCACCGCGCTCCAGAATGCGACCTGTACGAAGCGATAAGTCAGGCTACGGCCAAAGGGGATCGCATTGCCGTCACCGGTAAAGTAATGGATATAATCTTTCGCGAACTGACGCGCGCGCTGACGATAGCGCAGGCAACGTTCGGGATCAGCATCCTGCATAAAGTGGCTGTACAGCAGGCTGTAAAAGTGAAACCCGCTGGAGATGTAGTAGTCGCGCGGCTTACCGGCGCCATCGGCGTACCAGCCGTTGCCAAGCCAGAACGGTTCAATGGCATTCAGATGCTTATCAATTACCATCATGTCGTAATGCCGCCCGACGCACTTAAGCCCCACCTGCACCAGCACCGGGAAGAAATGCCAGTTGTTATCGGGGATCTGAATGTCGGCGCTCTGGCGTAACCAGCGCTCCAGATTGTTTTGCTCGTCGATGGAAAGCGCTGACCAAAGCCCCGTTCCCGGTAACGCCAGCGCCAGGCCAAACGCCGCCATTTCGACGCATCGCTGATCGTTATCCGCCAGGGAGCCCCAGTAGTCAGGGTGTTCGGGATCGCAGCCGTGACGAATACCGTCGATAAACGTCTCGCGAAAATCATCGGCTTCGCCACCGCTCAGTAACGGCGCCAGCAGCCACAACAGACGAGAGAAACCTTCCATTCCGGCGACATCCGCCGGATAGTGTGCAGACGTTTCTCCGGCGTCCAGACGCGTGTTTCCTCGCCTCAAATGGGGGACGGCTGACGCCAGCCATTGTTGCGCCAGTCCGACGTATTCTTGCCTTATTCGCATAATGAAACCTCGTTTCATTTGATAAATGTTGGACGCATAATAAGGATTCAGACGGACAGACAAATGTGATAATTGTCGTATTTTCGGACAACGTCGGTGATGAATAACAACATTCATCCGCTTTTAGCGACAAAAATTCGATTAGAGTGATAAAAGTTTAAGTTTATTCACATTGCGGGAGGGGCGGGCAGAAATGCAGCGAATGGAAGACAGCAGTTATCTTGAGAATATCAACCTCAACGATAAGTCGATTTACTTTAACCGCATGAAGAATATGCCTGCCAACTACTACCACTGGCATCAGTGTGTGGAGATCCTGTCAGTTTCTCAGGGAGTTGGCATCGCGCTAATGGAGCACCAGCAGTACACCGTTAAACCGGGGCGTATTTTTATTTTTCCGCCGGGAAAGCTGCATAAGGTGTTTGTCGAGCAGGACGATCGTAATGTTTATCACCGTACAACGCTGCATTTTAATGGCTCAATTATTGAGCAGTACCTGCGGGATTTTCCACGTCAGCAAATGTTGCTGCGTCAGCTCTGCGGTCGGGGAGAAAAGGCGCGGGTATTTGATGTCGGCGACGTACAGCCGGTGATTGAAACGCTGCTGAGCCGTTTTGAAACGCTGGTAAAAAGCAAAACGTTCAGCGTCAGCGACAGCGCATTTCTGGTGATGCAGATTATCAGCCTGCTGCCGCATCAGGAGCAGGCGACGGGATACAATACCTTTTCGGTCAGCATTATCCGTTGGATAGAAACTCATTTTCACCAGCGCTGCTCGCTGGACGATATCGCCCGCGAGATGGGCTGCTCGCGCGGACATGCCTCACGCCGCTTTCACGAGGAAACGGGCGGCACCATTCAGGAGTATCTGATGATGCGCCGTATCCGTCAGGCATGTGAATTGCTGCTGCACACCAACAGCTCAGTGCGTGAGATTGCCGAACAGGTCGGTTTCTCCGAGTACGCCTGGTTTATTACCTGTTTTCGCAAGAATATGGGTAAAACGCCGTTGCAATATCGCAAAACCTATTCCCCCGCCTAGTTCCCACGTCGGATGGTCTGGCCTGTAGGCCGGATAAGGCGAAGCCGCCATCCGGCGCGTTGACGAATTACGTCTGGCAGTGTGGACACCAGTAGAACGGGCGCGAGGAGAGCGTCGTTTTCTCAATAATGCCGCCGCAGCGCTCGCAGGCTTCGCCGTCCCGGTGGAACACCTTAAAACGAAACAGCGCGCCGTGATGCGTGTTCTCATCCGCCTGACCGCGCGTGGTATAAGAAAGGCGCGGGATATCGAGCAGCGCATGAGATAACGCCTCCAGCTGTTGGTCACTGAGATCTTTCGCCTTATGCTGCCCCGTCAGCCCTACCTGCCAGAGAATTTCCACACGCAGATAGTTGCCCAGCCCGGCGAGAAACGCCTGATCCAGCAACAGCCCGGAAAACTGACGATTACGAAAACGCGCAGAGAGCAGACGCGCTTTTACATCATCGGGCGTCAGCCGCGGGTCCAGCACGTCCGGCCCGACGCGTTGCAGAAACGGGTGGGTGGCGAGCTGTTCCGGCGTCAACATTTCAATGTCGGACGCGCTGTAAAGCAGAATAGTTTTATCCACCGTTTGCAGGTTAACGCGTAATACCCGGGTGGTTGCCGGGATGTTCCCCGTCTCCACTACTCGCCATACACCATACAACTGGTTATGGCTGTAGAGCGTCAGCCCCTGCGAAAAGTGGGTCAGCAACGCTTTCCCCCGCGTTTCGATATGGGTGACCGTCTGCCCAATCAGCGGCGATTCATACGGTTTTAACTGCGAAAAGGCAAACCAGACGTCCGTCAACGGTTTGCCTTTGATCGCCGCCTCCAGGTTATCCGCCGCACGACGGATCTCCGGGCCTTCAGGCATAGTTCTGTCCTTTGTTAGTGAGTTGCTCCGCCTGTTACTGCAATGTCAGTTTCCACATGAAGCGCTGTGACAATGGCGATTTCCAACGCCTGACGCACCGTTTCCGCCGCCATGCTGGGCGCGCCAGGATGTGCCGCCGCCTGTTCCGGCAGATAAGGAATATGGATAAATCCACCCTTCACGTCCTGAATATCGCGCAATTTATGCAACAGTCCATACATTACGTGGTTGCAGACAAAAGTGCCTGCGGTCTGAGAGACCGATGCCGGAATCCCCGCTTCGCGCATCGCCGAGACCATCGCTTTGATCGGCAGCGTGCTAAACCAGGCTGCCGGGCCTTCCGCCACGATGGGCTCATCAACCGGCTGCCTGCCGCGATTATCGGGGATACGCGCATCGTCAATATTAATCGCCACGCGCTCCACGGTAATATCCGTGCGCCCTCCGGCCTGCCCTATCGCCAGCACCAGCACCGGGGATAACGCGTCAATCGCCGCATTCAGCACGGTGAGAGAGTCGCCAAAGACGCAAGGGAGCTGGCGGGCCACCACGCGACACCCTGCGATGATAGCATTGTCGAGACGCGAGACCACTTCCCAGGAAGGGTTAACCTGCTCGCCGCCGAAGGGTTCAAACCCGGTGATTAATACCGTCTTCATCCTTCCTCCTTACAGAAACATCAGGAAATACATCAGGAACACGTTAACCAACAGCAGCACAATACCGGTCGGCACCTGCGCTTTGATCACCGCATTTTTATCCGGCAGTTCCAGCAGCGCCGCAGGCACGATATTAAAGTTTGCCGCCATCGGCGTCATCAGCGTTCCGCAGTAGCCGGAGAACATGCCGATTGCCGCCATCACCGCCGGATTCCCGCCATGTTGCAGCACCAGGATTGGAATCCCAATCCCCGCCGTCACAATCGGGAATGCGGCAAAGGCGTTCCCCATCACCATCGTCAGTAGCGCCATACCGATGGTGTAGACCGCCACGGCGATAAAACGGCTATCGACGGCAAGATATTCCTGGGTGAGATACGAAATTCCGCTGCCGACGCCTGCTGCGGTAAATAACAGCCCTAACGTGGCGAGGATCTGCGGTAAAATGAACGCCCAACCGATGGAATCCAGCAGACGACGCGCTTCCTGAATCGGCTGGTGCACCTTCTCATGCGTCATCTTTATCGCCATCCCCAGACCAATCAATGACCCCGCAGTCATGGAAAACAGCGTCACCAGCGTGGCGTGATTGCCCGGCCCGAACAGCGTCTCCTGCAATCCGGGAACATGGTTGAACATAAGCACGCCGATCACCGTGACCACCGGGATCGCCAGCGCCGGATAAAACAGGCGGTTGCCCAGACGACTGGCGCTTTCCTCACGCTGTTCGCGAGTTCGCTGGTGATAGCTTCCCAGCTTCACGCCGCCAAAACCGGCAATCAGCGCCATCACCACCACCGCCCCACCGACGGCGATGTTAACCATGCGTTTGTCGCCCACCAGCTGATAAGTCCAGTCGCCGAGCAGGAACAGTACGCCATAAACGCCCCAGAATAACCCCGTCGTCAGGCGACGCGGGTTGGCTTTGTCCTGCCACGACATGACGGCGACAATCAACAGCACCACACCGGCCAGCCAATAGAGATAGCTTTGTTGAAAATTCATTTCGCCTCTCCTTTGCTCATCGCCGCGCTGACTTTCGCCACTTCACGTTGCAGATAATTGTCCAGACGCCACAGGCGCGCGCCGTGAATCAGAAAAGCGCAGATCGCCGTCGGAATCCCCCACAGCGCAATATGCAGCGGCTCGGTCTGAATCCCGCCGGACTCCAGCATGAAGTTGTGCATAAAGATGATGGCGCCAAAAGCCACGAAAATGTCTTCGCCAAAAAACAGCCCGACGTTATCGGTGGCTGCTGACATTGCCCGCAGCCGGTAGCGAACCGTGCCTGGCAGTTCCCCGTGTATTTTCTCTGCCGCCCCTTCCGCCATCGGCGCCAGCAACGGACGCACCATTTGCGGATGGCCGCCGAGACTGGTCAGCCCCAGCGCTGCCGTCGCTTCGCGGACAAACAGATAGACAATCAGCAGACGTCCTGCCGTGGCGCTGCGGATTTTCGCGATCCACGCCTGCGCGCGCTCTTTGAGCCCGTGACGTTCCAGCAGACCGATAACCGCCAGCGGAATCAGCAGAATAAAGGGCAGGTTACGGGTATTGAGGAACCCTTCACCCAGTTTTTCGAGGATCGTGGCGATCGGCATCTGCGCCGCCAGTCCCGTGACGATCCCGGCAATAATGACCACTAATACCGGGTTAAAGCGTAAAAGAAATCCAGCCACAATGACGGCGATACCCATCAGTGGCCAGAGAGAAATTGCGTCTCCCATGATCCGTTCCTGTCAGTCGTGTTGCGTTGTTTTTATTTGCACAGCGCCTCTTCGGGCACTGTGTCAGCCTGGTTATTGGTTATGCCATAATCCTGATACTGCGTTCTTCAAACGCCGCGCGCAAACGACGGGCAAAAGCGAGTGCGTGCTCGCCGTCGCCGTGAATACATACCGTTTGCGCCACAACGTTCGCCCATTCACCGGTAATGCTTTTCACTCTACCGGATTCCACCATGCCCAGCGTTTGCGCCAACGCGTGCTCTTCGTCTTCTACCAGCGCGCCCGGCTGGGTTCGCGGCACCAGGCTGCCGTCAGCCTGATACCCCCGATCGGCAAAAACTTCCTGACGCGTCGTCAGGCCATAATGCTCGCCTGCGCGGATCAGTTCGCTGCCCGCCAGCCCGACCAGAATCAGCGACGGATCGCAGGCATGTACCGCTCTGGCGATGGCATCCGCCAGCTGTGGATCTTTCGCCGCCTGGTTGTACAACATACCGTGCGGTTTGACATGACGCATAACGCCGCCTTCCGCGCGGGCTATCGCCGCCAGCGCGCCGATCTGGTACAGCGTCTGGCCATAGACGGTTTCCGGCGGTAACGTCATGGCGGTGCGGCCAAAGTTTTCCCGATCCGGGAAACTGGGATGCGCGCCAATCGCTACGCCGTTTTTCAGCGCTTCGCGCACGCTCGCCAGCATGGTTTGCGCATCGCCCGCGTGAAATCCGCAGGCGATGTTGGCGGATGACACCAGTTGCAGTAACGCCGCATCGCTGGCGCACCCTTCTCCTAAGTCTGCGTTAAGATCAATGTTCATCGTTGAGTCGCCATGTTAACTGTTCCAGATAACGCTGCTGGTCGTGACGCGCCTTAAGCGCCTCCTCCAGCGTACACTGAACAAAATGGATCGGTTGCCCGAGAGGGATCTGCGCCAGATGATACATATCCGCCTCAATGATGCAGGCGATACGCGGGTAGCCGCCAGTGGTCTGGGCATCGTTCATCAGCACGATCGGCTGACCATTATGCGGCACCTGAATAACGCCCGGCAGCAGCCCGTGCGACAGTAACTCACGTTCGGTGGTACGTTTCAGCGGTTGCCCCTGCAAACGATAGCCCATACGGTTACTTTGCGGGCTAAGCTGCCACGGCGAGCGCCAGAACGCCTCCTGCGAGGCCGCTTCAAACTCCTGGTATTCCGGGCCAGGCAACGCGCGAATCCGGTTCCCCCACAGTAGCTGTTTAACGCCCTGCGGGCCGCTGAACTGGCGTTCTGACCTTCCTGTCGCCAGCCGATCGCCATCTTTTAACAAACGCCCTTCCAGCCCGCCAATGCCGACTTTCAGGTCGGTGCTGCATGACCCCATCACTTCAGGCACGTCAATGCCGCCTGCCACGGCCAGATAGCTGCGCATTCCGTGGAGCGGGCGCTTCAGCGCCAGACGCTGCCCCGCTTTCACCGGCAGCCGCCAGCCGGTCCAGACCGGTTGGTCGTCCAGACGGGCCTCGCACCCGGCGCCGGTCAATGCAAACCAGCCGTCGGATTCAAATTCCACCACCAGTTGGCCGAGCGTAATCTCCAGCGCCGGAGCACTGGCGTCATTCCCCACCAGCAGGTTCGCGATATGCAGCGCCGGTTTGTCCAGCGCGCCGCAATGGCTAATACCGGACTGACGATAGCCGTGTCGTCCCCCATCCTGCACTGAGGTGTACATACCCGCGCGAATAATGTTCAGCATACCCCCTCCTTCTGCGGGACAAAGCGTATGGTGTCGCCCGGACGTAACAGGATGGGCTCATCCCGCTGTGGATCGAACAGCTTCAGCGGCGTATGGCCGATTAGTTGCCAGCCGCCCGGCGTCGGCAGAGGGTAAATCCCGGTTTGCGGGCCGCCAATCCCCACGGAACCCGCCGGAACAATCAGGCGCGGTTCTGCCCGTCTTGGCGTGTGTAATTGTTCCGGTAAGCCCCCGAGATACGGGAAGCCCGGCTGAAAACCTAAAAACCAGACGACGTACTCTACTGAAGCGTGCAGTTCAACCACCTGCTTTTCGCTTAATCCGCTGTGTCGCGCCACCTCCGCCAGATCCGGGCCGCCCTCGCCGCCGTAAGTCACGGGAATTTCGATAAAGCGTGAATCAGGCTCCAGCGCCTCGCTCTCTTCCCACCAGCGCTGCAAACGTTCAATCGCATCCAGCGCCAGCGTCTGCGGCTCGCGCAGGATCACCGTGATATTGTTCATACCCGGAATCGCTTCAACAACATTCGGCATATCGACCAGACGCTGCGCCAGTCGCCAGATGCGTTTCTGGGATGCCAGCGTGACCGGCGGTTCAAGCTCCAGCACCACCGCCGTTTCACCTAACAGATAACAACGCGCTCGTTGCACTTTCGTCCCTCTCGTGTTTTATGCGTTATGCCGGATTAGGAATATCAATAAAGGTCACATCCAGACTCGTATTTTCAGTCAGCCATTCGCTTAACGCGCGAATACCGCCGCGCTCGGTGGCGTGGTGTCCGGCGGCATAGAAATGCAGCCCCTGTTCGCGGGCGGAGTGAATCGTTTGTTCAGAGACCTCGCCGGTAATAAACGCATCCACGCCAAAGCGCGCGGCGCTGTCGATAAAACTTTGCCCGCCACCGGTACACCAGGCCACACGCTGCACTTTTTCCGGCCCGGTATCGCCGCACCATAACGGTTTACGCCCCAGGCGCGCTTCAATCCACGAGGCCAGTTCCAGCCCCGGCACCGGCATTGATAACTCTCCCCACGGCACCAGCGGCTCGATTTCCCCCATCACGGTAATGCCGAGCAGCGCCGCCAGCTGCACGTTGTTTCCCAGTTCCGGGTGCGCATCCAACGGCAGATGCCAGCCATAGAGGTTAATGTCATTCGCCAGCAGCGTTTTCAGCCGGTTGCGTTTCATACCGCGAATGACCGGAGATTCCCCTTTCCAGAAGTAACCATGATGAACGATGACCGCATCAGCCTGCTGGCGTACCGCTTCATCCAGTAAGGCCTGGCTTGCCGTCACGCCGGTCACGATTTTTTGCACCGTCTCTTTGCCTTCAACCTGTAAGCCATTCGGCGCGTAATCGCTGATGGCCGCGCTGTTCAGCTTTTCATTGATCAGTTGTTCCAGTTCGGTGTTTTTCATCATCGCTCCCTTCTTCATATGTGCACTACGTTAAAATAGCGTTCTCCCGTCACTTCGTCGATAGCCATTTCTTCGACACATTGAGAAACAATCACGCCGTTTTAAGATGCAAAATGCTTACCCTTACTCGATCTGATTCATGTATATTTATGCAATCAGACAGCATATTGCAAAAATAATCAGATCTGTATCGAAGTTATAACTTTAAGGAAACACACTCACGCCGCGGATTTCTTTTGCGGTGTGACATCCATCCCGGAATCACAATGAATAAACCATCTTCTCAACCGCGCGCCATTTATTACGTCGTCGCACTGCAAATTTGGGAATACTTCAGCTTTTACGGCATGCGCGCCCTGCTGATTCTCTACCTCACCAACCAGCTAAAATACGACGATAACCATGCGTATGCGCTGTTCAGCGCTTACTGTTCGCTGGTCTATGTCACCCCGATTCTCGGCGGGTATCTGGCGGATAAAGTGCTTGGTAATCGCATGGCGGTCATGCTGGGAGCATTTTTGATGGCCGTTGGGCATCTGGTGCTGGGGGCGAGTGAAATCGCGCCGACCTTCCTTTACTTGTCGCTGGCGATCATCGTCTGCGGTTACGGTCTGTTCAAATCCAACATCAGTTGCCTGTTGGGTGAGCTGTATAAACCGGAAGATCCACGCCGCGACGGGGGATTCTCACTGCTGTATGCCGCCGGCAATATCGGCTCGATCGTTGCCCCTATCGCCTGTGGTTATGTTCAGGAAGAGTACAGCTGGGCGATGGGTTTTGCGCTGGCCGCCATCGGCATGATCGCCGGGTTAATTATCTTCCTGTGCGGCAATCGCCATTTCGCCCACACCACTGGGGTGAATAAAGCCGCGCTGCACGCCAGAACGTTTGTTCTGCCCAACTGGTGTTGGCTGCTGGTGCTGTTGGTCGCCGCACCGCTGCTGATCACGGTGCTGTTCTGGAAAGAATGGTCGGTCTATGCGCTGATTGTCGCCACCGTTATTGGTCTTGCGGTGCTGACAAAAATCTACCGTCAGGCACAGACGCAAAAACAGCGTAAAGAGCTGGGGCTGATTGTGGTTCTCACCTTCTTCAGCATGTTGTTCTGGGCGTTCGCCCAACAGGGCGGCAGCTCCATCAGTTTGTACATCGACCGATTCGTGAACCGTACGATTCTGGGTTACGAAGTACCGACGGCGATGTTCCAGTCAGTGAATGCCTTCGCGGTCATGCTGTGCGGCGTGGTGCTGGCCTGGCTGATTAAGGAGAGTATGGGCGGCAACCGTACCGTGCGGATCTGGGGGAAATTCGCCCTGGGTCTCGGTTTGATGAGCGCCGGATTCTGCATTCTGACCGTAAGCGCCCGGTTATCTGCCGCCTACGGTCACTCTTCTATGCCACTGATGATCTTAGGGTTGGCGGTAATGGGTTTTGCCGAGTTGTTCATCGACCCGGTCGCAATGTCGCAGATTACACGTATTGAGATCCCTGGCGTGACGGGCGTTCTGACCGGCATCTATATGTTGCTCTCCGGCGCGATCGCCAACTATCTGGCTGGCGTCATTGCCGATCAGACCTCGCAGAGCGCGTTTGATGCAAGCGGCGCGATCAACTACGCCATCAATGCCTATATCGATGTGTTCGACCAGATAACCTGGGGAGCGCTGGCCTGCGTGGCGCTGGTACTGCTGATTTGGCTGTATCAGTCACTCAAATTCAGAAACCGCCCGCTGGCGGTTGAGTCCTGAATGACATTACGCCCGGTGGCGCAGCGCTTACCGGGCCTACAGCGTGGCTCTATTCTGTAGGCCGAATAAGGCATCGCCGCCATCCGGCATAACGTATAAAAAAACCGCCACATTTCTTACGCCCGGTGGCGCTACGCTTACCGGGCCTACAGTGTGGCACTATCCTGTAGGCCGGATAAGGCATCGCCGCCATCCGGCATAACGTATAAAAAAACCGCCACATTTCTGTTGGCGGTTTTCTCGGACGATGCTGTATATCAGTAGAAATCGCAGGTCACTTTTTCTGCCTGCTCCATCCACACCGGTTTATCGCTGGTTTTCGACCAGACGCGATGCAGATAGCTGTAAAAACGAGCACGGTCTTTCCAGAACAACATGACCGGCAGCGCCAGAACCCCAGCCACAACGGCGAGAGTGCGGCGTAACAAAACAACATGAGCTGGATATTCTTTATAGAGTTCCATACTTTTCTCCCCTTTATCTGGCCGGTAATCATCACCGGTAAAGTCAAATTGGTTATCTGCTGAAAATAGTACCGCTTTGCGTGTAATTTTACTACTCATCCGACCACTTATTTTTGTCTATTTAAGGTTTATTTACATTCGCCCTGTAATTAAGTTACATAAAAGTTAAATTAATACTAATCATTAGTTAAATGATGGTCTTTTCCATTTTTATACTTTTTTTACACCCTACGCGCCGATTTTTGCGAAATCTTTGCAGGCAAAAAATTACCCTCCGCATATCAGAAGAAAAACCACTGGAGGTGCACCGTGAGTGCAGGCGTAATCATCGGCATCATGCTGATTTTCTTACTTTTGGGTTACCTGGTGTATGCCCTGATTAATGCGGAGGCATTCTGATGGCGGCCCAGGGATTTTTACTGACAGCCAGTTTTTTACTGATCCTGTTCGTGCTCGCCCGCCCTTTAGGCGTGGGTCTGGCGCGACTTATCAACGACATTCCCCTGCCAGGCACCGCCAGCGCAGAGCGTCTGCTATGGCGCGGGTTGGGGATATCGACGCAGGAAATGGACTGGAAACAGTATCTGCTGGCCATTCTTACCCTGAATCTGTTGGGTCTGGCAGTGCTGTTTCTGATGCTGCTGGGGCAAAACCTGCTGCCGCTGAACCCGCAGCAGTTGCCTGGCCTTTCCTGGCATCTGGCGCTCAATACGGCCATCAGTTTTGTCACCAATACCAACTGGCAGTCCTACGGTGGGGAAACCACCTTAAGCTACTTCAGCCAGATGGCGGGACTGACCGTACAGAACTTCCTGTCGGCGGCTACCGGTATCGCGGTGATCTTCGCTCTGATCCGCGCCTTTACGCGCCAGAGCATGAATACGCTGGGCAACGCCTGGATGGATTTGGTGCGCATTACGCTGTGGATCTTATTGCCGCTCGCCCTGTTAATCGCCCTGCTTTTCATCCAGCAGGGCGCACTGCAAAACCTGCTGCCCTATCAATCGTTCACCAGTGTTGAAGGTGTGAAACAGCTTTTACCGATGGGGCCGGTAGCTTCACAGGAAGCCATAAAGATGCTCGGCACCAACGGCGGCGGGTTCTTCAACGCCAACTCATCGCATCCGTTTGAAAACCCGAGCGCATTAACCAACATGGTACAGATGCTGGCGATCTTTTTGATTCCCGCCGCGCTTTGCTTTGCCTTTGGCGATGCGTCAGGCGATCGCCGTCAGGGGCAGATGCTGCTGTGGGCGATGTCGATCATTTTCGTGGTCTGCGTCGCCGTGGTGATGTCGGCGGAAGTTCAGGGCAATCCTCATCTGCTGAAGTTTGGCGCCGACAGCAGCCTCAATATGGAAGGCAAAGAGAGCCGCTTTGGCGTGCTGGTCAGCAGCCTGTTTGCCGTCGTGACCACGGCGGCCTCCTGCGGGGCGGTTATCGCTATGCATGACTCCTTTACCGCGCTGGGCGGCATGGTGCCAATGTGGCTGATGCAAATCGGCGAAGTGGTTTTTGGCGGCGTCGGTTCGGGTTTGTACGGCATGCTGTTGTTCGTATTGTTAGCCGTATTTATCGCCGGGCTGATGATTGGCCGCACGCCAGAATATCTGGGTAAAAAAATCGACGTGCGCGAAATGAAAATGACCGCTCTGGCGATTCTGATTACCCCGACGTTGGTATTGCTCGGTACGGCGCTGGCGATGATGACCGAAACCGGCCGTAGCGGAATGCTCAACCCCGGCCCACACGGTTTTAGCGAAGTGCTGTACGCCGTCTCTTCGGCGGCCAACAACAACGGCAGCGCCTTTGCCGGTCTGAACGCCAGCACACCCTTCTGGAACTGCCTGCTGGCCTTCTGCATGTTTATCGGTCGCTTCGGGGTGATTATCCCGGTCATGGCAATTGCCGGATCGCTGGTCGGTAAAAAGCGCCAGCCGGCCAGCCCCGGCACACTGCCGACGCACGGCGCGCTGTTTGTCGGCCTGCTGATCGGTACGGTGTTGCTGGTGGGCGCACTGACCTTTATTCCTGCGCTGGCGCTTGGGCCGGTTGCTGAACACCTCTCTTTATATTGAGCGAAGCGGAGTACATGGTGATGAGTCGCAAACAACTGGCGCTGTTCGAGCCCTCCCTGGTCGCTCAGGCGCTGATCGAGGCCGTGAAAAAATTAAGCCCACATACCCAGTGGCGCAATCCGGTCATGTTTATTGTCTGGATCGGCAGTCTGCTGACGACCCTTATCACGGCGGCGATGGCAACCGGGCAGATGCCAGGTAATCCCCGGTTTACTGGCGCGATAAGCCTCTGGCTGTGGGTTACCGTCCTGTTCGCAAACGTTGCCGAAGCGCTGGCGGAAGGTCGCAGCAAAGCGCAGGCCAGCAGTCTGAAAGGGGTGAAGAAAACGGCATTTGCCCGCAAACTGCGTGAACCAAAGTATGGCGCGCAGGCGGATCGCCTCCCTGCCGATGAGCTGCGTAAAGGGGATATCGTCCTGGTTGAAGCGGGCGATATTATTCCCTGCGACGGCGAGGTCATTGAAGGCGGCGCATCGGTGGACGAAAGCGCCATTACCGGTGAGTCCGCGCCGGTGATTCGTGAATCTGGCGGCGACTTTGCCTCAGTGACCGGCGGAACACGTATTCTCTCCGACTGGCTGGTCATCGAATGCAGCGTGAATCCCGGCGAAACCTTCCTTGACCGGATGATCGCGATGGTGGAAGGCGCGCAGCGCCGTAAAACGCCAAACGAAATCGCGCTGACCATTCTGCTGGTTGCCCTGACTATTGTCTTTTTACTGGCAACCGCCACGCTCTGGCCCTTTTCCGCCTGGGGCGGCCATGCCGTCAGCGTGACGGTGCTGGTCGCCCTGCTGGTTTGCCTGATCCCCACCACTATCGGCGGATTACTTTCGGCGATCGGCGTCGCCGGGATGAGTCGAATGCTGGGAGCAAACGTCATCGCCACCAGTGGGCGGGCGGTAGAAGCCGCAGGCGACGTGGACGTCCTGCTGCTGGATAAAACCGGCACCATCACCCTCGGCAACCGTCAGGCCTCGGACTTTCTGCCCGCTCAGGGCGTGGATGAAAAGACGCTGGCCGACGCAGCGCAACTCTCTTCGCTGGCCGACGAGACGCCGGAAGGCCGCAGCATCGTCATTCTCGCCAAACAGCGTTTTAATCTGCGCGAGCGCGATGTGCAGTCGCGCCATGCCACCTTTGTTCCCTTTACCGCGCAAAGCCGGATGAGCGGCATCAACATTGATAACCGAATGATCCGTAAAGGTTCCGTGGATGCCATTCGCCGCCACGTTGAAGCCAGCGGCGGTCACTTCCCTGCTGACGTGGAGCAAAAAGTGGATAGCGTCGCCCGTCTTGGCGCCACGCCGCTGGTGGTGGTGGAAGGTTCCCGCGTGCTGGGCGTTATCGCGCTGAAAGATATTGTCAAAGGCGGGATTAAGGAACGTTTTGCCCAGTTGCGCAAAATGGGCATCAAAACGGTGATGATCACCGGCGACAACCGCCTGACGGCCGCGGCGATTGCCGCCGAAGCCGGTGTGGATGATTTCCTGGCGGAAGCCACACCAGAAGCCAAGCTGGCGTTGATCCGCCAGTACCAGGCTGAAGGTCGCCTGGTGGCGATGACCGGCGACGGAACCAACGATGCACCGGCGCTGGCGCAGGCTGATGTGGCGGTGGCGATGAACTCCGGTACTCAGGCAGCGAAAGAAGCCGGTAACATGGTTGATCTGGATTCCAACCCGACCAAGCTGATCGAAGTGGTGCATATCGGTAAACAGATGCTGATGACGCGCGGTTCGCTCACTACGTTCAGTATCGCCAATGACGTGGCGAAATATTTCGCCATCATTCCGGCGGCGTTTGCCGCGACGTACCCGCAGTTGAATACGCTGAACATTATGCGTCTGCATTCGCCGGATTCCGCAATCCTCAGCGCGGTGATCTTCAATGCGTTGATTATCGTTTTTCTGATCCCGCTGGCATTGAAAGGGGTGAGCTATAAGCCGCTTTCGGCCTCTGCCATGCTGCGCCGTAACCTGTGGGTCTACGGCCTGGGTGGTCTGGTTGTGCCGTTTATCGGCATTAAAGTGATTGATTTACTGCTGACTCTGCTGGGTCTGGTGTGAGGTTTATAATGAGTGGATTACGTCCTGCATTATCAACGCTGGTGTTTCTGACGCTGCTAACCGGCGGCATTTACCCGCTGCTTACCACCGCGCTGGGGCAATGGTGGTTCCCGCATCAGGCTAACGGCTCACTGATTGTTGATGGCAGTCTCGTGCGCGGCTCTGCGCTTATCGGGCAGAATTTTACCGCCGACGGCTATTTTCAGGGACGCCCGTCAGCAACGGCGGAAATACCCTATAATCCCATGGCTTCCGGCGGCAGTAATCTGGCGGTCAGCAACCCGGAACTGGATAACCAGTTGCAGCAGCGGGTGAAGGCGCTGCGGGCCGCTAACCCGGACGCCAGCACGACGATTCCGGTGGAACTGCTCACCGCCTCCGCCAGCGGGCTGGACAATAACCTGACGCCAGCAGCGGCGGCGTGGCAGATCCCGCGCGTCGCCAAAGCGCGAAATCTCAGCGTTGAAGCCGTGACGCAGTTGGTCGCAGAATATACGCAAAAGCCGCTGGTGAGTTTTATCGGCCAGCCAGTGGTCAATATCGTGGAACTCAATTTAGCGCTGGATAAGCTCTGATGGTTAATGAAGAACCGCTACGCCCTGACCCCGATCGCCTGCTGGAACAGACCGCCGCACCACACCGGGGAAAACTGAAAATCTTCTTCGGTGCCTGCGCAGGCGTTGGGAAAACCTGGGCGATGCTGGCTGAGGCGCAGCGACTGCGGGCGCAAGGGCTGGATATTTTGACGGGTGTCGTGGAAACCCACGGGCGTAAAGAGACCGCCGCGCTGCTGGACGGCCTCAGCATCCTGCCGCTAAAACGGCAGACGCGTCACGGACGCCATCTCAGCGAGTTCGATCTTGACGCGGCGCTGGCCCGTCGCCCGGCGCTTATTCTCATGGACGAACTGGCGCACAGTAATGCGCCAGGCTCGCGCCATCCCAAACGCTGGCAGGATATTGAAGAGCTGCTGGAAGCGGGTATTGACGTCTTTACCACCGTCAACGTCCAGCACCTGGAAAGCCTCAACGATGTGGTCAGCGGCGTGACCGGCATTCAGGTTCGTGAAACCGTGCCAGACCCCTTCTTCGATGCCGCCGACGAGGTGGTTCTGGTCGACCTGCCGCCTGACGATCTGCGAGCGCGTCTGAAAGAGGGCAAGGTGTACATTGCCGGCCAGGCTGAACGCGCCATTGAGCACTTCTTTCGCAAAGGCAATTTGATCGCCCTGCGTGAACTGGCGCTGCGCCGCACGGCCGACCGGGTGGACGATCAAATGCGCGCCTGGCGGAGCCATCCGGGCGAAGAGAAAGTGTGGCATACCCGCGACGCCATTCTGCTGTGCATCGGGCACAACACCGGCAGTGAAAAACTGGTGCGTGCCGCCGCGCGGCTGGCTGCCCGCCTCGGCAGCGTCTGGCACGCGGTGTATGTCGAAACCCCGGCGCTGCATCGCCTGCCGGAAAAGCAGCGGCGCGCCATCTTGAGCGCCCTGCGTCTGGCACAGGAGCTGGGCGCAGAAACCGCCACGCTTTCCGATCCCGCCGAAGAAAAAGCGGTTGTGCGTTACGCCCGGGAACATAACCTCGGCAAAATTGTGCTGGGTCGCCCGGCAACGCGACGCTGGTGGCGCAGAGATTCGTTTGCCGATCGCCTGGCGAAACAGGCGCCGGATCTCGATCAGGTGGTCGTCGCCCTTGATGATCCCCCGACTCGCCCGTTGAATCAGACACCGGATACCCGTGCCTTCAAAGATAAGTGGCGAGTGCAGATACAGGGCTGCCTGGTCGCGATCACTCTTTGCGCGGTGACCACCGTCATCGCCGTACAGTGGATGGTCGCCTTTGACGCCGCTAACCTGGTGATGCTGTATCTGCTGGGCGTGGTGATTATCGCTCTGTTTTATGGGCGCTGGCCCTCGGTAGTGGCAACCTTTATTAACGTCGCCAGCTTCGATCTCTTTTTTATTGCTCCTCGCGGCACGCTTGCCGTTTCCGATGTGCAGTATCTGTTGACCTTCGCCGTGATGCTGACGGTGGGGCTGGTGATCGGTAACCTGACGGCGGGCGTACGCTATCAGGCGCGGGTTGCCCGCTATCGGGAACAGCGCACGCGCCATCTGTACGAGATGTCCAAAGCGCTGGCGGTGGGGCGAAGCAGGCAGGATATCGCCGCCACCAGCGAACAGTTTATCGCCTCCACGTTTCAGGCCCGCAGCCAGGTGTTATTGCCGGATGAAAACGGCACGCTGACGCCGCTGACCCACCAGCAGGGCATAACGCCGTGGGATGACGCCATCGCCCGGTGGAGCTTTGACAAAGGCCAGCCGGCCGGGGCGGGCACGGATACCCTGCCCGGCGTGCCGTATCAAATTTTACCGTTAAAAAGCGCCGATAAAACGCATGGACTGGTGGTGGTCGAGCCGGGGAATCTTCGCCAGTTGATGATCCCGGAGCAACAGCGGCTACTGGAAACATTCACCTTGCTGGTCGCCAGCGCGCTGGAGCGTCTGACGCTTACCGCCAGTGAAGAGCTGGCCCGACTCGCCAGCGAGCGCGAAAGCATTCGCAATGCCCTGCTCGCCGCCCTCTCCCACGACTTGCGCACGCCGCTGACGGTGCTGTTTGGTCAGGCGGAGATTTTAACCCTGGATTTGGCAAGTGAAGGATCGCCACATGCGCGCCAGGCCAGCGAAATCCGCCAGCACATTCTCAACACCACCCGACTGGTGAATAACCTGCTGGATATGGCGCGCATTCAGTCCGGTGGATTTAATCTTAAAAAAGAGTGGCTGACGCTGGAAGAGGTTGTCGGCAGCGCCCTGCAAATGCTGGAGCCGGGGCTACCCCACCCCATTAACCTGTCGCTGCCAGCGCCGCTGACGCTGGTACACGTTGACGGCCCGCTGTTTGAACGGGTACTGATCAACCTTCTGGAAAACGCCGTCAAATACGCCGGTTCACAGGCGGAGATCGGCATTGATGCCCATGTTGAAGACGAACATCTTCAGCTTGACGTCTGGGATAATGGCCCCGGCATTCCTGACGGGCAGGAGAAAAGTATCTTCGACAAATTTGCCCGGGGAAATAAAGAGTCTGCCGTACCGGGCGTTGGGCTGGGGCTGGCTATTTGCCAGGCGATTGTTGAAGTGCACGGTGGAACGATTTCCGCCCACAATCGCCCGCAGGGCGGAGCCTGTTTCCGTGTTACACTCCCGCAGGAAACTGCACCTGAATTTGAAGATTTTCATGAGGATATGTGACCAACGTTCTGATTGTTGAAGACGAACAGGCTATTCGTCGCTTTCTGCGTAGCGCGCTGGAAAGCGACGGGCTGCGCGTGTACGAAGCAGAGACGCTGAGCCGTGGGTTGCTGGAAGCCGCCACGCGGAAACCCGATCTCATCATTCTTGATCTTGGCCTGCCTGACGGCGACGGCATCGATTTTATTCGCGACCTGCGACAATGGAGCGCAATTCCGGTGATTGTGCTTTCTGCTCGCAGCGAGGAGAGCGATAAAATCACTGCGCTGGATGCGGGCGCCGATGACTATCTGAGTAAACCCTTCGGCATTGGCGAACTACAGGCGCGCTTACGCGTGGCGCTGCGCCGTCACGCCAGCGGCCCTTCTCCTGACCCCATCGTGCAGTTTTCCAGCATAAAAGTGGACTTAGCAGCACACCTTGTCCACCGTGATGAAGAAGAAATTCACCTGACGCCGATTGAGTTTCGCTTACTGGCCGTGTTGCTGAATAATGCGGGCAAAGTGCTCACCCAGCGGCAGCTGTTGAACCAGGTCTGGGGACCGAACGCCGTCGAGCACAGTCACTATTTGCGTATTTATATGGGTCACCTGCGACAGAAACTGGAGAAAGATCCCGCCCGCCCCCGCCATTTCATTACCGAAACCGGAATCGGTTATCGTTTTATGCCATGAATGGTTATTCATTTTTTTTAATTAATTCCTAAATATCATTTTTATCATTAACCACACTGCAAATAATGTATTTTGCAGTGTAAGCTCATTCCTTAAAAAATATAAAAATACAAACCCATAACATATAAACAACAATACGATATCTTATCGTGTGATATGCATAAACAACGACTAAATATTTTAGAAATGATCGTTTTTTATTGATCTTCTTCACAGATCAGGCTCATTTCCTGGATAAAATACCCTCACCTTCCACTTATCCAGTAAAGGTAACCAAAATGGAAAATAATAGCCGTACAATGCCCCATATAAGGCGGACAACTCATATTATGATGTTTGCTCACCGTAACAGCTTCGACTTTCATTTCTTTAATGCCCGTTAGTCTTTCGACTAAGGGCACTCCAGCATACAGGTCTTCCTGACCCCTTGCATTGCAGGCTAACGCCTGTATCTCGTGGTGCTCACACTGCATAACCCTGTTTTACCTGTGACCGGAAAGGTTAGGGTTTATTGCATCTTCTAAAAAGCAATTTACTGATTTATTTATCAGTGGCGTCGTATTGCTTTTTTTCCGGAGCTATCAGTTTCTCATTCGAGAAATTGAGGACCTGCTATTACCTGAAAATAAAGAGATGAAAATGTCTGAATTAAAAATTGCCGTCAGTCGTTCCTGCCCTGATTGTTTTTCTACACAGCGCAGTATCGTTAATGTTGATGAAAGTAATTTCATTGATGTTGCCGCTATCGTGTTATCCATCAATGATATTGAACGAGGTAAACTCGATGAGATTGATGCGACGGGCTACGGTATTCCCGTGTTTATCGCGACACAAAATGAAGAGCGCGTTCCGGCAGAATATCTGCCGCGGATCTCGGGCGTATTCGAACATAATGAAGCCCGTAACGCCTTCTATGGCCGCCAACTGGAGACCGCTGCCAGCCACTATGAAACGCAACTGCGCCCGCCGTTCTTCCGGGCGCTGGTGGATTACGTAAACCAGGGCAACAGCGCATTTGACTGTCCGGGGCATCAGGGCGGTGAATTCTTCCGCCGTCACCCCGCAGGGAACCAGTTTGTTGAGTACTTTGGCGAAACGCTTTTCCGCTCTGATTTGTGTAACGCCGACGTGGCGATGGGCGATCTGCTTATCCATGAAGGCGCGCCGTGCATCGCGCAACAACACGCCGCGAAAGTGTTCAACGCCGATAAAACCTACTTTGTGCTGAACGGCACCTCATCGTCAAACAAAGTGGTACTTAACGCGCTGCTGACCCCAGGCGATCTGGTGCTGTTCGATCGTAATAACCACAAATCGAACCACCACGGCGCGCTGTTGCAGGCGGGCGCGACGCCGGTTTATCTGGAAACCGCACGCAACCCGTACGGCTTCATCGGCGGGATCGACGCCCACTGCTTTGAAGAAGACTATCTGCGTGAACTGGTCAGCGAAGTGGCGCCGCAACGCGCGCAAGACGCCCGTCCGTTCCGCCTGGCAGTGATCCAGTTAGGCACCTACGACGGCACCATCTATAACGCCCGTCAGGTAGTGGATAAGATTGGTCATCTGTGCGACTACATCCTGTTTGACTCCGCATGGGTCGGCTACGAGCAGTTTATCCCGATGATGGCCGATTGCTCGCCGTTGCTGCTGGATCTGAACGAGAACGATCCGGGAATCCTGGTCACGCAGTCTGTTCACAAACAGCAGGCCGGTTTCTCCCAGACCTCGCAGATCCACAAGAAAGACAGCCATATCAAAGGTCAGTCTCGCTATGTGCCGCATAAACGTATGAATAACGCGTTCATGATGCACGCCTCCACCAGCCCGTTCTACCCGCTGTTCGCCGCCCTGGACATCAACGCCAAAATGCACGAAGGCGTCGGTGGCCGTAACATGTGGATGGACTGCGTGGCGAATGGCATCAATGCTCGTAAGCTGATCCTTGATAACTGCCATCACATCCGTCCGTTTGTGCCGGAACTGATCGACGGCAAACCGTGGCAGTCTTACCCCACGGCGGAGATCGCAAACGACCTGCGCTTCTTCCACTTTGTGCCGGGCGAACACTGGCATGCCTTCGAAGGCTACGCCGAACACCAGTACTTTGTTGATCCGTGCAAACTGCTGCTCACGACGCCGGGCATCAATGCGCGCAACGGCGAATACGACACCTTCGGCGTTCCGGCGACCATCCTTGCCAACTTCCTGCGTGAAAACGGCGTGGTGCCGGAAAAATGCGATCTCAACTCGATCCTGTTCCTGCTGACGCCAGCGGAAGACATGGCGAAATTGCAGCAACTCGTCGCCCTGCTGGTGCGCTTTGAGAAACTGCTGGAAGCCGATGCGCCGCTGGCTGACGTTCTGCCGTCAATTTATAAGCAGCATGAAGCGCGTTATGCCGGCTACACCCTGCGTCAGCTGTGCCAGGAGATGCACGATCTGTACGCACGCCATAACGTGAAACAGCTGCAAAAAGAGATGTTCCGTAAATCCCATTTTCCACGCGTCAGCATGAACCCGCAGGACGCCAACTACGCCTATCTGCGCGGTGAAGTCGAACTGGTTCGCCTGCCGGATGCGGAAGGACGGATCGCGGCAGAAGGCGCGCTTCCGTATCCGCCAGGGGTTTTGTGCGTTGTTCCGGGTGAAATCTGGGGCGGTGCGGTGCTGCGTTATTTCAGCGCGCTGGAAGAAGGGATCAACCTGCTGCCGGGCTTTGCGCCTGAACTACAGGGCGTTTACATCGAAGAACACGACGGCCGTAAACAGGTGTGGTGCTACGTCATTAAACCGCGCGAAGCACAGAACACCCTGCTGAAAGGGGAAAAATTATGAGTAAAGCCAAATCCAATAAAATGGGCGTCGTTCAGCTCACCATCCTGACAATGGTCAATATGATGGGCTCCGGGATTATCATGCTGCCCACCAAACTTGCGGAGGTCGGCACCATCTCGATCATCTCGTGGCTGGTGACTGCCGTTGGTTCAATGGCGCTGGCATGGGCTTTCGCCAAATGCGGGATGTTTAGCCGTAAATCCGGCGGTATGGGCGGCTACGCGGAGTATGCCTTTGGTAAGTCCGGCAACTTTATGGCGAACTACACCTATGGCGTTTCGCTGCTGATTGCCAACGTCGCTATCGCCATCTCCGCCGTCGGCTACGGCACCGAGCTGTTCGGCGCCACGCTGTCACCGGTGCAGATCGGTCTGGCGACCATCGGCGTGCTGTGGCTGTGCACCGTCGCCAACTTCGGCGGCGCGCGCATTACCGGGCAAATCAGCAGTATCACCGTCTGGGGCGTGATTATTCCGGTTGTCGGTCTGTGCATCATCGGCTGGTTCTGGTTTAGCCCAACGCTGTACGCCAACTCCTGGAACCCGCATCACGTACCGTTCTTCACCGCCGTCGGTTCTTCTATTGCGATGACGCTGTGGGCCTTCCTCGGTCTGGAATCTGCCTGCGCCAACGCCGAAGTAGTGGAAAACCCGGAGCGTAACGTACCGATTGCGGTATTAGGCGGTACGCTGGGCGCGGCGGTGATTTACATCATCTCCACCAACGTGATTGCCGGGATCGTACCGAACATGGATCTGGCCAACTCCACCGCGCCGTTCGGTCTGGCGTTCGCACAGATGTTTACCCCGGAAGTCGGTAAAGTGATCATGGCGTTGATGGTGATGTCCTGCTGCGGTTCGCTGCTGGGCTGGCAGTTCACTATCGCCCAGGTCTTCAAATCCTCGGCGGATGAAGGTTATTTCCCGAAAATCTTCTCTCGCGTAACGAAAGTGGATGCGCCGGTTCAGGGGATGCTGACCATCGTGATTATCCAGAGCGGATTATCGCTGATGACCATCAGCCCATCGCTGAACAGCCAGTTCAACGTGCTGGTTAACCTGGCGGTGGTAACAAACATTATCCCGTACATTCTGTCGATGGCCGCGCTGGTGATCATTCAGAAAGTGGCAAATGTTCCGTCGTCAAAAGCCAAAACGGCGAACTTCGTGGCATTCATCGGCGCACTGTACAGCTTCTACGCGCTGTATTCATCCGGTGAAGAAGCGATGCTGTACGGCTCCATCGTGACCTTCCTCGGCTGGACGCTGTATGGACTGGTATCGCCGCGCTTTGAGCTGAAAAACAAACACGGCTAAAAAAAAGCCCGGTGGCGCTAACGCTTACCGGGCCTACGATCGTTGTTGTAGGCCGGGCAAACGCAGTACCGCCCGGCACACAAACCGCACTTACGCGTTTTTCAGCACTTCGCTGACAATCTCAACCGCTTCTTTTTCGATCTGCTTGCGGTGTTCCTCGCCGAGGAAACTTTCGCAATAAATCTTATAAGCGTCTTCCGTGCCAGAAGGCCGCGCGGCAAACCAGCCGTTGTCGGTCATCACTTTCAGGCCGCCAATCGACGCGCCGTTACCCGGCGCCGCCGTCAGACGCGCGGTGATCGGATCGCCCGCCAGCGTGCTGGCGCTCACCATTTCTGGAGAGAGCTTAGACAATGCGGCTTTCTGCGCAGACGTTGCGCTTGCCTGCAAACGGTTATAGCTCGGCGCGCCGAAGCGGGCCGCCAGCTCGTTGTAGTGCTCCTGCGGGTTCTTCCCGGTGACGGCCGTGATTTCCGCCGCCAGCAGGCACATGATGATGCCGTCTTTATCGGTAGACCACGGCGTGCCGTCGAAACGCAGGAAAGACGCCCCGGCGCTCTCTTCGCCGCCGAAGCCGAAGCTGCCGTCGAACAGACCGTCGACGAACCATTTAAAGCCGACCGGCACTTCCACCAGTTTACGCCCCAAATCGTTCACCACGCGGTCGATCATCGCAGAGGAAACCAGCGTTTTACCGACCGCCACCTCTTTGCCCCACTGCGGACGGTGCTGGAACAGATAGTTGATCGCTACCGCCAGATAGTGGTTCGGGTTCATCAGCCCTGCCGGAGTCACGATGCCGTGGCGGTCATAGTCCGGGTCGTTGGCGAACGCCAGATCGAACTTATCACGCAGCGCCAGCAGACCCGCCATCGCGCACTCGGAGGAACAGTCCATACGGATTGCACCGTCTTTGTCGAGATGCATAAAGCGGAACGTCTGGTCAACGTGATCGTTAACGATAGTCAGGTTCAGGTTGTAGTGCTTAGCAATACGCTTCCAGTATTCGATACCGGAACCGCCCAGCGGATCGACGCCCAGCGTCAGGCCCGCTTTCTGAATCGCCGCCATATCGACGATATCCGCCAGCCCTTCAACAAACGGCTGCACCAGATCCTGCTCTTTAACGTGGCCTGAGGCCATCGCCGCATCCAGAGAGATACGCTTCACGCCCTTCAGACCGTCAGCCAACAGCGCGTTGGCCCTGTCTTCCACCACTTTGGTGACGTTGGTATCCGCCGGGCCACCGTTTGGCGGGTTGTACTTAATACCGCCGTCTTCCGGTGGGTTGTGAGATGGCGTGATCACGATGCCATCAGCCAGCGGGCCGCCTTTTTTATTGTGAACCAGGATAGCGTTAGAAACGGCAGGCGTTGGCGTGAAGCCATTGTTTTCCTGCACGATGACATCAACACCGTTCGCCGCCAGCACTTCCAGTACAGAGATAAATGCCGGTTCAGACAGCGCGTGGGTATCTTTGCCCACATAACAAGGACCAGTGATACCGTTTTTTGCACGCTCTTCCGCAATCGCCTGGGCGATCGCCAGGATGTGCGGCTCGTTAAAACTATGACGACCTGCGCTACCGCGATGCCCGGACGTACCGAACTTCACGGCGTGCTCTGCATTCCCTGCTTCGGGTTTCAGTACATAGTACTGTGCCGTCAGTTGGGCGACGTTAATCAAATCACTCTGTTGCGCAGGTTGACCTGCACGGTTGTGGATTGCCATTGCCTGGTCCTTTTAATGCAAGGATTAAATTGTTCCGCAAACCTTCTCAATCAATTCCGCCGGGAATTGCATTGACTGCATGATGTGTTCAACCATGCTGCATTTACGGCCGGTGTTGGTGTTGGTAATCACCCAATACGGCGTGCCGGGCACATGTTTCGGTTTGGTTTGATTACCATTTTTCAGCAGCGTTTGTTCATCAGCCGCAAAATAGACGCGCGTACGGCCATGCAACGACTCCGTCGCTTCGGCAAACGCGCGATTATCCAGTGAGTAGAGTGTAGACAGCACCAGCATGAAGCGGTTTACCGCTTTCTTCTGCTCCGCGTACTCGTCGGAAAGCAGCAGTTCACGCATGGCGCGGACTTTATCTTTTACGGGGTTGACGGGCTTCGCTTCCACGATAGCAGGTTGCGCGATGCGAACCTCTTTCGCCGCCGGAGTGACAGGCTGTGATACGGCGGAAAACTTCAACATGCGCCGTAAAATGTCGGATGCGCTCTCGCCAATATGCTTGGTGTGGCTGGCAATATAGCTATAGAGTTCATCATCAACTTCAATCGTTTTCATCTTAATCCAGTGCGGTGTCTTATCTGAATACAAGTCGTTGGGATTACCTGCACGTAGTGTAAAGGCAAATTCCAACAGCGGATAGCGTCAAACCTGGCTGACGGAAAAACTCGGAGTAAACCGTAGTTGTTGCAGCCCTGTGGCAGAATAGTCAACATAATACCCTAACCCGACAGAGCGAAAAAAAGAACTTTGCCATGAAATTGAATATCCGAGCGCAAACTGCACAAAACCTGCACAATAATTCTCCCATCGTCCTCGTTCACGGTTTGTTTGGCAGCCTGGACAACCTCGGCGTTCTGGCGCGCGACCTGGTGACCGATCACGATATCATTCAGGTTGATATGCGCAACCACGGTCTCTCCCCTCGCGATCCGGTGATGGACTACCCGGCAATGGCGCAAGACTTACTGGATACCATTGATGCCGAAGGCATTGAGAAAGCCACCTTTATCGGCCACTCCATGGGCGGTAAAGCGGTAATGGCGCTCACCGCACTGGCGCCGGAGCGTATTGACCAGTTAGTCGCGATCGACATCGCGCCGGTCGATTACCACGTTCGCCGCCACGATGAAATCTTCGCCGCCATCAATGCCGTCACCGACGCGGGCGCCGAAACCCGTCAACAGGCCGCCACCGTTATGCGTCAACATCTGCAAGAAGAAGGCGTCATCCAGTTTCTGCTGAAATCGTTTATCGACGGCGAATGGCGCTTTAACGTACCGGTGTTGTGGGAACAGTATCCACATATTGTGGGCTGGGAGACCATTCCAGCCTGGGATCACCCGGCGTTGTTTATCCCCGGCGGCAACTCGCCTTATGTGACCGAAGCATATCGTCACGATCTGCTGGCGCAGTTCCCTCAGGCGCGAGCGCACGTCATCGCCGGAGCGGGCCACTGGGTTCACGCGGAAAAACCCGATGCGGTGCTGCGCGCCATTCGTCGCTATCTGGCAGATAAGGCCAACTGATTAAAAACTCAGCGTCCGCGCGCGATTACGTCCGCGGGCGTTGGCGTGTCTGCCTTGCTGATGTATGATGGCGCGCTATCCATCCGGGCAGACGCCTGGCTGATTGTTTCCCCGAAGTCACCAAAATCATGGCCAAAGAACAAACGGACCGTACGACATTAGATCTGTTCGCACACGAGCGTCGCCCGGGACGACCCAAAACCAATCCGCTTTCGCGTGATGAACAGCTGCGCATTAATAAGCGTAACCAGCTAAAACGCGACAAAGTACGTGGCCTTAAGCGTGTCGAACTGAAACTCAACGCTGAGGCTGTCGATGCGCTGAACGAGCTGGCCGAATCCCGCAATATGAGCCGTAGCGAACTCATCGAAGAGATGCTGATGACTCAACTGGCAGCGCTGCGCGGCCAGGGCGTAGTCTGAAAAACTGCTCAATATCATAAATCATGTAGCACAGAGTGCAGTCCCGCGTGATTGCTGTTTCCGCATGCCTGACTGTTCTGCTATGATTGCCCTTATCTGCGGGCAATACGCCACCACCATTTCAATAAGTTTCAAGAGGTTATTTTACTCATGGCAATCACTGGCATCTTTTTCGGCAGCGACACCGGTAATACCGAAAATATCGCAAAAATGATTCAAAAACAGCTTGGTAAAGACGTTGCCGATGTGCATGACATTGCGAAAAGCAGCAAAGAGGACCTGGAAGGGTACGACATCCTGCTGCTGGGCATCCCGACCTGGTACTACGGTGAAGCGCAATGTGACTGGGATGACTTCTTCCCGACTCTCGAAGAGATTGATTTTAACGGTAAACTGGTGGCGCTGTTCGGCTGCGGCGACCAGGAAGATTACGCAGAATATTTCTGCGACGCGTTAGGCACCATCCGCGACATCATTGAGCCGCGCGGCGCGACCATCGTCGGCCACTGGCCAACGGCGGGCTACCATTTTGAAGCGTCCAAAGGTCTGGCTGACGACGATCACTTTGTTGGTCTGGCTATCGACGAAGACCGTCAGCCTGAACTGACCGCAGAGCGCGTTGAAAAATGGGTTAAACAGATTTCCGGCGAACTGCACCTCGACGAAATCATTAACGCCTGATTTTGTGCGGCGCAGAAAAGCATCTGCGTCGCATCAATAGATAAAACCAATTAAAATAATTGCTACAAATTTGTAACTTTCTTGCCTGACCCTGTACAATGTCCGGGTGTTATTCTGGTATTGCACAGTGTGTTTGTTGGCGATACCTCGTTTTTATTAACAATATTTGCCGGAGGCTTGCAGTTTTCATTTAGGCGTGGCAGTTCTATAATGAAACGCATGATCTCAAGTGCAATTTCTGTCACTTCTTTGTTTGAAGTGAATCGTTTAGCAACAGGACAGATTCCGCATGACTGACAACAATACCGCATTAAAGAAGGCTGGCCTGAAAGTAACGCTTCCTCGTTTAAAAATTCTGGAAGTTCTTCAGGAACCGGATAACCATCACGTCAGTGCGGAAGATTTATATAAACGTCTGATCGACATGGGTGAAGAGATTGGGCTGGCGACCGTGTACCGCGTGCTGAACCAGTTTGATGACGCCGGTATCGTAACCCGCCACAATTTTGAAGGCGGTAAATCCGTTTTTGAGCTGACCCAACAGCATCATCACGATCACCTTATTTGCCTCGATTGTGGCAAAGTGATCGAATTCAGTGATGATTCTATCGAAGCGCGCCAGCGTGAGATTGCGGCTAAGCATGGCATTCGTTTGACGAACCACAGCCTCTATCTCTACGGCCACTGCGCTGAAGGCGATTGCCGGGAAGACGAGCACGCGCACGACGCGAAGTAATGTGAACCCTCCTAAAAAGCCAACCGACCGGTTGGCTTTTTTTATGCCTTCGAGCCGGTAGCGGCCTTAAAAAACGCAAACGGGCGGAGAGCTCTCTCCGCCCACCATTAACCCGCCCTGCTTTTATTTGGCGCTATTTTTACTGCGAATTTCCTGCCAGATTTTGTCGCAATCGGCGGTCACCGCCTGATCGTTCCCCGTACGCGTAGCCTGAATGCACTGCTGGTAATCCAGCACGCGTACGCTCTCTTCTGTAGCAAACTGCTTGTGCTGGTCATCTTTCTTCAGCACGTTCAGTACGCTCTGACAGGCCTCGATTTTCTCTGGCGAACCTTGCGCCGTATTGATGCAGGCGCTGTACGCCTCTTTTAACTGACTGTCTTCTTTCGGCGCGGTTGGCTGCGCGCAGGCCACCAGTCCCGATGCCATCATGGCGATGAGTAACAGTTTTTTCATATCAGTGTCCTCAACGTTGCGGCAGACAAATCGCCTGCCGCAACGGGCATCAGAAAATAGTGAACGGAGCGATAACCATGAACTTCACGTCACGTTCATCCTGGAAGATGTTGCCGTAACCGCCGCCCCAGCTTGGGATGTTGGAGTGGTTGTCATATTCCGTGAAGTGCAGTTTAAACATGGTGCCTTTGGCACGGCCTTCCTGTAGGGTGTAGACCGCATCAAGGCTGTAAGAAGACTCTTCAATGGTACGGTTTTTGTCATAGTACGCATCCGGGGTAATCTGCCAGGTTGATGGCTTCGCGTCCCAGGCATAAACGTATGACGCCCCCACTGCCCAGCCCGGCAGGTTCCAGTTTTTCAGATCGTACATCGCACCGAAGAAGACGGCTTTTTCGCCGTTGGCGTTAAAGTCTGAGCGGTTATCCCACCAGATATCCAGACGACCGTTTGAGGATGCGTAAGTTGGCGTCATACGTTGCAGGAAGTAACCTTGTTGACCGTCCGCCTTAACCCAGGTCCCTTCCAGGCGCAAATCGACGACTTCGGCCACTTTGTAACCGAAAGTCAGCGCCTGCAACCAGGCGGTGCCGTCATAAATATCGTTTACGCTGCGATCATCAACTTTGTCGCGCGCACCATAGAACTGATAGCTGGTGGTGAACGGGTTGCCGCCCAAATCAAATTTGTAGCTGGCTTTGGCAAAATACTGGTCGACATACCCTTCTGACTGACCAAATGCCGCTTCCAGCACGAGGTCATTTTTGAAATCGTATTTAGCGCCGATAGAGTGGAGGTAATCCACTTTGGTCTTTTTATCGGCCTGATAGAATTTATCAACATCGGTGTGCCACGGCGCTTTATATTGGTTGGCCCACATATAGGAGAAACTCAGCGCGCCCGCATCACCGTAGTCAAAATTCGCTCCGGCTTCCGCGCCCTGATAAGTACCCGGCATAAAGCTCCAGTGCGGCGCTAACAGCGTCTGACCGGTCGGCTGGATATACCCCGCACGCGCCCAGGTTGGCCCGTACTTAAATTTTGCCGCGGCTTTATAAAGGCTGATCCCGCTCTTATCGCCAGAGTAATCTTCATCGTAACCTTTATTCTTTTTCGAGAAGGCGATTTCGTTGGGGTGTCCGCTGTCGCCGTTTTCCGCCATTTCTATCGCGGTAAATGCCGCGATATCCAGACCGAACATATCAGCCGCATAACCAGACTGGAAATCCAGGTTGGCGTTCCAGGTCGCGTGTGAAAGGTTGGTTTTATATTTGTCATCGTCGGTGACATCTTTACGGTCACGCTCACGCTGCCAGTAATAGATGCCGCCTGTTAACGTGGAATCGTCAATAAAGCCTTCGGCCTGAGCCTGTGGAACGACGACCAAACCTGACATTGCTGTGATACCGGCGATAGCCAGCGCCAGCGTACTACGTTTGCCACTAAACGTACGCATGTGTTAATCCTCTTTGACGTATAAAATGCTGCCGAACAAAAGCGGACAGCGAAAAATAAAAATGTAAAAGTAGCGTTGAGAAAAACCTCGCAGACTACAGTGAATAGACTATTTTTCGCGACGCGAATTATCAATCTCTTTCTGTAACGAGAATGTAAGAGTATGAGCAACCGCACATATTTCATTGCTTTCTGTTACATTTTCATCAGGCGCTAAAAAAGATGAACAAAAGTTAAAATTGTCTTGTTTTCCATGCACATGAAATCGGTTTCACATGAAATGATATTCATTCCATAAATTCACTACGCCAAAACTATTTTGTTGCGAAATTATTTTCCCGACGGCATTAATTCGCTCTGCAAACAGAGAGCGGGATGACAAAATGGAAAGGATAAAAAAACGCCGCAAAATGCGGCGTTGGAAGGTGATGTGATGCGGTGGCTTTACTCGCCCGCTTTAGCCCACGTATCGCGCAGACCTACGGTACGGTTAAACACGCGTTTATCCGCCGTTGTGTAGCGGCTGTCCAGGCAGAAGTAGCCTTCACGCTCAAACTGATACGCTTTACCCGCTACGGCGTTCTGCAACGACGGTTCCGCGTAACCCTGCTTAATTACCAGCGATTCAGGGTTGATCACGGACAGGAAGTCCTCTGCGGCGCCCGGGTTCGGCACGCTGAACAGACGATCGTACAGACGAATTTCAACCGGCAGCGCGTGTGCCGCGCTTACCCAGTGAATGACGCCCTTCACTTTACGGCCATCGGCCGGATCTTTGCTCAGGGTGTCCGCATCATAGGTACAGAAGATGGTGGTGATATTGCCTTCCGCATCCTTCTCCACGCGCTCAGCTTTCACCACATAGGCGTTACGCAGACGCACTTCTTTCCCCATCACCAGACGCTTGTACTGCTTGTTCGCTTCTTCGCGGAAGTCAGCACGATCGATCCAAATCTCACCGCTAAACGGTACTTCACGGCTGCCCATTTCCGGTTTGTTCGGATGGTTCGGCATGGTGACCATTTCGCTTTCGCCCTGCGGGTAGTTTTCGATAACCAGTTTCACCGGATCGATAACCGCCATCGCGCGCGGAGCGTTTTCATTCAGATCTTCACGAATGCAGGACTCCAGCGACGCCATCTCAATGGTGTTGTCCTGCTTGGTAACGCCGATGCGTTTGCAGAATTCACGGATGGAGGCCGCGGTATAGCCACGACGACGCAGGCCAGAAATGGTCGGCATACGCGGATCGTCCCAGCCTTCAACGTGTTTGTCCGTCACCAGCAGGTTCAGCTTACGCTTGGACATCACGGTGTATTCCAGATTCAGGCGTGAGAATTCGTACTGACGCGGGTGAACTGGGATGGTGATGTTGTCCAGCACCCAGTCGTACAGACGACGGTTGTCCTGGAATTCCAGCGTACACAGAGAGTGCGTAATGCCTTCCAGCGCATCGCTGATGCAGTGGGTAAAGTCGTACATCGGGTAGATGCACCACTTGTTGCCGGTCTGGTGGTGTTCGGCAAATTTAATGCGGTACAGCACCGGATCGCGCATCACGATAAACGGCGACGCCATATCAATTTTGGCGCGCAGGCACGCTTTACCTTCTTCAAAACCACCGGTACGCATTTTTTCAAACAGCGCCAGGTTCTCTTCCACGCTGCGATCGCGGAACGGGCTGTTTTTACCCGGCTCTTTCAGCGTACCGCGATATTCGCGGATCTGATCCGGCGTCAGCTCATCGACGTACGCCAGACCTTTGGTGATCAGCTCAACCGCATACGCATGCAGTTGATCGAAGTAATCTGAGGAGTAGCAAACGTTGCCAGCCCAGTGAAAACCTAACCACTCGACGTCGTTTTTGATCGAATCAACGTACTCGATATCTTCTTTTACCGGGTTGGTATCATCGAAACGCAGGTTGCACAGGCCCTGATAATCTTGCGCGATGCCAAAGTTCAGACAGATGGATTTCGCGTGGCCGATGTGCAGATAGCCATTCGGCTCCGGCGGAAAACGGGTGTGGATTGTGGTGTGCTTACCACTGGCCAGATCTTCATCGATGATCTGACGAATAAAGTTAGTCGGGCGGGCTTCAGCCTCACTCATCGTGGATTCCTCAAAGCGTAAACAACGTATAACGGCATATGATCTTATAAGCCGGACAGACTGACAACCTTTAGTTACTTAAAAAGTGGCTTTGAAGAAAATATGGGGGCTGATTGCTGTAAAAAAAAGCGACGGCGCTTTGCCGGATGACGGCTACGCCTTATCCGGCCTACAAACTGCGTCGAACCGTAGGCCTGATAAGCGCAGCGCCATCAGGCGCATTTGCCGGATAGCAGCTATACCTTATCCAGCCTACAGGCTGCAAAAAAAGCGGCGGAGGTTTCCCCCCGCCGCTCAGGCACAAACTCTACTCAGGAGCGATTATTTGCCTTTAATCTCATACAGTGGCGTTTGACCCGCAACCACCTGACCTTCAGCTTTAATCACCAGACCGCTGAAATCGTCGATGTTGCTGCAAACCACCGGGCTAATCATCGAGCGCGCATTGGCGTTCAGGAACTCCAGATCCATTTCCAGGATCGGCTGACCGGCAACCACTTCGGTACCCTCTTCCACCAGGCGTTTGAAGCCCTGACCGTTCAGCGCAACGGTATCGATCCCCATGTGGACAACGATTTCCGCGCCTTTTTCAGTTTCCAGGCAGAACGCATGATTGGTGTTGAAGATTTTCACAATGGTGCCTGCCGCCGGGGAAACAACGGTTTTATCCGTTGGTTTCACCGCCACGCCGTCGCCAACCGCTTTGCTGGCGAACGCTTCGTCAGGAACCTGTTCCAGCGCAACCACGTCACCCGTGACTGGAGAAACCAGCGTCGCGATGGTCACCGCATTAGGAACCGCCTGCGGTTTTGCCGCCGGCGCCGCAGTCACTGGCGCGCTGTCAGCAGACGCTGCCGCAACCGGGCCACGCGCCACCACTTTCTTCATTTCGTCGCCGATAGATTCCGCTTTCGCGCCGACGATAACCTGGATGGTCTGTTTGTTCAGTTTCACCACGCCGGACGCACCAAGACGTTTACACATCGCATCGCTCACGCGAGCCGCGTCAGCAACGGTCAGGCGCAGACGGGTGATGCAGGCATCGATCGCTTTCAGGTTATCCGTACCGCCAACCGCAGCAATGTAGTTGGTCGCCAGTTGAGTCATACCTTCTTCAGTGTTGCTGTTCGCTTCGTCAGTCACGATATCGTCGTCTTTATCTTCACGACCCGGCGTTTTCAGGTTGAACACGCGAATTACCGCACTGAACAGCAGGAAGTAGATGACGAAGAAGACCGCGCCCATCACCAGCAGCATCCAGACGTTTTTGCTGGCCGCAGGCAGGCTATACATCAACACGTAGTCAATTGCGCCTGCGGAGAAGGAGAAGCCCGCATGAATACCCAGCAGCGTCGCGATGAACAGGCTGATACCGGTCAATACTGCGTGCAGGAGGTACAGCAACGGCGCCAGGAACATGAACAGGAATTCCAGCGGCTCAGTAACACCGGTCAGGAACGCGGTGATCGCAACGGACAGCAGCATACCGCCAACCATTGGACGACGCGCTTTCGGCGCAGCGAAGTACATCGCCAGCGCCGCACCCGGCAGACCGAACATCATGATCGGGAAGAAGCCGGACATGAACATCCCCGCCGTGCCGTCACCCGCGTAGAAGCGGTTGATGTCGCCGTGGAATACCGTACCTGCCGTGTTAGTGAACTCGCCAATCTGGAACCAGGCGATGGTGTTCAGCACCTGATGCAGACCTGTCGGGATCAACAGACGGTTGATGAAACCGAAGATACCGGAACCCAGCGCACCCGCGCCGACGATCCATTCACCGCCCGAATGAATAGCGTGCTGAACCGGAGGCCAGACGTAACCGAAAATCGCCGCCAGCACCAGACAGAAGAAGCCCGTGGCGATCGGCACAAAACGTTTGCCGCCAAAGAAGCTCAGGAAATCAGGAAGTTTGATACCGGACCAACGGTTATAAACGGCGCCGCCCACCAGACCGGTAATGATACCCGCCAGGACGCCCATGTTGATTTCCGGGTTAATCGTCACCATCGCTTTGGTCAGGACGAAGTACCCGACCGCACCCGCCAGCGCTGCTGCACCCGCGCTGTCCTTAGACCAGCTGGATGCCACACCGATGGCGAAGATCAGTGCGAGGTTATCGAAGATCGCCCCGCCCACCTGCGCGATAAAGGCGACATTCAGTAAATCTGGTTGACCGAATCGCAGCAACAGTGCCGCCACTGGCAGCACTGCGATAGGGAGCTGTAACGCCCTACCCAGTCGCTGGAAAAAACCTAAAATATTCATCTTATTCCCCCTACGAGACCCCGATTAGGCTTCTGGAAGCCATTTTTTTATTGTGCGACAAATCGTTAAAGCGTGATGTTTGGCAACAACGGTATGAATTATTCATCTACGCTCAGAGTGTGTGAAAAATTAATTCGTATCGCAAATTAAACGCGTGTTTTTTGTGATTTGAATCACCAAATATCGTTATTCACCCTCCCTTATACTGGCTAACTGCGAAAACTTATTTTATCATTCAAAAAATCAACACGGATTAGCGCCTGTCCATACGAATCCAGGTTACGCTTACTAACGTACAGATGCTCAATCCGCCAATTTATTACTTTTACTTTTGAGGTGAAGAATGAGACTGATCCCCCTGACGTCCGCAGAACAGGTCGGCAAATGGGCTGCTCGCCATATCGTTAACCGTATTAACGCCTTCAAACCTACCGCCGATCGCCCGTTTGTCCTGGGCCTGCCGACCGGCGGCACGCCGCTGACGGCGTATAAAGCATTAGTCGAAATGCACAAAGCGGGCCAGGTCAGCTTTAAGCATGTGGTGACGTTCAACATGGACGAATATGTTGGCCTTCCGAAAGAACACCCGGAAAGCTACCACAGCTTCATGCACCGCAATTTCTTCGATCACGTTGATATTCCGGCAGAAAATATTAACCTGCTCAACGGTAACGCGCCGGATATCGATGCGGAATGCCGTAATTATGAAGAAAAAATCCGTTCTTACGGTAAAATTCACCTGTTTATGGGCGGCGTAGGTAACGACGGCCATATCGCGTTTAACGAACCGGCTTCTTCCCTGGCTTCCCGTACGCGTATCAAAACGCTGACCCATGACACCCGCGTGGCAAACTCCCGCTTCTTTGACGGCGACGTCAATCAGGTGCCGAAATATGCGCTGACCGTAGGCGTGGGTACGCTGCTGGACGCAGAAGAAGTGATGATCCTGGTGCTGGGCCATCAGAAAGCGCAGGCGCTACAGGCGGCTGTCGAAGGCAACGTCAACCACATGTGGACCATTAGCTGTCTGCAACTGCATCCGAAAGCGGTCGTGGTGTGCGACGAACCTTCCACTATGGAACTGAAAGTTAAGACACTGAAATATTTCAACGAGTTAGAAGCCGAAAATATTAAAGGTCTGTAATGTTATCTCCGCCCTGTACGCAGACGCAGGGCGGCATTTTTTTGAAATCGGGGGTCGGAATGTATGCTTTAACCCAGGGCCGGATTTTTACCGGTCACGAAATTCTTGATGACCATGCGATTGTTGTCGCCAATGGCCTGATTGATCGCATCTGTCCAGTGGCGGAACTGCCGCCAGAGATAGAACAACGCGCGTTGAATGGGGCCATTCTCTCCCCCGGTTTTATTGATGTGCAATTAAACGGCTGCGGCGGCGTCCAGTTCAACGATACCGCTGACGCGGTGACTGTCGAAACGCTGGAAATCATGCAGAAAGCCAATGAGAAATCAGGCTGCACCAGCTACCTGCCGACGCTGATTACCACCAGCGACGATCTGATGAAACAGGGCATTCGCGTCATGCGTGAATACCTGGCGAAATACCCGAATCAGGCATTAGGTCTTCATCTTGAAGGTCCGTGGCTGAACCTGGTCAAAAAAGGCACCCATAATCCGAGTTTTGTCCGCCAACCTGACGCTGCGCTGGTGGACTTCCTGTGCGATAATGCCGATGTGATCACCAAAGTCACGCTGGCGCCGGAAATGGTGCCGGCGGAAGTGATCGCCAAACTGACGGCGGCGGGCATTGTGGTTTCAGCCGGTCACTCCAATGCGACGTTAAAAGAGGCGAAAGCCGGTTTCCGCGCAGGGATCACCTTTGCCACCCACCTGTTCAACGCGATGCCGTATATTACGGGCCGTGAACCGGGTCTGGCGGGCGCCATTCTTGACGATGCCGATATTTATTGCGGCATCATCGCGGATGGTCTGCATGTTGATTACGTCAACATTCGTAACGCTAAACGTCTGAAAGGTGACAAACTTTGCCTGGTGACCGATGCAACCGCCCCGGCGGGTGCAAACATTGAACAGTTCATTTTTGCTGGTAAAACAATATACTACCGTAATGGACTGTGTGTGGATGAGAACGGTACGCTGAGCGGATCATCATTAACCATGATCGAAGGCGTGCGTAATCTGGTTGAACATTGCGGTATTGCGCTGGATGAAGTGCTGCGTATGGCGACGCTCTACCCTGCGCGCGCGATTGGCGTCGATAAGCAGCTCGGCAGCCTCGCGCCGGGTAAAGTTGCGAACCTGACCGCCTTCACCCACGACTTTAAAATCATCAAGACCATCGTTAATGGTAACGAGGTCGTTACTGAGTAAGAGAAAGTATGACACCAGGCGGACAAGCTCAAATAGGTAATGTTGATCTCGTAAAACAGCTTAACAGCGCGGCCGTTTACCGCCTGATTGACCAGCACGGGCCAATCTCGCGTATTCAGATTGCCGAGCAAAGCCAGCTTGCTCCCGCCAGCGTAACCAAAATTACGCGTCAACTCATTGAACGCGGGCTGATCAAAGAAGTTGATCAGCAGGCCTCCACCGGGGGCCGCCGCGCCATCTCCATCGTTACCGAAACCCGTAATTTCCATGCCATTGGCGTGCGGTTGGGTCGACATGACGCAACCATTACCCTGTTTGACCTGAGCAGTAAAGTGCTGGCTGAAGAGCACTACCCGCTGCCAGAGCGCACTCAGGAGACGCTGGAACATGCCCTGCTCAATGCCATCACCACATTCGTCGACAGTAATCAGCGTAAACTTCGCGAGTTAATCGCGATTTCTGTGATCCTGCCGGGTCTTGTCGATCCCGAAAGCGGCGTAATCCGCTATATGCCGCATATTCAGGTTGAAAACTGGGGATTAGTTGAAGCGCTGGAAAAACGTTTTCACGTAACCTGTTTTGTCGGTCACGATATCCGCAGTCTGGCACTGGCCGAGCACTATTTCGGTGCGAGCCAGGATTGCGAAGATTCCATTCTGGTGCGTGTACACCGGGGGACTGGCGCCGGGATTATCTCAAATGGCCGCATTTTTATTGGTCGCAACGGCAACGTCGGGGAGATCGGTCATATTCAGGTCGAGCCGCTGGGCGAGCGCTGTCACTGCGGCAATTTTGGCTGTCTGGAAACCATCGCCGCCAACGCGGCCATTGAACAACGCGTACAGCACTTACTCAAGCAAGGCTACCAAAGTCGCGTTACGCTGGACGACTGCACGATTAAAACCATCTGCAAGGCAGCTAATAAAGGTGACAGCTTAGCGGCAGAGGTGATTGAACACGTTGGTCGTCATCTGGGCAAAACCATCGCTATCGCTATCAACCTGTTTAATCCGCAAAAAATCGTGATTGCCGGTGAAATTACTGAAGCGGATAAAGTGCTGCTGCCGGCGATCGAAAGCTGCATCAACACACAGGCGCTGAAAGCGTTTCGCAAAAATTTGCCGGTTGTCCGTTCCACGCTGGATCACCGCTCCGCCATCGGCGCATTTGCGCTGGTGAAACGCGCCATGCTCAACGGCATTTTGTTGCAACATTTGCTGGAAAATTAATGAGCTTTTATAGTGGCGCATTATGACTAAATCCTTTGGGTAGTTCATGACCATCAAGAATGTAATTTGTGATATTGACGGCGTGCTGATGCACGACAATGTTGCCGTACCCGGTGCGGCAGAATTTCTGACGGATGTAATGGAAAAAGGTCTGCCGCTGGTGCTGCTGACCAATTACCCTTCGCAAACCGGCCAGGATCTGGCGAACCGCTTTGCTACCGCAGGGGTTAACGTACCTGACAGCGTTTTTTATACTTCCGCGATGGCCACCGCCGATTTCCTGCGTCGTCAGGAAGGCAAGAAAGCCTATGTGGTCGGTGAAGGCGCACTAATTCACGAATTGTATAAAGCAGGTTTTACCATTACCGACGTCAATCCCGATTTTGTGATTGTCGGTGAGACCCGTTCCTATAACTGGGACATGATGCATAAAGCGGCCTTCTTCGTCGCCAACGGCGCCCGTTTCATCGCCACCAACCCCGATACCCACGGTCGTGGTTTCTATCCGGCCTGCGGCGCGCTCTGTGCAGGTATTGAAAAAATCTCTGGCCGTAAGCCTTTTTACGTCGGTAAACCCAGCCCGTGGATTATCCGCGCCGCGTTAAACAAAATGCAGGCACACTCGGAAGAGACCGTTATCGTCGGCGACAATCTGCGCACCGATATTCTGGCGGGATTCCAGGCCGGTCTGGAAACCATTCTGGTGCTCTCTGGCGTCTCAACGCTCAACGATATCGACGACATGCCGTTCAGACCAAGCTGGATTTATCCTTCCGTCGCCGAAATCGACGTTATCTGAAAACGCCCCCCAGCCTGATAGCGCTGCGCTTATCAGGCCTACAATATTGTTCTGTTCGAATCGTAGGCCTGATAAAAAACATCATTTAATAAAATCGCCATAAAATTATCGATTCATCAATAAACACGCTCATTACGTAATCTTTTTTCATCATTCAACAACTGCCATTGCATTTTTTGCTTTCATCACGCCAAATCTCTTGCGAACCCTGCGGCTTTGCGGCATTTTCATAAACAAGCAAACACAAAAAAGCACCACGCAACGGGTTAATGGAGAAGGTTATGTGTTCTATTTTTGGCGTATTCGATATCAAAACAGACGCGGTTGAGCTGCGTAAAAAAGCCCTTGAGCTGTCACGTTTGATGCGCCATCGCGGCCCTGACTGGTCCGGTATTTACGCCTGCGATAACGCGATTCTGGCACACGAGCGTCTGTCTATTGTCGACGTCAACGCCGGTGCGCAGCCGCTGTACAACGAAAAGAAAACACATGTGCTGGCCGTTAACGGTGAAATTTATAACCACCAGGCATTACGCGCGGAATATGGCGACCGCTATCAGTTCCAGACCGGGTCTGACTGTGAAGTGATCCTCGCGCTGTACCAGGAAAAAGGGGTGGAATTTCTCGACGACTTACAGGGTATGTTCGCCTTTGCGCTGTACGACAGCGAACAGGATGCCTGGCTGATTGGTCGCGACCACATCGGGATCATCCCGCTTTATATGGGTCATGACGAGCACGGCAACTTTTATGTCGCCTCTGAAATGAAGGCGCTGGTGCCGGTCTGCCGCACGATTAAAGAGTTCCCGGCAGGCAGCTACCTGTGGAGCAAAGACGGTGAGATTCGTCAGTATTACCAGCGCGACTGGTTCGAGTTCGACGCAGTGAAAGACAACGAAACGGACAAAAACGTGCTGCGTCAGGCGCTGGAAGAGTCCGTCAAAAGCCACCTGATGTCAGACGTGCCATACGGCGTATTGCTCTCGGGCGGCCTGGATTCCTCTATCATTTCCGCCATCACCAAGAAATTCGCCGCACGCCGCGTGGAAGATCAGGAACGTTCGGAAGCCTGGTGGCCTCAGTTGCACTCCTTTGCTGTCGGTCTGGAAGGCTCCCCGGATCTGAAAGCCGCGCAGGAAGTGGCAAACCATCTCGGCACCGTGCATCACGAAATTCACTTCACCGTGCAGGAAGGTCTGGATGCGATTCGCGACGTGATTTACCACATCGAAACTTACGATGTCACCACCATTCGCGCCTCGACGCCGATGTATTTAATGTCGCGTAAAATCAAAGCGATGGGAATCAAAATGGTGCTGTCCGGCGAAGGTTCCGATGAAGTGTTCGGCGGCTACCTCTACTTCCATAAAGCGCCAAACGCCAAAGAACTGCACGAAGAGACCGTGCGTAAGCTACAGGCGTTGCATATGTTTGACTGCGCTCGCGCCAACAAAGCGATGTCTGCCTGGGGCGTCGAAGCCCGCGTCCCGTTCCTGGATAAGAAATTCCTCGATGTGGCGATGCGCATCAACCCGGAAGACAAAATGTGCGGCAACGGCAAAATGGAGAAACATATCCTGCGTGAATGTTTTGAATCCTACCTGCCCGCAAGCGTGGCATGGCGTCAAAAAGAGCAGTTCTCTGACGGCGTCGGCTACAGCTGGATCGACACGCTGAAAGAGGTCGCGGCGGAGCAAATTTCCGACCAGCAACTGGAAACCGCCCGCTTCCGTTTCCCGTACAACACGCCATCTTCTAAAGAAGCGTACCTGTACCGTGAAATCTTCGAAGAGCTGTTCCCGGTACCCAGCGCGGCAGAATGTGTGCCAGGCGGCCCGTCCGTCGCCTGTTCTTCTGCGAAGGCCATCGAATGGGATGAGGCGTTCAAAACGATGGACGATCCATCAGGCCGCGCCGTCGGCGTACACCAGTCCGCTTATAAATAAGTTATCGTGATAAAAAGAGTCCTGCGGGACTCTTTTTTTACGCCGTTTTTTCACCGCAAAAAACGATTAATAACCAATAATTGCCGAATATTGCGTCACGCTGTTCGCAACCTAACCAAACAGTCACATTCCGGCCATTTTCAATGAAAAAGAGGTTGACGCTTCAAGGCTCAATACGCATAATGCGCCCCGCAACGCCGATAAGGTAACGCGAAAAAAGATGGCTACGTAGCTCAGTTGGTTAGAGCACATCACTCATAATGATGGGGTCACAGGTTCGAATCCCGTCGTAGCCACCA